>CAJOHZ010000005.1 GCA_905234695.1 uncultured Bacteroidales bacterium | reverse complement strand
TCATAATAATCTTTGACTTTTTTGATGTTCATATTTCGGAGCCTAACTTGCTGTCGTGGCAGACTTTCTTGAATTATTTGACAGTTTTAGTTTTTTGACTTCCTAACGGTCAAAAATATAACGGATTATTTTGAATTTTATTACAACAACACGTTGGTTTTCATCGTGTAGTATCAAACACAACAGAAACACACCAACAAACCGATTGTTTTGTCAGTGTGTTGTTTTGATGGTTATTCCCGTTTGTCCTATGTGGGTGGTTATGGACGCACACCACAAAGAGTGTCAATTTGGTATTTGTCCGAGACGCAGCGGTTCCAAACACGAATAGCAATCTGGTCACGCTTGATATTGTCGCTGTCAGGCCATAGCGAGGCAATTAGGGTTCTAAATTCTAACAGATATGCTTTGAGATAAGTTGCTGTGTACTGGGGGCTTCTTACTTCACTGACGCGGAGCAGTTCTGAGGCATTTTGAGCGTATTGAATAGCCTGTTCTTTCCCAAACACTTCCTGATGTACAGGTCTGTATTCCTTGGAGATATCGAAGTTCGGTGATACAACAAGGTTGTACTCTATGTTGTCTGCCAGTCTCACCCAAGGGGTATTTCCAGTTGTCTTTGGTGTATTCGCATTGCCCTTCGTGCGCCCATACTCAACGGCGAGGTCGCTTTGTATGCCAAGAGAACGTGCGTTTTCCAGTAAGTCTTGGAGGTTGTCTTTTGTGTTGTTCCCATCCTTGAACGAGTGCCACGCTTCCCAAAAATCCTTTCTGTTTGTGTACTTGGCATTGCAAGGCATATAGACAACGGAGTTGTCTCCAATATCATCAAAAGGGGATTGGGGGAGCGGAGCGACTTGGGAATCGGAGAGAGAGTCAGGCTGGTCTGTAGATTCCATCAAGATGCTTTCACTCTCTCCTCTGAATAGTTCTTCTTTTGTCTTATTGTCCTTCTTATTATGTGGGTCTATCGTGTCCTCTTCGATGAGGTCAGAAGTGTCCTCTTTAGATACCATTTCTGTCCCCTCTGAAAGGTCAAGGGTGTCCTTGTTTGTGGGGGACAAAATTGTCTTTGTGGAAAACTCTTTCAATGCTGTCACCGTTATCCCTCTTATGGAAATAAGCCCCTTGTGGGACAGGTCGGATTTAATCCTTCTTAATGTACGGACACAGCCTATGCCAAGGCGTTGGGCTATGCTCTCATTTGTCAGCTTGCAGCAATGTAGCTCACCTCTAAATGTAAAATAGTGGAAAATACTGTAGACCGCTTTCTCGTTCCAGCTCAGGGACTGGTCTACTGCAATCTCGCTCGGAATGAAAATTCCGCTGAAATCGTTTGTGCTGTTCAACATGTCGTCTGTTCATTTTATTAATTATTTTGTTTTCCGTCTGTTCTTTTTTCTTTAGGGATGGGTTGGGGCGACACTTGAACAGACGAATAAAAAAGCATCACCCCATATTCTCCCAAACATATATAAATAGTCCTTTTGACAAACAGGACAATCGTGCATCTAATTATCTGCGGTTCCCATTCTTTGAGGTCATATTGGGTGGCAGAATGGGTTTCGTTGGGTCGGGTATTAGATGCCGTAGGTTCCACAACTTCTCCAAATCTTCAAGAAATTGGTGCGAAAAGATAACGGTTGAGCCTACCAAAATCAAAAAGGCAGGTTGCAATCGCAACCTGTTTTTTATTTGTGGATGTGTGGAAAACAGGTTTTCCTATACATTTGCAAATAAAAAAGCAGAGTCTCCGCAGGAGTCTGCCATTTTTGATTTTGGTAAAGCCTCCTCTCAATGGATCGCGAGCGCAGCGAGCAATCCAGCCCTCCGCATTCTGGGAAAGCTTGCTTGCATGCAGGTGGGCAACATATAAAACAAGTACCGCTTTGGCGGACTGCCTGTTTGATTTTGGTAAAGTCCTCCTCCACTGGATCGCGACTGGAAGGAGCAATCCAGCCCCCGCATTCTGGGAAAGCTTGCTTTCAGGTGAAGTGCAGTGGCGTAGACGAAGTCGGCTTGCGAGCAATGTAAATTATTTTCGGGCGTTTTTTATATTATTTTCTAAAAAAAATGTAAATTTGCATCTTGCGATAGATAGTGTTCTCTCGCGAAAAGGGCGGCGTATAATGTTCTTGGATAGGAGCATCCGTCGAGTGGGGTATTGTACCTACATGCCCTTTTTACCCCTCCTTGCCATTGGGTAGGGGAGGAGTTGAACCTTTATCTGCCGCGAAAACCAAATATACCTGCCATGTCCTGGTACGCAGCGCGTGTTTTTTTCAATCGGACGGCGCCCCTTGTGAAACGTTTCACGGAGGAGGGTGTGCGGTATTACTTGCCCCCTCGGGAGGTGATCGGTTCGTTGTTGTTTGTGGACACTGACGAGGGATATGTAGACCGGCTGTCGCAGGAGTATTTTGGCAAGATGATGTTCTATGGCAGCCACGAGAGCCACCGTCCGACGGTTATACCGGAGCACGAGATGCACATCTTTATGATTGTCACCTCGTCGGGCGAGAAAGGACTGCTATATCTGGGCGATGATAAGCCCGAGTACCACCAGGGTGAGCGGGTTCGTGTCACGGCTGGCCCCTTCAAAGGCATAGAAGGCTATGTGAAGCGCATCAAAAAAGACCGCCGAGTTGTGGTGAGCCTACACGGCATCGTGGCGGTGGCCACCACGTATATCCACCCCGATATGCTGGAAAGGGTGGAGAATGGAGAGGAATACAGATGAGAAAACCATTGTTCCCGCTGCAGTATGAGAGCGGATTGAATTATGACGAGGTAGGGCACAAGAATGTGGCCAACATCCCCCATGAGGAGGTGTCGCGGCGCATTGAAGACGATGAGATGCAGCAATTGTTTAGTGAGATGAAGCCCCTGTCGCTGAAGATGTGTTTGCAGTGGATGAAATCCCATCGACAAGAATTCTCGGAGAAGACGGGTTTTGCGGAGATTGAAGTCTCGTCATCGGCGATGCTGCAGCATGTCTTTTGGCGCAAGACGTTGAAGAACCTGGTGGTGAAACGTCCGCTGAACACCATCATCTATCTGGACCAGTTCCTGTATACTTGCAACCAGAAGCTGGAAATGGGGGGCTATATGTGGTGCAACGCTCGCACGGCGCAGCTGAAGAAGGAGACTGTGTTGAAGGATTTCCCGCCGGGACTGAATTGGGTGGTGTATTTCTTCCACTACTTGTGGCACAGAGTTTGCCCGAGGGTGCATGGCTTGCAGAAGATATATTTCGGCATTACCAAGGGAAAGAACCGCACGATGCATCGTGTGGAGGTGATTGGCCGTGCCTACCGGGCGGGGTTCGAGGTGCTGGACGAGGAGTTTCGTCAGGGCGACTATTTCCTGTTGTTGCACAAGGTGAAGGAACCGATGCGTGGCGATGTGCCTAGCGAAGGCCCCATTGTCAGGCTGAACCGTGTGGGCAAAGGCGGAGAGATGATAGGGGTGTACAAGTTCCGGACGATGCACCCGTACAGCGAGTATATTCAAGGTTACATATACGCCCATAACGGACTGCAAGAGAAGGGGAAATTCTCTGACGACTACCGCGTGAACTCGTGGGGGAAGTTGCTCCGGTCGCTGTGGCTTGACGAGCTCCCGATGGTCATGAATGTGCTGAAAGGACAGATGAAGCTGGTAGGGGTGCGCCCCTTGTCACGTCAGTACTACGGGTTGTACACGCCCGAGATGCAGCAGTTGCGCATCCGCGTCAAGCCGGGACTGTTGCCACCGTTCTATTACGAAGAGCATACGCCGGAGTCGCTGGAGGAAATCCAGGATTCGGAGCGCCGTTATTTAGAGGCCTACCTGGCGCATCCAGTCCGGACGGATATACGCTATTTCTTTGGCATTGTGAAAAATATCCTCTTCAAGCACAAGAAGAGCCAGTAAACTGAACTTATGACCGACACCCCATTGCCCCATACCGGCGACACCGCCGCCAAGGAACTCTCCTCGAACGAGGAATGGACCACCGTCATCAAGCCCCGTAACAAACTTCTGGAGGTAAACCTCCGCGAGGTGTGGGACTATCGTGACCTGCTGACACTTTTCGTCAAGCGCAATATCACCACTCAATACAAGCAGACCGTCCTCGGGCCGGCATGGTTTTTTATCCAACCCATCTTCACGGTATTGATGTATATGCTGGTGTTCGGCGGCATTGCCGGTATCGCCACCGATGGGGTGCCGCAGCCGCTGTTCTATCTGGCAGGTACCTGCATGTGGCAGTATTTCTCGGACTGCCTCACGCGGACATCCAACACGTTCGTGGACAATGCCGGCATCTTTGGCAAGGTCTATTTCCCCCGGCTGCTGGTACCATTGGCCACGGTGACAAGCAATCTGGTTCGCTTTAGCATACAGTTGTTGCTGTTTGTGATAGTGTACGTGGTATATGCTTTCGTGGGATGTGTCGCCGAGCCTAACTGGTATTCATTGTTGTTCCCGCTGCTGGTGGTGATGATGGCGGGTCTGGCACTGGGATTTGGCATCTTGATATCGAGTATGACCACCAAGTACCGTGACTTGCAGATACTCTTTAACTTCGTGGTATCGTTGTGGATGTATGCCACCCCTATTGTTTATCCGCTCAGTCTGGTGAAGGGACGTGTGGTGGCAGGACTCAACTTGCACACGTTGATGTGTCTCAATCCCGTTACACCAGTGCTTGAAACTTTCAAGTATGGCGTGTTGGGTGCCGGCGAATTTGTGGGCTGGGGCTGGTTGGCGTATAGTTTTGGATTTATGGTAGTGCTGCTGTGCCTAGGTATCGTAGTGTTCAACAAGGTGCAGCGGTCGTTTATGGATACAGTCTAAGAAACTGTTTGAAATTAATCCAATGTTTTTCTTAACACATCAAAACGGCATCTTTCCCTCCTTTTCTCGGCCACAATGGCCCCCCATGGTTCCCTCAAAAAGAAGACAAATCTGCTCGCCGTGCTGTATAACAAAATTCATCAATTAAATTCAACCAGTTTCTAATTCCTTATGGAAACAACAGACGGGCTTTTGTTTGCATTGCTGCGTTCCGCCTTGTGCGGTGAGCCACCCGCGACAGATTGTTTCGCGCCGCTGACGGCAGAGGCGTGGGAAACCCTTTTCGGCGAAGCCCAACGGCAGAATGTGGCGGCTTTGGCATGGGATGGTATTGCGCAAATGCCCGAGGAGGTGCATCCTCCGAAGCCGACAAGAATATACTGGAAGGCGGAGTGCCAAAGGACGATAGAGGGGGCGCTACATAAACATGCGGTGACCCGGCAATTGGTAGCGTTCTTCAAGCAGGAAGGGATTGATACATACGTGTTGAAGGGGGACCAACTGAGTGCCTGCTACCCCAAACCACAATTGCGCGGCTACAACGATATAGACATCTATCAGGGTGACCAGTGGAAGCAAGCCGATGCGTTGGCGTGTCAGCGGCTGGGAGCCAAGATTGAACACGACCACCACCACCACACCCGTTACAGGGTGGAGGGAGAACAGGTGGAAAACCACTATCACCTGTTGAACCACTACAAGTACCGCTCCAACGCGCGTTATGAGCGTGAGATGCTGAAGCATTTCGGCACACCGACGTTCGACGCCTTGTTCCTCCTTCGCCATACGGCCTGTCATTTTGCGGTAGACCGCATCGGGGTGAGACACCTGTGCGACTGGATGCAGTTCGTCCGCCGATATGGCGACAAGGTGGCCTGGCAGGCGGTGCGGACAATGTGCCGCAAATACGGGATGGAACAGTTCTATGACGCCATTCAGGAAATCATCTCCGTGAAACTGCATTACTATTGTCCTGATGGCGTCGCAGCGGAGGATGAACGGATGGGGACGGTGGCGCAGCGGGTGTATGATGACCTGTTCCAGAAACCCACGGAAGAGGGTGCGTTCAGAACCTTCTGCCGCAACCGATGGAAACACAAGCTGGTTTTTACCGACCCATGGGCGTGGGCTTTATGTCAGCGAGTGCTTTCCATGCTTACCCACACCAATATATAGTATCTTAACCAGCAAACATATTTTCATAACTGAATGAAAAAAGCGCTTATTACAGGCATCACAGGGCAGGACGGCAGTTTTCTTGCGGAGTTCCTGCTCCATAAAGGATACGACGTGCACGGTATCATCAGACGCAGTTCGGTGGACTACCGCGAGCGTATAGCTCACTTGGAAGGGCATGAGAGGTTTCACCTGCATTACGGGGACCTTGGCGATTCGATGAGTATCATGCAGGTGTTGTCCCTAGTCCGTCCTGACGAGATATACAATCTGGCGGCACAGAGTCATGTGCAGGTGAGTTTCGACGCACCGGAGTATACCGCCAATGTCGACGCCACGGGTACGTTACGCATTTTGGAGTCTGTTCGGTTGTGCGGATTGGCCGACAGCTGCCGTATCTACCATGCTTCCACATCGGAGCTTTACGGACGGGTGGAGGCTGTGCCACAGGATGAGCAGACTCCGTTCCACCCATACAGTCCATACGCCGTGGCCAAACTTTATGGCTTTTGGATTGTCAAAGAGTATCGCGATGCATACGGTATGTTCTGTTGCAACGGTATTCTTTTCAACCATGAGAGTGAACGGCGGGGTGAGACATTTGTGACGCGCAAGATTACTTTGGCTGCCGCCCGCATCAAACAGGGCAAGCAAGAGAAACTGCTGCTCGGCAATCTGGACAGTTTGCGTGACTGGGGGTATGCCAAGGATTATGTGGAGTGTATGTGGCTTATGCTGCAACAGGAGCAGCCCGACGACTATGTGGTGGCCACCGGCGAGCAGCATTCGGTGCGAGAATTCTGCCAGTTGGCATTTCACGAAGCAGGGATAGAATTGCGCTTCGAGGGAGAGGGCGTCCACGAGAAGGGTATCGATGTTGCGACGGGTAAGGTGGTTATCGAGGTGAGCCCCGACTTCTACCGCCCCACGGATGTGGTCAATCTACTGGGCAACCCAGAGAAGGCCCGCACAAAGTTGGGGTGGAATCCCCAGAAAACTCCTTTTGCTGAACTGGTGAGGTTGATGGTGAAGCATGATATGGGCAAAGTGGCTGCCGATGATGCGGCCGCCCGTGTGAAGGTGAATCTTGAAGAGTATCTGGAGAAAGGAATTGTGAAATGATGGACAAAGGTGCCAAGATATATGTGGCAGGACACCGCGGGATGGTGGGGAGTGCCATTGTGCGCGAGTTGCAGCGATTGGGGTATAATAACCTTGTGATGCGCACACATGCCGAGTTGGATTTGACCCGTCAGGCGGATGTGGAGCGGTTCTTTGCCGAGGAACGGCCCGAATATGTGTTTCTTGCCGCCGCCAAGGTGGGTGGTATTGCCGCCAATAATGCAGCGTTGGCGGATTTTATGTATCAGAACATGACGCTGGAGATGAACGTCATCCATGCGGCATGGAAGAATGGGGTGAAGAAGCTGGAATTTCTTGGTAGCAGCTGTATCTATCCCCGCCTTGCGCCACAGCCTATGCCCGAGAGTTGTCTGTTGACCTCTGCGTTGGAACCCACCAACGAGGCTTATGCCTTGGCGAAGATTAGCGGGTTGAAATATTGCGAGTATCTGAATCGTCAGTATGGCACCGACTATATCAGTGTGATGCCGACCAACCTCTATGGCCCCAACGACAACTATCATCCCGAGCACAGTCATGTGCTACCGGCCATGATACGCCGTTTCCATGAAGCCAAGATTGCGAGGACCGAGAGCGTCACTTGTTGGGGCGATGGCAGTGCGCTGAGGGAATTTCTCTATGTCGATGATTTGGCCGAGCTTTGTGTATTCCTGATGAATACGTACAGCGGCAACGAGACCGTCAACGCCGGTACGGGCAAGGAGATAACCATCAAATCGTTGGCTGAGTTGGTGGCCAAGGTGGTGGGGTATGAAGGGCAAATCCTTTGGGATGCCTCACGTCCCAATGGTACGCCAAGGAAACTGCTCGATGTGAGCAAGGCCACCCGCCTTGGCTGGAGATACAAGACCGAACTGGAGACTGGCATCCGACTGGCCTATGAAGATTTCTTGAAGCTCAATCGGAAATAAAAGACGACGAGGGTTTTCTGTTTACCGTTTACTGTTTACCGTTTACCGTTTACTGTTGTTTCCAATAACATGCCAATATAGCCGATTATGTATGCCTTTGAAAACCTTGATGCTTGGAAAGAATCGCGCAAGTTGGTGGTGTCCGTTTATCATTGAAACAATACAGCCACAGATAGACACTGTGGCGAGAATGCTCAATGGCCTCCGTTCCTCGATTATAAAAAAAACTATCAACCATAACCCCTAAACGCTAAATGTAAACCGTAAACGGTAAACAAAGCAAATGACAGCAATAGAATTCAATAATATCAGCAAGATGTATCGGCTGGGATTGGTCTCGGGCGGTACGATTAAAGCAGATTTCCAGCGGTGGTGGACGATGAACATCCGCCACAAGGAAGATCCTTTCTTGACAGTTGGAGAAACCAACGACCGCAGTACCAAAGGAGATAGTGAGTATGTGTGGGCGTTGCGCGACATCGACTTCAAGGTAGAGCAGGGGGATGTGGTGGGCATTATCGGTAAGAATGGCGCTGGAAAGAGTACTCTGTTGAAGATTCTCTCCAAGGTTACGGCCCCTACTACCGGCACCATTCGTGCCCGTGGGCGCATAGGCTCTTTGTTGGAGGTGGGTACCGGATTTCATCCCGAGATGACAGGCCGTGAGAACATATACATGAACGGTGCCATTCTCGGTATGACGAAGGCTGAAATCAGCAAAAAATTGGACGAGATAGTGGATTTTAGTGGATGTGAGCGCTATATTGACACCCCTGTCAAACGTTATAGTAGCGGAATGATGGTTCGCCTTGGTTTCGCTGTTGCCGCCCACTTAGACCCGGAAATATTGGTTGTAGACGAAGTCCTCGCCGTTGGTGACGCCGAATTCCAGAAGAAAGCCATCGGCAAGATGCAAGATGTCTCCCGTGGCGAAGGCAGAACTGTGCTGTTTGTCAGCCATAATATGACCAGCATAAAACAATTATGTCAGAAATGTATATGGCTTGACAATGGTAAAGTAAAAGAGAGAGGCTTGGTGAACGCAATTGTTGACAATTACCTAGCGAGTAACTCGGTGAAGGAATTCAATGCATTTTTTCCTGTGGAAAGTAACCGACGGAATGAAGATCCTTCTATACGAATCACGGATTTTAGATTACAAAACAAATTGCCGAAGACGGGTGACATCCTACATTTTGAATTTATTGTAGAAAACAAAGGGAACGAAACAAAACAGGTGGAAATGGCCATTGCTATTAAAAATATTCAATATGAGCCAGTCACCCAATTCTTTTCTAAAGATACAAATTCCACAATCTTGTTGAATCCAGGTATAAATAAAATCTCCGTATCTACGCCGCCATTACCTTTAGTTGAGGGTAATTATCATTTAAACCTATGGATTGGTTCAAATCAACGAGTTATTGACTGGATTTCTGATTGTTTTAATTTAAGAATTGAGTCAGGTTCAATAGATGGAATCAACACAGTCGAAAACAGAGGCTATGCCATGATTTTCCCTGCACAATGGATAACTGATTAATATAAGAAGATGAATAAGATTCGAATTAAGAAGAACTTAGCTACATGTGATTCTCGGGATAATGAAGATACTTCTATTATAGAGTTTTTCGCGAAACTTGATTGTCAAAAGAATTATACTCTATTGGAGGTAGGGAGTGGGCTTTGTCGATTTGTAAAGAAAATCAACCAACTCTTTCCGAATATTACAATCTCATGTGTCGAAATTAACAAAGACTTGGCTAAAATTGCGGAAGAAGAAGGGTGTAATGTGTATAATACTAATTTTTTGGAGAACAAAATTGAAACGAATAGTTTTGATATAGTTCATTGTTCTCATATGATTGAACATTTCGGTTATCCAGAAATACATCATGTTCTTGACGAACTTCTTCGTGTCACAAAGATCGATGGTTTCTTGATAATACGTTCACCTTTGATGTGGGAGCATTTCTATGATGATTTGGATCATGTTCGTCCGTATCCGCCCAATAGCATTCTTAACTACCTTTACAACCCACAGCAACAAAACGTGGGGAAAAACGAGATAAATGTTGTTCGAACTTGGTATCGTACACGTCCAATAGAACATCATCCAATAGACCGATCGGATTGGATATATTTCATTACTCCCATCCGTTTGTTATATAACAAACACATTTTGCCTCATCGTAACAATCGCCTGAAAAGGTTGTGGGATAAGTACCGCTGGCCTGCGACAAAGCCCAATGGATACGTAATGATACTACAGAAAAAATCCTGATTCCTATTTTTATATGCCTCTTGCACCAATAGTTCTTTTTGTTTATAATCGCCCATGGCATACAAAGCATACAGTGGAGGCGCTGCAGAAGTGTGAACTTGCAGCAGAGAGTGACTTCTATATCTATGCTGACGGACCCAAAGAAGACGCATCAGAAGAAGTTCTTAATCGTATTGCTGAAGTCAGACAATACATACATACAATTGATGGTTTCAAGAGCATCAATATAATAGAGAGTCCTACCAACAAAGGATTGGCGAACTCCGTTATTCAAGGTGTAACCGAAGTGATATATAAATATGGAAAAGTGATTGTAGTGGAAGATGATATTGTGACACATCCATACTTCCTTCGGTTCATGAATGAGGCTTTGGATATATATGATCGTAATAAAAACATCTATCAAATTGGAGCTTCGAACATTAAAATTCCGATACCTCTTGAATATAGTAAAAACCATGATTGCTATCTTGTGCATCGTGGCTGCTCTTGGGGATGGGGAACTTGGAAAACTCGTTGGGATAATATTGATTGGAATATATCCGATGCAGATTCATTCTTTGCTAATAAAAGATCCCAAGAAAAGTTTAACAGAGGAGGTCTTGATATGTCTAATATGCTTCGTCAACAGCTCAACGGCCAAATAGATTCATGGGCAATCCGATGGGATTACCACATGTTTAAAAATAAAGGATATGGACTTCGTCCTATCCAATCATTTGCGTATAATATTGGAATGGATGGTACAGGTGTCCATTACTCTTCTGATTCTGCAAAAACGACTCAGGCTTCACTTGCCGAATTAGATTCATATTCTTTCCGGTTGGAACCTCATATTAAGTATTCTAAAGAAGTGGGACAGCTATTTCATGATTTTTGGGGTGTAGAAGAGCATCTGATGTTGCGTACGAGATTGAAACGGAGAATTAAAAGTGTCCTTCGGAAATATAAAATCATTTAATATGACATTAAAAATATTACATATTTGTACCCAAGATTATGGAGGAGCAGGTCTCGCGGTTTATCGGTTACATAAAGGGTTGTTGGATCATGGCATTGAAAGCCGTATGCTTGTTGCCGAAAAAACAAGTCATGATAATACTGTGATACAGGCTGAACCAGATCGGAGTCTGTTATACCAACCACCAGAAAATGTCTTGCTACGAAATTATGTTAGAATGATGCGTCGCCATGGAAAATACCTTACTCGTTTTGAGTGTATTCAGCGAAAGATGAAGTGTCTGGCGGATTTACACCCAGATGTTTATTATTCATCACCCGTGTCCATATATAGGTTGTTGACACATCCATTGGTTCAAGAATCAGACATTATTCATCTTCATTGGATTCAGAATTTTGTCGACTATGAGACATTCTTCAATGCAATAGATAAACCTATTGTTTGGACACACCACGACCTTAACCCTATATATGGGGGATTTCACTATGACGCACCATATAGACAATACTACGCCGATTACAAGTCCATTGAGGATGATTTTTCTGCAATAAAAAAGAATGCAATTGAGCATGTCCCCAATTTGACAATTGTGGCTATCTCAAAACAAATGCATAGTAGGATAGCAAATCATGAACTTTACAAGAATCGAACTTTCTATGATATCCCTAATAGTGTTAATACACATCGTTTTATCCAGCATGACAGGAATGCTGTACGGAGATTGTTAAATATACCTGGTGAGTCTAAGGTATTCTTTTTTTCTGCATTGTCGCTGAATGACAAAAGAAAAGGATTAGATGTATTAATGAAAGCACTTGATGCATTAAATATTGATAATGCACTTCTATTATGTTTGGGGGAAGGTTATATTTCAACCAATAGTAAAATCGAAATTCGCCATTTCTCTCCTGTATCAGATACTGAATGGTTATCGTTTTTATATTCAGCTGCGGATTATTTCATAGCCCCCTCTCTCGAAGAATCCTTTTTACAAACTGCTGTTGAATCTTTGAGTTGTGGTACCCCTGTAATTATGACTCCTGTCGGTATAGGAGAAGAATTGATATCGGAGCATAATGGCATCCTTTGCTCAGACTTCACTCCAGAATCCATTGCGGAGGGAATAATGAATGCTCTAAGTCGCATATATGATAGAGACAGGATTCGTAATGATGTTCTTGTCCGTTTTGGAATAGATAGGGTAGTGCAAGAACATCTGAAGATGTATAAAACCATAATTGAGTAAAATTGCCATTATTAATGTTTACAACTTGGCATACAAAGAGTTTTGTCAATTAATATAGAAATAGTTTTGAGGGTGTTTCCTATTCTGTATGTGAGTGGCATGGGGCACGATAATTGAGGCAATGCGAAGGAAACACGAATCATCAAGAAAATAATAAATATCGGAATCAATCTTCCACGGAAACGAACTGCATAGACAACCGGAAAGTGGAATTATAGAGAACCCTATCATGCTATGAAACTCTCCATTATTACCGTCAACCTCAATAACCGTGATGGCCTACAGAAGACTATTGATAGTGTCATATGCCAAACCTTTCGCGATTTTGAATGGATTGTCATTGATGGAGGCTCCATCGATGGCAGCAAGGAACTGATTGGACAATATGCCGACTACTTTGCCTATTGGGTCAGCGAACCTGACAAAGGCATATATAATGCCATGAACAAGGGCATCAAAGTGGCAAAAGGAGAATACTTGCAGTTTTTGAATAGTGGAGATTGTCTGTATAAAAGCACTACACTGAACGATGTGTTTGGAGGCTCCCCCACTGGTGAGATAATCTATGGTGACTGTGCCGTAAGGGTTACTGATACATTGTTGCAAGAGATACGTTATAAGCCAGTCTTCTCTTTAAAGATATTCCTTGACGGAAGCTTCAACCATCAGTCGTCCTTCATCAAACGGGAATTATTTGCTGAAGAATTATACGATGAAACACTGCGAATCGTTTCTGACCGGAAATTCTTTATCCGGAAAGCTATGGAAGGGAAACGTTTCACCCATGTAAACCACATTATTGCAACTTTCGATACAAACGGCATTTCTTCCACTCAGGAGGCGTTGCTTCAAAAAGAGAATGACAAAGTAACCTCAGAGGAAGTGCCAGATTGTATCTTGGAAATCAACAGATCCCTTGAAGACTTGCAAGATGCATTGAATGATTGGCAGGTGAAGAACATCCGCGAATTAAGAGGTATTAGTCCATTTTTCCATAAAATGGTGACGATAAATATTAAGCTAATGCGGCTAATAGCCAAAATATTTTATCATAGATATGAATGACGGAATGAGTAGGGAACGGGTTATTGTTTCGCTGACATCCTATGGCGCAAGGCAGAATAACTTGCCGATGGTACTAGATACAATATTCTGTCAAACTGTCCCTCCCGATCTTTTAGTGCTAAATATAGCCTATAATGAGGTTGTACCAGCCGAGGTGATGGATTACCTGTTGTCACACAACGTGGAAATACATAGGGTGAATGACACCAAGGTCTATAAAAAACTTATCCCGACCCTGAAGAAATACCCTAACGATATTGTTATTAGTATTGACGATGATTGGCTGTATCCCAATGGCATGATTGCCGATTTTGTGGAGGTTCACAAGAAGTACCCCAATAATCCAATTAGTGGAAACACACTTGTTTATGCGGAAATGTTATGCCATTGCGGTTGCGCTTCTTTGACCAAAGCAGAATACTTTGGTCCTTACTTGAACGATATGGAAACAGTCATCCCGAATTGTCCATGTGACGATATTGTATATACGTACTTTGCTAACAAGGCTGGACATCCCTATATCACTTCCAAAGAAATGTATTTCACAAACATGACATCTTATAATGAAGGTGCAGGGTATTCAGAAGTAGTGGCAGGTGAACATGGGCTGGAAAATAGTTGGTCTTATCTTATAGACAACTACGGAGAACTTCCGCACTTCCCTAATGGTTATATTGAAGACATTTATGTATCAGATTTAATATACCATATACATAATAGTGCCCTGAATGAAGGTCGGAAAAAGGCATGGGAAGAGATACGGGCAACCAATGCATACAAGATAGGAAAAGCGCTTTTAAAGCCTTTGTCATTTGTCAGACATAATCTATTAAAATCATAACAATTGAACAGCTATCCTACAGTCTCCATAGTACTGCCTTGCTATAACGGCGCGGACTTTTTGGCACAATCTATTGACAGTGTCGTATCACAGACATTTGTCGACTGGGAACTGATTCTTGTCAATGACTGTTCGAAGGACAACTCGTTGGAAATTATGCAACAGTATGCAGAAAAGGATAATCGCATACGTATCATAGATAACGAGCATAACCTTAAACTCCCAGGGGCACTGAACCGAGGGTTTCGTGAGGCAAATGGCAAGTATCTTACTTGGACCTCGCACGACAACCGTATGGCTCCAACAATGCTTGAGGAGTTTGTCCAATACCTTGATGCCAATCCCGATAAGGGGCTTGTGACTGCTTGTTATGCGGCATTTAGTCTCAAGACAGGGGATCAACTCTACGAAGTCCATCATCCAGATCCGCAATTGCATCTTCCACTATACAATTGCGTCTGCTATGCATTCATGTATCACCATGAGGTACTTGATACTGTGGGAGATTATGATACCACACTTTTCCTTGTTGAGGACTATGACTATTGGGTGCGCATCTGGCAGAAATACCCTGTCGGAAAGATATACAAGGTGCTTTACTACACTGGTGTCGGCGACGACACCCTTACCCTTTCACGTAAGAAAGAGATTGCCGAGAAACTGTTGGAGATGCGCCTGCGGTACTTTACAGACTTCGACAGCGCATTGAGTGGTCACTCCGACTTGCAGCGTCGACTCTATAATAGTATATCTGATAATATGCATGGACTCCCCCGCATACGGTTTACCGCTGCCCGAGGTCTCAAATATTTCTCTTTCTACTGGCTCTATTATCGGCCAAAGAAAACCGCCAAGAAAATAACGAAAGCTCTATGCCACGCCTGACGGTGCTGATGCCGACATATAATGTTGCACAATGGGTCGAGGAATCCATACAAAGCGTACTTCAGCAGACATACGCAGACTTCGAGTTGTTGGTGGTTGACGATGGGTCCACTGACAATACCCTCGAGCACGTCCGTGCGATAAAGGATCCGCGCATTCGGATTGCCGCATTTCCCGACAATGTGGGCTTGGCTGACAATCTTAATCGTGGGCTTGATATTATCAATACTGAGTTGGTGGCGCGCATGGATGGCGACGATATTGCAGAGCTAGATTGGTTGGAAACTGGCATCAAGGTGCTTGATGAACATCCCGATATTGACATCTGTAGCTTCGGTTTCCAATTCTTCGGCATAAAACATTCGTTAGTTCGTTTCCCGGAACTACACGAAGATTCCAAGGCACAGATGCTCTTCGGTTGTACGGTTATCGTCCCCGTTTTGCGAAGAAGCGTGTATGCTGACAACAATCTGCGTTACCGTACCGATACTTTCCCTGCCGAAGACTACAGCCTTTGGGCAAGAGCCTACCGTGTGGCAAAAGTGTATAACGTACAGCGCACCCTCTTCCACTACCGCACCCACGCCACACAAATTTCCACTGCACGTCGGCAGGCACAAATAGAGAAGTCCAATGATGTGCGGCTACAGATGCTTGAATGGCTGAATCCCCATTTCACTGACGAAGAGAAGCAGTACTTCCTTGACATATTTGTTCCTTGTCATATCAATAACAAAGAAGATATAAGCTCCCTCAAACGCTTCGCAGACTTGTTGGTGTGTCGTAACACTCAAGGCCATTATACCAATGACGCGCTGCGCCGGAAGTTCGACAGCCATATCGCTTATGGTGTTCTTGACTATGTGGAGCGCATCTATTTCTCATATCGATATACTCCCAAGGCATTATTCCGCTTGCTTTTCGATGGGCTTTATTCCATTCTTCCAAAGAAGAATCGACGCAAGCTGGTTGTTAAATGTGCTTTACTGAAGAAGAAATGAGTGCTCTGCAATATCTTCGGCGAAAATTACATAATATTACACATCCCGTTCAAGGACGTATTTTGATGCTGCATAGAGTGGTGGAACACCGTAGCGAGGGTGAAAACAAAGAGTTAGAGGTGACTTCCGAGTTCTTGGAACAGGCCATAGAGCACTATCGCCGTCAAGGGTACCGGTTCGTCTCCATTGATGAGGCTTGCGACATACTTCGACACGGCAGTCATCAGACCAAGCCGTTTATCTGTCTCACCTTTGACGATGGTTACCAGGACAACTATGATATTGCCTACCCCATTCTAAAACATCACGAAGTGCCCTTTGCTGTTTATGTCACCACGGGCTTCATGGACAATCGACTCCCCATGTGGTGGTATCCCAATGAGCAGTTGGGAATCAGCACGGAATCCTTAAAGGTACTGGACGCTGATTCCCTATGTACCATTGGTGCCCATACCGTCAGCCACCCCAAACTTGATACCCTATCTCTCGGTGAACAAAAAAAAGAGATAGAACAATCTGTTCAAGAACTAGAGTCCCTCCTCGGTCATCCCATCCGCCACTTCTCCTATCCCCATGGTGCTTACAACACCGATACAATAAAAATTGTGAGTGATAGTCATTTTATTTCAGCCCTGCGTGCCTGGGGTGGGAATATTAGGAAAGGCGATGTTACCCTGTTGGAACTGCCGCGAATAGAACTGAAAGAGCCATGAAAACCTTTGGCAACGGAATAAAAGACAAGCTCTCGGTTATCATTCTCTCATACGCCATCGACAGCGACATCTATGAGATGAACTGTCAAGCATTGAAGTCGCTTGTTGAATCCGAGAAGTGGAGTGACAATCTCCAAGTGTTAGTGATTGAAAGCAAGAAAGACAGCAACTATACCTATCCATGGCCGAATGTCGAAGTACTCATCCCTAATGAGGAATTTGGCTTCCACAAGTTCTTCAACATTGGCCTGAACAAAACAGATGGAGAGTATATTGCTTTCTGCAACAACGACATCATCTTCAAGGAAGGCTGGTTTAGCGCGATAAAAGAGGTCGCCGATGCACACAAGCGTTTCAAATGTTTCTCCCCTATTGACGACAGCGGTGACTATCCTAGAATGACCCCAGAAGCGCTACCTCGCAACAAGGATTATTACAAAGGCTGGGAGCACCAGAAACATTTTGCGCCTTGGTGTTTCGTGTGGAAACGAGAAGTGTTCGACATTACGGGTCCTTTCGATGAAGCCGTTGATTTCTATGGTGCCGACTGCGATGAACAGAACATGATGAGCCGCAACGCGCTATGGAGTGTGGTATGTACAAAATCGGTGGTGAATCATTTGGCTGGGCAGACGGCCGTCGTAAAACAGTCGAGCAAAAATGACCAATATCGCATTACAGACTACGAGAAATACCCACTGACGGATTTCGAAAAGAAGCACAACTATCCACTATGGATATATGATGATTATAGATTCTACGAAGGCTATCAGAAATTAAAGAGGAAATGGGGTCTTGACAACACCAACAAATGGCTGCAACGGATAATCACCAAACATCCCATCTTGAATTTCCGCCCTTTGACTCGACTCCTATTCACCAAACGTATGAATTACTTCTTCTGTCGAATAAGAGGAATAAAACCCTGATACATGTATAACAACCATTCCATCTCCTTTGTGTTCGCATCAAAAGCGAAGCTGAAGAGATGCACTTCTTCGACCACATATATGTGGGTGACGAAAAGATGCTTGAGCCATGGTATTATGAGAAATACAAAGATCGCTGGTCAGAACGTGGTTTCGGCTACTGGCAGTGGAAATCGTATCTCATCCGCCGTGTTATGGACCGTATGGACGAGGGAGACTTTTTGGTATATGCGGACGCAGGCTGTACACTCAACCCACGTGGTATTCCTCGATTGAAAGAATACTTTCAGATGGTAACTGATGACGAGAGTGGTGTCCTCGGTTTCAATCAACACTTCCGCGAAGCAGAATGGACCAAGTCCGATCTCTTTGCATATTTTAACGAATTAGATAATCCAAAATATTTGAATCACGGACAAGTCGCGGCCACTTGTATTATTCTACAAAAAAAGGCAAACTCCCAGCAACTAATTGACGAATGGTTCTACATTATGCATTCCCGCCATGACTTGGCCTCTGATGCCACTTCAATTATCCCTAATGGCCCAGATTTCAAGGTTAATCGGTACGACCAAAGCGTTTTTTCCCTCCTAATGGTCAAATACGGTGGAATTGAATTACCCGTGGAAGAAATCTTCACCGAAGGCGACTGGGAGGAGTTGAAAGACTATCCCATCTGGGCCACACGAAAGCGAATGAAGAAACGCACTTGGCAAAAAGAAATCAAATACCGCATCAAGAAACTGTTACATATCACTCAATGAGCCCGAACTACGCCTATATCACCCTGTCCTCCGGCAAAAGCTATTTACCAGGAATCATGGCCATGTATCTGAGTCTAAAGAGGACAGGTACAAGCATCCCACTCTATGCCATGCTGCCATCCGACCTCATCAGAAAAGAAGCGGATTTATGCGAACGGCTGAAAACGAATGGAATAAATATTCTCGAATATAGCGACTCCATATCCATTCCTCAGCAACTCATCGACAACAATGAGAATCATGGCGACCGCCGTTTCAGCCACACATTCGACAAACTGCTGGTCTTCGAGCAGACACAATTCGACAAAATCGTCTACCTCGATGCCGACATATATATTCTCCACAACCTCGACCACCTCTTCCAGCTACCCCACATGAGCGCCATGATTGCAGGCAAGAGCTATCCCGGAAATGAGGACTGGACAGACCTCACTTCGGGCATCATGACCCTCGTTCCCCAAAAAGGGTTGGTGGAGAAATTCAAGGATCTTATCCCACAAGTGATAAAGGAGAAGGGCATCTGTGGCGACCAGGACATCCTACAGGCCTACTACACCGACTGGCCCCATCGCCCTGAACTGGACATGGGTGAGAAATACGGTGTTATCGCCTATTACGCAAAATACTACGAGCAGCACCTCGGTTACAAATACACCGGCCAAGTGGAGGATTCCCACTCGGTGGCTGTGATACACTATGCCGGCGAGATGAAACCCTGGATGCAGTATTGGTCACCCCTCTCGGTGCTCAAACAAGAACTGGAACTGACGGCACTCCGTCTCATCGGTAAGCGCAACACCGATGCCGTGTTACTGGAATACAAACATCTGGTGCGCAAAGCCAGAAAACTGCTCTACGCCAAATGAGTCTACGTACCCTTTACCGCCGCTACCGCAATCCGCTGACCTCCACCGACGGGCACATCCTCTATTACAACTGGTGGAACAAACAGCCTGCCGACGAGATATGGTTCACCAGTTTCCTACAAAAGAGAGGCTTTCTTGAACGTTATCCTAAGACCCGCTTTGTCTTTTTCTCATCCCTGGGAAGTGTCAATATATTACGGCTGGACGTTGCAGCACACCCATCAAGGTACCAACGTAAACGTATTTTCTTCAACGGAGAGAACAACCATCATCCCAATTTCAAGCCTTATCTACACAATCTGCTTGATTATAACTCTATTGATCTTTCCTTGGGTTTCGACTACACCGACGCTCCACGATATATGCGCTTCCCCTTGTGGATACTGGAGATGTTCCCACCCCAGTCGACTGTCGATGACATAAAGCGCATCTGCGACACGCTGAGTCACCAGCACCTTGCCGACACACGCAACCGTTTCTGCGCCCTCGTCAGCGGCAACCGTGGTAAGGATGACCCCGGAGCCATAATGCGTACTAACATAGTCCATCAGCTCAACACTATCGCCCCAGTCGACTGCGCCGGCAAGCTCCTCCACAATACCGATGATCTGAAAGAGCACTTTGGCGATAACAAAGCTGAGTATCTCAAGCAATACCGTTTCTACATCTGCCCCGAAAACGCCTCTGTTGAGGGATATGTCACCGAAAAAGTCTTCCATGCCATAGGCTCCGGCTGCATCCCCATTTATTGGGGTGCTAATAGTAATCCCGAGCCCGACATGCTCAACCGCGACGCCATCCTTTTCTGGAACCCCGACGGTGACAACGAAGCATTACTGAAACAGATCGCCGAGTTAGAGGGTAATGCTGCCCTTTATCGTGACTTTTTTGAGCAGTCCCGCCTGAAAGATGATGCTTGGCAGATTATAGTCAACTATTTCGAAAGCCTTGAGCAACACCTCAACAACCTCTTCCAATAGCATGCCGCTGTTTTCCATTATCATACCTGCATATAACGCCGAGGGCTATCTGCAGCGGTGTCTTGACAGCATCTTTTGCCAGACATTCTCAAGTTATGAGGTGATTTGCATTAATGACGGTAGTACCGATGGCACCGCAAACATATTGGAGCAATACCCGCAAGTAAAGGTCATCAGCCAGGACAACCACGGCATGGCTACTGCCCGCAATCGTGGCTTGGAGATGGCGCAGGGCGACTATATTATGTTTGTAGACAGCGATGACAGGCTATACCCCAATGCTTTGGGTATTCTTGCACCACAACTCAGTGGCGAAGACATCATAGGCTTCGGAACACATATTTACAACGAAAACACCGGAATCCTCACCGACAACCCCATACGGCCTACCGCAGCCATGACTGGATGGGACTACTTCAACCACGAACGGCTTATTCCTCGTCCTGTACATTTTGTCTGCATCTGGCAGCGGGCCTACCGCAGGGGCTTCCTAGAGGAGAACAATCTGCGCTTCGTAGATGGGCTGCGGCGCGCCGAGGATGACCTCTTCTCCACTATGGCTTTCCTATACGCCAAAAGCGTGAAGACCATCATTGATTGCCTCTACATTTATCATGTAAGAGCCACCAGCATCACCCGTAGCAGCGACCCAAAACTCAATGCTAACAGCTGGCGCGCTCAACAGATACTTGCCGACACCTTCATCCCCATGCAATGCATCGACAAAAGGGTTATCTACCAGGTGTTAGCGTCCAACTATATAAATCACCTATCCAAGAAAGGCAATACCCTCACCCCCACCGAATGGGGACTGTTCCGTCAGGTCTGCGTCACACCTCGTCACCGCCGACTCTACAGCATAGCCCATATCAGCCCTGCTCTTTTACGCCTATACTCATTCATTGCAGGAACCTTCCATAGATAATCACAATAATGAAAAAAACATTTGTTGTTTTTGGCACCCGGCCGGAGGCCATCAAGATGGCGCCTGTGGTGAAAGAGCTCGGCAACCGGCCCGACTTGTTTGAGACGAAAGTCTGCGTCACCGGGCAGCACCGCGAGATGCTCGACCAGATGCTCGAGGTGTTCGACATACATCCCAACTACGACCTGAACATCATGCAACCAGGGCAGGACCTCTACGATGTCTCGGCCCGCATACTACTCGGCATGCGCGATGTGCTAGCTCAAGAACAACCCGACCTAGTGCTGGTGCATGGCGATACCTCCACATCCACATTTGCGGCGCTGGCAGCCTTTTATCAGCACATTCCCGTGGGACATGTAGAAGCTGGCTTGCGGACAGGCAATATCTACAGTCCATGGCCCGAGGAGATGAACCGTCAACTGAACGGACGGCTCTGTACATGGCATTTCGCCCCCACGGAGACCGCACGACAGAACCTGCTGCGAGAACATGTCGACGATGCACATATCGTTGTGACAGGCAATACCGTCATTGATGCGCTACATTGGGTGGTGGCATCGGGCAAGGCGAAGGTGCCGCAGTTCGGTCGCGACGAGCAACGCCGTATGGTACTTATCACAGGTCACCGCCGTGAGAACTTCGGCGACGGCATGAAGCATATCTGCCAGTCCATCAATGCGCTGGCCGAGCAGTTCAAAGATGTAGACTTCGTCTACCCCATCCACCTCAATCCTAATATACGCCGTCCGGTACAAGAAATCATCGACGGCAAACGGAGCAACGTCTACCTGCTGGAACCCTTGTCGTATCTCGAGTTTGTTGCCATGATGCAGCAATGCACCCTGATACTCACCGACAGCGGTGGCATCCAGGAGGAGGCTCCTGCCTTTGGCAAGCCTGTATTGGTGATGCGCGACACCACAGAACGACCTGAAGCTATTGAAGCAGGCACGGCTCGTTTGGTGGGTACCGACAGTGACACTATTGTCAATTCCGTGTCAGACTTATTGATGCATTCCGATCGCTATGATGCGATGGCTCATGCCACAAATCCGTTCGGAGATGGTCATGCAGCTGAGCGTATTGCCGACTTCATACTTAATAATGACTAACAGCATCCACCTCCCCGGACTTAATGGATTGCGGGCTATAGCAGCCCTTTCTGTCATGTGGGGACATACATTTCAAAAAGACTTTGGCAATTGGGGCGTTGAAGGGTATTCATTGCCAGTGGTGGCAGATGGTGTTACATTGTTCTTTGTCATCAGTGGGTTCCTCATAACCTACCTATTGTTGAATGAGCAGGCGAAGGCCAGTACTGTGGACATTCCGAAGTTCTACTTACGCAGAATCCTGCGTATATGGCCATTATACTACGCATACATGATTGTTGCCCTGACCGTTGCAAGCTGTTGGAACGACTCGTATGTGTGGTTCTATGGGTTCTTTGCAGCCAACATACCCTTTATACTTACGGCAGGCATTTGGTCTATAGTGCACTATTGGAGTCTCGGTGTTGAAGAGCAATTCTACCTGTTTTGGCCGTGGTTGGTGAAGCTTTCCAAAGGGCGCATCAACAGGTTGTTGGTCATGGCCACAACTTTGTGTATCACGTGGCTGATGTGTAAATGGGGCACCTATTTGATTGCGGGGACTAGCACTATATACAGGTTCTTCGCCGTGACAAGGTTTGATTGTATGATGTTGGGAGCCATCGGGGCCATATTATACTACACCGGCAACAAACCTTTTAACAAAGTGCTCGGACATAGAGTGGTTGGGATCATCAGTTTGGTGCTCCTGTTCTTCTCGGTGAAATGGATTGCGCTCATCCCCGCCCCCGTGCGTCCACAGGTCATCGCTGTGCTCTCCTTGGTGTGCATTGTCAGTCAGCAACACAGCCCTATTGTAAATCTTGAGAACAAGGTGTGCGATTTTGTGGGGAAGATATCCTATGGAATATATGTCATACATCCGCTGCTGATATTCCTGTTTTCGGCAC
Source organism: uncultured Bacteroidales bacterium (assembly GCA_905234695.1). Lineage (GTDB taxonomy): Bacteria > Bacteroidota > Bacteroidia > Bacteroidales > P3 > Colimorpha. Next base: position 86,442 of record CAJOHZ010000005.1, on the reverse strand, counting down.
TCTACCGTCGATATGCCATGCAACTGCCGCATGGCATAGACATCACGGTTATATACTTGACAATCACAGTAGCGACAATCCTCACGGCATGGCTGTCGTACCGTTTCCTTGAGAGCCCCTTCCTGCGGATGAAGAACCGCTTTGCCATCGTGTATAGCCAAAATTCAATGAACTGATGCCCCACTTCTCTGTCATTATGCCACTTTACAACAAGGCGCCCTACGTCCGCAAATCCGTAGAGAGTGTTGTGGGGCAGACATTCGTGAATTGGGAGTTGGTGGTGGTTGATGATGGTTCTGTCGATGGCAGCGGCGACATTGTAGAGTCTGTTAACGATAGTCGCATACGGCTTGTAAGGCAGGATAACGCTGGTGTCAGCGCAGCCCGCAACCGCGGAGTAGGAGAGAGTACTGCCCCCTATGTCTGTTTTCTAGACGCCGATGATTGGTGGGAACCGACATTTCTTGAAGAAATGGCAGGTCTACTTGAACGTCATCCCAATGCGGGAATCTATGGTACAGGCTACTATATCGTTAAGAATGGGAGGAAACGGATAGCTCCTATTGGTGTTGACGAGGGCTTCACAGAAGGGGAAATCAATTACTGCCGTGTATATGCCAAAACACTATGCATGCCGTTTACGAGTATAACTGTGGCTATACCGCGTCAGGTTTTTAAAGAAATCGGCGGCTTTCCGACAGACATCAAATTAGGTGAGGATTTTATGCTTTGGGTGCGCATTGCTCTGAAACATAAATCGGTATTGTTGAATAATCCGTTAAGCAATTACAATCAAGATGTGGATGCCTCATATCGTGGTACGCATAGAAAGTCTTATGAGCCAGATACATTTAGCACATTTCATTTTGACGAGTTCGCCTCGGAAGAAGAAAATAACCATGAATTAAAGGTCTTACTAGACAAATTGAGGGTTTACTCTTTGATGAATTTCAGGCAGAACAACCTTTGTCCCGAGAAGGTGATGCAAGAAATCGTAAAGGTTGATTTTACTAACGTGGATTCAATCTATAGGTTCTATTACAAAGCTCCGTATTGGATGGTAAAGACATATTTAAAAATTATCCAGATACTATCAATGCTTAAAAGCAAGGTTAAAAAATGAAATCATTGAGAAAAATATTGTCTCGACTTCGTGGTGAGCAAAATATTGATAAGTTGATTCGTCGAGGACTTACTATTGGTAAAAATTGTAAATTGGGTAATTGTAGCATAGATCCGTCCCATTGTTTCCATATTACTATTGGAGACAATGTCGTCTTCGGACCACGAGTGAGAATACTCGCTCATGATGCCAGTACAGGAGTGTTTCTAGGCTACACACGTGTTTCCAATGTAAAAATTGGAAGCAATGTGTTTATTGGAGCACATAGTATAGTGCTTCCTGGGGTTACAATAGGAGACAATGTCATCATTGGCGCCGGTAGCATTGTATCCAAAGATATTCCATCTGATTCAGTGGCTGTAGGAGTTCCTGCAAGAGTAATCAAATCGTTAGAGGATTTCCTTGATGCCAAGAGGAAAGAAATGCAGGAGAATAACATCTTTGACGAGGAATATACTCTAAGAAATCCTCATTTTGGATCTGAGCATCGACAAAAACTGATTGATACCTGTAACTTGTTTGGTACAGTATATATAAAATGATACCTAGAAAGATACATTATTGTTGGTTCGGGCGTGGTGAAATGCCACAACTGGCGTTGGACTGTATAGCTTCGTGGCATAAATATATGCCTGAATGGGAGTATAAACTATGGAGTGAGGATAATTTCGACGTAAATACCAACGCCTATACGGCCGAAGCATACAAGGCTAAACGTTATGCGTTTGTAACAGATTACGTACGCCTGTATGCTCTTAAGTCGGAAGGTGGCGTATATATGGATACGGATGTGGAAATCGTGAAGCCTTTGGATGACTTGCTCAATCTCACTGCTTTCACTGGTTATGAAGGAAGCAAGCACAAGCCACCTGTTACAGGCTTGATGGCGAGTGAGGCAAATGGCGAATGGGTTAGTGAACAACTTAATGCCTACAATGGAGCACATTTTTTGAATCCAGATGGTTCCTATGACACCACAACCAACACTTGGCGTATCAGCCGCATTATGCAGGCTAACGGGTTTGTCAATGATGGGAAGTTAAAACAATACAAAGATCTTACAGTCTTCCCGACAGACTATTTTTGCCCACACCAGACAACAGGTGAATACCTTCTGACGGAGAACACTTATTGTAATCATCATTTCATGGGATCGTGGAATGATAAGAAAAATAAAGGTTGGAAAGGTGTCGTGAGAGCGATAGTGGGACAAAAAAACATGATACGACTAATCAAACTGAAAAGAAAGTTCATTGGATGATACCATATTTCCCAAGACAGATTGCCACTAAAGGCATTTACATCTACCTCGGAGTGTTGACCGCGGTTTCGCTGGTCTTTATACGACATGCAATGTCTATAGACTTCCTCTTGATGGGTGTTATGTGGGTGGTGGGATTTTTCCTGTTGAGTAACTACTGTAGTAAGAAATGGCAAAATATACCCCAATCGAAATTTTTAGCCACCATTTTTCTGACTGCGGTGGGACTTCGTTGGGCTTGGACGGTCTTCTCCTATTACTATTATTTGTCCGAGACAGGCGCTCCATTTGAATTCTTGGCAGGAGACTCCATTTGGTATTATGAGGAAACAATGGGAAATGTTCATGCAAATCTTAGAGATGTATGGAACTATCTGTTTGTGGATACGGATTCTATATCCGATTCAGGATATATATTATATCTGTCATTGTTGAGCAAATTGACTGGGGAGAGCATTATGCTTCCGCGGTTGGTTAATGGCCTCTTTAGTGCTGGTACGTGTTTGTTGATTTATTTGCTTGCCAAACGAAACATTGGCGAAGAGGCGGGCCGTATGGCGGCCGTTTTCGCCTGTTTTATGCCCAACTTTATCTTTTATTGTGGAACACACCTGAAAGAAGCTTTGATGATATTTCTGTTGGTTGCCTATTTGGAGCGGGCGGACTACTTGATTCGCTCACGCAAATATAACATTTTAAATATTGCGGTACCGGTGCTTTTGGCAATCAGCCTTTTCTCTTTCAGGACTGTGTTGGGTGCTGCCGCTATATTTGCTTTCGCAACAGCAGTGGTGTTTTCGACCAATCGTGTGATTGGTCGCTCCAAACGTGTCATGCTTATCATTTGGGGAATATTGGCGGCCACGACTTTGGCAGGGGGAACAATTATGAACGAAGTTGAAGGATATTGGGAACAACGAGATACCAATCAGAATGCCAAACGTTCCGTCCAAACTTCACGCGGAAACCAGTGGGCAAAATATGCCACAGGAACCGTTATGGCACCCATGGTGTTTGTGCTTCCGTTCCCGACGATGGTGGATGTCGATGAACAGTATAATCAGCAGATGCTCAGTGGAGGAAATTATGTTAGGAATTTTCTTGGCGGATTTGTGCTGATAGCATTGTTCAGTGCAGTTTTTGTGAAGAAGAACTGGCGTGACTTTTCGTTGATAGGCTCTTTTGTGATTGTGTACCTGGGTATTATATCGGCTAGTGGATTTGCCAATTCGGAACGATTCCTATTGCCGGGACTTCCCGTATTGCTTATTATGGCGGCGTATGGTATTACGTTGTTAGATGCCAAGAATTACAGGTTTATTAAGATATGGTATTGGGTGGTGCCCGTAATGGGTTTCGCATGGGCATTTTTCAAACTCGGTTCCCGAGGGATGTTTTAATATGAAGATTTTGCTGATATGTAATTATAAGCCGGGGGTCGGAGGAATTTCCGGACAGGTGGAGTCACTATTGCGGAACCTTAGGGAGGAAAATCACACTGCCGACATTTTCAGTACCAAGACATCTTTTTTTCGGCGACTGATGCTTCCCCTACGGTTGAGAAGTAAGGCTCGGAATTATGACATATTGCATATTCACTGCTGTTCAGGATGGGGCTTTTTACCAGCCGTTGTGGGTGTCCCTGTTGGTCGATGGCTAAAAAAACGTATTGTGGTGACCTATCATGGAGGAGGAGGGGAGAGGTTCTTTGATGAACATCCCCAACTGGTGCATCATTTCCTCACTCGCACAGATACCAACATTGTTCTCTCTGGTTTCTTGGCCAGGATTTTTGAGAAACATCATCTGTCTTATACAATCATTCCAAATATTCTGGAGTTTGATGCTGCTCAATATCGTGTTCGCGAAAAACTTCTACCCCATTATATATGCACTCGTGCTCATGAACCTCTTTATAATATTTCGTGTATTTTGCGAGCATTCCAGAAAGTGCAAGAAAAATATCCAGAGGCACGCCTGACCCTTGTGGGGGATGGCTCAGAACATGAATTCTTAATGCAATTGTCAGAATCGTTAGGAGTGAGAAATGTTACATTTACAGGACGGGTGGATAATGGTGAAATATATCAGCAATTAGACAATGCAGATGTATTTCTGTCCTCACCGAGGGTGGATAATATGCCTGTGTCGATACTAGAAGCCATGAATGCGGGTTTATTGGTGATATCCAGCCGTGTGGGAGGGGTTCCATATATGGTTGAAGATGGGGAAACGGGTTTGCTTTTTGAGAACGATAGTGATGCGGGATTGTCTGAGCGGATGTTGTGGGTTGTTGCAAATCAGAAACAGGCAATTCGCATGATAGAGAATGCGCATAAGGCGGTAGAGGCATATCGTTGGATGAATATCAAAGAAAAATTATATATATCCTATGGGATTCCTGCATGAACATATCATTCTGCCGATGAGCGACCTGTTGCGTGGCGAACAGGTACATACATACCTGCGGTTGCTGCGTGAGGCTGAGTTATGGACAGATGAGCAAATGAAAGAATTTCAGCAGAGGCAATTGCGGTCGTTGTTGATCTATGCGGAGAAAGAGGTACCATACTATCATGATTGGTTTTTTGACAATGGTTTGACTTCTGCAGATGTGAATATTGATGAGTTGCCTATTGTCAATAAAGAGATTATGCGTCGTGAAGGTGTTGACCGTTTTTCCTCAATTCGTTTTCCTGACAAGAAACGTATTCTTACACGGTCTGGAGGAAGTACAGGGGAACCTTTTTCTTTTTACGAGACAAGACTTTCCTATTCTGTTAATATGGCAGCCAAGCTTCGTACTTGGAACCAGGCGGGTTACCGGTTGGGAGACCGATACATGAAAATTACCAATGGTAAACGTCCTGGCAAAATCAAGCGTCTTCAGGATATTGTCAATAATTGTCTCTTTGTCCCGTTTTACTCTATCACTGATGACAAACTTGAATCCATCTTGGATATGATTGAAAGGTATAGACCCTCATATATCCGTTCTTACCCCAGTCCTTTATATCTATTGGCCCGTTACAGGAATAGTCATTCAGGCTATCATTATTCCCCTCGTCATATCATGACCACAGGTTCGACCCTTACAGAAGCTTATCGGACCGAAATTGAGAAGGCCTTTGGCTGTGATGTGATTGATTCATATAGTTGTGAAGGAACCCCCAATACCTATGAGACATCTGCCCACGATGGATATCGCATAAGTGGTTACTATGGTATTATCGAAGTGCTTGATGATAACAATCGTCCTGTAATTGACGGTATTGGCCGTGTGGTGAGTACTGACTTCTGGAATTTGGCGCACCCTTTTATCCGTTATGACACGCAGGACCTTGTTGAAGTAAAAGTGGGTAGGATTATCCGTATTATGGGCCGACAGTGTGAGACATTGATAGAAGCTGATGGAAAATTGCTTACAGTACATAATTTTACACATTATTTCTCCGATAATTTCCCTTCTGTTGACGGATGGCAGGTGGTGAAACGGAAAGACGGTAACATTTGTTTTAGATTGGTGGTGAACGATTTGTTTTCAGATAGTGATAGGCAACGCATAGTTAGTCATTGGTCCTCTTGTACAGGTAGGAATATTATTATTGAAGTAGTAGACAAACTGCCTTTGATGGCTAACAATAAACACCTCAGTATCATTGACGAGACATGACATTATATACACGATACTCGCAAATTGACATTGATGCCTGGGATAGGTTGATTAAGGAGTCTCCGGTCACATCATGGTTCCAGTCGAGAGATGCCTATTGCTTTTTTGATAGCCTTAGTTTCATGGAGGCATTTGTTGTGGGGGTTGCTGAGGACAATAATTTGTTGGGAGTCATGGTTGGATATGTCCAGTGTGATGGAAAAAGGTTAAAACAACGCTTGTCGCGTCGAGCTATTATTGTCGGTGGCCCATTACTATCGAAAGATATCACTGATGCCCATCTCTCGGCAATGCTGATTACAGTTAGGCAATTGCCAGCTGTAGAGCATTGTATCTACATCGAGACACGTAACCTCAATGACTATTCTCAATGGAGGGGTGTTTTTGAGGCTTCTGGCTTTTCCTACGTGCCACATTGTAATTTTCATCAGGACACATCTTCATTGGATGCCATTAACAGCAAATTGAGCCGTACACGTAAACGACATATTCACGTGGGTCTACGGGATGGCGCCATTATAGGAGAGGTGACCACAGATAGCGAGGAAAATGAATTTTATTCTATTTTAAGTACTCTCTATCGCTACAAAGTCAAGAAGCCGTTACCCCCACAGGAGTTTTTCCATAAACTGAGAAACCATTCATCAGCGAAACTATTGGCAATTAAATATCAGGAACATGTGATAGGCGGTATGGCCTATGTGGAATTGTTTGGCAAGGTTGGTTACGAATGGTATGTATGTGGCATGGACGAGTCTTACAAGAACTTATATCCGTCAGAATTGGCCACATATGCAGGCCTGCAATATGCTGCCAATAGTGGTTGTCCACGTTTTGATTATATGGGTGCAGGCAAACCAGATGAGCCATACGGTGTGCGCGACTTCAAAGCTCTCTTTGGTGGAAAACTAGTTGAGCACGGGCGTTATCTGTACGTAAAGAAACCATTATTATACACCTTGGGGAAAACTGCAATTAAGATACTTGAGAAACGTCACATCGTATGAACTATCAATTTGAGATTATTAGTCCCACTGCTCATGACTGGAGTTTGATAGAATCTTCAGCGGATTGTACGTGTTTTCACTCTCGTGGATGGTATGACTATTTGAAAGGTCTTGGTCGACATCTTCTGGTGGTGAAGATTACGGCTGATTCCGTCGCGGGGTACTTTATAGGGGGGCGTCGGTGGTTAGGGGTAAACATTATTGAATCTCCTCCTGTATCTTCAGGTACATATAGCCTAGGACTTTGTATGCTTGCGGATATATCCCCTGAACAACGGGTGGACATTTATAAGGCTTTATATCAGTGGATGCGTAGTCAGTTGCATATCGGGTATATGCAAGTGAGCGATTGGCAGATGCATACAGTCCATCATGAGTACATAGAACCCTCTCAGTGGACTCATTCGGCTCTTGATGGCAAGGAACCTCGGTTTTCTGTCCGCTCAACTTTCTTTGTTGATCCAAGGCAAACAGAAGATGCCCTTTGGAACAATTTGAGCTATAAGTCCTGTAAGTATCCAATCAACAAGGCTCGAAAAGAGGGTTTGAGGGTAGAAGTAATAGATTGTGTTGAGGATATCCCTGATTTCGTTGACATGCATCGTCGGCAGATTGAAGATGTGTTCAACCGCAAAGGTATGTCCCCAATGTTTTATCAGAGAAAAGAACATTTGCTAACATTGTGTCAGGCCTTGTTCCCCGACAGAATATTAATGCTAAAAGTTCTAGGTAAGGACGAAAATGGTGCAGAGCAGTGCATGTCTACGGCCATCTTTTGTCCAGGAAAGAATGCCAGTACATATTTCACGGGTGCCAGTTTCCGTCAGTATATGAAATACTGTCCCAATGAATTGATGGTATGGGAAGGAATGCGTTTGCTGCACGAGAGAGGGGCCGGAGATTTGATTTTTACAGGAGTTGCACATTACAAAAAGAAATTCGGCACAACTTATGCCTATTTACCCGTATTGATTTTCACTCCGTATACGTTTCTTTTCACATTTCGGAATTGGATGAAGCACTTATACGGAAATATGCGTAATCTGTTTAAGCACAGCTGATGAATATATTGATTGACATTGGACATCCTGGACATGTGCATTTGTTCCACGGTGTGTCAGAAGAACTGAAGCGGCGAGGCCATGCGCTCCATTATTCTGTACGAGACATACCTGTAGCCAAGCATCTAATGGAGCATTATGGCATGACACCTTGGGTTGATTTGGGTGGGAAAAAAGATTCACTATGGGGGAAGGCACATACAGTTGCAAATCAAGATTTCCGGTTGTTACGGTATGTACGTCGTAGTCATATTGACATGGGGCTCAGCAGCGGATTGGTACTGGGCCATGTGTCAAAACTAACCCCTATGATATCCTTCATGTTCGATGATGACGACGATGCCGCAGAGCCGCTAATGACAAAATATGGGCATCCTTTCTCTGATGTGGTACTTACACCAGAATGTATTCGTCGGAAAACGAAACATGCCGTTTACTATGCCGGTACTCATGAGCTGGCTTACTTACATCCCAATCGTTTTAGACCCGATCCGTCGGTATTGCAACGAGCTGGGATACGAATGGGTGAGCGTTTTTTTATCATGCGTTTTGTGGCGCTCAAGGGGCATCATGACAAAGGCCAGCATGGATTGGAATTGGCACAAAAAAGAGATTTGGTGAATTTGCTGAAATCCCATGGCCGCGTAATCATTACATCGGAGCGTACGATAGAACCCGAGTTTGAATCGTATCGTTTGTCAGTTCCACCAGAGGATATTCATTCACTCATGTATTACTGTTCTCTCTTTTTAGGAGATAGTCAGACAATGACTTCGGAAGCGGCTGTACTTGGGACCCCTGCACTTAAATGCAATACATTTGCGGGTAGACTGGCGGTGCCTAATATGTTAGAACATCGTTTTGATTTATGTTATGCATATATGCCTGAATCTTTTCGGTCAATGTATGACCACATTGAGCATTTACTCGCACTAGATCCTACCGAATTGCATGACCTATGGCATGGGAAACGCCAACGTATGCTTAATGAATTGATTGATCCCACGGATTTCTTCGCGGATTATATTGAAAATTGGGGGGGCGGTCGTGGAAATGGTATGTAATATGGACTTTACGATAGATAAATACAAGCAATTGCTACAAGCGTTAAACGAAGCTGGATACGATTCTGTATTGCGTTTCAGTGATACGTTAAAGCGTCAAGTACTATTGAGGCATGATGTGGACGCTCGTCCGCAGAACTCACTCGTGACTGCACGAATTGAATCGGAGAGAGGGATGAATGCCATATATTATTTCCGAGCGGTCTCGGGAAGCTGGGAAGAGGGAACTATCCGTGAAATAGCGGTGTTGGGGCATGAAATTGGGTATCACTATGAGTCGTTGACAACATGCAAGGGAGACATGGATTTGGCGTATAAGGATTTTTGCACACATTATGATCGTTTGAATCAATTGCTGGGTCATCAAGTGAAAACCATCTGTATGCATGGGAGTCCACGAAGCGTTCATGATAGTCGTGATATATGGAAGAAATATGATTATAAAGAACTAGGGATAGATTATGAACCATATTTTGATACGGACTGGAGTCGCACTGTGTATTTGACAGATACAGGTCGATGCTGGGACGGTTGGCGAATGAGTGTGCGTGATAAAATAGAAGGCTGGCAGGAACAGTGGGAGTCAAAGGGGCTGAGATTCCATCATACAGATGATATTATTGATTTTTTGTATTCGGATAAGGCGAGTTCTCCAAGAGAAGTCAGCCGGCTTCTAATCACTACTCATCCGCAGCGGTGGAACTCTACCAAGTGGGGTTGGTTTAAAGAGTTGGTTATGCAGAATGCAAAGAACCAGGTCAAGAAGTATCTTGGCCGTAAGACTACTGAACCTGAATTTTCCGGAAGGGACAATAATCAATAGAATATAACGTTAATAAATATAATAGTAACTAGTAAGATGCTCTGTTATGAAAGAAAAACAATATTATAGACTTCTCTTTATCACAACAATGGCGACATTGTTGGGCGTATCGTGTGTGACACCTAAAAAGGTTAATTACCTTCAGGATATGACTCAGGGGACGCAGATAGAGTTAGAGGATAAGTTTGAGGCGAAGATTAGTTCGTATGACGAACTGGATATATATATATCCTGTTATGATCAGGAATTGGCAAAACCATTTAATATTGGTTATCAGGACAATATTCGTTCTGAACGGAGAGGGTATCTGGTGGATGTAAATGGTAATATACAGTTACCTGTGTTGGGCAGTTTACACGTTGCCGGCCTTACCCGTTTGCAGCTACAGGATACAATAATGTATTTGCTTGCGCGTGGTAACTATATGGATGAACCCTTCGTACGGGTCAGATTCAATAATTTTAAAATATTCTTTTTGGGCTCTGGTGGGGGTAAGGCCATTACTATCAATAATGAACGGTGCACTTTTTTGGAAGCATTGGCGTTGAGCGGCGATTTGAATTTGTATACGAGACGGGATCGGGTTGCTGTGATGCGTGAGGTGAATGGGAAAATGGTCACCCGCTACCTGGATCCGCGTTCGTCAGAAGTGTTCAATGACCCGTTTTTTATGTTACAGCAGAATGATTTTATTATTACTCAGTCGAGTAATGCGGGGACAACTCGGTCGGAAGTTTCTTATTGGTTGTCGTGGGTTTCAGTAGCGGTTTCTGCAATTTCAACGGTTTTAACGGTTCTTTTATATACCAGTTTGAATAAATAAATTCCCAATCTCAATATGACTAACAGTCAAAATAATCCGGACCTTTCATTCCTTGAGCAGGAAGGAAAACCTAAAATACACATCAAGGATATACTTTTCTTGATTCTTCATAATCTGCATTGGTTGATATTGTTCGCTACAATAGGCGCCGTGATAGGGAATTTCTATGCTCGTCGGCAGGTTCGGCTTTATGAGAGTAGCGCAAAGATTATTATTAAGAGTAATGATGCCAACACATCCAACCCGTTGCGCGATGTACCCTCGGGTTTTTTCCGTATGAGGAGTGCGTACTATGACTTGAGCAACTTGAATAATGAGTTGATGATAATGACTTCGAAGTCAACAATGTTGAAGGTGGTTAGAAATCTCAACTTGAATGTCTCTTATTCTGCAAAAACCAAGATGGTCAAGCGACCCAAAGACTTATATGGAGAATCGCCAGTAGTGGTGGACTTTATTGATTTCGGGGAAGATGCTTATGTCGCAATGAATGTGACGCCTGTTGATACTTCGCATGTCGTGATAGAGATGGAGGGTATAGATCCGGTAAAAGCACATCTTGGGGATACGATTACACTTCCCGTAGGACGTATATCAGTGAGACCAACATGGTTCTATCAACCGGGTTTTTATAATGTTTCAGTCCATGTGACACGAGTCAACCCTTATGGTGTTGCTGACTATTTTCGTGGGGTAGTTCGTGTTGAACGAGAGAGTGATTACAGTACAATTGTCAATATCGCATTGCGGGATCCATCACCGATTCGTGCATCGGATGTAATCAATGAGGTTGTGCGGGTATATAATGAAGATGCTGTCAATGACAAGAAACGTATCATTGCATACACCTATGATTATATCAATGAGCGTATTGCTATGATTCATTCGGATTTGGGTACACAAGAGTCTGCATTGGCTTCTTTCAAACGGGAAAACTTATTACTGGATGTGAATGCGTATGGCCAGGCCTATTTGAATGCAAGCCGTGAGTCTTCAGAACAAGTGACGCAATTAAAGAATCAATTATCGCTGTCTCGTTATCTTTTGCAGCAGATGGAGGTTAATGATGGCAATGAGATTGTTCCGATGAGTGCCGATTTGGGCAATGAGAACATCAAGGGCTTGATTGATCAGTATAATGCATCTGTAATCAAGCGAGACAAGTACAGATCCTCTAATAACCCGATGGTGAAGAATCTGATATCTGACCAGGCAACGCTTAAGGCAACGATTGTCAAGATGCTCAATTCTCATATCAAGGTGCTTTCGGATCGTGTGTTGGACGCTCAAGATATTGCGGTCAGAGCCACGGGTATGATGCAGCAGGTGCCACAGAAACAGGTGTATCTGGATAATGTGGAACGTATTCAGAAGATTCAGGAGGAACTTTATCTGCACATGCTTTCCAAACGGGAGGAATTGATGATTACACAGCCTTCTCTGGAAGGAAGTGCCAAGGTGATTGACGAGGCGCGTGTCAATCGATTCCCTGTGTCGCCCAATACGGGCAAGATGACAGTGATGGGGTTGTTGATTGGATTGCTTATCCCAGTGGCGATATTTGTCTTGGTAAAGCTTTTGGATACAAGGGTCAAGTATTATAGCGATGTAGTGGATAAGGTTACCGTGCCTTTTTTGTTAGAAATTCCCGTGAAGCCAAAATCGGATGAACGTGCTATTGTGGTGACAGAAAACTCCCAAGATGATATATCGGATGCGTTCCGTATGCTGCGGTCAAAAATAGACTTTCTGGTTGACAATACACACCAGGGCGCATTGGTCATGATGACGACTTCGTTTCTTCCTGGGTCTGGAAAAACATTCATATCTACAAATTTGGCAGCCAGTCTGGCCATGGTTGGGAAAAAAGTGCTAGTGATTGATACAGACTTACGTAAAGGTTCTTTTACTAAATTAGTCGCCTCGCGTAAGGAGCAGGGTCTGTCGGGATATTTAGTCGGAAAATATGACAATATTGAGACTCTTATTAAAAAGGATATTGTCGCGAAAGGTGTGGATTGTATTCTTTCCGGCAGGATTCCGCCAAATCCCGCAGAGCTCTTGGCTAATGGACGGATGACATCGCTTATGGATATGATGCGCCAGCAATACGACTATATCATTCTCGATTGTGTACCATCAGTGATTGTGGATGTGAATACGGTTAAGGATATGTCCGATATTACGCTGTTTGTTATCAGGTCTCGCCAGTTTGATAAACGTATGCTCGGCGACCTGCAGCGATTATATGATGAACATATTTTCCATAACATGGCTATTGTGCTTAATTCCGTCAAGTATGAAAAGCAGATGACGCTTAGCCATAAGCGTTATGGATACGGTTATGGCTATGGATACGGTTATGGCTATGGATATGGTTACGGTTATGGATATGGTTACGGTTATGGATACGGCTATGGTGATGATGAGCGGAAGAAAGACGAAGAGGAGGTAAAGGCAGATACCTCAGAATAGTATAACATACTTGTAACAATAAGAAAGCGGCTTCAGGGAATCCCTGGAGCCGCTTTCTCGTTATGCTAAAACACAAATGATGTGTTTAATATAGTCCTTCAATGGCGGCGAATGTGATGGCGAAGATAAAGATGAAATACAATATCAGCAGTATGTATGTGGCAATACCAGTCCATAGGCTGACATTAATCCATTTTCGGGCAGTGTTGTTGAGCTTGGCGGCACGTTCGAGGTCACCCTGTTCAGCGCAGGAGTTTGACCATGCGGAGAATATGATGGCCGGAATGCCAAAATAGCCAAAAAATACGGTGCATAAAATAGCTTTGGTCAGTTTGGATTCATGCTGTGGGGCAGAGGTGTATTCTTGAATCGTTTCCATAATATAATTGTTTTATTTGGGTTAATCTTCTTCGTTTATTGAGGGAATAAGTGATTTGTATAGGTCGTAAAATTGGTCGATGATAGTTTTTTGTGAGAATTTTTCCCGTTGTTGGCGACCTTTCTCGATAAGTTCCTGACGTAGGTTGTTGTCATCAATAATCCGTTGCATCTGTTGGGCAATGTTGTGCGAGTCCTCGGGACAGGCATAGAGTACAGCATCACCACCAGCTTCCGGCATTGAGGATGCATTGGATGTGATAACGGGGGTATCACAGCACATGGATTCTAGAATAGGTATTCCGAATCCTTCAAAGTGGGATACATAAACCGAGGCAATGGCATTGGCATATAACCCAGGAAAGTCTTCGAAATCAGCCTTGCTGATGATGTGTACCCGATTGTTGAGGTTGAGTAGTTTTATCTCTTTAAGAAGGTCATAGTAATATTTGGTGTGGGGGCGGCCGACAATGACGAGATGATAGTCTTGGGGGAGTTCTGCAAGGGCACGCACAGAGGCTATTTGGTTCTTGCGTTCTTCGATTGTTCCCACGCTGATGAAATATTTCTCGGGTAGATGGTATAGCTGCCTGATGTCGAGTTTTTCTTCTTCGGTAACTTGCTGCCAGAAGATTTGATCGCAGGATTGATATATGACACGGATTTTCTCCTCGGGTACATGAAGGAACTCAATAAGATCGCGTTTGGTTTGTTCGCTGATGGCAATTACCACATCGGCAATCTTGCAGGAGTGCTTCTGTTTTATGCGGTGTATCTTGCGGTCCAAGGCCTTGTAGTATTGCGGATAACGCCATACAATAAGGTCGTGTACGGTTACGACTTTCTTGATGTTGCGAGGAATTCCGTGAGGAAGTTCATGACTGAGACCATGGTACAACTGCACTTTGTCGCTGGTTAAATGCATCGATATTCCGAAGCGACGCCACAATCCGGGTAGGTGCCGGTCGAATCCAGACGGTTGGTGCGTTGAGATATTGGCATAGCTGGTGAAATAGGTTCGGTAGTACCCTGACATGCTTGGGGCATATAGAAACGCATGGATGTCTTTATGCTCTTGAGCCAGTCCACAAATCAGCATGCGGCTGTAGTTTCCCAATCCCGTGTTGTTTTGAAATGCTCTTTTTGCGTCGAAACCAATAATCATGGTGTTTCAGTTTTTTCTCTTTCTGCTTTCCCGACGGGGAGTGTTTATGGTTCTGTCTGTCGGGTCAAGCGAATAGGGTCGGTTTTCAATTCTTGTTTGAAAATGCAAAAGTACAAAAAAAATATGTATCTTTGCATTTTATTTCAAAAAAGATGGAAAAAATCTCTGCAGTCATCATTACGCAGGATGAAGAACGTAATATTGGACGTTGCCTACAATCCCTTCAAGGAGTTGCCGACGAGGTGGTAGTTGTGGATTCGGGCTCGACGGATGCGACCGGTGAGATCTGTCGCCAGTATGGCGCACGGTTTATTGAGCATCCGTGGGATGGATATGATGCCCAGAAGAATCTTGCCAATGGCCTTGCCAATTATTCGTGGATTTTAAGCATTGATGCCGATGAGGCTCTGTCTGATTCTTTACGCGAGACGCTGGGGCAATTAAAGACCGAGGGACTCTCTGAGGATGTGGTTTATGGTATGAATCGCCTTAATAATTATTGTGGTACATGGATATATCATAGTGGATGGTATCCCGATGAGAAGGTCCGTCTTTGGTATAAAGATATAGCTTCTTGGGACGGAGAGGTCCATGAGGAGTTACGTTATTCCCGCCCTGTTCGCAAGGTGCATCTGAAAGGCGATTTGTTGCATTATACATACAGCAGTGTACAGGAACATGCTTTACGGCAAATCCGCTATGCTTCACTGGCTGCCGATAAGGCATTCCGTCAAGGCAAGAGGGTCGGTTTCGATGCTGTGCGGTACAAGCCTATGTGGACATTTTTGCGGAACTATGTATTCAAAGGCGGATTTCGCGATGGCCATGCCGGGTATTTGGTATGCCGGATGGCGGCATTCTACACGATGATGAAATATGCACGGCTGAGGGAACTCCAGAAGGCCGACAGACAGGAAAAACAGTAACACATTATACGATGCCTGAAATAAAAGACTCTAACTGCAATCTTTTCTCCCAGTATACTATTGAGGAGAAAGAGCGGTTATATAACGCCATATCTGAACTGTATAGCGAAAACAAGCGCCAACTATTTGACCGTTTGGTGAAAAACCGGACACGACATATCTCTGTGGTTTTGGAGGATGTTTTCCAGTCGCACAATGCCAGTGCGGTGTTGCGGAGCTGTGATTGTTTTGGTGTGCAGGATGTGCATGTTGTTGAGACCCGTAACAAGTATTCCCCCAACAGCGATGTTTCGATGGGCTCTGACAAATGGGTGGATTATTATAAGCATCCGAACATCCGTCAGGCATATGACGACTTGCGTGCCAAAGGCTATCGGATTGTCGCGACACTTCCGCACGAAAACGACACGATGATTACGGACCTTGACATTACTAGGCCAACGGCCTTGGTATTCGGAACAGAGCTTACAGGGTTGACACAAGAAGCAGTGGAATATGCCGATGCTTATGTGAAAATACCCATGTATGGGTTTACTGAGAGTTTCAATATCTCGGTATGTGCCGCCCTTTCGCTGTTTTGCCTTACGGAAAAGATGCGTGCCGACCCAGCTATTCATTGGCAGTTAAGTGAGGAGGATCAACTGACGCTGAAACTATATTGGAGCATGCAGGTTGTTCATGATGGTCGGCAGGTTATGCAGCAGTTGGAGAATCGTTTGTTCGGATGATGTCGAAACCATCCTATTGTCATTTCTCCGCCGGTGAATAAAAATATTTGGGAGCGTCACTTGTATGTCAATTATTTTTAGTATCTTTGTAAATTGATATTTGGAAATATTAACAATATAATGTATTGGATATGAAAAAAATAATCATTCTTATGGCCGTTGCGGTGTTGGCACCGATGGGGTTGTATGCACAGAAAGAGAAATCCGTGAAAGAGACGGATGTCCCTGCCCGATATGTGAAGGATTTCCATAATCAGGTCAAAGAAGCACAGGATGTTGTATGGACAATGACGGCAGATTCGGTCTATTTCACAGCTACATTTATTAATAGTGATGCTGACCGTCAAGCGTTACGTTTTGGGCCAAAGGGAACAGAAACCCGTTATTATGTCGATGCAAAGTATTACCCCCATGCCATCAAGGACTCGGTTGCCCACCAGTATCCCCGTCACAAAATAGATTGTATTTATATATGCAATACCAAAGGGAAATCAACTTATATGGCTCGGATATACAGGAAAAAAGGATTCTTGTTTTTCAAGAAAGAGTGTGATGTCAAGATGGCTAGTTTTGAGACGAATGGAAAACTCATCGAAGTGCTTGATGAGGAATAACATTGAGTATACAGAATGTGAGACTTAAAAGTCGATTCGTCTCCAAGTAATAAAAATCCGTCATGCGTAATACGTATGACGGATTTTCATTTATGTCAGACACACATACTTTTTTGTGTGGTGCTACGGACGTTAGCTGATGGGTACACGCCTGTCAAGTCCGAAAGTCATGGGTGATACTTTCAGCGCGGGTGCGAATTGAAGCCGTTTCCATTCGTTGATACGGACCTTGCGCAGCACGTTGGCCACAAGTTCGGCATCGTAGCCCTCTTCCACAATCTCATCTTGGCAAAGTTGCTCCTCGATATGCAGGTTGAGGATGGCGTCCAATATGGCGTAGTCGGGTAGAGAGTCGCTGTCTTTCTGACCAGGGCGTAATTCGGCCGATGGGGCTTTATTGATGGTGTTGAGAGGAATGATTTCCTGGTCTCGGTTAATATATTCGGCCAATTCATATACTTCGGTCTTATACAGATCTCCGATTACACTGATTCCTCCGCAGCTGTCTCCGTATAGCGTTCCGTACCCCATGGCGGCTTCCGATTTGTTAGTGGTGTTGAGCGCCATCGCGCCGAATTTGTTTGCATAGCTCATTACGATGGTACCACGAATACGGGCCTGCATGTTTTCCTCGGTGACATCTTCTGGTCGGTCTCCAAAGAGTGGTTTGGTGCATTCCCGTAGGGTGTCGAAAAGGGGTTTTATGGGAATTATGTCGTATTTCACGCCAAGATTCTCGGCTAGGGCGACAGCGTCTTTTACAGAATGGTCGGTGGAATATTGAGACGGCATGAGAATGCCATGTATGTTCTCTGGTCCAATGGCTGCTGAGGCCAAGGCACATACCAAGGCGGAATCTATGCCACCTGATAGGCCTAGTACCGCTCGTTGGATGTGGTTCTTCTCGAAATATTCACGGATTCCCATAAGGAGTGCTTTGTATACTAGCTCCACTGCTTCGGGTTTCTCGTCGGCACATTCTTCTATCAGTTGCATGTCGACGCTTTCAGAATGGGCTTCGAAATAAGGAAATTGGCATAATACGTTGCCTGCCGCATTGAGCGCCATGGAACCGCCTGCATACAGGAAACATCCCTCTCCTCCGATGCGGTTGACAAAGACCAAAGATGCGTTAAGGTTCTCCACAATCTTGTGCATGCGGTAACGGATTCGGTAAGGTTTGTTATAGTCAAACACGTTGCATCCACAGCATATTACCATGTCGGGCTGTTCTGTATGCGATTTCGCGAGTTCTTTTAAGTCTTCATAAAACCCGATGGCAATGGACTGTTCTTGATATTGGATGATTTGCACCCCTTCGCCACGGACAAAATATTTCTGTTCGTCGGGGGCAAGGTATTTCTTTGTGATTATTCCGCGGATGGCGCAATTTTGCACGAATACGATAGCGTTGCACAGTCCCTTGTCTTGAATTTGTAACGGCATACCGATGAGAAATGCCCGGTGTTCCGACCGTTGAATAAGGTCTTGCAAGACGGCTTGGGCCCGTTTTTGTATGTCTGTGTAGGCTACCGACCCATAAAGTGGCGATCCGCACAATGTACATGCAGGGAAAACAGTAAGCAAGGCTTCTTTGCTTTTGGGGGTATCGAGCTCTTCCAGAATCCATTTCAGGTTCTCTTCAGGATTGTTTGTGGCGATGTTGTGCTGAACAAGGTGGATATTCATGGTGGTAAGGTATTATGTTTCTTGTAGAATAATGATTGGGTTCATTGGCGACGAGGTGGTTCGAGATTGCAAAGGTACGAAATTATTAGTGATTATACAGATTATTCTATGTGGAGAGTATCTCCCGGAGTTGAGGGATGAGGAGTATGTCCGCAGGAAGCCATCGAACACTCTCAAGTTTCTCCGCAGGAAGCCATCGTGCTGACAAATGTTCTCGTAATGTATAGTTAACATCGGTCATCGTACAGAGAAAACAATGCATCGTCAGATGGAACTCGTCATAGTCGTATTGGAGCGTGGACAGTTGCCTTTCTATGTGAACATGTGTGTCCAACTCTTCTGTCAGTTCTCGGTGCAGTGCATCCTCCAGCCGTTCTCCCGGCTCCCTTTTTCCCCCAGGGAATTCCCACCAGCCCTGCCAGGGACCGTATCCTCGTTGGGTGGCCAACAGCGTGTTCCCTCGCCGAATAATGGCGGCAACAACTTCCACCACTTGTTTAGGGTAGGCTATACTGAGAGCAAATTTCCGTGCAGGATACTGTGTGGTTTTTACTTGGATGTTCTTTGGGGTATCAGGGAGCAGAGTACGTAAATTGTCACGTATGCCAGTACCTAGGAGTTTAAAAACTGCTTCTTTCTGGGTCCATAATCGGGCAAAGGCGCGTTCTGGGTAATGGGCTTGTTCAACTTGGCGTACTTCTACATCGTTCATGGTGTATCGTAGCAGAGAGGGCTTGGGCGCGATGAAACGCTCCACGTCAATTCCAACAGGATGGTCTCCTATGATAACTGCAATGGCGTTAGGACAATGACTGATATTGAAGTGTATATTGGGGAAGTCCCGCAGGGAGGGCTTTCCGTGTTCATTGGTATTGAATACCAGTTCGGTTCCTATGGGGATATTGAAATGTTTTGAGATTAGATGAGATAAAATTTCATAGCTTTTGAGGCAGGTGTATTGCCCAAACAAATGTTTGAATCGCAGAGCTTGTTCTCTTCTTTGTGAGGATACATTTGGCAATAGCTTTTGTATCTCGTTTGGGGAGCATCGGCTCAAGTCAGAGAAAACCAGCGTCTCGAACATTGGTTACATGAGTTCTCTTGAAGGTTATATACTTTCACCAGTCTCAGCCAAGGCTTGGGCAATCCAACTGCGATTGAGGCGGGCAATGTTCTGCCGTTTGATTTGTTTGGGGCATTCGGCCTCGCAGGCGTAGGTGTTGGTGCATCCGCCAAATCCCAATTCATCCATTTTGATAATCATTTTTCTGGTACGGTCGAGGGCTTCTGGACGCCCTTGGGGAAGTAGGTTGAGGTGGCTTACCTTTGCGCCTACGAAGAGCATGGCGCTGGCATTCTTGCAGGCTGCCACACAGGCTCCGCAGCCAATGCAGGCAGCAGCATCCATTGCTTGGTCGGCGATGTGTTTTGGAATGGGAATGGTGTTGGCATCAGGGACACCGCCAGTGGTGGTACTGATATATCCTCCGGCTTGGATGATTTTGTCGAGGGCCGTGCGGTCAACAATAAGGTCGCGGATAACGGGGAAGGGTTTTGCTCGCCATGGTTCTATCCAGATTTCGTCTCCGTCGTGGAATTTGCGCATGTGGAGTTGGCAAGTGGTCACGCCGTCATCGTTACCGTGTGGACGACCGTTTATATAGAGCCCGCACATGCCGCAGATACCCTCACGACAATCGTTGTCAAAACATACAGGATGGGCAATTTTATCGTTTATTAGTTGCTCATTAAGAATGTCGAGCATCTCGAGGAAAGAGCAATCCGGACTGATGTCATCGACTTTGTAGGTCTCAAAGTGACCTTTTGCGCGGGCGTTTTCTTGACGCCAGATATGTAATATAAAGTTCATGGTCGGTGAATAGTAATTGGTGTTTGGTGAGTGCGATTACTTGTAGTTGCGTTTGGCAATCTGAATATGCTCATATTCGAGTGGTTCTTTCTCCATGGTTTCAGGTAGGCCATGACCTTGGTACTCCCAAGCGGCGACATACATGAATTTGTCGTCGTCGCGCCGGGTCTCACCATCCTCTGTCTGGTGTTCGGTACGGAAATGTCCACCACACGATTCTTCGCGGTGCATAGCATCGGTAATGATAAGTTGAGCCAGTTCGAAATAGTCTTCCAGTCGACAGGCTTTTTCCAGTTCGGGGTTCATCTCGGCGGCTGTTCCGGGGATGTAGGCATCTTGCCAGAACTCTTTTTCGAGGTCACATATCAATTGGTGGGCCTTGGCAAGGCTTTCGGTGTTGCGGGCCATGCCGACATACTCCCACATGATGCGGCCTAGTGCCTTGTGGTAGTGGTCGATACTGTGAGTAGACTTGTCCGGGCATCCGTTCTTCCGAATAGCCAACAACTTCTCCAATCGTTCACGTACAGCTTGTTCGGCTTCGTCGAATTCTGGTAGGCGATCGGAGATTTTGCCCTCGTAGATTTGGTCGGCTAGATAGTTTTGGAGTGTGTAGGGGAGGACAAAGTATCCATCGGCCAAGCCTTGCATCAAAGCAGAGGCTCCGAGTCTGTTGGCACCGTGGTCACTAAAGTTGCACTCGCCTGCAGCGAAGAGTCCGGGAATGGTTGTTTGTAGTTCATAGTCAACCCATAGGCCGCCCATGGTGTAGTGTACGGCAGGGTATATCATCATCGGCACTTGATAGGGATCTTGGTCAGTGATTTTCTGGTACATCTGGAATAGGTTCCCATACTTCTGCTCAACAACGTCTCTGCCTAGCCGTTGGATGGCATCAGCGAAGTCAAGGTATACGGCTAGGCCCGTGGGACCTACACCGAAACCTGCATCGCAGCGTTCTTTCGCGGCACGGCTGGCTACGTCGCGGGGCACAAGGTTGCCGAAGGCTGGATAACGGCGTTCTAGATAGTAGTCGCGCTCCTCCTCAGGGATATCAATGGGTCTTTTCTCGCCTTTTCGAATGGCTTCAGCATCTTCCTTTTTCTTTGGTACCCAGATGCGGCCGTCGTTGCGGAGGCTCTCGCTCATGAGGGTGAGCTTGCTTTGGTAGTCGCCGTGTACGGGGATGCAGGTGGGGTGGATCTGGACGTAGCAGGGGTTGGCGAAAGCGGCACCCTTGCGATGGCAAATCCAGGTCGCGCTGCCGTTGCTGTTCATGGCATTGGTGGAGAGATAGTAGATGTTTCCATAGCCACCGGTGCAGAGTACCACGGCATGGGCGGCATAGCGCTCGAGGTCGCCGGTGACGAGGTTGCGGACGATGATGCCGCGGGCGCGACCGTCGACTGTCACCAGTTCCATCATTTCCCGGCGCTCATGCAGGCGCACCGTGCCGCGGGCAATTTCGCGGCTCAGGGCTCCGTAGGCACCAAGGAGGAGTTGCTGCCCCGTTTGACCGCGGGCGTAGAAGGTGCGGCTCACTTGGGCACCACCGAAGGAGCGGTTGTCCAACAAGCCACCATAGTCGCGGGCGAAAGGAACACCCTGTGCCACGCACTGGTCGATGATGTCGCCGCTGACCTCGGCAAGACGATAGACGTTGGCCTCGCGGGCACGGTAGTCCCCGCCCTTGATAGTGTCGCGGAAAAGACGCTCCACGCTGTCGCCGTCGTTCTGGTAGTTTTTGGCGGCATTGATGCCTCCCTGTGCGGCGATGGAGTGGGCACGGCGCGGCGAGTCCTGGATGCAGAAGATGTCAACCAGGAAGCCCAGTGCGCCGAGTGAGGCGGCGGCAGCGGCACCGGCCAAACCTGTACCGACGACGATAATATTCATCTTGCGTTTGTTGGCAGGGTTTACCAACTTCTGCGAGGCTTTGTAGTTGGTCCATTTCTGACTGAGCGGTCCTTCGGGTATTTTGGAGTCTAAAACCATAATCTCTATTTTATAATTATCTTTTCAGAATATAATTGTTTCTTGCTTCGAACGACAATAATATAATTCCCCTTTGGATATGTCATCAAATTTAATGAATACTTATGTGAAATAATATTGTCGTCAGTATAAACATGTTGTCCCATTGCATTATATACGTTGACACTAATAATGGAGTCTGTAACTGTTTCTAAGGAGAAGTAGTAATAGTGCAATTATATTTCTTCTCATAAAGGCAAGAATTTATATTTTCCTTGTCACAGATTCTAAGTGAAAAAACACGCCATTATCAATGGCATTATTCAACCACACTGTGTCAACATTATATGTGTTATGACATTGAGTACAATACCCCGGCAAATTCTCTAATTCCACTTCTAACTCATCTCCGCAGTTGGGGAAACCTACAGAATAGTATTCCTTATATGGACAATCAACCAGGACATATTCTTCCCAATGATGATTCCAATCATCTGGCACAAGACCAGACTCTAACTCGTCATAAGTGAAATTAAGATAAGTTATAGACCATGGGCCTCTGTCAGTCGGGGGGGGGGACAAATAATATCCATTATGCAGTGGTATCGGTCGGTTGATGCCTGGTTTTACACTTGGTTGTAGTTTAAAATCATCTGAGATAAGAAAATAGCGTGAATAATCCTCTCCTTCGGAGAACTTATATACGACATATTCGTCGATTATATAATTTCCGTCTATTCTCTTGCACCAGTACTTTTTACAGGAACACAATGTTATACAAATTATAGCAACAACAATCACCACGCCGGAATGGTGATGTTGTTTTTGTTTTGTGTTGAGGCGTTTCATGGCTTGATTGTTGTTACATACCTAAATATACCAGCACTGGCACCGCGGCGAACATCAGGCAGACCAGCCAGGTGTAGATTTTGCCAAGGAGTTCGATGATGTTGTTGTACTTGTAGTTGTTCAGGCCCAGAGTCTGGAAGGCCGAGGCGCAGGCGTGGCGCAGGTGGAAGAAGACCACGACGAAGAACACAAGGTAGCCGATGACGATGTGTAGGATACTGAACTTCTCGCGGGCCATGTAGTAGAAGTCGGGCTCGGGATCAGCCTCGGGGAGGGCCGCCTTAAGGGCTTCTTTCTCCTCGTAGGTGATAGATTTGATCCATTTCCCGTCGGAAGAAAAGTGGCCGTCAGACTGCGCTTTGGACAGTATGTTGGCCACGGGTACCATGGCGCGGAATTTGTCCATTTGATTGTCAATCTCAGCCCGCTGTTCGGGGGATATTTGGTCGGCATACATCTCCAACTGCTGTTCGTTGGCGGCAAGGAAGTCTTCAGGACTCATTCCGTACTGTAGGGCGGCCTGCGCAAAGGCGTTCAACTCTTCACTTTGCAACTTCTCTGTCTTTACCATATACTGTCCTTTTACGAAACCAAGCTTCACGAAATAAAAGTCGGAGAAGTGGAGTATGAGGCATGCGAAGATGAGGATGCCAGTCCATACCATCAGTTTAGATGTTGAATGAGTCTTTGACCTTTGTGGATGATGGTATCGGACGGGACGTGCCAGCCGGTTGGTCAGTGCTAGCCATAAGGTGAGTGCGATGTGTAGCAGTATGCAGCCCAGCAGTACAACCTCGAAAGCTTTGACAATCCAATTGCTGCCCATAAAGTGGCAGAAGTCCGAATACCATGCGCCGCCGTCATGGCGCAGGATAAAGAGATTAGCAACGGCATGGAACAGGAGGAAGACAAGCAGGAAACTGCCCACCAATGCCACGAGAATCTTCTTCGAGATAGAATGGATTTTTGGTAAGTTCATGTTTTCTAGTACTATGTTGTCAGTTCTGTAATTTGTTTGATAATGCAAAGATATGAAATATTTTTGACATATTACCCGGTGTCAGTAGTGCCTACGGACTCAGGATATTGTCGAAATATAAGGTTATCCGAATAGTTCTTTCAGTAGTGCACGGCAGCCGACAGTAATGTCTTCCCAGGCGGCATCAAAGTTGCGGGTGTACCAGGGGTCGGCCACGTCTCGTCCGTGGTGAGCGGAATCCTGTGGGTCAGTATGATCCAATAGCAATGATATCTTCCCTTCAGGGTCATGGGGAATAATGCGGCGTATTCCATACAGGTTTTCCTCATCCATAAGTACGAGCATGTCGTAGTAGGTATAGTCTCTGCTAGTTACTTGACGCGCTACATGCCGTGCGTTGCGGATGCCGTGCGCCTCAAGGGTGCGCAATGCCATTGGATATATGGGGTTGCCAATTTCCTCACGGCTTGTGGCGGCAGAATCAACTTCCAGCAGGTGCCCTATGCCAGACTCCTCAGCCATGTGTCGCATCACGAATTCGGCTGTCACACTGCGGCAGATATTACCATGACAGACAAATAAAATTTTTTTCATAGCATAGTTGTTTCAGCCTTTGGAGAGTCATCCACCGAAGTCGTCGAAGAGGATGTTTTCTGGTGGGACACCGAGGCTGTCGAGGAGATTGACAACGGCTTTGCTCATGGGACCGGGGCCGCACATGTAGTATTCGATGTCTTCGGGGGCAGGATGGTTCTTGAGGTATGTTTCGTGCATGACGTTATGAACGAAACCAGGCGTGTAAGGGACGCCGGCTGCGTCAGCAGTGGGATCGGGACGGTCGAGGGCGAGGTGGAAATGGAAATTTGGGAAGTCTTTCTCCAGTTGGAGGAAGTCCTGCAGGTAAAAGACCTCGTTAAGGCCTCTTGCACCATAAAAATAATGCATGGGACGGTCTGTGGTGTGCAGGGTGCGCGTCAGGTGCATAATCTGTGCGCGTAGAGGGGCCATGCCGGCACCACCGCCTACCCAGATCATCTCGGCATTGCTGTCCTCCTTGACGTGGAATTCACCGTAAGGGCCACTCATGATGACCTTGTCACCAGGCTTTAGAGAGAAGATATAGGAGGAGGCTATGCCGGGGTTGACGGCCATGAAGCCACTTCGATCGGGCTTGAATGGAGGGGTGGCAATGCGGACGGTGAGCATGAAGACATCGCCTTCTGCCGGGTAGTTGGCCATGGAGTAGGCGCGGACGGTGGGTTCGGTGTTGACGCAGACGAGGTCGAACATCTTGAACTTCTCCCAGGCTGGCAGGTACTCGTCGCCGATGAGGTTCTTATCGAAATCGCTGTAGTTGATGCGGAAGGTGGGTATCTTGATCTGGGCGTAACTGCCGGGCACGAAGTCCATGTGTTCGCCGGCGGGCAACTGCACCTTGAACTCCTTGATGAAGGTGGCGACGTTGCGGTTGGAGATGACGGTGCATTCGTATTCTTTGACATTGAGGATGCTTTCGGGGAGCCGTAAGGAGAGGTCTTCTTTGACTTTTACCTGACAGCCGAGCCGCCAGCCTTCTTGTGTTTGTTTGCGGGAGAAATGGGGCACTTCGGTGGGGAGAATACTGCCACCGCCCTTTACGACGCGACATTTGCATTGTCCGCATGACCCTTTCCCTCCACATGCCGAGGGAAGATGAACTCCTTGTTCACTGAGGGTGGAGATGAGCGTACCACCCGTGGAAACATTCAGCTGGCGGTCGTCATTAATGGTGATGGTTACATTCCCTTTCGGAATGAGTTTGGCGCGCAGCACCAACAGCAACGCCACCAGTAGGAGGATGACGACTAGGATGATGACAATCGCGGATATTATAGTTGTGCTCATTGAATTTCTTGGTTCTTACTTCAAAGTTTAAATCCCATAAATGACATGAAGGCGAGTCCCATAAGACCAGTGATGATGAAAGTGATTCCTACGCCACGAAGGGCGGGGGGGATGTGGCTGTAGCGCAGTTTCTCACGGATGGCGGCGATGGCCACGATGGCCAGGAACCAGCCGATGCCGCTACCGAGGGCGAAAACAGTCACCTCACCGAGGTTGGCGTAGCCTCGTTCCTGCATGAAAAGAGATCCCGAAAGGACGGCACAGTTCACGGCGATGAGGGGCAGGAAGATGCCCAGCGAGTTGTATAGGGTAGGAGAGAACTTCTCGATAATCATCTCGACCATTTGGACAATGGCAGCGATGACGGCGATGAACATGATGAGGCTCAGGAAGCTGAGGTCCACTTCGGCCAGCGAGGGCGAGATCCATGCCAGCGCTCCGGGGGCGAGGAAGAATTTGTTGAGCAGGTAGTTGATGGGCACGGTGATAAGCAGCACGAAGGTGACCGCTATGCCCAAGCCCGCCGAGGTCTTCACCGTCTTGCTCACGGCAAGGTAGGAGCACATGCCGAGGAAGAAGGCGAAGATCATGTTGTCGACAAAGACAGACTTGACAAAGATGTTGATGTACTCCATAGGTTAACTTTCTTGAAGGTCTTTGTTGCGGCTGCGGTGCCACCAGATGATGAGGCCGAAGGGCCATGGGGGGCATGATCATCAGGCCGTTGTTCTCGTAGCCGATGCCGTAGAGGCCGAGCTTCTCCATGACGGGGTAGCCCCAGAGGGTGCCGCTGCCAAAGAGTTCGCGGATAAATCCGAGAGCGATGAGGATGACGCTGTAGCCGAGTCCGTTGCCGAGACCGTCGAGGAGACTGGGCCATGGCTTGTTGGTCATGGCGAAAGCTTCAAGTCGCCCCATGACGATGCAGTTGGTGATGATGAGGCCCACGAAGACGGAGAGTTGCTTGCTGACGTCGTAGACGTAGGCTTTCAGCACTTGGTCGACAAGCACCACGAGGGTGGAGACGACGACGAGCTGCACTATGATGCGTATGCGGGGTGGGATGGTGTTGCGCATGAGTGAGATGATGAGGTTGGCCAGCATTACCACGACAGTCACTGACAAAGCCATCACCACGGCGGGTTTCAGTTGTGCCGTCACTGCCAGGCAAGAGCATACGCCCAGCACTTGGACGGTGATGGGGTTGTTCTTGCTGAAGGGGAGTTTGATAAGGTCAAAGTTCTTCATTCGGTAGCCTCCTTTCTAAGATTGCTGTAGTCGTCATAGGCTTTGGCCAGCATGGCGGTCACGCCGTTGCTGGTCATGGTGCCACCGCTGATGGCATCCACCTCGTAGGGGTTGCTGTGGTCAGCGTTCTTGGACAGATGTATGGCTTGGGTGTCCATACGCTTGCCGATGAAGCGCGCGGCGAACTTGTCGGTGGCAATCTCACCGCCGAGGCCGGGGGTCTCACCCTTGTGGTCGAAGACGGCGCCCACGACGGTGCTGGTGCTGTCGAGTGCCAGATAGCCCCAGATGGGTCCCCAGAGGCCTGTGCCTTTGAGCGGCAGGACGATACCGCCGTCGAAGGTGTAGTAGCCGTCGGCCTCGGTGATATGCTTGGCGTAGAGCTCCGCGGCGTTGTCGCGTGTGGCTTCGACGCCGATGGTCTTCAGGATCATCTGCTTGGTCTCGGCCTGCTGGTTCTTGGTCTGCAGGGGCTTGAGGCTGACGCTGACAACGGTAAGAATCAAAGCAGCCACAACCACTAACGCTGCCGAGTATATGAAAATATAGGTATTAGAGAATGTCTTTTTCATTGCTGGGCCTCCTTTCTGGAATTACTAGATGCTCTGGATAATCTAGATTCTCTAGTCTTGATATTCCTAGCCACCACGCAGTGGTCAATAAGCGGGGCCATGCAGTTCATGAAGAGGATGCTGAGCATCATGCCTTCGGGGTAGGCAGGATTCAATACCCTAAGCATCACTGCAAAGGCACCTATCAGCAGTCCGTAAATCCATTTTCCGGTGTTGGTCTGTGCCGAAGTGACGGGGTCGGTAGCCATAAAGACCGCGCCGAAGGCAAAACCACCTAGCAAGAAGTGGTAGTAGAAAGGCAGTTCCATATAGGTGTTGGCACCGATGGCATTGAAGAGAATTCCCATGGCGGCACCGCCGAGGAATACGCTGAGCATGATGCGCCAGGAGGCGATGCCTGTGAACAGCAACAAGATGGCGCCCAGCGCGATGGCGATGACGCTGGTCTCGCAGGTGGAGCCTGGGATGGTGCCTATCAGCATGTCGAGGACCGAAGCCGAAGGCTGAAGACCTGCCGCGAGTTCTCCCATGGGTGTGGCGCCGGCGATGGCATCGGTGCCCCAGAGGTCTGCGGCAATCCAGACGTTGTCGCCACTCATGTGGGTGGGGTAGCTGAAGAAGAGAAATGCCCTCGCCACCAATGCGGGATTAAGAAAATTCATGCCCGTGCCACCAAAGACTTCTTTGCCGATGATGACAGCGAAGGCCACGGCCAGCGCCAGTTGCCACAAAGGTGTGGTGACGGGTACAATCATTGGGATAAGCAATCCTGTGACAAGGAAACCCTCATTGACTTCGTGGTGCCGTATCTGTGCAAAGGCAAACTCGATGGCCAGCCCCACGATATAACTTACGGCAATCAGTGGCAGCATCCGAAGGAATCCGAACCACCAGCACGGCAAAATCCTGTCAAGCCCATCCACCCCATTTAGACCACTCTGATACCCGATATTCCACATGCCGAAAATCAAGGCGGGAATCAATGCAATCACTACGATTATCATTGACCGTTTCATGTCCACGGCATCTCGTACATGGCTGCCACTCATCGTAACGGTCTTGGGTGTGAAGGCAAATGTATGGAAAGCCTCGTAGGTGCTGCCCAGCCAACTCCACTTCCCTTTTGGTTCGTGCTTCTCGAACCAGTCCGCTAGCCTTTCTTTCCACTTTTTACCTTTCATATTCCCTCCTTTCTGAGTTTCTCTAAAGCCTCGCGAATGATGGACTGTATTTCTGTCTTGGAAGTGTCAATGAACTCACACAAGGCGAAGTCTTCTGGCTCTACCTCGTAAATGCCCAACTTTTCCTGCATTTCGACATCACCGATGATACAGGCTTTGATGAGCTGCAGAGGGTATATGTCGAAGGGAAATACTTGCTCGAAGTTGCCTGTGAAGACTAGCGGGCGCACACTGCCATGGATGTTGGTGTCGAATTTGTAGGGACATACATTCGTGAACGCCTTTTCTCCGTCTACTACCCTCATTTTGCTCATCAATCTCATAAATCCACTCAAGAATGTCCTGCTGAAACTGTATTTCTTCAGACCGGGCATCAGCCAACCCATAAAGTCGTAATGGTTGCCCTCGGGCAGCAGGGCCACGAGGCTGTTGTATGCTCCCAAAAATCCGTCGTGCGCGATGGCTTCACCACATAGGACATCCCCTGATATGATACGGGTGTCACTGGTTCTGCTGGAACTGGATATACCCGGATACTCAGGGCTCATCAACTGTCCCTTGATGATGCTCTCCAAGCAAACCCCGCAACGCACGCGGTAGTAGTGCGGATTGCGGGCTGCGGGTCCTGCCACGGCGATGACCCGTTCGGGACGGTACTTCCCCGTGAGACACCAGTGGCCGATATTCGCCACATCCTGCGCATTCACTGTCCATACGTATTCGCCCTTGTTGATGGGGTCAAGTGCAGCAATGATAGTCCCCACGTTGCCTGCAGGATGTGGCCCGTAGGCCTTTACACAATGGACCTCGGCAAAAGACCCAAGAGCTTTAATTCCTGCTTCAAATTCCTGTTCACGGCTTTTCAGTACGAAGTCCATGTCAGGGGCTAGTGGGTATGTGTCACGGAGACTCACGTAGATGCCTTTAGGTTTATGGTCGGGGTTGGCGATGGTGCCGAAAGGCCGCTCCTTAATCATCCACCAACAGGGAGAGTTGAGAATTGAGAATTGAGAATTGAGAATTTCGGTACACTCCTTC
The DNA here is from genome assembly GCA_905234695.1 of uncultured Bacteroidales bacterium. GTDB lineage: Bacteria > Bacteroidota > Bacteroidia > Bacteroidales > P3 > Colimorpha. The sequence continues at coordinate 56,037 of CAJOHZ010000005.1, read as the reverse complement.
TTGGTTCTTAGTTCTTCCTTCTTGCTTCGTTCCACCACCACGGCTTCCAGCCGTCGTTTTTCTCCTCGCACGATGGCCTTCACTATGCCGCTGACGGGTGAGGGAAGTGTCAGTCGAGGGTCGTTTTTGTCGGACACCAGAGGTTGTCCTGCTTCCACACTATCGCCTTCGGACACCATCAAACGCGGCACTAACCCAACAAAGTCTGTGGGCTTCATGGCATAGGTGTCGATATAACAGGCATCGGTACACCGACGCTCAGCTTCCCCGCCGAGAGGCAGGTCTAGCCCTTTGGTTATTTTTATCGAGTCATACATGCGTCGGATTGATTTCTGTGCTTTAGCGCTTTTTATAGTATATATAATTACAAAACCCAGCATTCCGTAGATATGGTAATACTGTGTATCTGTTTTATCACTAATTGTTTGACGGGAAGCGGTATCGACCGCTTACCATTGCAAAGATAACAATTTTATTTGGTTTGTACAAATAAAATTCTCACGGGACTCTCGTCAAAGGGCTTCGGGGAGGGAATGAGAATTGTTCACATTGGTATAGGGACGATTTTCCCTGTCTTACTGTCAAGGGAGAATGCTGTGAGCAATGGTGCGATAGGACGTAGAAATGGAGATGGGATGGCGGGCATATTATGGCCACGCATACCGGCAAGGGTAATACAAAGGTGTTTCTTTGCACGGGAGATGGCTACATAGAACCGTCGGGCGTCTTCTCGTATCCTCTCAGGGTTGCCACTTTGCAGATTGAAGAAGTAGGGATATGCTCCTTCGGTGACATTGAATACGATGACGCTGTCGAATTCCAGGCCTTTTGCTTTGTGGGCTGTAGCAATGAAAAAACGCTCGCTGAGTGAGGCCGTCATGCTATCGCATAAGTCAGCTTCGCGTAGGGTGTTGATTTCAATTAGATGCAGGTCGAGTTGTTGCCGTAGGGAAGGGGCGGTATCGGCATCGGGAGGGAGCAGGTCGTGCGAAAGATAGTTGATGATATGAGTCCATTTCTCGACGGGTTCGACGACTTGGAGGACAAGCAACTGTTGATAGGTGTACTGTAGTTCGTCAATTAGTATAGGATCGGCATTGTCTGTAGTGGGCAGTTGGTAGAGTCGACTATGGCTGTGGATATATATATCCCGGTATAGTTCGCGAAAGCGTACAATGGTACGACGGGTTTCGGCAGTGGCTAGCAGATCTTCTTGGCGGGCGGTATAGTCGTCGGTTTTGTGTCGGCAATAAGTTAGTAGCGAAAGGGTGGCTCTCACATCATCGATTGCGTTGTGGCTGTTTTCTCCTTCCAGGTGTAGGGTCTCTAGCAGTCGTTCCAATTTGTAAGCTCTCAGTCGAGGTTCTACAAGACGAATCAGTTTCAGCGTGTCAAATCGTCGCCGTTGTCCTAGTTTCTGTCCGAGGGTGCGTTGTATGTTGTGCTCAAGGATATGGTAGTCGAACTCTACGTTGTGCCCCATTAGGGTTCGGTCGCCACAATAGGCAAGGAATCGTTGTAGTCCTTCGGCACGGCTAAGTCTTTCACTATTGAGGTATACGGAGAGCATGGGGTTGTCGTGACCTCCGACAATAGGCGGAATCTCCTTGTCGGTTTCGAGAATAATATCGAAATCAGAGCCCTCGACATACATCCCATGACGCACTTTGATGGCGGCAATCTGGATGATATCATCGTCGAAGACATTGAGACCTGTGGTTTCGGTATCAAAGAGAACGATTTCTTCGCTATCGAGTGTGAATGCGAATTGTTGAAGGTAGGTGCTGTTGTCGTACATCAGCAAGTCGGTGGGGGATATGGCTCGACTGCGCAGTTCGCGCATGAAGTTGCGTGCAGTGGCATATTCTGGCAGTACGTGTAGCAGGTGCAACAGTCGAGCCCAGGCAATGAAGCAGGTTTCATTGGCTACGACATTGAGATGAGAGAAAAACAGTTGGACTGTAGGGGAGGAGAATAGGTCCCTTCCCGAAATCTTGAAATGGGGTGTGTTGCCGAACTCTCGGCTGAGGAGGTCGGCATCGGCATTGGTGGGCACAATAATGGCCACCCGCCCTTCGGGTTCCATGGCAGCGTAGCGGTATGCCAGTTGTACGGTGAGGCGGTACTCGTCGGCGATGGGGCGGGGACAGCGGGCGCATGGTGCGCCATCATATGGGCATTGTAGCGATTCCTTGTGGGCTATTCCTTCCAATCGATGGTGGCAGGCGCGAAACAAACAGCGGTCCTGCGGTGCGGCGGTAGAGGTGTCGTCTGTAGTGGGAAGCAGGTCGGGATCGATGTTCAATTGTTTGGCAGCATAGGTGTTGTATAGTTCCAGCAGATGTTTGGGTGAACGATGGTTGCGTCCCAGGTGATGCAGGTTGGGAATGCATCTCTGTTTCAATCGTTCCAATGCCTCCAATTTGGCTCCGACAAACGAGAAGATAGCCTGTTGTTCATCTCCTAGGTATACAATGGTGGCATCGGGTGTGGCAAAGATGTCTATGATGGCAAACTGGAGACTGTTCAGGTCCTGCACTTCATCAATTTGAATCCAATGGTAGCGGTGGAGCATATCGGCATCTTCGCGTGCAAACAGATAGCATTTCTCCAGTAGGTCTTCAAAGTCTAGTAGGTTGTCGGTTTCTTTGTATTCGGCATATTGGCGTGCGAGGGCTACTTTGTGCCGCATTTCCGGGTTGTCGACGTGTCCTAGCATGTCGGCATGGACAATGAGATCCTTTGGAAAGCCGGCATCGTGTTGCGATAGCGCATGTTGCAGGTTGACGATTTCTTGGGTAAATCGGGAATGGTCTTCATGAGGGTTGAGACGTGCGAGGTAGGCGATGATGCTTTCGGAGTCTAGGTCGTCAATAATTGCACTGTTCTGCGGGATCTTTTTCTGGTTGAAGAGATAAAAAGAGCAGAACCGATGTACATTGCCTACGAAGAGGTCGGATGGGACAGGGTTGCCAGTGCGACTGGCAATGCGGTCTCTCATGCCACGGCTGGCCCGGTTGGTAAAAGTAAGGCACACCATGTCGTTATAGTCTATGCCATGGTTGTGCGCTCGGATAACACGTTCAGACAAGATATATGTCTTGCCACATCCCGGAGGGGCTAGTACAAGATGCCGTCCATGGTCGATGTCAATGACGGCCTGTTGGTCAGCGTCGGGTGTCATTCCACAGTGACACTCTTGGCCAGATTGCGGGGCTGGTCAACATTGCGTCCCTTGGCAATGGCAACGTAGTAGGAGAGTAGTTGTAGCGGAATAACGGCCAGTAGGGGTACAAAGCAGTCACGCGTGTCGGGGATGACAAAGGTATAGTCGCTCATGCCCTTCACAACAGTGTCGTGCTGGGTGACAACGGAGATGATCTTGCCCTTGCGCGACTTGATCTCCTGAATGTTGCTGACCACTTTCTCATACATGCCTCGCTTGGGGGCGATGACCACCACGGGCATTTCCTCATCGATGAGGGCGATGGGACCGTGTTTCATCTCGGCAGCAGGGTAACCTTCGGCATGGATGTAACTGATTTCTTTCAGTTTTAATGCCCCTTCAAGTGCCACGGGATAGTTGTATCCGCGTCCTAAGTAGATGAAGTTCTTGCAGTAGGTGAACATCTGCGCAAACTTGTCGATACCCTTGTTATGCTCCAGGGTCCATTGCATCTTGTCGGGAATCATCTGAAACTCATCTACAAGCATGTGGAACATCTCATCGCTGAGGGTCTTCTTCTCCTTGGCAATGGCGAGACCCAGCAGGGCGAGGGTGATGACTTGGCCGGTGAAGGCTTTGGTGGAGGCTACACCGATTTCTGGACCCACATGTAGGTAGGTACCGCTGTCGGTTGCACGGGCGATAGAGGAACCGATGACGTTGCAGATGCCATAGAGGAAAGCCCCTTTGCTCTTGGCTAGTTGGATGGCGGCCAAGGTGTCAGCGGTCTCACCCGATTGCGAGACAGCGATGACGATGTCATCGGGGTAGATGACGGGGTTGCGGTAGCGGAACTCCGAGGCGTACTCTACCTCCACGGGTATCTGGGCGGCTTCTTCGATGAAGTATTTTCCGATAAGGGCGGAATGCCACGATGTACCGCAGGCGCAGATGATGATACGGCGGCATTTGAGAAATTTCTCTTTGTGGTCGATGATGCCGGAGAGCAGAACGTCCTTGTCGGTCACGTTGAGACGGCCGCGGATGCAGGTGCGCAGAGCGTTGGGTTGCTCCCAAATTTCCTTGAGCATGAAGTGGGGAAACCCGCCTTTTTCTAACTGGTCGAGGTTCATCTGTATGGTGACCAGTTGCGGTGTCTGCTTGACATTGCTGAGATTGGTGATGTCCAGCCGTCCGCGGCGATCCATGATGGCGATTTCCTCGTCTTTCAAGTAGATGACCTGGTTGGTGTATTCCACGATGGGAGTGGCGTCGGATCCCAGATAGAATTCGGCACGTCCGTTGTCACTCTTGCCCACACCGATGATCAGAGGACTCCCTTTCCGGGCGCAGACCAACTGGTCGGGTTTGCTCTTCTCCAGAATGGCGATGGCATAGGCACCGATGACATTCTTCAGGGCCAGCTGAACGGCGGTGTAGAGGTCGCATTTGTGCGAGTTCTGCATGTACTCCACCAACTGTACCAGCACCTCGGTATCGGTGTCGCTGCAGAAGGTCATACCGTTCTTCTCCATCTCGGCGCGCAGTGATTTATAGTTTTCGATAATACCGTTGTGTACCAGGGCGAGGTTCTTCGATTGCGAGTAGTGTGGGTGGGCGTTAACGGCGTTGGGTTCACCGTGGGTGGCCCAGCGGGTGTGGGCGATACCGATGGTGCCGGTTACGTCTTTCTCTTTGACGCTCTCTTCCAGCATGCTTACCTTTCCTTTCGCCTTGTATACGGAAAGGTCGCCTTTGTCATTGATGAGTGAGATTCCGGCACTGTCATAGCCGCGGTATTCCAAACGATGCAAGCCTTTTATCAAGATGGGGTAGGCTTGCTGCTCCCCGATGTATCCTACTATACCACACATAAATATGATTCTTTATTTGGGGTAAAACAACATTTTTTGCAATGCAAAGATACACTTTTTTTGTGAAACGGGAAGAGTTTATATGAAGAAAGCCACCATCAGGTGGCTTTCTTCGGAAAAAGTTTGTATTTTACTTTATTTGTTTTTCTTGGGAGATTCGGGCTTGGGATCCTTTGCGGTGGTGCTACGCATCTGTGCATCGGCATCGAGGTTGACGTTACGGGTGGTTTTTGCCTCGATAGTGTTGGCGCGGACGATGTCGGTCATATTGACGCCTGTCGCGCTTTCGATAACATCGAAGCTCTGCTTGATGACGGCAGGGACGGCTCCGCTGATCCCAGCAGCATCGGCACCGCTGGTACCGTAAACGTTCATGTTCTTGATGGCGCTGATGGGCTCGGAAACGTGCTGTGCCACCTCGGGGATAATCTTCACCATCATGTCGAGGATGGCGGCTTGTCCGTAACGCTCATAGGCTTCGGCCTTTTTCTGCATGGCTTCAGCCTCGGCGAGACCTTTCTTCTCAATGGCAATAGCTTCGGCTTCACCTGCTTTCTGTATCTTGTATGCTTCGGCTTCACCGTTGGCTTTGATACCTTCGGCTTCCAGAACCATGGCTTTTTTCTTGGCTTCGGCCAGTGCCACTTGGGCGCGGGCTTCCTGTTCGGCGCGATAGGCTTGGGCTTCGGCCTCTCGTTTCTGCTGTTCCAAGTCGGCGGCGGCCTGCAATTCGATTTTGTATTTGTCTGCGTCGGACTTCTTCATCACCTCGGCGGCAAGTTCGTTCTCGCGAATTTTGACTCGTTCGGCGGTGAGCACCTGCTCACGCATGGTCTGTTCAATCTGGGCGTCGACGGTCTTGGTGTTGATGGTCTTCTGTTGTTCCTGTCGCTGAATTTCGTATGCAGCATCGGCGTCAGCCTTCTTGGTCTGCTCGATGATAGTCAACTCGCTGCGTTTTACGGCTAACTCGTTTTGACGGATGGCAATCTGAGTCTGGCTGTCCACTTGGGCGTCGTTGGCTTCCTTCTGTGCTTCGGCCTCGGCTTTTGCAATGTCGCGTTCGGCGTTGGCTTTGTTGATTTTGGCTTGTTTCCGAATGGTCCACGTGTTGTCCGCGCCAAGATCTTCGATGAGATTCTTCTCATCGGTGACGTTCTGGATGTTGCACGAGATGATGCGCAGTCCGAGAGCTTCCATGTCTTTCTGTGCTTTCGACATAATTTCATCCGAGAATTTGTCACGGTTGATATTGATGTCGCGCAGCGAGAGTGAGCCGATAACCTCACGCATGTTGCCTTCCAGTGAGTCCTGAACTTGCTTGGAAATGTCCGCGCCGCTCATGTTGAGGAAGTTTTTGGCGGCTAGACGCACGCCGTCGATGTCGGGGATGACCTGAATCTTAGCCACAGCATCGACGTTCACATTGATGAAGTCGTTGGTGGGGACCGTGCGGCTGGTGCGGATGTCGGCGGTCACCTGTCCGAGAAAGACCTTGTCTAGGCGCTCGAAGAGGGGTACACGCAATCCACCTTTACCGATGTAGATGCGAGGTTTGCGGTTGAGACCCGACACGATGTAGGCCACCGAAGGAGGAGCCTTGATGTAGGAGATCAACAGAACAAAGACGATGACAATCGCCACAATAAGAATGATAAGAAGTGTGTTTGACATAAGGTATTATTGTTAAATTGTTTGGTTTCCTGATTGCTTGGGTGTTTGATTGTCTGAATAAATGATTTGACTTTGCAAAGATACGATATTTTTTTGAATTGGCAAAATAATATATGAAAAACAAAGGTGCTCCGAATAGGAACACCTTTGTTTTTAAGATTGAGCGGACGGGAAGTCCGCACGGTTGGGATTACAGAACCTGAACGGCTTCAATAATGCCTTTTCCGATTTCGATAGCTTCCTCGTTCTGGGGAATGAGGTTCCAGTGGCGCTGGGGCAGGGAGTGCTCAAGGCCTTCATGGATGTACTGCTTGTCGACAATGGGTTTCAACTTCAAGAAGCCACCGAGGACCACCATGTTGAACACCTTGCTGATGCCGAGTTCCTGAGCCTTTGCAGTGGCGGCAATCTTGTAGATGTTGATGTCTTTACGGGTGGGTTCATGGGTGATGCCATTGGGGTCATAGATGAGGTAACCACCGGGCTTCACGCTGCTCTCGAATTTGTCGAGCGACTGCTGGTTGAGGATGATGGCAGTGTCGAACTGGTTGATGATGGGCGAGCTGATGCGCTCGTCGCTGATGATGACGGAGACGTTGGCGGTGCCGCCACGCATCTCGGGGCCATAGCTGGGCATCCAGCTGACCTCTTTGTCCTGCATGACACCGGAGTAGGCAAGAATCTTACCCATCGAGAGGACGCCCTGTCCACCAAAACCGGCTATGATGATTTCTTCAGTCATTTTTTTTCTTGTTTTTGGGTCTGACAATTATTATTGCATAACAGTTAACGGGTGGTCGAGGACCAGACGGTTGGCGTCGATACCTTCAGCAATCTTGCCGTCGACTTTGATATCGCCGATAGGATAGTTGGGCATCATGTTGTCTTCCATCCATTTGTTGGCCTGTACGGGGGTCATCTTCCAGCCGCTGTTGCAGTTGGAGAGAATCTCGACGAAACTGAGGCCTTTCTTCAGTTTCTGGTTCTCGAAAGCCTTGCGGATTGCGGCTTTGGCCTTGCGCACGGCGGCGGGGTTCTGCACGCTCTGACGGGTCACGTAGTAGGTGCCGGGCAGGGTGGCGAGGAGTTCCGTCATGCGGAGGGGAAATCCGTTGAGGTCCACGCGGCGGCCATAGGGCGTCGTGGCGCTTCTCATGCCGACGAGGGTGGTAGGGGCCATTTGGCCACCGGTCATACCGTAGATACCATTGTTGACGAAAATCATCGTCATATTCTCACCACGGTTGGCGGCATGGATGGTCTCGGCGGTGCCGATAGCGGCGAGGTCGCCGTCACCCTGATAGGTGAACACGAAAGTGTCGGGGTTGAGACGCTTGATGGCGGTGGCGACGGCAGGGGCGCGGCCGTGGGCAGCTTCCTGGAAGTCGACATCGAAATAGTTATAGGCCAGAACGGAGCATCCGACGGGGCTGACGCCGACGACGTTGTCCTGAATGCCCATCTCGTCGATAACCTCGGCGATAAGACGGTGGGTGGTGCCGTGGCCGCAGCCGGGGCAGTAGTGCATGACGGCATCGGTGAGCACCTTGGTACGGGTGTAAACCTCCTCGTAACCCTCTTTCAGCAACTCTTGTTTGCGAGCTTCAATATCTTGATTCATACTTTTCTATAGTTTGAATGTGTTAATGTGTTAATGTGTTAATGTGTTAGTCCTGCTTGCGCAAGTGGCTCACGAATTTACAAATTTACACATTCACAAATTTATTTAATGATTTTGTTTTCCAGGGCTTCCAGGACCTCAGTGGGGGTGGGGATGATACCGCCGAAACGGCCGAAGTGCTCGGTCTTCACGCCGCACTTGGTGGCCAGCTTCACGTCCTCGATCATCTGACCGGCGCTCATCTCAACGCAAAGGATACCTTTGACGTGCTGGGCAACCTCGGCCAGTTGCTTGGTCGGGAAGGGGAAGAGGGTGATAAGGCGGAAGAGGCCGACCTTGATGCCTTTTTCACGAGCCATCTGCATGGCCTTCATGGCGATACGGCTGGAGGAACCGTAAGCGACGATGATATACTCGGCATCTTCGCAGTTAAGCATCTCGTAACGTACCTCTTTTTCTTTCATCTCGGCATATTTCTTCTGGAGCTTCAGGTTGAAGACTTCCTGACGTGCGGAGTCGAGTTCGAGGGAGGTGATGATGTTGTGCGGACGGTTGGCGGGTTTTCCCCAGGTGCCCCAAGGGGCGTTCTTGCGGCGTTCTTCCTCAGTCCAGCGAGGCATGTTGTCGCGGGTGTAGAGTTTCTCCATGCACTGTCCGATAGCACCATCAGAGAGGATGAGGACAGGGTTGCGGTATTTGAAGGCGATGTCCCATGCATCGAACACGAAGTCGTACATCTCCTGCACCGAGGCGGGTGCGAGGGTGTAGAGCTGGTAGTCACCATGGCCGCCGCCCTTGGTGCTCTGGAAATAGTCGCTCTGCGAGGGCTGGATGGTACCAAGTCCGGGACCGCCACGCATCACGTTGACCACCAAGCAGGGGATTTCGGCGCCGGCGAGGTAGGTGAGGCCTTCCTGCATCAGCGAGATTCCGGGGCTAGAGCTTGAGGTGGCGACTTTCTTGCCGGTGGCGGCACCGCCGTAGACCATATTGATCGAGGCGACTTCGCTCTCGGCTTGCAGTACGGTCATACCGGTGGTTTCCCACGGTTTTTCGGCCATCAGGGTTTCCATTACTTCGCTCTGCGGAGTGATAGGATAACCAAAGTATCCGTCACATCCGCTGGCAATCATTGCGCGGGCAATAGCTTCATTGCCCTTCATCAGTTGAAGTTCTCTTGCCATGTCTTTCTTTTCTTTTTGGGTGATTAGTGATTGGTGATTAGTGGTTAGGCATTTCTGTTTTGTCGATTCACGATTCACGGTTCACTATTCACTGGTCACTAATTTAGATTTTTTTCTTGTAAACGGAGATCACGCCGTCGGGGCACACCATGGCGCAGCTGGCGCATCCGATGCAACTGTCGTTGACGGTGTGGGTGAAATTGTAACCCTTGCCGTTCACTTCTTTCGACAACTCGATGCACTTCATCGGGCACACGGGTACGCAGACCCCACAGCCCTTGCAGTGCTCGGTATCGATTACGATTTGTCCTTTAAATGCCATAATATTAGTTTTGTTGATTAATAATTGTTGTTAGTGTCGTTGAAAAATCCGATTTGCAAAGATACATTTATTTTTTGGAATTTCGGTGGCTTTTCATAAAGATATTTTTATTTTTTTTATTATTGGCTGTCCGATAGCCTATTCCGATTTTGGGTGGGGAATCAGGTGTTTGGCGAATCGGGTGATTCGAGGTCCTGGTGCAGGAAGGACTATTTTTCTGGATAATGAAAGTTTTTTTCTTGCCCGACACAATAATATCCCTCTTTTGTGGTTTATATTGGGCACGTCGCTTGTGACGTTGCAATTTTAATCGGTTAAGTAATACTGAATAGAAAGAACCTAAAAAAACTCAACACTATGAAGAAACTGTTTTTATTCTGCCTGTTCGCCGTGATGACGATGGGCGCAGTATGTGCTCAGGAAGAGAAAAAGGAACCCGCTGAGAGTGAGCATGGACCCAAGATTGTTTTCGCTGAAAGGGAGCATAATTACGGTACCATCCAGAAGGGTGGCGACGGCAAGTGCTCGTTCACCTTCACCAACACGGGCGATGAACCTCTCATCCTCTCCAGTGTGCGCGCCAGCTGCGGTTGCACCACGCCCTCATGGACGCAGAAACCCGTGATGCCTGGCAAGACTGGCACTGTTGATGTGCGTTACAACACCAACAACGTGGGTGGCTTCACCAAGACAGTCACAATCACTTCAAACGCGGTCAACGAGGCGCGTGTGGTGGTCAAGATCAAAGGCAATGTGGTACAATCCGATAAATAACATTACAAATTTCCAATAATCATGCCTAGCATTTCCAAGAAAGGACTGGAACTTCCCCAGTCCGCTATCCGTAAGCTCGTCCCTTTTGCCGATGCCGCTAAGGAACGTGGAGTACATGTATATCACTTGAATATCGGCCAACCCGACATTGAAACTCCTAAGGGTGCTCTTAAGGTGTTGTCGGAGAAAGCGCTGGGACTTCCTGAGACGAAAGGTGTGCTCGAATACAGCCACTCTGCTGGTATCATGAGTTACCGTCGAGCCCTGTGCAATTACTATCATCGCCATGGCATTGATGTTACTCCTAACCAGATTATCGTCACCACAGGTGGCAGCGAGGCCCTGCAGATGGCTTTCACCGTCTGTCTCAACCCGGGCGACGAGATTATCATCCCCGAGCCGTACTATACCAACTACAACACTTTCGCCAAACTCTGTGATGCCAAGATTGTCACTATCCCCAGCGACATCAAGACGGGTTTTGCCCTGCCTCCCATCGAGGACTTTGAGAAGGCCATTACCCCGCGCACTCGCGCCATCATGATTTGCAACCCCAACAACCCCACAGGTTATCTCTATACCCAAGAAGAGTTGCTGAAGGTGGCTGGATTGGTGAAGAAATACGACCTTTATCTCTTTGCCGACGAGGTGTATCGTGAGTTCTGCTATGACGGGCACAAGCACTTCAGTGTGATGCAACTGGAGGGATTGGAACGTAACACTATTCTGTTCGACTCCGTCTCGAAGCGCTATAGTGCCTGCGGCGCCCGTGTGGGCTGCATGGTGACCCGAAACAGTGAGGTCTATGCCATCGCCATGCGTCTGGCTCAGGCTCGTCTTTCTCCTCCGTCGTTTGGCCAAATTTTCGCCGAGGCCGCCGTCGACACTCCGCAGGAGTATTTCGACAAGGTGTCCGCCGAGTATGTGGCTCGCCGCAATGTCATCGTCGAGGGTGTCAACAAGATTCCCGGTTGTTTCTGTCCGATGCCCAAGGGTGCGTTCTACACGGTGATTGACCTGCCGGTGGACGATAGCGACAAGTTCTGCCAGTGGCTGCTGACCGACTTCCAGTATGAGGGAGCTACCGTGATGTTAGCCCCCGCGACGGGCTTCTATGTCGACCCCGAACGGGGACGCCATCAGGCTCGCATTACCTACTGTCTTTGCATAGAGGATTTGAGGAAAGCCGTCAAGTGTCTCGAAGAGGCCCTGAAGGTGTACCCCGGTAGACTCAAATAACTAGTACGACTAGTAAATCTAGGAAGACTAGTATGACTAGCGAAGAAAAACGCCAACAAGTGATATGCTCCTGCATTCAACAGCAGGAGCATATTGCTTTTGTATCCAAGCAGGAAATGGACTCTGCTCAGCAGCAGAGCAATGATTATGGGGCCAATGTAGACCGTTACGACAGCTATCGCACCAAGATGATGCGTGCTCGCGACATGTATGCCAAGCAACTCTCCAATGCGAATGCCTCTCTACGGGTGCTGCAAGAGTTGTTGCGTATGCCTTCCCCTTCCGAGGCTGTCCACGGGGCCATCGTGGTAACCGACAAACAGTGTTTCCTGTTGGGCATCGGGCTGGGCAAGGTGTTGGTCCCGTATGCCCCGAAAGAGGGGGAACGACAGGAGGTTGTCTATGCGGTCAGTGCGCAGACGCCTGTCTACATCGCTTTGAAAGGTAAGCGGGTGGGCGATTCTGTTATCGTGGGCGGGCAATCTCAGTCCATCCGCGAGGTGTTTTGATTTCCCAAATCAACTTGTCGTTTCTTCGCTATCGCCCCTCCATAGAGGCGGCGATTTCTTTTTTCAATTCTCCGAACCGGAAGAAGCGGTGGCCGCATTGGTCCTTCCAAACAACACTCCCGTGGTTCGGAAACAGGTCGAGCAGAGGACGGTGGTCGCCCAATAGCTCGTCGTCGGTGCTGAGGGCGAAATGCAGTTGCCCGTTGGCGGGGCGGAGTTGTTGGAAGATTTCTCTGTCAAAGGCCTCATACAATGCCCGGCACTCCTTTGCCGCGTCACACCATCCTCGTGTCTCCATCAGGCGGTCGATGGTGCCCAGAATGTCGCGCACGGGATTCACACACCACACGGGCCCGTGGTAGAAACGAGTGCAACAGAGGGCGTAGTATCCCCCGGTGCTGCTGCCTACAATCAATTGGGGATTCTCCGTTTTGATAAGCCGCTCCAGCTGCCCGAGTACCTCTCGTGGTGGCAGTTGGTCGTAGTTGAGGGTGGGGGAGACTAGCCGTGCGTCGGGGAACATCTGCTGCAATGTCTGAGCTTTAAATGCCTGCCCAGTGGAGCCATAGCCGTGGATGTACATCAAGGTCATCATGCCAATGTAAACGGCAGTGGCGCTTTTTTATTGTCAAAGAGGTGATAAATATCACGTGGGTGCAATAAACGCGCTGCTTTTGCGTTATTTCGACATAATCGAGTTCCTCTCGTGGTATTCAGCAGTCACATATTCCTTCTGTACTTCCTGCCGATTTTCTTGCTGGTATATTTTTTAGTGCCGGCACGGTGGCGCAATGGGGTGCTGCTGGTGGCTTCAGTGCTGTTCTATGCCTGGGGGGCGCCGGATTTTGTGTTAGTGTTGCTGGCCGCTACAGTGGCCACATTCTACCTTGTCCGATTTATGGACAAGGCCCCTACGTCAGGTCGCAGGCGCCTTTGGTGTGCGGTGGCCCTTGTGGTGAATCTTGGGCTGCTGGCCTACTTCAAATATGCCAATTTTTTTGTCGACAATCTTAATGCCCTCTTTGCAGCCCTCGGCTTTGGCACTACGACGTGGACGAAGGTGTTGCTGCCTATCGGTATCAGTTTCTTTACTTTCCAATCGGTGACATACGTGGTGGACACCTACCGCGGTGTGAATCGACCCATGCAGAAACTGACGGACTATGTGGTTTACATCATCATGTTCCCACAGTTGATAGCAGGTCCTATTGTGCGCTATAACGAGATTAGTGACCAAATCACTAATCCAGTGTCACGGACGGCTTCTGCCCCGAATTGTCCGTCATGGCATCGTGTTTTGCAAGGGTTTTACCGCTTTGTGATAGGACTTTCAAAGAAAGTCCTTATTGCCGACGTGCTTGGGCGTACGGTGGATATGGCGCTCGGCGGTGATCTTTCTGCGATGGGCATGGGTGCGGCATGGGTCACACTCATGGCCTACACCATGCAACTCTATTTCGACTTTTCGGGCTACAGCGATATGGCCATCGGTTTGGGGCGCATCATGGGCTTCCGCTTTCCGGAGAATTTTGACAACCCGTATGTCTCCACCTCCGTTACCGAGTTTTGGCGGCGGTGGCATATCACACTTGGCACTTTCATGCGCAATTATCTCTACATCCCGCTTGGCGGCAACCGTCAGGGGGTGTGGCGCACCTATTTCAACCTTTGGGTGGTCTTTCTCCTCAGCGGTTTGTGGCATGGCGCGGGGTGGAACTTTGTGCTTTGGGGCGCTTATCACGGATTTTTCTTGGTAGTGGAACGTCTGACAGGTTGGAACAAGCGGAATTTTCATTTCCTTCGTGTACCGTTGACTTTCGTCGTCGTCATGATTGGCTGGGCCTTGTTCCGCATCGAGAACCTTGGTGATTGCTGGACTTTCATCACCCGCCTATTCTCGTTCGACTTTATTGTCAGCCCGGACACCGGGTCCAATTTGCAAATTTTAATTCTTAATCCTCAATTTATTATCACTCTTCTTGTGGCGTTGGCTTTCGCCTTCATCACCCTCTTTCCCTTCGGGAAGAAGCTCCAGCAGTGGGTATTCCATACCGACTACCGCGCCAATCAGCATATTGCGGTATGGGTTACAGCCTGTCTGTTGTTTTTCTTCTGTGTGGGGGCGTTGGCGGCGACCGACTTCAGCCCCTTTATCTATTTCCGTTTTTGATTTTAACCTCCCCTCTTTCTCCATGCGTATTCCGAAGATATTATGCCTTGTGACCCTCGCCGCCCTCTTGCTGATGATGGCGCAGGGATGGTGGCATTTTATCCCGATGAGAAGTTTGAAGGGAGCGTCGACCATGCCGGAGTGTCCACGGCCCACCTTCGCCACGGTGACCGACGGTAGTTGGCAGTCACAGATGGAGAAATACGCTACGCTCAACTTCGGTTTTCGCGAGCCTGCTATCCGGCTCTATAACCAGTATGTGTGGAGTTGTTACCACCACACCCACAACAAAGGTATTGTTCCGGGACGCGACGGCTACCTATACGAACGCTATTTTGTCGAAGACCATTACGAGAGCCGCATGTACAAGTACACTACCGACCCGCAGGAGCTGCTCGACAAGTTCGACCGCGAGGCCCGCCGTTTGGCATTGCTGCAGACGTTGCTGCGCGAGCAGGGCACAACACTCTTTGTGGCTGTCCTGCCTGGCAAGGACATGCTCTACCCCGAGCACCTCCCCTCACAGGACACCATGACACGCATCCCCGGGCCTCGGGCCTACCCTGAATACTTGCGCCTCTTTGACCGTTATGGGGTCAATTATGTGGATGTCCTCGACTGGTTCCAACATATCAAGGACAGCGTGCATTATCCCCTTATGACCCCGCAGGGCACTCACTGGAGCAATATCGCCGCCACCTACGCCTTCGACTCCATCATGCGTTACATGCAGTCGCTCGGCGGCCCGGCAATTCATCCCGTCACCATCGGCGAACCCTATGTGGACAAGGTGCGTGAGCCGGATGATGACTTGGCACGGCTTCTTAATCTCATCATCACTCCACGCGACAAGGAATATTGGTATGTTGACGTGACCTATCCGCATCCATTGGCGGTTCAAGAGGCCACCTCGGACATCAAACCTGGGCTTATCGTTATCGGCGACTCCTTCTTCTGGAACATCACCTATAACTACTCGCTCGACTCCCTCTTCCGATACACTCACTACTGGTTCTATAACAGCACCATTTATTTCGATCCCGAGCACGACAACACTTCGCAGGTGGATCTTCGACAAGCCCTTGCCGATGCCGATTACATCATGCTCTCTTATTGCAGCGGCCAGCTCTACGACCTCGGAAACGAGTTCATCGGTCATGCCTTGGTGTCCCTTGTGGCATCCGATGAAGAGATACAAGCCGTACGCGATACTATAGCTGCCCGAATCCATGCCGACGACACTTGGCTCAACCATCTGAAACAAAAGGCTGGCAGCGAAGGAATCTCCCTTGAGCAGGCCATCCTCAACGATGCCAATTACCTTATCTATACCCGTCCGGAGGAATACTTCGAGAGATTGAGAAAATGAGAATTATGCGATATATCCTTGTTCCAGTGTCTTGTCTTTTGCTAATGCTTGCCTCATGCTCGCGGCATATGGACTCTGACACTGTGTTTGACCCCCTGCTCGGATATGAGGGAGACACCGTCTATATGGAGATGGACCTTACCGATGCGGTGCTTGAGGGCATCACCATCCCCGCCAAGGGCGAGATGTTCCATTTTTCTTTCGACACTGTGGCGGACCATCCACTCTACTACAAGATATACTACCAGAACGAGAGCTACAAGTTCGACGAGGACGATTCGCTAAGTTACGAGAACTTCTATGGCTCATGGGAGGATGTCTCTGTGGGATTCAAGGAGGTGCCGTCCGATGGACATATCTGCGACAGTTTCCGAATTGTTGGCAACCCTCGCGATGAAGCCATCTATTATGGGAGAGACCTGCGTCATTACGACTGTGGCCCCGAGGCGTTGAAGGCCATCGAGCGCGAAATTCGTGCCGATACCCACTGGTTCCGATATATCAGCCAAGTGGCGGCTCCGAAGAATAATCGTACTGTCGAAGAGCAACTTTTCCTTGACACCCGTTGGGTGCTCAATGAACGTCGTCATGAGGGCGGGGATGTCAACCACCGATGGAAACGCAACCCCCGCACAGGGTGTTACTCGTTCCTCCTTGTTGTTTGCGACAGTATAGGCTTGGAACAAGTCCCGGATTATATACAGTATATCGGTCATACCGCTCCCGACAGCCACTTCGTCAACCCCTATAGCTGGTTCTCCCGCCGCACATCGTGCACTTCCCATCTCTCCCTTGTCAAGGGAAGCAAGGTGCTTCGTACCTGTGCCCGCCTTACCCCGCAACAGGGAGTCTATATTGATGAGTTGCAGGTGCGCACTCCTTATATCTCCAAAGTCGAGATACCGGGTCGTGTGGGCAGCGATACATCCCTCTACCGTCGAGCCCTCTACCAGCAGTTCTTTCCCGCCGTCAGTCAGCAGTATACGTTGCGCAATATCCCGTTAGTGATGGATATGGAGGAGTATACCATGGCTGATTACGAAGCAGCTTCCACGCGATACGACAGCACTCAGCTCATCTACGACTACCCTCATATCACCAACTGCCCCGGCAGTACGGTCTATCCCTCGCCGGAGGGCGACTATATCTCTGTCATCAACCCCGGCAACGCATCCTCGACAACAGACCGTCGGCAGCCCCAACTGTCAGCACAGACACCGGGCAAAGAATCTACAGGTGTCAAGACCCGTGTGGGCTTCACCTACGGCAAATACCGGGGCAAGATTAAGTTCCCGCCCATGCTCAACCGGCATAACCTATGGAATGGACTCACCTACGCCTTTTGGCTCATCTATCAAGACGAGCAGGAGTGGAACCACCGCCGTCCCAGTTATCATGGCGGCTATATCGAGAAGAACGACGACAGCGAGAATCCCGAGCGGCATCTGACGAATAAGTATTCCGAGATTGACATCGAGATAGTCAAGGCTTCGCCCAACTGGCCCGAGGGCTACTACCATGGAAGAAAATCATCCCGGATAACGGACAAGGGCTCTATCGAAGAAGCACGTTCCAACAGCAACGTCATGTTCTGCTGTACCAACTGGGACCTCGCCTGCCCCGAACCCCGCGACTTTGCCGCTGGAATTACCCACATTCCCTGGCCAAAATCATTGTCCCGTGATGCGAATGTGTCACAGGCCACAGGTCACCAGCCACAATGCTTCGATGCCATGCGGTGGTACCCCAACTACAAGGCCCTCACTACCAAGACTCCCGTTTCCAATAGCATCTTCGATGCGGACTATTACTATTACGAGATAGAATGGCGTCCTACGGAGATTATCTGGCGGCTCGGCCCCGACCCCGACCACATGCAGGTGGTCGGCTACATGAGCGACCGCTATACCTCCATTCCCAATAATCAGATGCTTTGCATCATGACACAGGAATACCACTATTCTGAATGGTGGCCCCCCATCGTCTACATGCAGGGCCTTATCCCTTTCAATGCCTCCGACATCGAAGGCCGTCTCTACGAAATCACCATCGAATAACCTCCATTATTTCCATTGTTTCAATTCTTTCAATTAATTCATCTCCTTCCATGAAAAAGTTTCTCCTCCTTTTAGTTTTTAGTTTTTACCTTTTACCTTCTTTTTCCCAGGATTTTGACTTCTCGAAGAAGGTGGGTGGGAACACGCTCTATTTCTTCATCACCTCCACGGGGGGTAAGAACGGCGCCACTGTTGAGGTGACCTACCCGGGCGTCTCCGAGGAGTCTCCGTGGAAAGGCTTCTCCAAACCCCATGGCCAGCTGACCATCCCTGAGACTGTCACCCCCGATCGGTCGAAGAATCCCGACGATGACGACACCACCGTCTATCGTGTCACCGCCATTCATTATTATGCTTTCAAGGACTGTAGTCGCATAAAGAAACTTGTCCTGCCTCCCTCCCTTCTCACCATCGGCGAAGGGGCCTTCTCGGGCTGCACGCATATCTCCGAGATTGTGTCCCAGACGGCGGTGCCGCCGAAGCTCGATGAGTCCTCTTTCAACGGGGTCTCCCTCGATATTCCGGTCCACGTATTGGCCGGCACACTCCCCAATTACAGGAAGTCCATCGGCTGGCGGCAGTTCTATCATTTCATGGAGTATTGACCCTCCTCGATAAAACTGAAAGGGAACCTTCCGTGGAGGGTTCCCTTTCAGTTTTATCGGTAGAGACGTGTGCTCTTAATTATTCGGGGAAGTTCCCGGTCTTGGCGTAGGTGATGTATTTGTCAACCTCGTTCCATTCCGAGCTTTCGGGGTATTTCTCCTTGATAGTCTCGAATTTATTGGCAGCAACGTCGTTTTTTCCGAGTTTCATGTAAATCATGCCGGCCTTCCACAGGGCGGTGGGGGTAGTGATGAAGTTGTCGGCTTTCTTGGCGGCTTTTTCATAGTATGCCACGGCCTCGTCATTGTTGCCCAATTCGGCGTAGGCGTCGCCAGTCAGCATGATGGCTTGGGCGGGGGTGATGTCGTCCTTGCCCTTGTAGCTCTTCAGGTTGTCGATGGCCTCGTTGTACTGGCCCAGGTTCAGCTGGCAGATACCGGCATACAGTTTGGCCAGGTTGGCCGATTTGGTTCCACCGTACTCGTCAATGATGTCAAGGAAGCCCAGATACTGGTCGTTACCATTGAGGGCTTTCTCGAAAGAGCCTTCTCTGAACCATTGCTCTGCGGCAAAAATCTCTTCTGCGGCGGCACGCTGGCGGGGTTTGCTGTAACCTTCCACAAATGCCCAAATGCCCAAAGCTACCACAATAATGATGCCGGCTGCAATAATGAGACCTTTTTTGTTCTTCTGGAGGTATTGTTCGGTCTGAGCGATAACTCCACCAATTTCAAGGTTTTTCTCTTCGTTTTGTTCTTTCATTCCTATGTAGATTTTGTTTTTTTCGAGGTTGCAAAATTAGTCATTTTTTTTGTAATGGACGAAAATATTTTTCATCTTTGCCCTGTTTTTTAGCATAAATTTTATTTTTAACATATTATAACAATCTGTAAAATAGTGTATTGAAGCGAAAGTCTTAAATTTTATTTAGAATAAACTTTTTTATTGCATTGTTTTTTTTATCTTTGCACTCAAAATTTGGTACTTATTGTTCAATGGAAATCGAGTGCTCATGAATACCAATGTCAAGTATCTGGGGATGTCTCTGAAAAGTCCCATTATTGCCGGAAGTTGCGGACTGACGGCAAACATCGACAACTTGTGTAAACTGGAAGCCGCCGGTGCCGGTGCTGTGGTCTTGAAGTCTATCTTCGAGGAACAGATTATCTACGACATCAAGCGCAATACGCATATCTTCGCACCAGTCGACAACTATGGTGTGAGTTATGAGTATATCGCCCAGCATGTGGCCGACGACTCGATGGCCAAGCATTTCGACCTTATCCGCGAGGCCAAGCGCAAACTTTCCATCCCTGTCATCGGCAGCATCAACTGCTATTCATACGAGAACTGGTTGACATATACCAAGCATTTTGAGGATGCAGGTTGTGATGCCATCGAGCTCAACATGTCCATTCTCCCCTACGAGACCTCCCTCTCGGCCGACGATGTGGAACGGACGTTCAACAACATCATTCAGACCATAAAGAAGTCAGTTGCCATCCCTGTCAGTGTCAAGGTGGGTTCCTATTTCACCGATATGGCCAAGTTCATGCAGCAACTCTCGTGGTCGGGCATTCAGGGCATCACCATTTTCAACAAGACACTTCAGGTCGACATCGACGTCGAGGCTGAGGAGCTGCGCAATGCCGACTCCCTCTCCGCACCCGAGGAACTTTATAACACCCTTCGCTGGACAGCCCTGCTGAGCCGTAAGCTGCGCTGTGACCTCAGCGCCACCACAGGTGTCAGTAACTCTGACGACGTGGTGAAACTGCTTCTTGCCGGCGCCAATACGGTGCAGGTGGCCTCGTCGCTCTACCGCAATGGTGTCGATTATATGCGCCAGCTTAACGAAGGCATGCAGGCTTGGATGCAGCGCAAAGGCTACAACAGTATCGACCAGTTCCGTGGCAAGCTTGCCGTTTCGCCAGTCGAGAAGGCTTCGCTGGTGATGCGCTCCCAGTTTATGCGCTATTTCGCCGACATCAAATAGCACACTCATCTACAAACAATACTAACACAAATTATGGAGAAACCCACAAGACTCTTTGACCTTCTCGAATACCGCAAACAGACCAAGCCCGACCGGGCAGTGTTGGTCGCCAAACAGGAGGGTGAATGGAAGAAATACTTTATTGACGAATATATCTCTTTAGTCGATTCTATCAGTTTCGGACTCATGCATCTGGGTCTGCAACGGGGCGAGAATGTGGCCCTCATTTCAGCCGACAGGCCGGAATGGAACTTCATCGACCTCGGCGTGCAGCAGACGGGCGGTGTGTTGGTTCCGATTTATCCCACCATCAGCGAGGACGACTACCGCTACATCCTCAAGGACTGCGAGGTGCGCTACCTCTTCCTGGAGAATGAGTCCATGTTGCGCAAGGTCAAGAACGTTATCCCCGAGTTGGAAACGCTGCAAGGGGTCTACCTTATCGAAAAGAAGGAACCCGAAACCGAATATCCCACCCTCGCCGACTTGATGGAGGAGGGCCGCAACAATGCCCAGCCCGATACGTTGGCCTCCATCAAGGCCTCTATCGGCACTCGCGATGTGGCCACGATGATTTATACCTCTGGCACCACAGGGCATCCCAAAGGGGTTATGCTCTGCCATCAGAATATCCTCACCTGCATGTATGGTGTCGAACATACGCCCAAGGCGCATTTCTCTCGTGCCATGAGTTTTCTCCCGCTCTGCCACATCTACGAGCGCATGATGAACTACTTCTACCAGTACATGGGCTACGAGACCTACTATGCCGAGAGCATTGCCAAGGTGGTTGAGAACCTTAAAGTGGCGCGTCCCCACATGATGACGGCTGTGCCGCGCTTCATCGAGAAGATGTATGACGGCATCTACCGCAAGGGTGAGAAACTGAAAGGCATCAAGAAAAAACTCTTCTATTGGTCGCTGCGGTTGGCTACGGAATACGATCTCGACGGCATGACCTGGTGGTACAAGATTCGTCGTCAACTGGCCAACAGATTGGTGTACGGGCAGCTTCGCGAAGCCTTCGGCGGCCATCTGGAGATGTTTGTCTCTGGCGGCAGCGCCATCCAGCCTCGTCTGGCCCGTTTCTTCACTTGTATCGGCATGGACATCTACGAGGGTTACGGCCTCACCGAGACCTCACCGGTCATCGCTGTCAGCTCCTCTGCCCCCCACGGCCGCAAACTCGGCACCGCCGGTCTGCCTCTCCCGGGCATCGAGGTGCGCGTGCTCGAAGGTTCCAACGAGATTGTTTGTCGCGGTCCCAACGTCATGCTGGGCTACTATAAGCAGCCTGAGCTCACCCGTGAAGCCATTGACGAGGAGGGCTGGTTCCACACCGGCGATACCGGCGCCTTTGAGCCCGAAGGGCAGTTGCGCATCACAGGCCGCACCAAAACCATGTTCAAGACCTCGATGGGCAAGTTTGTCAACCCCGAGGCTATCGAAGAGAAATTCAAGGAAAGTCCCTTCATCCTCGATATGATGGTGGTGGGCGAGAACCAGAAGTTCGCCGCCGCCCTCATCGTCCCCGACTTCCAATTCCTGCAGGAGTGGCAGGAGCGCCACCACATCCACTGTGAGACTCGCGACGAGATGGTCACCGACAAGCGCACCCTCGAACGCTACAACAAGGTCGTCGACAAGTACAACAAGTTCTTTGGCTCCACCGAGCAGGTGAAGAAATACAAAGTGCTCAACGACGTGTGGGACACCAACAATGGATGTCTCACCCCCACGCTCAAAATCAAACGCCCCATCGTCACGGAGCGCTGCAAGAGCGAGATTGAATCCCTTTTCAAGTAACTTCTAACTCAAATAATAAATAACCTAACACTATTACACTATGGAAATAGCACAAGAGAAACCTGTCAGTTTTTTCCGTTTTGAGGACCTCCGGGTCTTCACCAAGGCCACCGACTACAGCGCATGGCTGATTAAGAACCTCGGCGAGCCCGGCAACGAGACCCAGCGTACGCTGGTCAATACGTTCTGCCGTTCCTCCTACGACATCGCGTTGAATATCGCCGAGGGTTCTTCCCGCAACAAGAGCCATTTTGAGCATTACCTCAAAATCGCCAAGACGGCCATCCGTGAGAGTATAGCTTATACCACTATCGCCCGTGCTGTGGGACTCTTTGACGAGCGTCGCCACGACCAGTCTCGTGAGTATCTGATGGAGCTTACCCGTATGATTGGGGCGCTCATTATCTCCCTCCAGCGTGGCACGCGCCGCCGCGACGAGGGTGAACTCCCGGCCGACGAGGGTGGCTCCGTGCTCGATGACGACATGGACACCTCCTTCTAGTCATCCCTGCGTCGGACCTTTCTCCCCCACACTCCTCATCCACTCAACCCACTCCCATGTATCCGACCCTAGATAAATTACGCTATACAGAGACCGGCAACTTCTTTTTGATTGCCGGTCCCTGTGTGATAGAGGACGACAAGAGCCCTTTCCTTATCGCCGAGCGGCTGGTGGCCATCACCGAGCGGCTCCACATTCCCTACGCGTTCAAAGCCTCCTATCGCAAGGCCAACCGCTCCCGTATCGATTCTTTCACCGGTATCGGTGACCGCGAGGGATTGGAAATTCTCAAGGCTGTTTCCGACCGCTATGGCATCCCCGTGGTCTCCGACATTCACAGCGAGGAGGATGCCGCCTTGGCGGCGCCCTATGTCGATGTGCTGCAGATTCCGGCCTTCCTCTGCCGGCAGACTTCCCTGTTGGAGGCCGCCGCGGTTACGGGCCGTTGCGTCAACATCAAGAAGGGGCAGTTCCTCTCCCCTGGGGCCATGGTCCATGCTGTCGACAAAATGCGCCATTTTGGCAACACCAACGTCATTCTTACCGAGCGCGGCACCACTTTCGGCTATCAGGACCTCGTGGTCGATTTCCGTGGGGTACCCGAGATGCAGCGCAATCAGGTACCTGTTGTGGTCGACATCACCCATTCCCTCCAGCACCCCAACCAGCCGGCCGGCGTCACCGGAGGCGACCCCGGGATGATTGGCACCATTGGCCGTGCGGCCGTGGCGGTAGGATGCGATGGCATCTTCATGGAGACTCACCCCAACCCCGCCGTCGCCAAGTCCGATGGGGCCAATATGTTGCGCCTTGACCTCGCTGAAGACCTCCTTACATGCCTGCTGAAAATCCATCAAGCCGCCCGTTAATTTCCGTACCACTAATCACCAATCACTAGTCACTAATCACTCCCCCATGCAACTACATCTGGAAAAACCACTGGTCTTTTTCGACCTCGAAACCACAGGTGTCACTGTTGGCACCGCCAATATCGTTGAAATCTGCCTCCATAAGGTCCTTCCTGACGGTAGCACCGAATCGCGTGTCTACCGTGTGCGTCCTGTCGATGCCAACGGAAAGACACTCCATATCCCCGAAGCCACCACGGCCATCCACGGCATCAGCGACGCCGATGTGGCCGATAAACCCTCCTTCCGCGAGTTGGCTTCCGAGATAGCCGCCTTCATTGGCGACGCCGACCTGGCGGGCTATAACTCCAACAAGTTCGATGTTCCCCTCCTCGTCGAAGAGTTTATGCGTGTCGGCTGCCCCTTCGACCTCAAATGTCGCCGGCTGGTGGATGTGCAGAATATCTTCCACAAGATGGAGCAGCGCACCCTCAAGGCCGCCTATGGCTTCTACTGCGGCAAGAATCTGGAGAACGCCCACAGCGCCGATGCCGATACCATGGCCACCTACGAGGTGCTCATGGCCCAGCTCGACCGCTATAAGGATACCGAGTATGTATCCCCCGACGGGACTGTCTGCAAGCCCATTGTCAACGACATCGAAGCCCTCAGCCGTTTCACTGCCAACAGTCAGTGGGCCGACCTCGCCGGTCATATCGCATACGACAAGCAGCATCGCGAGGTCTTCAATTTCGGGAAACATAAAGGGAAACCCCTCGAAGAGGTCTTCACCAGCGAGCCCGCTTATTACGATTGGATTATCAAGTCCGATTTTCCCCTCTACACCAAAGCTCTTGTCACCGAGGTATGGAAACGCCTCCGCGACAAGAAACTCCGTGACCTCAAACTACATTTCGGTCAGTAGCCGTTATTCGCTTTCGGTCACAATCTCGTAGCCGATGATGTCCACGCGACGGTCCATGGCGGCGTCGAGGCTGTAGACCGATTCGCGTCGTTTGGGGTTGCGCAGGGGATCCGAGGCAGCCACCTCGTCGGTTCCGGCGGCTCCCCACGAAGCCATCTCCAGTTTCAGGCTTCCGTTGTTCAGGTAGGGCAGCAGGGCGTTGTCGTTCCATGCTTTCATCTCGTTTTTCACGCAGGCCACGCGCCGTTTCGAGAGGTTCACGTTGTACTCGCTCTCAAACAGTGGGCTGGCATACCCGTTGAGTGTGATGCGCACTTTGTGCCCTGCCCGCAGGTCTTGGTACAGCAGTTGCATCAGCTGCTGCAGGTGGCCGCGGCAGTTGCCCAACTCGCTGTCGAAGAAGAACTCCATGGCCCACTGCACCGAGTCGCGTCTTTTTGGGTCGGTGTAGCTGGGTTGCGATGCCTTGTATTCCTCCCGTAGTTGTACATACACCTGCCAAGTCTGTGTGTAGGTGCTTTCGGTGGTGGTGTCGAAGGTATGGGGGTTGGGTTCGTCGTTGTGGAAATAGAGGCTCAGCGGCAGCAGGTCGGCGGCGCGGCTCTCGCGGGGCATAGGCCGTGGGGTGGGGGTGGAGGAATCCCTTTTCCGCAGGCGGCGCCAGCGGAAAAGGTCGTTGCAGCAGT
Source organism: uncultured Bacteroidales bacterium (assembly GCA_905234695.1). Lineage (GTDB taxonomy): Bacteria > Bacteroidota > Bacteroidia > Bacteroidales > P3 > Colimorpha. The sequence continues at coordinate 30,709 of CAJOHZ010000005.1, read as the reverse complement.
TGCTCTCGGTGGTATACAGTGACCCGTTTCGGTTGGAGGCGAGGAATCCGCAGGCCTCCACCACCTCACCGCTGTCCTGCACACAGCGGCAGCGACAGGGCTGCATGGTGAAGTACAGGTCGTTATGGGGCGAGTTGATGTCCTTTCCTAGATGGCGCGGAAGCTCCCAACTGTTGCGCTGTCCGTCGGAGGCATAGATGTCGAATCCGCCCAACCCGCCGGTACGTGTGCTGCTGAAATATAGGCGGCCCTCCTCGTTGCAGTAGAAGGGGGTCACGTCGTTACTGTCGCTGTTTACCGGTGCTCCCAGGTTAGTGCAGTTGCCCGGTACCCCCTCTTTGATGAGGATGGTGTACCAGATGTCCATCCCGCCCAGTCCGCCGGGACGGTCCGAACTGAAATAGAGGATGGTCTTGCCGTCATCCAGATAGCCCACCGAGGGATGGGTGCTGGTGTAACCCTTCTGGTTCACGTCGCCTCCCAGCGGCTGGGCCTTGCCCCAGCGGCGGCCGGTGCGCTTGGAGTAGTAGATATGGCTGGTGTTGCCTTGTGCGGCACGGGTGAAATACATGATGTTGTTCTTCGGGTCGAAGGCCACGTTGGCCGTGTTCGACCCTTTCCCGTTGAAACCCCATTGGTTCAGCACCCCTTCTCCCAGCGTGCCGTCGGCGGCGATGGGAGCTTGGAACACCTGGGTGAGCAGGGGATTGAAGTCAATCATATAGATGCGACTGGAGCTCTCTTCAGCCATCGATGAATACAGCAGCACGCTGTCGTCCACCACCACGGCGCCGCTCTCGCTGCCGGTGGTGTTGATGGTGGGGTCGACATGCTTCACCTCATAGTAACTCTGGGCAGAGGCGGTGATGGCGATGGTCAAGGTCAACAGGGTCAGTAGGTTCTTTTTCATGGTTGTGTTATGAAGTTGTTGAAAGATATTAGAAAACAGGACATTTGATGGTCATGGAACGGGCACGGCGGGCGATGCGGTATACCATGCCCAGCTCGAAGGCACCGATGGTTTTGCTGGCTCCTGCCAGACGCGAGATGTTGGTGTCGTAGCATAGCATGAAGAGGAAGGCGTCGTACTCCATCATGAAGTCGGCCAGCAGCGCGTCGCCTACGCGCCAGGCCAGTCCGCCGCCTATGCTCAGCTGTCGCTGGGCAGACTCTTCGATATACCATTTCACATCCACGCCACCAATCACTTCGTGGTATTCTTTTTGCATCTGCACCAGCAGGGCCGGCATCAGCGATGTCGAGGGCCACCAGCGACATTCGGCGCGGGCGTATAGGTTATAGCGCGGCTCCAGATAGGTGTCGTCCAGCTTCATGTACGAGATATTGGGGCGGTTGATGTTGCGCGCCGCTACGCCCACCTTGGTCTGCACGTCGCCGTTCACTTGGCAGTACCAGGCGATGCCGGCGCCCACGGTGGGGTATTGCACTTTGCGTTGCTCGAAAGTCTCGGAAGGGTCGTCCATCTCGGCCTTCGAGGGGTCGAACGCCATCTGGCCGTATCCTCCCTCCAGTCCGACGGAAAGGATGCTGGTGCCGTTCTTGTCGAGGGCGGTATAGGCGGCCAACGACAAGGTGCCGCTCAGGATGCCGTAGTGCAGTGTTCCCGCCACGTCGTTGTAGGCGAACACACCCATGCTCACCCCACGGGGATGGGTGCGGCTGCGGGCCAGGGACGCCTCGCCGGTCACGGCGAAGGTCTGGAAGGGGCTGCTCACCGTAGCCCACTGGTTGCGGTAGATGAGTCCGCAACGGCCCTTCCCCTCGTAGAACCCCGTGTAGGCGGGGTTCACCAGCACCGGGTTGGCATCCATCTGCGAGAAATGGATGTCCTGTCCCTGGGTGGTGGGCAAGAGACAGGTGGTGAGCACCCACAGGGCGATGACATACCCCAGCGGTCTCCCAGTCCGGAGACTTCCGTCACTAAGTGACCGCAATGTATGTTCTTCAACTTTCATTTATTACTTTACAAGTTTCAAATCATAAATCTTTAATCACCAATCACTAATCACTATTCACCAATCACTCAATTTGCATACGGTGGTAACGCTGGGTCGGCATATTCGCCGTTCAGGTACTTGAAGTAGCCGGCGATGCCCACCATGGCGGCATTGTCGGTGCAGTACTGGAATTTGGGGATGAACACCTGCCATCCGTGTCGCTGCCCCATCTGCTCCAGTCCTTTGCGCAGGCGGCTGTTGGCCGACACTCCGCCGGCGATGGCCACCTGGCGCACGCCGCTCTTGATGACGGCCTTCTCCAGTTTTTTCAGCAGAAATCCCACGATACACTCCTGTATCGATGCACATAAGTCGGCGCAGTGCCGCTCGATATACTGCGGGTCTTCCGCCAAACGGTCGCGCAAGAAGTAGAGAAACGAGGTCTTGATGCCGCTGAAGCTGTAGTCGTTGCCGGCAATATTGGGGGTGGCGAAATGGTAGGCCGTTGCATCGCCCTGCTGGGCCATACGGTCGATGATAGGTCCGCCAGGGTATCCCAAATCCATGATTTTGGCCGCCTTGTCCAGGGCTTCGCCGGCCGCGTCGTCAATGGTCTGCCCCAGTACCTCCATGTGGAAGTGGTCGTGCAACAGCAGTATCTGGGTATGTCCGCCCGACACCAGCAGGCACACGAAGGGAAACTTTGGCACCACGCTCTCGTCGCTCTCCTTGATGAAATGCGACAGCACATGAGCCTGCAGGTGGTTCACCTCCACCAGCGGTATTTCCAGTCCTTGGGCCATACTTTTGGCAAACGACACTCCCACCATCAACGACCCCAGCAGACCCGGACCGCGGGTGAAGGCCACGGCGCTCAGCATCCGCCGGTCGATGGCGGCCTGGCGCAGGGCGGTGTCCACCACCGGCACGATATTCTGCTGATGGGCACGTGAGGCCAACTCGGGCACTACGCCTCCGTACTGCTCATGCACCTTCTGCGAGGCGATAACGTTGGAAAGGATACGGTCGCCACGCAGCACGGCGGCCGATGTGTCGTCGCACGACGACTCGATGGCTAATATAACGGGAGGCTGTGTATCTGTGTGCATAATTCCATTGTACCCTGTCCGAAACAGGGCATATTTCGCATTGCAAATTTACAACTTTTTTTTCAAATAAATAGTTTTTAATTAGTTTTTGGAATCAAACCCCTCCATTCCCTCCATTAGTTCCATTTTTCACATTTCACCTCTCCCAACCTTCTCTCAGTGTTCCTTTTATGTTCCTTTTTCCTTCCTTCGGTACTTACCCTGCTGATATTCAACTGTTCATCCACTGTTTTCCTATTCTACGTTGGAGAACAGTTGGAGAACAGTAGGGAAACAGTTGGAGAAATACCGAAGGAACACCGAAAGAACATAAGCGTCACATAAGGGCCACACCGAAGTCACTCCCTTGTCACCGACACCCCCCTTCATCGCTAATCACCAATCACTCATCACTATTCACTTATCACTCATCACTAATCACTAATCACCCATCACTCATCACCAATCACCTCCGGCGGTTCGTCGGCACTTTTTTCCTCGCTTTGCAAAATAAACCTCACGCTCTCGCGTTAAATATATATTCATGCGCACACGACACACCGATCGGCAGGGCTTCAGGCTCGACAAACACAGCGTCAAGCGGCTGGTAAGTCTCTTCTTCATGGGGATTTATCTGCTGGTGGCGTTGCTCAACACATCGGTGGTGCAGTCCACACTTGGGGCCTGGGCGGGCAGCCATTTCTCGCGCGAATGGGGCGGCACGGTGCGTGTCGGTGCCCTCCATGCCAGCCCGATTAGCCACATCATTCTCGACGACGTGTTGCTCGTCGCGCCCGACGGCGACACCATCCTCACTGCGGGGAGGCTCACCTGCCGTTTCAAGCGGTTCCCCTTCCACAGTCAGGGGTTGAAGTTCTACCGCGTTTACCTGCGCGACGCCAACTACCACCTCTCCTTGACGCGTATTTCAGAGCATCATTCCCGCACCAACCTGCACTATATCATCGACCATTACCGCAAGGGGCCGCGGCCCCCACGTAGCGGAAGACACTTCTTGGTTGAAATTGACGAGGTGCTGCTGCGCAATATCGCTTACCGCCAGGACATGACGGGGTGGGAGCACCGCCACCCCTATGGCGGCCGTGGGGTCGACATCGACCACATGCGCTATAGTGCAATCAATGCCCGCGTCTGCCAGTTGCGGGTCGACATGGACGACGTGAAGTGCCGCGTGATGCGTTTTGCCGCCTCCGAGGTCTCTGGGGTGCGGGTCGACAATCTCTCCGCCGACGTGCATGTGTCACCCACCGGCATCAATGTCACACGCATCGACCTCGCCACCCCCGACAGCCGAGTTCTAGGCGATGTGCGTATGGAATATGACGGCTGGCATTCCATGCGCCAGTACTGCCACAATGTCAAGCACGATATACACCTCCTGCCCGGCACGGCGGTGAACTTGCGCGATGCCGCTTACTGGGCCCCCATGCTTTTGGGGGCGGACTGCCGGGTAGCGCTCCAAGGCCATTGCCACGGCCCGGTGGAGGCCCTTCATGCAGACTCGCTGTATGTCGCCTTCGGACGTGAGAGCTACTTGCACCTTGACGGCACGGTCGAGGGTCTTCCCCATATCGCTGCCGCCACGTTTCGCACCCGCCTCCATCCGCTACATACCAGCTACGACGACCTGATGTCGCTGCGGTTGCCCGATACCGTTACCCCCTTCCGTCTTCCTGAACTGCTGAGCCGTCTGGGCCGCGTCAACCTTGAGGCGTCGCTGAGCGGAAGCGCACAGAACTGCGTGGCCACCCTTTCCCTCAATAGCGGAGCGGGCGACTTGGAGGGACGTGCCGCCCTGCAGTACGATTCGCTGCAGCGCGAGTTCGTCTATGTCGGCGAGCTCGACTCCCGTGCCATGGGTGTGCGTGCCTTGCTGCCCAACGAATGGGTGTCGCGTACCGGCTTCCATTTCATCCTCCAAGGGTCCGGCCTCGACCCCGACAGCATGGAGGCCTCGGTTGAAGGTCGGCTCTACAATACCCGCTTCCGTGGGGTGGATTTGGCCCGCACCACCGTCTCTGCCGAGCTGACAGGTCGTAAACTCAACGCCGACGTGGTCATCCACGACTCCCTCATCGACCTCGACCTCACCGCTTCGACCAACCTCGCCACCCATGCCCACAGCCTCGATTTAGGCTTGCGCCACGCCCATCTCACCGACCTGCATCTGTTACCGTCGGCCGATTCGTCGCTGGTGCTCACCACACAGCTCCGAGCCCGCTTGCAGGGCGACAGTCTGGAGCATCTTACCGGCACCCTCGTCGCCCGTGACACCCGCTGCTCCATCGGCACCCGCGAGGTGCGTCTTGACGACCTCACCCTTTCGGCTTCCGAACACAACGGACGCAAGCAACTCGACCTCGCCAGCGACTGGTTCTCCCTCGCGGCGGGGGGCTATTTCCATTACGCCGACCTGCCTCTCGCGGTACGTGACTTCTGCGACCGCTATCTGCCGGTATACTATAACCCCTACCGTGGAGCCGACAGCGTGGATATCACCCCCCTGCTGGGCACCTCCCTCAATGTCGACATGCAATGGCGCGACACCGCCGCCGCCTTCCGCCAGCTGCTGCCGGCGGTTGACATCGCGGCGGGCAGCAGTCTGCACGCCAGTTACAGCTATGGCGAGAACCTCCGTGCCGTGCTACGTTCCGACTACATGGCCGTCGGTGGCGTGACGCTGACGGATATGGGCCTCAGCACCGACGGGGCCGACAACGGTTATCGTCTTTCGCTCCGTGCCGCCTCCCTCGCGGCAGGCGCGTTGACACTCTTCGACGACCTACGCCTCGATGCCTTGGTCGACTCCCGCACCTCCACCCTCGCGCTGCGGTGGGACGACTCCGATGCCACCGTGCAGAACGAGGGCGACCTGGAGTTCTTCTTCACCAGTTCTGACCAAGACAACAAGTTCATGGTCACCAAGCCCACCTTCTATGTCATGGGCGACTGCTGGAATATCGTATGCCCCAATGGGGTGGCCGTCAACCGTGACCGCGTGGAGGTCTCCAACCTCAAGGTCTACGGCATGGGACAGTCGGTGTCGCTGAAAGCCCTCCTGGCCCATCGCGACGACGACTATGTCCGTATGGCTTTCGACGACTTCTCGCTAGGCCGTGCCAGCCAACTCTTCCTCGGGGGCCGCAACCTCTCTGTCGAGGGTACCCTCGACGGCCTCCTCACCCTTCAGGGGTTGGCAACGACGCCCTACCTCGACGCCTCCCTCACGGTCGACAGCTGCCTTGTCAACGGACAGCGCCTCGGCCGCGTTGGCGCCCGCTCCAGTTGGGATGCCGATGAGTCGCGTCTCTACCTCGACCTCACCACCGACAACAGCGACGGCCACCGCACCTGGCGGCCTGTCGAGGCGCACGGCTCCATGCCGATGGGCCGTACCGCCGGCGAGATGGATTTCTATATCGACCTGCAACGTATCGACCTCCAGACCCTCGGGCCTCTGCTGGCCAATGTGGCGGAAGGGGTGGAAGGCTGGTTGGGCGGAAGTTTCCACCTCCACGGCACTCCCGCGTCACCCCAGCTGGATGGCACCGCCACCGTCAGTGACGGCCAGCTGCAGCTCACCGCCACCGGCGTGACCTATTACTTCGCCGACGAGATAAAGGTCTCGGGCGACACCCTCACGCTCCACGACTTCGCCATCCACGACGCCCGCGCCAACACGGCGCTCGTCAACGGCACGCTGGCCTACCGCGACAAGAATCTGCTCATGGACCTCGGCCTGGCCACAGACCGCTTGCTGGTGCTCGACAACCGCGCCGCCGGCGGCGCATTCAGCGGCACGGTGCTTGTGTCGGCCACCGGCCGTGTGGAAGGCCCCGTCAACGCCCTCTCTGTCACCGTCAACGCCACCACCCTCAACGGCAGCGACCTTCGGGTGCCCATCAGCAACAGCCGCACGGTGATCGAGCAGGACTATATCCACTTCATCTCCGATCAACCTGTGGCCGTCGCCGCACCCGTACGTCGCCGCAAGACAACCCGCAGCAGTAGCGGCTTGCGCCTTGCAGCCAACCTGCAGGTGACCCCTGGAATGCGACTTTCGCTCCCGATGGACTTCTCCGAGTTGGCGGCCTCTGTCAACGCCACGGGCCGCGGCGACATCCAGTTCTCCTTGGAGGGCGACAAAAGCCCCCAGCTGCTGGGAAACTACGAGTTCGCCTCGGGCAGCCTCTCGCTCTCGCTGCTCTCGCTTATCGACAAGACCTTCTCCATCGAGCAGGGCAGCACGCTGATTTTCCCCGGCTCGGTCGACGAGGCTCGCTTCGACCTCCGAGCCGTGTACAACCAACGCGTCAATCTGGCCACCCTCACGGGGACCTCTTCGTCTACCGCCACCTCCACCGACACCTATGTGCAGGTACAGGATGTCATCGCCCTCTCGGGCACGCTGCAGAACCCCTCCATCGGGTTCGACATCCGCCTGCCTAACGCCGAGCAGAGTGTCACCGACCAGGTGTTCTCTTACATCGACCGCAACAACGAGCGCGACATGCTCAACCAGACGGTGTCGCTGTTGCTGCTGGGCCGTTTTGCCTCGACGGGCGCCGCCGCTGAGGGCGACAACCTCCTCTCCAACGGATTCAGCAGTATCAATGTCTTGACTTCGACCGCGAGCAGTATGCTCTCCAACATGGTCAAGGTGGTGGATGTGAACTTCAAGTATCAGGCGGGCACCGAGACCACCGGCGGTCAGTTCGACGTGGGCATCAGCAAGGAGTGGAACAAGTTCTACTTCGAGTCGAGTTTCGGCTATGGAAACCAGACCGGCGACATGGAGGCCACCGACAACTCCGACATACTGGTGGGCGATGTGGTGGCGGGCTACAAGATTACGCCCTACATCCACATGTACGGCTTCCACCGCAACAACACAAGCTACTACACCCGCACCGAACTGCCCTACAAGCAGGGAGTGGGGGTGAAACTAACCAAAGATTTCGACAGCTTCTCCGATATCGTGCCGTGGCTGCGCCGCCGCGGGGCGAAGGATGGGGAGCACAAGACCAATAAGTGACCTATGAAGATTCCGGAACGATTTTACATGTTCAAGACCAACCTGGTGTTCTGCCTCGCCACACCAGTGTATATATTCCTTTTCGTGGTGCTGTACGCCCCTAGCTTCAACCTGCCCGTCGAGTGGTTGGAGACTTGGCGTCTCCGCAGCGGTCTCTGTCTGCCTATCTGCTGCGCCATCGAGATGGGCGTGTTGCTCATCAGCCGCTCGCTGCTCAGTTTCGCCGTCTATCGCCACAAACTCTCGGAGTTCTACTTCCTCGTATGGCAGATGGTGGAGTTTGTGGTAGCGTGCCTCTTTATCGGGCTCTTCCTCGCGCTGAATATGCACCTGCGCTATTTCGACACCCTCTCCCATGTGGTGTTGATTATGCTTGCGCTCAATGTGTTCCCCTATGCCTTCTACTGGGTCTTTATCGAGCGGCTGGACCGCGATGCCCGCATTGCCGAGGCCAACAGCTTGATATGGAGCCTGCGCAAAGGGGTGGAGCAGAACGAGAAAGGGATGATACGCTTTGCCGATGAGAAGGGAAACACCAAGCTGGTGGTGAGTGCCGAACGGGTCATCTCGGTCGAGTCGGCGGGCAATTATGTCACCATCCTCTACGACGACAACGGCAAGCTGATGCGCTACAGCCTGCGCAACACCCTCAAGGGGGTGGAGGATGTGTGCGCCTCGACCTGCCTGGTGCGCTGCCACCGCTCGTTCCTGGTGAATATCAATAAGGTGAAGATTATCCGCCGCACCCCCGACGGGGTGTTTGCCGAGATAGAACATGCCGGGGTGGACGACATCCCGGTCTCCAAAAGCTATGCCTCCGAATTGTTGCGCCTCTTCTCCGAGTTGTAGGCGTGCCGACGATGTGATATGACGACTGTGAAAAAGATACTCCTCTCCGTGATTCTGCTGGCGGCGTGGGCGACTGCCCAAGCCCAGGCGCCCCACCGCGACTACCGGGCCGACTCCATTGCCTTTGTCAATGCCCGCTGGCAGACCGACTCGCTCGACGGCTTCCTCTACCGCCGCCACCATTTCATGCACCGTCAGGTGTTCAACTCCAACCAGTATTTCTGCGTCATAGAGATTCCCAAGGGTACGGGGGCGCACCTCTCCTTCGTGGCCGACACGCAACGTTCCACGGTATCCGACTTTGCCCTACGCGCCAATGCCCTGGCCGCCATCAACGGCTCCTATTTCGACATGCGCACGGGGGTGCCGGTGTGCTACCTCCGCATTGCGGGACGCGAGTTGGGCGAGAACGCCCGCGCCAAGGCCGACACGGCCTTCCGCAAATACTACCAGTATGCCACCATCCGCCTGCTGCCTAACGGCAAACCCCGTTTCCTGATACCCGACAGCAGTCGCCATGCCGAGCGGCAGCTGAAGGACAGCAACCTTATGACCGCAGGCCCGATGCTGCTGTACAAGGGCTCCGTCGTGGAGCAGCGTATGGACCGCCATTTCATTATGGGGCGTCACAACCGCACCGCCATCGGATTGCGACCCGATGGCACGGTACTCCTCGTTGTGGCCGACGGACGCGCCAAGCGTGAGTCGGAAGGGCTTACGATTCCCGAACTCACCAGGGTGATGCGCTGGTTGGGATGCTGCGACGCGGTAAACCTCGACGGAGGTGGCTCGTCGACAATGTATGTCAAGGAAAAAGGTCTCGACGGGGTGGTGAACCACCCGTCGGACAATGGCCGCTTCGACCCCGCGGGGCAACGGCCAGTCGCCAACGCCATCCTCGTGGTGAAGTAGGCGCGAAGGGGACTCGGTTATTTCATGTCGCCCGGATTCATGCTGTCGGGGTCGAGCAGCGGGTCGCTCTCTTCATTGCAGGCCCGTGAGCCCGACACGTTGAGGGCGGTGCAGCGTGTGCCCGCCGAGGTGGTGACATAGTTGCGCACCACGCGGTTGCCGGTGGCGTCATAGCATACACAGGTTTTCGACTCGCACGATACCAGCGTCAGAATGCCGACGCCGATGAGAAGGAAAAGGAGTTTCTTCATGGATGATATTGTTTAATTGTTTATTCGTTTAATTGTTTATTTGAGTATTCAGTTCAACATAGTTATTCATCCTCCCCACCCATCGAGAGCATCAGCGGGCGATGGGTGACCTCCACCTCGTCGACGAATATCCATGCGGGTTCGCCGGCACTGACGTGCCAGTCGGGCAGGGGACCGTAGTTCACGGCTTTGACGCGTACATAGCGCGCTTGGCAGTAGGGGCCGGCGCAGGTGAAGGTGTGCTTGACGCTCTCCTCCTGCCGCTCACGCACGGCGGCAAACTGGTCGTTCTCCACCTGTGCCCAGGGGGTGTAGTGTTTGCCGTCGGTCGAGACGCTCACCTCTACCCGGCGGGGGAAGAATATCCAGCTGCGCATCTGCTCCAGGCAGTCCACGCCGACGGAAGTCAGCAGACGAGTCTCGTGCAGGTCAACAAGCACCTCCATGTCGCCCTTCCAGCCTTGCCAGCCACCGATGCGGTAGTTGGGGGTGCCGTATAGGCGGTCGGTGAGTCCCTCTTCGCCGTTCTCGCGGTACTGTGGGTCGGGCGGGGTAAGGTATGTCAGCTGCTTGTCGGGGATGTAGCGTGTCAGCCGGTGGTTCACCACGGGGCTGTAGCCCATGGTGGGGTGGTAGGCCACCGTTCGGACGGTCATGTCGTGGCTCACCGAGAACGGCCCGGTATAAAGCATGGCGTGGGTGTCCGGCAGGGCTCCATTGAGGGTATAGTAGATTCTGGTTGCGCCGGGCTCTCTAGTTGATCTAGCCATTATCTCCACCCGGGCGGAGTCTTCGAACCGCTCCTGCCAGTCGCCGAAAAGGGGTGCCGCCGGTATTCTAGTTGCTCTAGTTAAACTAGTTGCTCTAGTTGAGCTAGTTGCTCTAGGATTACTAGTCTCCCCAATCCCCCAGAATTCCCCGGGCTGCCAGTCCTTCTTCTCTATCACGATGTTCTCTATCCCCTCGCGGTGAATAGTTACTTTATCGAACAAAGGCGTGCAGGTGACGTACTCGCCGCTGCCGGGGCAGACGGGGTAGAACCCCATCGCGCTCATCACGTACCATGCGCTCATCTGGCCGCAGTCCTCGTTGCCGCAGAGACCGTCGGGGGTGGGGGAGTAGAGCTCGTCCATGATGCGGTGCACGGTTTTGTCCAGTTTCTTGGATGCGCCCACGTAGGCGTAGAGGTAGGCGGCATGGTGGGAAGGCTCGTTGCCGTGGGCGTACTGTCCAATCATGCCGGTGATGTCGCTTTGGTCGCGGCCGGTAGTCTCGCTGCTGGTGTTGAAGAGGCTGTCGAGGAAAGCCTCGGCTTTCTCCTTGCCGCCCATCGCGGCAATCCAGCCCTCCACGTCGTGCGGCACGTAGGTGCTGTACTGCCAGCAGTTGGCTTCGGTATAGTGGTTGTTGACCTCTGTGGGGTCGAAGGGGGTCATAAAGCCTCCGTTGCGGCGTGCCCTCATGAAGCCGTTCTCGTCCATGAGGTTCTGCCAGCTCTGGCTTCTACGGTAGTATGCTTTTTCTAGTTGCTCTAGTCTCTCTAGTTGCTCTAGTCTCTCTAGTTGCTCTAGTTTATCTAGTTGCTCTAGTTCTAGCCTCTCCAGCTCCGCGAAGCGGCCGATGCACCAGTCGTCGTAGGCGTATTCCAGAGTCTTGCTCACCGACTCGTTGTCCATCTGGCTGTCGAGGTAGCCCTGCTCGCCATAAGCGCGGTGGGCTTCGGTGCGATTGCTGGTGGCCACCATGGCCTCCAGCAGGGCCATACGCTTCTCAGTGGGCCAGTCATCGAGCAGTCCCGCCTGCCGGGCCTCCAGGATAACGGGACAGGCGTGGTAACCTATCATGCAGTGGGTCTCGTGGCCGGCCAGTTCCCACATAGTCAGCTCGCCACCGCTCTCGAACTGGCGGAGCATGGTGTTCACCCAGTCGCGGGTGCGTCCCGGTTCCAGAATCGTCATGAGGGGGTGCAGGGCGCGGTAGGTGTCCCAGAGTGAGAAGACGGTGTATATCGGGGTCGTCGAGGTGCGGATGCTGTCGTCCATGCCGCGGTAGCGGCCGTCGACGTCGCTCCACAAATAGGGCGAGGTGTAGCAGTGGTAGAGGGCCGTGTAGAAGTTTTTCCGTTCCGTGCGGCTGCCCCCCTCCACAGAGATTTTCCCGAGAGTCTCCTCCCATTGGCGGTGGGCGGCGTGGCGCAGCTGGTCGAAGTTCTGGCCGCCGCGGGTGGCGAGGTTCTTGACGGCACCCTCATTGTCCACGCCGCTGATGGCGACGTAGACTTCGGCCTGGGTGCAGTTGTCGGGCAGCGTCACGAGGGCCTTGCGGCCACCGTCGAAGAGGTGTACCTCTTGGATCTCTTGGTCACATTCGAGGGCGAAGTAGCACTTCTGGTGAGGATTCCAGGCGCTGCTCTCGCGAGCGCCCGTGATGGGATGCCCTTTCTTGTAGAACACGGTGCCGGCGGCATCGAACGCACGGAGGCCGGCGTTGATGACCTTGTCGCGGTGGCGCAGGTCAATGACGAAACCCTTCTTTCCTCGCGAGGGGAAGGTGTAGCGGTGTGCCGCCACGCGCTCCGAGGCGGTCAACTCCACCATCACGCGGTTGCGGTCCAGTACCACGCGGTAGTAGCCTGGCTCGGCCTTCTCGCCGCGGTGGCTGAAATGCGACTTGAACTCCTCCTGTGGCATCGCCTCCGAGAACTGCCACCCCTTAATTATCTCCGGCGATTCGCCGGCTCCAGACATAGCCTCGACGGGCATCAGCAGGATATCGCAGTAGTCCTCGCACCCGGTGCCGCTGAGGTGGGTGTGGCTGAAGCCGTAGAGGGTGTCGTCGCTGTAGTGGTAGCCGCTGCAGCCGTCCCACCCGTCGAGACGGGTGTCCGGCGAGGGCTGTATCTGTCCGAATGGCACGATGGCGCCGGGGTAGGTGTGGCCGTGCCCGTCGGTCCCCACGAAGGGGTCGACATAGCGCGTCACCCCTCGCTGACAGGACGCCAGCAGAAGGAAAGGTAAAAGGCAAAAACTAAAAACTAAAAGACTGACGGGTCTTTGTGTGATAAAGTGTAGTTTCTCTGTTGGTGCTTTCATCATGTATCTCTTTTTTAGTTTTTAGTTTTTACTTTTTAGTTTTCACCTCTCACTTCTCACTTCCGCCAGTGCCGCGGCGCCCAGTATCGCCACCTCGTTGGCATGGAGCTGCGACATGCGGATGTCGCACTTGCCCTGGTAAATGTTGAGCAGGTGTTCCTCGAACGAGGCTTGCAGCGGCTCCAGCAGGGGTTTGCCCACCTTGGTGGGGCCTCCCATGAGGAAGATGCTTTGGGGGGCCGAGAAAGTGACTGCGTTGGCGCAGGCGATGCCCAGCCAGCGGCCCACCTGACGGAAGGTCTCCAGGGCAACGGAATCGCCAGCGTTGGCGGCGTCGCCGATGGCTTTGCTGTCGGCGTTGGCGAGGGTGCCGCCCAGCTCGCGGTAGGTCTGCACGATGCCGCGGGCCGAGGTGTAGGCCTCCAGGCATCCCTTGCGGCCGCAGCTGCAGGGCCGCCCGTCGGGGATAAGGATATTGTGGCCTAGCTCGCCGGCGGTGCCGGTGGAGCCATGGACCAGACGGCCGTCCACCACGATGCCGCTCCCCACGCCGGTTCCCAAGGTAATCATGATGAAGTGTTCCATCCCCTTGGCGCCGCCATAGATGTACTCACCGTAGGCTGCCGCGTTGGCGTCGTTGTCCACCCGTACGGGTATGGTCACGCCGTGTGCGCGGAATTCTTCCACGAAATTCGACACCCCCTTGAACTGCTTCAGGTTTGGCGGCTCCACCATGCAACCCCTCGTGGGGTCGGCATTGGGAGCGCCGATACCGATGCCCTGCAGGTCGTTCACAGTGCCCCGCCAGCCCGTCGCAGGGTCGCCGGCGGCGGCGAGTTCCGCGATGGCTTTCACCATGTCGCCCACAAAGGTGGGGAAATCTGTGTACTTGGTGGTCGACAACACGGTGCGCGACACAATGTGTCCGTCTCCGCGCACGAGGCCCAACTCCGTGTTGGTGCCTCCCAGGTCAATACCCAGCGTATAAGAGAAATGGTTCTTTGTCATATTGAAGGTTTAAGGGTTCAAAGATTCAAAAGTTCAATCACCAATCACTAATCACCAATCACGTTGCAAAAATACAACTTTTTTCCCACTAATCACTAATCACTATTCACTATTCACATTTTTTTTCCTATCTTTGCAGCATGGAAGAACCGATGACAGAACGCCTTTTTTCGCTCGAAGAGATTGACTATGCCCGTTTTTGGGGTGTCAACGACCGGATGCTCGACTTCGTCCGCATCCTCTTTCCCAAAATCAAGCTGATTGCCCGGGGCGAGATGCTGAAAGCGGTCGGAAGCGAGGACGATATCGACTATTTTGACGGTAAGTTGCAGGCCATGCGCGACCATTTCGACCGCCATGGCACCCTCGACGAAGATGCCGTGATGCGGATCATGGAAGCCTCGACTGACCCGTCAGTTCAATTCTCAGATCCTTTAAATGTCACCCCGGACACCGGGGTCCTCGTCCACGGCCGCAACGGTCTCCAGGTGCGGGCCCGCACCCCCAACCAGCGTCGCCTCGTCGAGGCGGTGCACTCCCACGACATGGTCTTCGCCATCGGTCCCGCGGGTACGGGCAAGACCTACACCGCCGTGGCGCTGGCGGTACGCGCCTTGAAGAACAAGGAGGTCCGCCGCATCATCCTCACCCGTCCCGCCGTCGAGGCAGGCGAGAACCTGGGATTCCTTCCGGGTGACCTGCGCGACAAGTTGGATCCCTACCTCCAGCCCCTCTACGACGCCTTGCGCGAGATGATACCCCAGCAAAAACTCCTTTCCTACTGGGAGGACGGCACCATCGAGATTGCCCCGTTGGCATTTATGCGCGGCCGCACGCTCGACAACGCCTTCGTCATCCTCGACGAGGCGCAGAACGCCACCTCGGCGCAGCTCAAGATGTTCCTCACCCGCATGGGACGCAACGCCAAGTTTGTCATCACGGGCGATATCACCCAGATTGACCTCCCCCGCCATCAGCAGTCGGGACTGGTGCAGGCCATCCGCATCCTCGACGGTATTGACGGCATCGCTATCATCCAACTCGACAACAGCGACGTTATCCGCCACAAGCTGGTGACAAAAATCATCGATGCCTACCAGAAATCAAACATTGAAGATGATTGAAATTAATGGAAATTAATTGAGGCTAATGGAAATTAATTGAAACTAATGGAAACGGATGGAGGCTAATTGATTCCATTAATTAAACCCTGTTAAATATGCGCCTTTCCCCTCCTTGCAAGATTAACTTCGGACTCCGGGTGCTGCGGCGCCGTCCCGACGGCTACCACGATTTGGAGTCGATATTCCTCCCAGTTCCCTTCCTCCATGACGACTTGGAGCTCACTCGCCTTGCGGGTTCAGCCAGAGAAACCACCCTTTCCCTCGGCGGCATTCCCTTGGACGACGATGCCGCCGATAACCTCTGCCTCCGGGCCTACCATTTGCTCAAGGCCGACTTCCCCGACCTGCCCGCGGTGCATATCAAGCTCCACAAACGCATCCCCTTCGGGGCGGGGCTGGGGGGTGGCAGCAGCGATGCCGCCTTCACACTGAAGGGACTCAACGAGCTCTTTGGGCTCGGCCTCGACGAGGCCGAGCTGGAGCGTTATGCCGCCCGTCTGGGGGCCGACTGTCCCTTCTTCATCCGCTGCGTGCCCGCCTTTGTCGAGGGCATCGGCGACCGCCTCACGCCCCTCGGCTACAACCCCATTGAGGGGCGTCATCTGCTCCTCGTCAAGCCCCCCGAAGCTGTCAGCACCCGCGAGGCCTACGCCGGGCTGGATGCGAAGATGGAAGTAATGGAAAATATGGAAGGAATGGAAAGAATTGAATCAATTACTTCTATTCCCTCCATTAATTCCATTTCCCAATCCGCCTGGACACCAAAATCGTCAGCCCGGACACCGGGCAACGACTTCGAAGCCTCCGTCTTTCCCCGTCATCCAGCCATCGCGCAGCTGAAGGCCGACCTCTACGCCCTCGGGGCGTGTTATGCTTCGATGTCGGGTAGCGGTTCGGTGGTCTACGGCCTCTTTGAGGATGCCGGCACCCTCCGTGCCGCCGCCCAGCGGCTGCGCCAGGGTCACCCCGATTGCCAGCTATTTTATGAAGAATAACCCTGTTCGATTGCTTCTGTTTTTCCAGTGTCGGGAGGCGTTGAGGTAATGGCTCCCGGGCTTTAATCACAGGGCGAATTGTTAAATGAGATTTAACTTGCGGGCGGGATATTGGGGTACAATAAGTTAACAGCCGGTTACCGGAATTGTTAAAAAAAACCGCGCTGAAAAGTTAAAAAAAACTTGCGGAATGGGAAAAACGTCGTATCTTTGCAAAATGATAGAGAATGGGATTTCAGGATGGGAATCTCATCTATCGTGCTGAAATAAAGTAAAAAACATAAAAACTCATAAATACGGAAATGAAAGAGTTTTCGAACAAAACGCCCTATCTGGCCCCGCAACTCACCGTTGTGGAGTTCCAGGTGGAACGCGGGTACTCCGAAAGTGATATAGAGGTGAAAAACCCAACGGTAGATAGCGATGTTGCTCAAAATCTGTTGGGGATTAGCGCCAGCGACTATAGCAACTATTATAGCAGTGGTCTTCCATCAGGTAATTCTGGCTATTTCTCTGGCAACGGAAATGGAAGTGACGGTGGTGGCTATTTTGGTAGTTATTTTTAATGGATAGTACAGATGACTTTATAAAAGTACTGGTATCTTAAAAAATAGGGTTATGAAAAAAATCTCATTTAATATATTTGTTTTTGCGGCAGCCCTGATGCTTATGACAACAGGGTGCAAAAAAGATTCGGGTATAGTGACACTTTCACTCCAAACGGAGAAATATACTTCACAGGAAAAGACTCATATTGAGACTGCTAACGGAGTGAGTTATACGTGTTGGGACAATGGGGATCAAATTAAAATTAATGGGACGACAACCGAAGTTAGTGGGTCGTCGGTTTCGGTAACTCAAGCAGAGAATTATTATGCTGTATACCCCGCTTCGTGCGTGAATGGAGATGCGGTTACCGCCTCAACCTCGATTACACTTCCTGCAGTATATGAGTATAGTGTAAGTAATGGGCATCAAGTCTTGGGAGCACCGATGGCGGCCAAGGCTGTTGAAGGGGAAAGTGGCCAAATTCTTTTCTTTAAGAATCTGTGCACCCTTCTCAAGATTCATGTTACAAACAACGTCACTGTTCACAATATTAATATTCATTCAGAGAATACGAATCTCTCTGGTACTGCAATAGTTACCATTGGTGATAATGGTAACATTTCTTTAGGGTCTGTTAGTGGAAATAAATATGTGTCGCTGTATTTCCCCGAGGGGCAATATACGGGTGCGAGCGCTGGAATGGATTTTTATATTCCTGTTCCTGCATTGGCTGCACCAGAGACTCTTTATGTCGGAGTTGTGGCTACGGTAGGAGGTCAAAAAGGTGTGTATCTTCGCGGAGCACCTGTTACCGCATCACTTCCTGCTAATCTTGTCATACCAATGAATATATTCCCCACAATTGGATCCTATAATGTGGCATCAATAGTGACGTATTTGGCAGGAAATCGTCAAGGTACGGGTTTGGGTTATCAGCGGCCCTATTTTGATAGTCGCGTGGAAGCTAATAATACTACGCGAATATATACGAGTTTAGAGACAATGAATGCGGGTGGACTGGTATTGCCGACTACTCCCACAGCGGAATTTCTATATGGGATAAATGTTGATGTGTCACAAAATGCAGTGTTTTATTTGTGGAACGCTCCAAAGAGTGGGACTAATGATTTGGTTCAGACGGGAAGAGGTCGCATACAGCCTAGTACATTCGCTGCAAGTAGTACGGATCGTATCGTGATATCTCATACACCGAGTGAGTTGGTTATAAAAAATGAGACAACGGGAGATAGGAGTGTCACTGCGATATCTACTCCTTCTTCGTATAGTAATTCGTCCATATGGGTGTTTGGGGCCAAAAATGATGCCAATAAGCGTTATTACTTGGGGAAAATGCACTATTTCAATATAAAGGATGCTTCAGGATGGCGTTTCCATGGGATTCCCACCAAGGTGACAGTCGCAAACTGGGATAGTAAATTGAGCCTGTATGGCCTTACACACGGAATCACAGCGGGAAGTGGATTTGTGCCTTGTATGTATGATTATGTATCAGGAGAATTTTTCTCATCAGAAGAAACCACGGGAGGCGGTGTCCATTTTAATTATGGGTCAGTTGGCAGTGGGGTTGAGGAAGTCCACTTTGAATGATACTGAGATAAAGTATTTCCAATAATCTTTTAAGATATCAAAAACCCAAAAAATGCCCCGCTCACCAGCGGGGTATTTTTTTTGATTATTTTGCTAATCCAAAAAAAAATCGTATCTTTGCAGTCGGAAAAGTAAAAGGAAAGGATTGCGCCATGACAGATAAAGCAATGCGAGAACGGATAAAGCAGAACGTGCATGAGGTCGACCCTCAGGCCGAGGTGTGGCTTTATGGTTCCCGCGCCCGGGAGACGGCCCGCGAAGACTCGGATTGGGATGTGCTGGTGTATCGCCGCAGCCCTCGTTGTCTACGGCCGACGAAAGCCGTTTTGTGGACCACATGTGCGACTTGATTGTGGAGACGGGCGAGGTGGTCCAACTCTTCGCCTATGGGAAGGAAGACTGGCACCGCAACCACAGTATTACCCCCTTCTATAAAAGTGTCCAACATGACGCCGTCCGCTTATGAAAGGCCTGGACATTCCTTGACAAGGTTGAGCAACTGATAAAGTTGCCATGAGATAAGAGAGAAACAAGAAACAAAAATAGATATATGGCACAGCATCCGCATAACACCGCCCCCATGCCCGAGGCCTGCAACCCGACCCCCTCCGTCGAAGAACCCGTCATGGCGTATGCTCCTGCAAGAAAGGAGTCGGCAGTGGCAAGAGACATGAGCGTAGAGGAACTTTATCGTGCAATAGAACGGGATATAAAGGCTATTTACGCAGAGTGAATCTGATGAATTACGTTGTCAGGCCTTTAGCACAGCAAAAAATACGCTCGTTCTATAGGAACGTCGCAAGGAGGTATCGTCATACGTATGATTATACCGACTTTATGAGGAATGTCCATGATGCGGTGTTCTCTATTTATGACATTGAGCGTACGCTTTTACGCCGAGAGCCCACAATATCACGTTGGAAAGGGTACTTTATGGCAAATACGGACAAGTGGTATTTCGCTTATACCTTTGATGGTGAAACCGTCACTATAGTGGATGCTTGCCATGCGCAGAACATGCATGAAGAATAACATGAATTCTCAGGCATCCGTGAGCGATATGGACTATGAGATAATCCGGCTTAAAGAACCTCGGCCCCGCTGGTGTCGGGGCTTTCTTTTAGGGGAATTCGTTCAATCCAAAAAAAAATCGTATCTTTGCAGTCGGAAAAGAGGGAGATTGAGGGAATGGAGATAATTGAAGCAATGGAGATAATGGAGATGATTATAAAGGAGGGTACTATATGAAGGTGCCAGGTGCGCAGGGGGAGTTGCTGAGGCGGAGCGGAGACTACAAGAACCTTGTCTGTTATCAGAAGGCGACGGTGGTCTACGACTTGACATATTATTTCTGTCAACATTATTTGGACAAGACCAAGGACCGCACCGTCGACCAGATGGTGCAGGCGGCGCGCAGCGGCAAACAGAATATTGTCGAGGGCATCGTCGACGGAGAGGCTTCGAAGGAGTCGGAGCTGAAGTTGTTGAAAGTCGCTGTGGGAAGCCTCCACGAGTTGCATGAGGATTATCAGGACTGGCTTCGGGTGCGTGGCTTTGCGCAGTGGGCTCGCGACAGTCGCGAGATGAAGGCCCTCTGGGCTGTGGGGAAGCAGCACGCGGACGCGGAGTATTATATGGGATTGGCGCAGGAGCGCCCACCGGAGACGGTGGCCAATATGACCCTCGGGATGATTGACCAGGCGGTTTATTTCTTGGACCGGCTGATCAAGGCCAAGTCGCAGCGGTTTTTGGAGGAGGGTGGCCTGAAGGAGCGGATGTACGCAGCGCGGCAGGAGTATCGGAGTAGGAATGGAGGAGGCTGGAGATAATGGAAGGAATGGAAATGGAGTTTAATGGAAGGAATGGAATTAATGGAATCAATTGATTCAATCAAAATCAATTACTTCAATTGTCTCAATTGATTCAATTGCTTCAATTTTAAGAAATAATTCAATTAAAATTATAAAGTTATGGTAGACTATAAGAAAATCGGGCTGGTGAACACCCGCGCAATGTTCGCCAAGGCAGTGGACGGCGGCTACGCCATCCCCGCATTCAATTTCAACAATATGGAGCAGATGCAGGCCATCATTATGGCTGCCGTCGAGACCAAGAGCCCCGTCATCCTGCAGGTGAGCAAGGGCGCCCGCGACTACGCCAACCAGACCCTGCTGCGCTATATGGCCGAAGGGGCCGTGGAGTACGCCAAGGAGCTGGGCTGTGCCCATCCCGAGATTGTGCTGCACCTGGACCACGGCGACAGCTTCGAGACCTGCAAGAGCTGCATCGACATGGGCTTCAGCAGCGTGATGATTGACGGCAGCGCACTGCCCTACGACGAGAATGTGGCGGTGACCAAGAAGGTGGTGGAATATGCCCACCAGTTCGATGTCACCGTGGAGGGCGAACTAGGCGTGCTGGCCGGCGTGGAGGACGAAGTGAGCGCCGCCGAGAGCCACTACACCAAACCCGAGGAAGTCATCGACTTCGTTACCAAGACCGGCGTGGACAGCCTGGCCATCAGCATCGGCACCAGCCACGGCGCCTATAAGTTCACCCCCGAGCAGTGCACCGTTGACCCGGCGACGGGCCGTCTGGTGCCGCCTCCCTTGGCATTCGATGTGCTGTCGGCCATCGAGAAGAAGCTCCCCGGCTTCCCCATCGTACTGCACGGCAGCAGCAGCGTGCCGCAGGACGAGGTGGACACCATCAACGCCAACGGCGGTTGCCTGAAGGCTGCCGTGGGTATCCCCGAGGAGCAGCTGCGCAAGGCCGCCAAGAGCGCCGTGTGCAAGATCAATATCGACAGCGACAGCCGTCTGGCCATGACCGCCGCCATCCGCAAGCACATGGCTGAGCATCCCGACCATTTCGACCCGCGCCAGTATCTGAAACCCGCCCGCGAGAGCATGAAGAAGATGTACATCCACAAGATTGTCAACGTCCTCGGCTCGAACGGAAAACTGGCCATCCAATAGGCTCCGATGATTAGAATCCACGGCGCGCGCGTCAACAACCTCAAGAACCTCTCGGTCGACATCCCGCAGGGGAAGTTGGTGGTCATCACGGGCCTCAGCGGCTCGGGCAAGTCGAGTCTGGCTTTCGATACCCTCTATGCCGAAGGACAACGACGGTATGTGGAGAGCCTCTCGTCGTATGCCCGCCAGTTTCTGGGGCGTATGGCCAAGCCCGAGGTAGACTTGATAGAGAATATCGCGCCCGCCGTGGCCATCGAGCAGAAGGTCAACACGTCGAACCCCCGTTCCACGGTGGGCACCTCGACGGAACTGTACGAATACCTCAAGCTGATGTATGCCCGCATCGGGAGGACCTTCTCGCCGGTGTCGGGCGTGGAGGTGAAGCGCCACTCGGTGAGCGACGTGGTGGACTATGTCTACAGTCACCCCGAAGGGACGAAGGTGACGCTATACGCCCCGCTGGAATACAGCGCGGAGCGCCCGCTGAAGGGCCAGCTGGAGATGTTGCAGCAGGAGGGCTTCGTGAGGCTCTCTGTGGCGGGCAATGTGGTACGCATCGAAGACTACCTGCCTACCCTGAAAGCAAACCCCGACAAGGGCACCGAGGTGCGCCTGTTGGTGGATAGGGTGCAGGTGCGCCCGGGCGACGACGACCAGTCGGCCCGCGTGGCGGAGTCGGTGCAGACGGCCTTCTTCGAAGGAAGAGGGAATTGCCTGGTGGGGGTGGATGCCGGCGATGCCGCCGATGCCGCCGGCATTACTAGTTGCTCTAGTGGTTCTAGTTGCTCTAGAGAGACTAGTTGCTCTAGTTGCTCTAGCACCAGAGCTTTCTCCAACCGCTTTGAGGCCGACGGCATGACCTTTGAGAAACCCAATCCCAATTTCTTCAGCTTTAACAACCCTTACGGGGCCTGCCCCACCTGCCAGGGCTATGGCAGCGTGATGGGTATCGACGAGGACATCGTGGTGCCCAACAAGGCGCTATCGGTATACGAGGGGGCCGTGGTGTGCTGGCGCGGCGACAAGATGCAGGAGTGGAAGAACCACTTCGTGCGGCTGGCCGCCAAACTGGATTTCCCCATCCACAAGCCCTACTGTGACCTCAGCGACGCCCAGCGCGACGTGCTGTGGCACGGTTCCGGAGGTTGGGAGGGTATCGACGGCTTCTTCAAATGGATAGAGGAGCAGTCGTACAAGATACAATACCGCGTGATGCTGTCGCGCTATAGGGGCAAGACCGTATGTCCCGACTGCCACGGCACGCGGCTGCGCAAGGACGCCAGCTATGTGAAGGTATGCGGCAAGGCCATCACCGAGTTGTTGGCGATGCCGGTATCGGACTTTGCCGAGTGGCTGCGCTCCATCACCGCCGAGCCCACCGCCGACGGCACCACCCTCACCGCGCACGAGCGCGAAGTGGTGAAACGACTGCTGACGGAACTGACCCACCGCGTGGGCTACCTGATGGACGTGGGACTGGGCTATCTCTCGCTCAGCCGCCTTTCGAACACCCTCAGCGGCGGCGAGTCGCAGCGCATCAACCTGGCCACCTCGCTGGGCAGCTCGTTGGTGGGCAGCATGTACATCCTTGACGAACCCTCCATCGGACTGCACTCGCGCGACACGGAACGGCTGATCCATGTGCTGAAAGAACTGCGGGACATGGGCAACACCGTTATCGTGGTGGAGCACGACGAAGATATCATCCGTGCGGCGGACTATGTCATCGACATCGGCCCCGGTGCCGGCCGCTTGGGCGGCGAAGTGGTCTTCGCGGGCCCGGTGTCCGGACTGAGCCCGGTGCCCGGACAGTCATTAGAGAACACTGCCTCCACCGAGGGCGTACACGGGAGTACGCCCGTACGGTCCTATACGGCAAAGTATCTCAGCGGAGAGATGAGCATCCCCGTGCCGAAGTCGCGCCGCTGTTGGCGCGACCGCATCACCGTCCACAAGGCTTTCTGCAACAACCTCAAGAACATCGACGTGGACTTCCCGCTCAACGTCCTTACCGTGGTGACGGGTGTCAGCGGCTCGGGCAAGACCTCGCTGGTGAAGCAGGTGCTGTACGACGTGCTGCAGAAACGCCTCGACGGCGCCGAGGACTATGTGGGCCGTTGTGCCGGCATCGACGGCGACATCAGCCGTATCAGCGCCGTGGAGCTGGTGGACCAGAACCCCATCGGCCGCTCGACACGCAGCAACCCCGCCACCTACATGAAGGCCTACGACGAGATACGCCACCTCTATGCCCAGCAGCCGCTGGCCAAGAGCCGCGGCTACAAGGCGGGCTACTTCTCGTTCAATACCGAAGGGGGACGCTGCGAGACCTGCGAGGGCGAAGGGTATGTGACCGTGGGGATGCAGTTCATGGCCGACGTGCACCTGGTGTGCGAGGAGTGCCACGGCACCCGCTTCAAGGAAGAGACGCTGGAGGTGCAGTACAATGGGAAAAATATCTCGGAGGTGCTGGATATGACCGTTGACCAGGCCATAGAATTCTTCGAAGGGCAGGGGAGTATCCTGTCGCGACTGCAGCCCTTGCAGGACGTGGGGCTGGGATACCTGAAACTGGGCCAGTCGTCCAGCTCGCTCAGCGGCGGCGAGGCCCAGCGCGTCAAGCTGGCCTCGTACCTGGTGCGCGGCGAGGCGGAACGGTCGAAACTCTTCATCTTCGACGAGCCCTCCACAGGACTCCATTTCCACGACATACAGAAACTTATCGGCGCCTTCAACAGCTTGATAGAAAAGGGGCACAGCATCATCGTTATCGAGCACCACCACGATATTATCAAGGTGGCCGACTGGGTGATTGACATGGGTCCCGAGGGCGGCCGCGAAGGCGGCCGCGTGCTCTTCGCTGGTACGCCGGAGAAGCTGCTGCAATGCAAGGAATCGTATACAGCAAAATATTTGAAATTAAACTAGACTAGAAGTCATAGAAGTCCTAGATATCCTAGTATGTCTAGAAACCTTAAGGAAACAATGCTACCAAATGGAAAAAAATATTTCTAAAATCAGAAAGACCGCCAATGTCGGGCTGTACGGCTCGATCGGAGTGGTGCTGCTGACCGTTATCTTTCACTACTGCCCCTACCAGGTGTCGCCGCAAAGTCCTTTGGTGGCGCGCTGGATGTTGATATCGGGTGTGGTGCTGGCCGTGCTGGCCGTCGTGATGTCGCTGATGACCATCCGCAAGAGCATCCCGCAGATACGGCAGAAAGAACAACTTGAAGAGCGGGTGAAAGACTATGCCGCCTACATCCGCAGCCTGTACCTGGGTACCCTCTCCGTGACAACGGTGGAGTGTCTGCTCATCGTGCTGATGACCGACAACTCGCTGCTGATGGTGACCCTCCTGCTGGTTCTGCTGCTCTTTCTGGCCTACCCCAACATGTACAAGATGAAAAGCGACTTGGGCCTGTTGGATGAGGAGATGACCACCCTCTTCGGCGATGCTTACGTGGCTGACGTGAAGCCCGATGCGGAACCCGACTTGGAGACCCCTTCCAGAGAGGAAGTAGCCGAAGACGCTGATGAACCCAAGCAATAAGATGATGGCCCGGACAGCGGACACCATTGTGGCCATATCCACCCCGCCGGGTGTGGGCGGCATCGCCGTGGTGCGCATCTCCGGTCCGGATGCCGTGGCCATCGCTTCGCGTCATTGTCAGGTGCCGGAGGAAACACATAAAGCGCACTTCTCCACTTTTTATGAGGATGTCTCCAGGCATAGTCTGGTGGACGAAGTCGTTGTCACCCTCTTCCGCGCCCCCCATTCCTATACCGGCGAGGAGGTGGTGGAGATCTCCTGCCACGGCTCGCAGTATGTGCAGCAGTGCATCCTGAATGCACTGCTGGAACGTGATCCGTCGGCCCGGACGCCGGGTGCACGGCTGGCCGAACCCGGCGAGTTCACCCGGAGGGCGTTCCTTAACGGCAAGCTCGACCTCTCGCAGGCCGAGGCCGTGGCCGACCTTATCGACAGCACCAACGCGGGAGCACATGCCCTCGCCATCAGCCAGCTGCGGGGCGGCTACGCCCAAAAGTTGAAAGAGCTGCGGACACGCCTCCTTGAACTCACCTCCCTCCTCGAACTGGAATTGGACTTCAGCCAAGAGGATGTGGAATTCGCCGACCGCAGTCAACTGCGTCAGCTTCTCTCAACGCTCACCACCCATCTCTCGTCGCTCATCTCCTCCTTCCGGCTGGGCAACGCCATCAAGAAAGGCGTGCCCGTGGCCATTGTCGGAAGACCCAATGCCGGCAAGTCATCGCTGCTCAACGCCCTGCTGGACGACGACCGCGCCATCGTAAGCCCTGTCCCCGGCACCACACGCGATACCATTGAAGAGACCTTTGTCATAGAGGGGACCGCCTTCCGCATCATCGACACGGCGGGCCTGCGCGAGAGCCACGACAGGATAGAGCAGATGGGCATCGAGCGCACCATAAAAGCGGTGGAACAAGCCGACATCGTCGTCTATGTACACGACGCCACACAACCCGAGAGTCAGGTCGACGAGGACCTGAAAGGACTGAATCTCGAAGGGAAATACCTTATCGTCGCATACAACAAGGTAGACCTCCTTTCTACCCCCCAAGATAGCTCTCATCTTTCCATTCTCCCTCTTTCCGTCAAGACCGGCGAAGGTATTGACAAACTACGGGCGCAACTCTCCGCATTCGTACACGGGGCCGCGGGCGTACACGGGAGTACGCCCCTACAAGTTGATGGAATCCTTACTAACGTGCGGCATTACGAAGCCTTGCAGCATGTGCAGGAGGCGCTGTCCCATGTGACGGAGGGCTTGGATAGCGGCCTCCCTGCCGACCTACTGGCCATCGACCTGCGCGACGCCCTCCACCATCTCGGCACCATTACTGGCGAGGTGACCACCGACGAAGTGTTGGGCACTATCTTCTCGCGCTTCTGCGTCGGAAAGTAGGCGTGCGCGCATTCTTTCCTCGGCAGGCAGTAGGCTCGTGAAATAATACGTCGCATCATCGACAGAGAGGTAGTTCCAGATATCTCTCTCTATCCGTGCACGCTTGTTGCCCAAGTCGAAAGAAGACAATACCTCTATGGCTTGTCCCGGTCGGTCTTCGGAGAGATAGACCTGCGCTAGGTTGAAATAGGAACGGCTGTAGGCGGGACTGATGTGGATGGCCTTGCGCAGCAGGGCGATGGAGGAGTCCGTTGCATGGTTTTCCGTGTATAGCAGCCGTGCCACGTCGTTCAGTACCTGTTTGTCGTAGGGACTGTCGTGTAGGGATCTGCGGAAAGCGGGCAGGGCGGGCTTGTTCTGGTATTCGCAGGCCATCGCCTCATAGTATGCGTAAGGGACCCCATCAGGGCCAAGGGCTGCCGACCCGAACAGTGGGAGCTGTGCCTTGTGTGCCAGATGTTCTACCTGAGGCCACAGCATAGCATGCACGCCATGCATCATGTCGCGATAGCAACGGTCACAATGCCACCGTACCCCCGCCAATAGAGCCACCGACAAGATGAGAATTGTCTGCCAGGACCCCCAGTGTCTTGTGGGGAGAGGTCGCTGGGGGGTGTGCAGTCCCGCCGTCACGCCGACCACCACCGAGACCCAGAGTAACAGCTCCGTGCGGTCGAAAGGAAAGTCGAAAAAGGAGAACACCGCCACGGTGGCCAATGCCGAAAAAGCCACTGGCACCATGCGCCGCCCAGACCGCGAAGGTCGCACAAGCCTGACGGCTAGACCCGCCGACGCTAGCAGGAAAAGCAGCAGTCCCACAAGTCCCGTCTCGGACAGAATATTGAGGTATTCATTGTGCGGACGCACGAAATGGAAATCGAGGACATCCATAGAGAAGACCTCTTTTATCGACACCGACGGATGGCACACCTTCCAGTTTCCGGCACCGCATCCCACCACGGGATGCTCGCCGGCCAGGCGCAATGTCATGCGCCAAAGTCCCCGACGCTCGCAGAGGGATACCGTGGAGCGCATCCCCTCCTGTTCGCCGGTCGGTTCTACTGGTCCCCTTGCCATCCATGCCGCGCTGCCCACCGTGACAGCTGCCAGCAACGCCGCCACCACCACGGCCGTCAGGGTTTCCTTCCCTATGGAGGTGGCCGGACGAACGTGTCGCCGCACCAGACAGAAGACGAGTCCTGCCGCCGTGCCGACAACGAGGGCCAGCAACACCGCGCGGGCGAGCAGGAAAGCCTCCGCGAGCCCCAGCACCGCAAGCACCGCGGCATAGAGCCTGCGTCCACGATGGAGAGGGATGCTCAGCCGCATGGCGGGGAAAACCGCCAACAACATAAGGAGCATTGCGAAGGTTCCTTTGTGGGTGAAAAGGGAGACCACGGCATAGCGGTTGGACCATGAGAAATCGGGCAACGAGAGGAGCTGCCACACTGCGGGTATCAATGCTAGCAGCGCCAGAAATGCCGAGACTCTCGACAGGAACACAACAGTCCGAAGCGGCCTGTGGGCCGTGAGACGGTAGGCAGCACCCACCGTGAAGGCAAAGAGTATCCAGCGGGAGGCGGCAAAGAGGGCCTCGGCACGGTTCACCGCCCATGCCACCGAGAGGAGCTGCCACCCCGCGAAGAGGAGCAGCATCAGATACGGGAGGCAGAAGGGTTTGTGAATATACCGCCAGCCTTGGGATAGAGGAGAAGGAGTCTCTTGTCTGAAGACAAAGACAGCCACCCCAGCCATCGAGACAGCCCAGCAAAGGAGACGAGGAACATTCGAGACATCGGCCAAGCCGGGGTCGGCGACCAGCGTCGACACCACGAGGGCTGCCCCGGCAAGCGCTCGCCTCATCTAACTATCAACTTCTTGGTAACGGAACCTTCGGCACACTCCACCCGCACAAGATAGACGCCCCGGGAGAGCCCCTCCAGGTCCACACGCTTGCCCGACGGGGGGACAATCTCTTGCTGATGGCTATGGACGACACCATCGATACCATAGACCGAGACATCGACAAGTCCATTTATACCGTCAATTTTCAGCACCGTGTGCCCGTCACTGGGATTGGGCATAAGGCAGCACGACAGCGTGGCATATATGGGGCTGACACCTACCTTCCGGTCAAAGACAGGGATGAGGGACACTGCTGTGTTGACTGCGAATCCCAAACGATATGAGGTGGAAGAACCGCTAGTGAAGGTTTGCACATCACTCAAACGGTCCACAGAGTTGACATACAGGTGCGCCAGAAGACTCTCCTCTCCGGGAAGGAAGTCGTATGTGGCAAAAAAATTATCAGGGTACATGTCGGTGTTTCCACAGCGGTCGTCGGGAATTGCGTTGCGGTAGACATGACCTGTTCCTGAGCCGATGCAAGAGACGGTCACAGGTATATCAACGTTATTCAGCGCGAACACGGGTTGGAGCGAGGTGGAAGTGTTGACAGAGAAAGAGAACAGAAACTGAGAGGCGGAGGATCCACTGCTGTAAGAGCGGACATCAGCCATCCGGTCGACATTGTTCACATACAAATGGGAGAGACGGCTGTTTGTGCCAGGCATGAAAAGATAGCTGACATACTGGCTGGGGTTGTAGCTGTCCTGCTGGCCACAGCGGTCTTGGGTGGGGTCGGTGGAACGGAAAACACTGCCGCTACCATTGCCGAGGCACTCGACATTGACATTGACCCTCTGAGCGTTCACTCCTACAACCTGCATGGCGGCGAGAGCGAAAAAGAAAAACTTATTAATCAGTTTCATGGTGAAATATGGTCTATTGTGATTTGGCTGCAAAGATACAAAAAAATACGCATACACGAAGAAAAAGATGGACGGGTGCGTATTTTTTCGTATCTTTGTAATCCGAAACAAAAACATACTGTTATGTTGCAACTACAATACATAAAGGAACATACCGAGGAAATCATCGAACGCCTCAAGATTAAGAATGTGCAGAATGTGGAGGAACGCATCGCTGAAATCATTGATTTGGATGCACAGCGGCGGGCCTTGCAGCAGAAAGCCGATGCCGTGAAGGCCGAGCAGAATGCCCTGGCCAAAGAGATAGGCAACCTTTTCAAACAGGGCAAGCGCGACGAGGCAGAGGC
This sequence comes from uncultured Bacteroidales bacterium, assembly GCA_905234695.1. Taxonomy (GTDB): domain Bacteria; phylum Bacteroidota; class Bacteroidia; order Bacteroidales; family P3; genus Colimorpha. Next base: position 1,174 of record CAJOHZ010000005.1, on the reverse strand, counting down.
CAAGAAAGCCCTTACCGCCGAGTTGAAAGGACAGGAGAAAGAGTTGGACGAGCGGCAGGCTACCGTGGAGGGCGATTTGAACGCCAAGCTTATCTCGCTGCCCAACGCCCCCCATATCACCGTGCCGCGCGGCAAGAGCGAGGCTGACAACGTGGTGGTGGCCGAATTCGGCCAGAAGCCCGCGCTGCCCGCCGATGCGCTGCCCCACTGGGAACTTTGCGCCAAGTACGACATCGTGGACTTCGAGTTGGGAAACAAGATTACCGGTGCCGGATTCCCCGTGTACAAAGGGAAGGGCGCCCGTCTGCAGCGCGCGTTGATAGACTTCTTCCTCGATGAGGCCGTGAAGGCGGGCTACGTCGAAATCATGCCCCCGCTGATGGTCAACGAGGCTTCGGGCCTCGGTACTGGCCAGCTGCCCGACAAAGAGGGACAGATGTATGCCATCCCGTTGGATGGGTTCTATATGATTCCTACCGCCGAGGTGCCCATCACCAACCTCTATCGCGGCGAGATAGTGAATGCCGACCAGTTCCCCATCAAGCATGTGGGCTACAGCGAGTGTTTCCGTCGTGAGGCGGGAAGCTACGGCAAGGACGTGCGCGGACTGAACCGCCTGCACGAGTTCTCGAAGGTGGAGATTGTGGTGATAGAACATCCCGACCGCAGCTACGACACCCTTGAGGAGATGAAGAAACATGTGGGCGGCCTGCTGGACAAATTGGGCCTGCCGTACCATATCCTGAAACTCTGCGGCGGCGACATCAGCTTCACCTCGGCCATGACGTTTGACTTCGAGGTGTGGAGTGCGGCGCAGCAGAAGTGGCTGGAGGTCTCCTCTGTCTCGAACTTCGAGACCTTCCAGGCCAACCGCATGAAGCTGCGCTTCAAAGACGGCGACGGCAAGACGAAGCTGGCGCATACCCTCAATGGGTCGGCACTGGCGTTGCCGCGTATTGTGGCCGCCCTGCTGGAAAATAATCAAACCTCCGACGGCATCGTGATGCCCGAATGCTTGCGACCTTACTTGGGGTTTGACAAGATAGGATAAAAAAAAGACCGCCAAATGAAGTGACCCCAAAAGTTGGACGGATTAAAAAATCAGTTAATTTGTCTACAGAAATGAGTTCGGTATTGCACCGGACTCATTTTTAGTTTCAGCTTGATGCGTTTG
>CAJOHZ010000004.1 GCA_905234695.1 uncultured Bacteroidales bacterium | reverse complement strand
GGTCAGGAGCGTCTCGTACATCTTCTCGCCGTGGCGGATGCCGATGACTTTTATCCTGCTTTTGTCACCGCCAAACAACTCGCAGACCGCCTCGGCCTGTGTCTGTATCGTGCAGGCGGGGGCCTTCTGCACCAGGATGTCGCCGTTCTGGCCGTGCTCGAAGGCGAACAGCACCAAATCCACAGCCTCCTCAAGGCTCATGATGAAGCGGGTCATCTTGGGTTCGGTAAGTGTGATGGGGTTGCCTTTCCTAATCTGGTCTATCCACAGCGGGATGACGCTGCCGCGCGAGCACATCACGTTGCCGTAGCGTGTGCAGCAGATCTTCGTGTCACCGCTGTAGCGGGACTTCGCCACCGCCACCTTCTCCTCGATGGCCTTGCTGATGCCCATAGCGTTGATGGGGTACGCCGCCTTGTCTGTGCTCAGGCAGATGACGCTCTTCACCTTCGCCTCAATGGCGGCGGTCAGCACGTTGTCCGTCCCGATGATGTTCGTGCGCACCGCCTCCATCGGGAAGAACTCGCAGCTCGGCACCTGCTTCAATGCCGCCGCGTGGAAGATGTAGTCCGTCCCCGGCATCGCGCTCCGGCAGCTCTCAAGGCTCCGGACGTCGCCGATGTAGAACTTGATCTTGTGCGCGTGCTCCGGCCACCGTGTCTGGTACTCGTGCCGCATGTCGTCCTGCTTCTTCTCGTCGCGCGAGAATATACGTATCTCACCGATGTCGGTGCGTAGGAAACGGTTCAGCACGGCGTTACCAAACGAACCCGTGCCGCCCGTGATCATTAATACTTTGTCTTTGAATATTGACATAATTTTATCCTTTAATAATATCTACAAAATTAGAGATCACATACTCCACATCATCATCACTCAAGCGAGTGTGCAATGGTAATGTTATTTCATTCTCAAATAAATGGTACGCATTGGGGAAATCCTTGATACCAAAACCCATCTTCTTGTAGGCCGTCATCATCGGCAGCGGCTTATAGTGTACGTTACAAGCAATACCCCGTTCTGCCATTTGCTCTATCACACGATTGGTGTATTCTCGAGACTGGCCGAGCAATCGTACAAGATATAGATGTCCCGACCCACAGTGGTCTTCCCCATAATGGCTAAGCACAGCGACCTTACTATCTCTGAGTCCTTCATTGTACCTCTCTATAATCACACGGCGGCGACGCAACATCTCGGGATAGCGTTTCAACTGAGCCAAACCAATGCCCGCGGTAATATCCGTCATATTGCACTTATACCAAGGGCCAATAATGTCATATTCCCATGCACCCATCTTTGTTTTAGCCAAGGCGTCCTTGTTCTGTCCATGCAACGAAAACAGTTGACTCATCCGATACAGGTAATCATCCCATGTCTCACCTTTCTGACGCTGTGTCTTATCGGGATTGTCTGTAATACCAATGTCATTCATACATTCCGGCAGATGCCACGTCAACGCACCTCCCTCAGCAGTTGTCAAATTCTTCACTGCATGAAAACTGAACGAGGTAAAATCCGCAATTTCCCCGCACATCTTTCCGTGCCATTGGGCTCCAAAAGCGTGAGCCGCATCAGCTAATACGACCACCCGGCCAAATGCCCTTTGCAATTCATTATTCGGATGGAATTGATGTCGACTATTCTCTACAGCCCGATAAATACGGTCGTAATCACAGACAATACCTCCTAAATCCACAGGGATTATCATTTTGGTACGTTCCGTAATAGCCGCCTCCAATTTATCATAATCCATTTCAACACAGTCTCGCTGACTGTCCACCATCACGGGGGTTGCCCCAACATGACATATCACACTGCAAGAGGCCGTATACGTATATGCTGGCACAATAACCTCGTCACCCGGACCAACACCCATCAGGCGCAGTGCCATTTCCATGGCTGCCGTTGCTGAATTAAGACACACTGACCTGTTTGTTTGGCAACACATGGCTATCAGTTTCTCAAACTCCTTGGTTTTCGGTCCTGTGGTAATCCATCCAGACATGATGGCACTCTCGGCCATTAAGGCCTCCTCCTCCGTCATATCCGGCGGAGAAAATGGAACATTTCTCAGTTTCATATTAATGAAATAAATAGGTTAGCGATATTCGCAAAGCAGTCCTGCTTCATACCATGATAAAGCAGGAAGCATAGCAGCCACAATACGCTACGCAACAATGCTTATACGTTCAGCACCTTCATGCCTCACGCACAAGCAGAAAAGACAATTCTCCGAAAATTAGAAAGTAAAAGATGGATGCTATACGATACCCATCAAAATAACACTTTGAACCGATAGAGTTCTTTGTCAACAGCAACAAGTGCCTGCTCATCCAAATTATCAATGATGGCGGGAGCAGACTTGAGCTTACCATATTTCACCTTTTTCTTCTTACCGTTGGGTAATAATCGTTCAAAATACCGCTGAACTATTACACCAACAATCTTTGATGGCTCCGAGAGGGTCTCAATATTCTTCCCTGCTATCTGGTTGTCCAATGCAATTGCTGTTTCCTTCTTTGTTCTGATATAACTCTTGGATTCACCCCATCTTTCCAAACACTCTGGCTGTTTCAGAAACCAAGCTTCCATCTCTTGAATCATAAAGAACACCTTGTCTTTGGCATCCTCAGGAATGATAATGGCTTTGCTAGGGTCAGAATTATTCAGCCTGTCGAACCACTTACTCGTGTCAGCATCGTCAGAGTCCACATACAGATAGTGATTTTCCGCACTTTTGACGAACATCTTTGCAGAATTCCGATAGCCGGCACCAATGTCGACCCTAACACTGATGTCGTCACGCTTTAGAAGTCGTGAAAACATTTTGTTCAGCGATTCCCTAAGAGCCTCCACATTATTGAAAGTCTCCTCACTTGAATTCGAATCTAATGTTCCGCCTTCTACAATGATGTTCAGGTTTACCATCTTTTCCCTCCAATTAGACCTCTCAGCCACATTTGTCCTGGCAAGAATTCGCCTTCCCAGTCTTTAAATTCGTCCTCACTAATTCTTTTCACAACAGTCTTGTTCTCTTCATCCTTCTCAAAAACAATGACATCATCAAGTTCAAATTGATTTAGAAGATGTGGGGAGTGTGTGGCCACAATAATCTGGCAATCTCTTGATGCGTTTTTCAACATATCACCTACCGATTTAATCATATCGGGATGCAACCCTCTTTCGGGTTCATCAATAGCTACCAGCCAACCCCTGTTGGGATTGTAAAAGATGCACTCCAGCAACAAATATCGCAATGAACCGTCACTTATATGTAGAGCGCCAATGGTCTTTTTCAGGTTCTTTTCTCTCAACGAAAGATAAGACTGGCCGTAAAGGTTGCTAATCACGATTTCTCTGTACGAAGGGCTAACACTCCGGAATGCCTCCTCAAGCTTATCGAAATCAAATAAGTAGTTCAATTTTAACTCATTCAGCATCTGAGTCAGATTCTCGCCATTTTTTTTAAGCCTCGTGCTGGTTGAGAAATCAGCAGGTCTTCTGAGGCGACTATTCTCACCCACCTCAAAATTGTTATATACGGCCATCATTTCGATTGCCTTCCGTAACGTAAATGTCGGCAAAAATCTGTTGGGGTCGTTGATTTGTTTTAACACAAGTTCTTGACCAGAAATCTCATTCGATTCATATTTTTGGATACCAACACCTTCATTTGTTCTGGTGCTAATAACGCCCTTCCCATTGCTAAAATCAAGATATGTGAACTTCTCATCCTTCTTCTTTTGATGCTCAGTCCATATCTTTTCGCTTAGCGTATAGCTCGTCCCATAGGGTCTGATGGAGATACTATACTTGATGGTGGACTTGAATCCGGCGGCAGGGTTTATCTCGTTAACCTTTGTCGGGTCAAATTCGTATGTAATCTGACAATAAGGAGCCGTCCTGTCACCATTCACGTTCACGATTTGGTCAAATCCGCCCCATTGCTCTTGTACCAATTTCTCCACACCCTCACCACAAACACCCTCATACAGCAACCTTAGCGTATTAATCAATGAAGTTTTTCCACTGCCATTGATGCCCAACAGCAAGTTTACTCCAGGATTAAACTCCACAGTGGTTGTTCCGCTGAAAGAGAAGAAATCTCTTATGGTTATTTGCTTTATCATTATTCAAACATCTATCCATTTGATAACCCAATAACGCACCCAACGCATCTTTATTGCATCCAAGTGTAACATTTTGCCGTTGTAAAAATACGACTTTTATTCCATACGGAAGCTGAAATCATAAGATTTAACAACTTTTTCTTAAAATTCAGCCGCGAATTAAACCATTATCCTATTAAGCCACCAACCTAACCCATCCTCCCCACAACACTGCGGATTATTTCCACATATTTCTTTGTTCCCACTTCTTTGGTAAGATTATCCAAGATAAACTGGCGGGCATTATTCCCCATCTCTATACACCGAGAAGGGTTCCTTGCAAGACTTTTTATTGCATCAACAAACTCCTGCACATTACCGGCATGAGAAAACACCCCACAATTATTCGACTCAAGAATATCTTTCAGTTCACCTTCGTCAAAACTCGCCACCACGGGTCTGCCACATGACATAATTGACCAAGTCTTTGACGGCATCGCACTACCACCCAGACCAGCTTTGCAGGACACGATACAAGCATCCCCAAGACTATACACCTGGCTTACCCGTGCAAAAGGCTGAAGTGGATTAAGGAATATATTGGATATTTGTTCTTTCATAATCCGAGTTCTCAACTCATCTTCTAATCCACCAGTACCGAACAAGGCAAACTGAATATCTGGCAATTGTTTCGCAGCCTCTACGATAATACTGATATTTTGGGCATTTCCGAGATTCCCGGCATACACGATGGTAAACTTATCCCGAGAAAGGCCGAACTCTTCAAACAGAAGATTATCTTCCTTTGCTACAGGATGAACGGCATTCTCGTCCACCCAGTTATATATCACCTCAATCTTCTCCACAGGAACACCTTTGGCCATGATGTTCTTCTTGAAATCTTGCGAGATAACAATAATCTTGTCTGAATTTTGATAAGTAAAGTTCTCTATCACCCGTCCTACCTTCCATAAGATACCGCCTTTCTTTGCTAACCCTGTACCCGCCAAAGAATCAGGGAATATATCTTGAAGGTTATATATAAAAGGCCTATTTCTCAGTTTTTTTAGCATAGCACCTAAAACACCTTGGATGGGAGGTGTAGATGCCAAAAAAATACAGTCAATGTTCTTCGCAAATAATCCCCTATTGAATTGTTTTATCCAACAAATGGAATAACGAAGTGCACGAAGAAACGGATTTTTACCTTCAGAAAATAATGAGAATCGATGAACAATCATACGATTGTTATACAATTGTTCCACTGTTATTGCTTTATATTTCTTCCTTATTCCATACCCAACTCCTCTACATGGTACTGGTGTATAAACAATCATGTCAAAACCATATTTAGAAAAAGTTTCAAACATGTTGTCAAAAAGATAATAACTAGCAGCGTTCTCTGGATAAAAATATGATGGTAATAATAATAATCTCATACCCGTTTTAATCTATTTTCAATTCGACTAAGATAATGACGAAATTCTTCGTACCAATCTTCCAGTTCACTTGAATTGCCGTGGCCATGAGATGTACTACACAAAGGATAATAATCCAGTACGATTCTTATTGACTATTCACATCGTTACCTCTGCCACTAAAATAGGGTTTAAATGGAATAATGGTATCTCTTGTAAATACGTATTTATTAAAAGCGAAGTACCATGCCACCCCAAGTATAACCAAGACCCTGAGCGATTGACAGCACTTTCATACCCTTTGTCAACTTGCCTTCCTTCATGGCCTCACACAAGGCAATCGGGATGGTTGAACTGACCGTATTACCTGTATTCTCAATACTTACATAGTATTTTTCGGGCGCTATACGTAAAGTCTTACGTTCCAAGTTGGCAAGGAATATATTGGCCTGATGATACACATGCAGGTCTATATCATCCATAGTTAGGCCATTCTTTTCCAACACGTCGTTAACCAATTTTGCGAGGAACTCAAGCGAATAGTTCAAAATGGCCGGGCCATCCATATAGAGGTTATCCGAAGAACGAGGATTGCCAAAATCGTCAAACTCCAAGTCATTGGCTGGTTTCAAATGACGTGCGCCGCCTGTCTTCACAATCAAGTTTTCTGCACCTTCACCATCCGTGCCGACGACAAATTCACCTATCTCTGCAATACCCTCTGTGCTAACTATTGTTGCACTGGCACCGTCACCGAATATAGTACGATTGCTTTTGTCCTTCTCGTGCATATATTTCGAATAGGTCTCACCTGTCAGCAACAGCACATTCTTGGCCTGTCCTGCCAAAATCACCGCCTTGGCCAACGAAAGACCCACAACAAATCCATTACAGCCCAAGTTTACATCGATGGAGGTGAGATTGTGGCTTAGCCCCATACGATGTTGTATCACACAAGCCGTGGTTGGCAGGTGATAGTCGGGGCTTTGTGTCACAAAAATCAGATAATCTATATCTCCCTTGTTGATGTCGCTGCTTTCAAATAGTTGTTTGGCTGCCTTAATGGCAATGTCGCTTGCCGTTTCATTTTCGGCAGTAATGTGACGCTGCTTTATACCGAGTTTCTTTTCTATCTTCTCCACCGTCCACTCTGGGAACATGGCCGCCACTTGCTCATTGGTCAACACACCTTCTGGCAGGGCGTAATTGATTGCTTTAATATAAGCTTTCATTCTCAATGTTTATTTTAATGTAAACCCACCATCAATCAAGATATTTGAACCCGTCATCCAACTTGACGCATCGCTCAACAGATAAACTGCACAATAGGCAATATCTTCGGGCTTGCCAAATCGCTTCAACGGATATTTCTGCCGCAAGGCTTCGAGTTCCTCTTCACCGAAAGTGCCATTGCTCAACTCAAGCAGTGGCGTTTCTACCACACCAGGATGTATGGTGTTCACTCTGATATTCTGAGCGGAAAGTTCAAGTGCCAAGCTCTTCACAAAACCTGCAAGAGCCGCTTTGGATGCGCCATAGCCTCCTTCGCCTATCTGACTGCGATAAACGCCTGAAATAGAAGAGATGAATATGATGGATGAGTTCTTTTGTATTTTCTTTTTCTTCAGCAAAAGGGTGTTCAGTAATAATGGCGAAAAAACATTGGTTTTGAAAATGCCTTCCAAAGAAGTTTGATCCATAAACTTCGCCATCTGAATCTGTGAAACACCAGCACAATGGACAACGCCATTCAATTCAGGCATCTTGCCTACGATATCCATTCGGGTCACTTCAGTGTTCAAATCGCCACATAGCACCACATGTCCCTCTCCATTCATTGACGACAAAGTTTCCTGCAACCTTGCCTCATTTCTGCCGGAGAGGACAACTTTTGCTCCCATTTTGGCACATGCAACGGCGATGCCTCGTCCTATGCCGGACGAGGCTCCCGTCACGAGTATGCATTTCCCTTCAAGAGAGAAAGGATTCTCCATTTTTACTTGGTCTGAATAAGGTTGTACAATTCCTCGATGGTGTTGCAGGCACGCAGGTCGGCACCGGTAATCTTCTTGCCAAAGCCTTCCATTGCCAATGCAATGATGGAGAGGGCGGTCAATGAACCCCATTCATCGAGTTCTCTATAGGCGGTTGCAGGTTCAAAGTTCTCAGCCGGAGTTTCATCAAACTCTTCGGCAAATGCGGTTACAAATTCATCTAATGTCATAATTCTGAAATTTTAATTGTTTAACTTATTGCTTATCTATTATTGTTCTTTGACAATTTTAAAGTTCTTAATCTTGCCTTGGTAAGTTGGCACATCGAGCAGCGACTGCTGATGCAGGTCGGGATACATGCGACGGACAATCTTTTCCAGGGTATCGTCAGTTCCAACTTCGTAGAACTCGGTTACACCATCCTTGGCCATATTGTGAGTCATATCTGTCCACAGCACAGGATGGGTGATGTGCTGAATCAAGTTGGCACGAATCTCTTCAGGGTCGGTATGTGACAAGGCGTCCACGCACTGATAGATGGGAATAGTCGGGGTATTAAACTTGGTTCTCTTGATTATCTCACCTAGTTCCTCGCGAGCTTCGTTCATATATGGCGTATGGAATGAACCGCCAATAGCCAATGGCACAGCCTTCTTGGCACCCTCCTTACGGAATGCCTTGCAGGCCTTCATCACACCCTTCATTGAGCCGCTAATCACCACCTGACCCGGACCATTGTAGTTGGCAAAGTAGATAGGTTCGCCTGTTTCGTTCCAAATCTCTTTGATTCGTGTAGCCACATATTCATCCGATAGTCCAATCACTGCACCCATGCCGGTAGGATACTTCTCGCAAGCCTTTTGACCAATCAATGCACGATTCAACACCAAATTCAAACCATCCTCAAAGCTGATTGTTCCATTGAGGACCAATGCGGCAAACTCACCCAATGAGTGACCTGCTACCACATCTGGCTTAACATCGTCTTGACAAAGTGCAAGGATGGTTTCATACACAAACACCGATGGCTGAGTGTTCTTGGTTTCCATCAATTCCTCTTCCGTGCCGTAAAACATCACATCGGTTATTTTATATCCAAGGAAGTCATTAGCACGCTCAAACAATTCTTTGGATTTCGGGAACTGTTCGTAGAGGTCACTGCCCATTCCCTCTTTTTGGCAGCCTTGTCCCGGAAATATGAATGCTTTTTTACTCATATTAGACAAAATCTATTACTATTGACGAGTTAAGATGTCTTTTATTCACTGCTGGTGAACCAATGTAAGCCAATCCTTCTTCTGCATTATCACTTAAATAGCTATTTGCTCCTAAAAACACTTTAGACCCCACTGTAATACCATTTTTCAAAGTGCATCCCATACCAATAAAGCAATTGCTCCCCATCTTAATGTTCCCCCCCATTACTATTGTTGCAGCAAACCAGTTAAAGTCCCCAATAATTCCTGTATGTGAAATATAAGTTGCCATATTTATAATATTACACTTCCCAATTTTTGTACAGGGCGGAACATAAGCCGTTGGCATTACTATACATCCCTCTCCCATATCACCTGAATCACACACACAACGAGTCGAAATAAATGAAGCCACTCTATAATTCAAAGCCTTACATTCATAATAGACTTTTTCCCTAAATGAATTCATCTTAGTATAACCCACCGTTATTAATATACCGCAGTCTGTCATGTCAAACTCATCTGGAAGATCCTCAAATACATAAACCCTCAACCCATTAAACTCTGTTTCTTTATAGTGTGATCTATTAACAACAAACCCCAAAACATTAATAGTCCCTTCTTTAAGAATAGTGTGATATACATATTCCGAATATTCAGAAGTACCAAATAATAAAATGTTTTCTTTCATGTCAAATTGTTATTTTAATAAAACTCATTGCTCTCTCGCAAGCCTTCACCGCATCTTCTGCGGTTTTGCCTTGAGCAATTACAAAACCAATTCGGTCATTACTACAATGAATAGGTGTGGAATCCTCACCTACATTCTTTGTAAAGGTAATCTGCCTCACGCCAGGCACCTGCTGAGCATCCTCCACATTTTTAATAGCCTTGATGGTTCCAAACGGAACCTCAAAATAACGAATCGCAGAACCACAATGCAAAGTGGGCTTGATATCCGGTTCCTCACCAAGAGCAACTTTGATAGTGGAACCCACCATATCCACACCAGTACTGAGCGGCACAAGATGAGTAGTAATATTGTCGCCACCCATACGAGCACCAAGCTCAATCATCACCGGGCCGCGTTTGGTGACTTTCATCTCCACATGCGCAGGCCCCTGGTCAATGCCAACAGATTTGCAGGCGGCCACGGCCACATTACAAATCGCCTTCTGCACATCGTTGGGCAGTCGGGATGGCTGCGAATGCCCCATCTCAACAAAATGCGGAGCTTCCGTGGTTATCTTATCCGTGATTTGAAGGATATTCACCTCCCCGTTCTCCACCATCACTTCAACAGAAACTTCCGGCCCATCAAGATACTCCTCAACAATCACCTTTCCGTGACGGCTGCAAGAATGGGCATACCCATAGTTGTCAAGTAGTTCCTGAAATGAATACACCTTAGCCACACCATGACTGCCAGCATTATCTGTTGGTTTGATAATACACGGGAATAACACATCCGCCTCATGTTGTTTCAAATCTTCCAGCGTATCTACCACGAAATACCACGGAGAAGGAACATTGTGTTCCTTGAAAGCCTTAATCATGTCATACTTATCCGTAGCCTTCACAGCAGTCTCGTAAGAAATGCTATGCAGATGAAGTTTATCTGAAGCTTTTGACACACCCCGCATAGGCATATCAGTGGCCAGTGTCATAATGCCGTCCGGTTTATATGCTTCCGCTGCCGCTAATACTGCATCCTCATCCATTGTTGAGGCATTGTAGTACACGTCAGCGTATGGGATACCTATGGCTTGCGGATTGAAGTCCACAACAGCCACATGTAGCCCCATTTCCTTCGCTTTCAGTATAGCAGGAAGTTGAAGCACTGAGGCCCCGACTATCATTAGTTTCTTCATAAACTATTATCTTTTAGAACATCTCTAAGCCCAAAATTCTCAACAACTATAGGTGGTATTGATATTCTTTCGGGCCACCACCGACCAAATTGTGTGGACGATAATCTTGATATCCATACAAAAGGTCACATGGTCTGCATAATAAGCATCCCAATGAAACTTTTCATCTTGGGTAATACTATTTCGGTAATATGCCTGAGCATAGCCAGAAACACCGGGCTTTACCTCAAAACTCTTTTTGTATTCATCAGAGAAATTAATATATACATCCTCACCCTCATATAGTTTTGGCCTCGGGCCTATAAAGCTCATGTTGCCTAGAAGAATGTTCAGGAACTGAGGCACTTCATCTAGGCTTGTCTTACGGAGAAACCTTCCAACCCGAGTAACTCTCGGATCATTATCGCTATTGAACGTACTTCCATCTGCATTCTTCAGATTAGGTGAGTTAACATACATGCTCCGCAATTTAAACATTCTGAAAGGTTTATATCCTTTTCCTGCTCTATATGCGTTATAGAAAACAGGACCTTTGTCTGCAATCCAAATAAACGGAGCCATAATAGCGATTTCCAACAAGACAAACGGAAGCAACATCAATGCCCCGATAATGTCAAAAACACGCTTAAAAAAATGTACATACATAAAAAAGTAAAAATAATCACTAGTATCTCTTAAAAAAAATTAATAATTAGAATTTAGAAACTGTTTAAAATTAATCCACTGTTTTTCTTACAGAATCACTAATGTCTGTTAAAAACTTGTAACATTTAGCGATTTGCATATGATATTCAATGGTTTATATAATTACTTTAAGTCAACGGATTTGAAATGGCCATCCATTTAGGAATTAGTATTCTGTCGAAAAAACGCATTGATTTAATACGTTTTATAATTCAATACTTCATGGACGTTGGTTCGTATGGATTTAACGGGACACTATTGTTAAAGCATCAAAACGGCATCTTTCCCTCCTCTTTTCGGTTACAATGAAACTCATTGCTCCCTCAAAAAGAAGAAAAATCTGCTCGCTTTGCTGTATAACAAAATCCATCATTTAAACAGTTTCTAATCGTAATAAACAAAACTTGGCTTTACACCACCTTTAAGAATCCATTCATACAATATTTTCATTTTCTTCCCTAAAGCCCCTACTGAAAATTCGTCATTCACCAATTGCTTTCCATTCAACCCCATCTGAGTTCTCTCATTTTCTGTGATTTCATACGCATTAATCATTGCTCGTTCTATAGATTCCTGATCATTATCTATCCACCAACCACAATGGTGCTGTTCTAAGACTTCCCAAGGAGAGCCTTTGGTTGCTATTGCAGGAATGCCTCTAACTAATGCTTCATTTATTACATTGCCAAAATTTTCAAAATCACTTGGATTAATTAAACACGACAATGAACGAATTGCCTTATCTTTTTCCTCACCTTGAAGAAATCCTGTAAATATTACATTTGTTAATCCAAGTCTTTTAACTTCACTCCTTAAGAAATCTTCATATTCAGGTATATCCGACCCAATTATTAATAATTCACACTTTTTAAAATAGTCTTTTCTATTGGCAAATGCATATATCAGTTTTTCAATTTTCTTTCTTGGATGTAAACGCCCTAAATAGCCAAACCGAAATGTTGTATTAATTATTATTGATTGATTCATTAATTCTTTACAATCTATTGGATTTGGAATAATGGCAACTGGGTTATTGTACCCTAAATCTCTAAAATATAATAATTCTTCTTTACATGTAGCTTGAATACATGTCGCCCTTCTTATTTCTTTGTCCTGCCAAATCATCATTGATAGTTTCTTCTTCCATGAAGATATCGACAAAGCTTGAGGGTACAAAGAACCCCTTGGAGCTATAATATAAGGAATATTATGTTTGAATGCGTAAGCAGCACAATAATGTGGGAGAGACGACCAAATTCCTTGTATGTGAATAAGATCTACCGGATTACAATCATCCAACAGGTTACGAACACCACCAATAAACTCAAAACCAATAAGTTTTATAAAAGGTTTCTTCGTAAAAAGTTGAGGGACGTCACCCACCAAAGAGTCTCCTTTCATTAATGGGCAAGACAAGCTATATGCATCAATACCATTTTCTCTTAGTCCTTTTATTGTCAAATAGGTGCTTAACGCAGGGCCTCCTTGTTTATAATTCAAGAGTCCGACATGAATAACTTTCATAAATATAAATTAAAAATTTAGATTGTTTTGTCACTATTGTTAAGTAATGATTAAAAAATAACATGAGCCGATACGGAGGGCGATATAAGATAGTTCCAGTTATGGAGAGACTTGTCGAAGACGACTTGGTTAGCGAGCCTGTCCTAAAAAGAGTCGCGCACCTTCCTGCCAGTCTCATAGGTTTTGTCAACAATCTCGGCAAAGACCTTCAATCCGGTTCTTGTCATGGTGTTTGCGGCCCTGCGGCAGGCGTCTGCGACGGTGTAGAGCGGCGTTCCGCTCCAGGAACGCGTTATCTGGGAGAAGAGCCTGTGCTCGATGGGGTCGGTGCGGCGCACCCCTGCTTTCTGTCGGCGATGCCTGCTGGCGCGCCGCCAATACTGCCACAAAAACAGGCATCAAGGTCGTATCTTATATTACCAACAAGGTTTATGAAACGAAGCGCACTATAAGAGAATCCCTTAAACAGGAAATCTCGTCCAGAATCCGCTTTGACGACGAACTCCCTCTGTGGAACCACCTTATTTTGCCTTCGTGATTTTCCCATGTTATTTTTTACACATCACTAAACTAATTTGTATTCTATTTCTTTTAAATGCATATTGTCATCAATAACAGCAATAATGAGCCAAAACAGCATGCTAAGACAATTTTTGGGGGCAAAAATGTATCCTTCTGCAATCATGTGAACAAGAAAGAAAAGTAACATACCACCTAAAATGCTACTGGTTAGAGGCCGCTCAATCTTCCAAGCCCTACGCATCTCCTTAACACAAATGGTAATAAAAACAGATAGCCCCAAAACACCTGTCATGGAAGCAACGGCCAGCCATGAGGAACCAGGTTCAATTTGACCATTTGACATAACTACACCATCATATTCTGGAATAACCACATTGTACCCGATGCCAATAATCGGGCTACTTTTAAATTCCAAAATTCTTGCTGTAAACTTTCTTTCTCTTGAATAAATTGCACTACCCATTGACTCGTTACCTTTTTGTTTTTGAACCAAGAAATCTGTCACCCCCCCCCATAATGGAAACGTTGCCATTAATAATCCTACCATAACAACAACAACGGTCACCATTTTTGACATTCTTTTACGATAGTAACGAAATAAAGCATAAACACAAGCAACACCTGTAGCACCCACAGCTGCTCGAGAAGCAGATAGCAAACAAGCGCCAAAACAGCAAAGAGCCATTGCGCCAGTAAACAAATAATCTTTCTTTGTTTTTTTGGAAAGAATTGAGGCAAAGAGCACAAAGCCAGAAAGTCCCGCTACTGGACCCAAAACCATAGAATGATTCATAAGACCTGAAAATTTACCAGCAGATATTTCCAACTGCTCTCCTAAGCGAACAAATAAATTAATACCTAAAAAATAGGCAAAGAAAGAACCAACAGATAGGAGTATGGCTACTTCCATTATATAGTACAATATTTTTGCCCGTAGTTGAGTAGAGTATTTACATGCAAACAAAGAACTGACCACTAGCAATATCATAGTATATCCCCCAAGACGTTCCCACGCTCTAAAATAAGACGGCGGGTTGTTTATTAACAAACTAAAGAAACAGATAATGAGAAACAACAATACATATACATTTTTCACTTTCAATTTACCGTTCTTAATTATCATCAAACCACATACGGCCAATGATCCATAATAAAAAGGCGGAGGTAATGTTATCCCTCCAACAAAGGAAGACATAACTATCAACAATGCAACAATCTTAAAAATCCCATCTGAACGGAAATCAAGAATAGATAACAATTTTTTCATATTTATAATTCTCTATATTCAAATAGGGGTATTCACATCATTCCTGTGAAGATCTTCAAATAGACATAGCAATACTACAGGGGCCCTCCAAAATAGAAGTTTCCCGTCCATGAAGTAAATCATCTATCAATTGCAACAAGTTCATTGCACCCTGCCGTGGCGACCATATATCATGCATCGTATAATACGCATTTATTGCCATATTTCTACGTTGTTGAGGATGCTCTATCAACCATGATACCTTTTCATATAATGATTCCAAACTTCCAGATTCGAAGATGAGACCATTCTTTTCATTCCCTATTAAGAATGGAACAGATCCGATGGAGTTTGATGCTACTACTGTGCATCCATTACTCATAGCTTCATTCAACACGGCTCCCCAACCTTCATGTCTGTCAGATGTGAATAAAAAAATATCATGCTGTCGCATAGCAGAAATAATCTCGTCGTTGGAAACATTCCCTTTAAAAGAAACTATATCCTGTACATTTTGTTTATGGCATAAAATCTGTGTTGGCTCAAGTTCTTCGCCAGCCCCATACATATCAAAATGTACATCATAACCCTTTGTTTTCAGTCGACGTGCTAACTGTATTACCAGTTCAGGATGTTTAAGTTTCAAAAAACGCGCACACCATAGAATAGAAACTTTATTAGACCTTGATGTATCTAATAGCGATTCTATATTCAAATCCTCCACCTCGGTAAAATACCCCCATTTGTAACAACGCCCCTCAAAAGACTTAAGTTTATATTGATCTCCCGCACCATATGCCGAAGAACAAAGTTTATACAAAGGTTTACTTTTCCAACATTCTGTGTGATAATACCACATGTTTTGCAGCAATCGAGGTGATAACAGATTTATCCAACCTCGCTTTAGCCAACGTTCAGACACTTCAAAAGCCAAACCAGCAGAAGTCCGCATCCGCTTCACCTCAAATGGCAATGAACCCGCTCCAAACACAGCCACATCAGCATTGCACGCCAAACTCAAAGCTTCATTCCATAGTTCTTGACTTTTATACGCACAGATCACGTAAGGACGTTCTATCTGTTTTTTCCCTCCTACCTTATTATCTGCACGAGGAGATACTGTTTCAACATACCGATAACTACCATTAGTAAGCTCGTACAAGAAGTCTGCCACATTGGATTGATGGCGATTCAAGGTATTATTGAAAAATACGATTTTCATCATTTCTATTGTAAGTTTTTAATTTTCCTTGCAGGACACCCCCCCCACAATTCACCAATAGGGACATCATCGATTACAATAGCCCCCATGGCAATGATGGAATGAGAACCGATTGTTCTCCCTGCGAGAATGGAAGAGTTTGCACAAAGCCACACACCATCACCAATACTTATAGGCAAACTATAACCTTTGCCCGCGATTGCAGGGCCACTGACATCTATTTCATGCGTTCCCGTACCAATATATACACGTGGTGCAATATTCACGTTGGCACCTATTGAGACCCTTGCACTAGCCAAGATGATAGTTCCATGACCTATCCATGTATTATCACCCACCGACAATTCTCCATCACCACAAATGATGACTGAAGAACAGATGCGGACATTATCACCTATTTTAGCACCACACATACGATAGAACGCTCGTTTTAATCCAAAACAACGTGTATCCGGCAATAAGTGAATCATATGCCCTACTATATATAATCCAAAGCTATTCATAATATGATTATTTTGTTAATGTCGCCATTATCTTCGTATTTACTATTTCTTCAGAATAATCAGACATATCAAAAGTATAACAAGTATTCAATGTATTTTTACTTGTTATTTCTTTTAACGTCTTAACTATATTCTCTCTCTTGTTCTCCACAAAGATAATCCCCATTTGTCCCTTCAGTAGTTCGTAGAAATATGTATTACGCTGATCATAAACAAATAAAACAGGTTTATTCTGCGCAATTATTTCGAAAATTTTACTCGGAACCTGATACCCGAATGAGTTATCAATAAAAAGAATAACGTCATATTCTTGATACTTTTGTAGTAGGTCTCTATGAGATATCCAGTCATGATACCTCACACAATTAGTCGATTTGCAGTCAGAATACTTATTCGTAAATACATCCAATATCACATTTCCTATCATATCTATTGCAGGTTGCACCTCGTTTAAATCACGATACCCTTGATATAAGCTCCCAGAATAAATTATTGTTAATGGATTATGGATTGGGAATGATCTGCTCTCTTTGGGTCTGTATGACTCAATATTCATCGCAGGTGATATGAATTCCACCTTATCTTTCGATATGCCCATCTCCTTCGTCATTATATCTATTGTGGGTTCATTCATTGTCACAACATAATCTGCAGCCCCCAACGCTTGTTGTTCCAATCTAAAATTCGATGGATGAGCACTATTTAGCATGATTGCATTTTTATAAAGTGGATCACCAATATCAATGACTGTTCTTAAATGTTTTTTTATCAACGGTATTATAAGGTAGAAAGCCCATGGATGGATACCGACCAAACATGACTCATATTCATTTTGTTTTAATAAGCACCTAACACTTATATAAGTACAGCTAGCGAGTCCAACTCTTCTAATATAGGAAAAGAATGATTGAGACTCAAGAAGATATAAATAGTTCAAAAACAAACGAAAAAAAACAAGTATGGCAATAGCAGAATGGTGTCTTCTGATTTGATAATATTTAATGCCTTGAGGCAATTGTTCCTTCAAGTCATAATAGCCGACGACATCAACCACGTAGTTTTTTTTTAATAAGTAATAAGAAAGACTTCTATATCGAAGCATATTAGCCCCTGTTCCAGCATAAGGATAGGCGACAAGAAGAATACGTGGTCTCATATTGATACGTTAAAATTTTATCAGTTTTACTCGAACAACTCGCGATTTTTGAATGTAATTAAGAAATAGGTAATTTAAAAACTCCCCTATCAGCGTTTGCTTAAATGTTGTAAGTTTATGTTTCATTGCAGGGTGCCCGATTATAAATCCTTTTAAATCATATCTCACCGACAATTCTTTACGCCACTTCTGAATCCTTTTTAGATACTCGATATAAAAACAATCAATAAGTTTACTGTCAGTCAAATTCTTTTTACTTCCAATAACAAACAACTCTCTGCTAATATTCACAATACCCTGGTAATGAAAGAAAACAGCCTTAATTATTTCTTCATTATTATAGGATAATTGATAATCGATATTAGTATGTTTAAATGTCACAATATTCCACGGTGCGATGCCAGCGCCCCGATTCGAACATTCATGCACACAGTTGAAGTTGTTTACTAATTCTTCCAAATACTTCTGATCCCCATAATGAATCCCATCATCCTTTTGTTTTACTGTATCAAGACACCTATTCCTCCAATATTCTAAGACTTCCAAACTTTCAGGGTTATTTAAAAATGTATTAAACTCCACACAATACTTACCAACCTTTCGAGCAAGCATTTGATTGTCTTTATGAAACCAATGTGGGACGACCATTACAGACTTTCCTGCCGCTAACATTTCATCCACCAGTAATTGGGGATTGCTATAGAAGCACATGTCTGCATCAATGTAAGTACAGTTATCCTCATTGTAATGCTTCAAGACATATCGAATGAATGAAGAAGAGCAAGTCCAACAATATTCACCCATTGGGCGATTAGCTTTAGCAGCCAATAGCTCTTCATCACCGTCCTCAAAATCACTCAATCTAACGGGAATATGGTGCTCCTGCTTCAAATCTGCCAATACATCATAGCACTTGTCATCCATACAGAGGACATACAATTTGAAGACCTTCGCACATTCGCATAAAGAATCATAAAGCACTAGTCCCTTATCAAGGTACAGGCTGTTGTATATAGTACATAGTATAGTTGACATAATCTACCCTTCCTTTTCTGTCATTTCATTATAATTCTTAATCGCCTGCTCGTATGAAGCCTTAAACTCTGGTGTTGTTAAACTCTTAAGCAAATTGGCTATTTCTTCTATACTCTCACAATGAGGGAAACCGAGTTTTGTGATATCCTCGAAGAAATCACGATGGCCAGTCATATTACATGACGCAAACGGTATTCCTTTAAAACCGGCATCAATCATTGCGACAGAATGCTCACCAAAAACAATATCAATGTCCTTTAAATCTTCCTCAAAAGAAGACCGTTTGAATGAAAGCACAAATTCTCCCTTTTGATTAGCCATTGGAATATTACTAGAAATCTTATAATTAGGTAGGTTCAGCCAAGATATATATTCTGCACACCTATTAATGGCATTAACACCAGAATGCTCTGGGTGAATCCATACAGGATGGCAGCGATATATAAACTCAACTTCGGGAAACATTGCTGCAATCTTGCCCATTGCCCATACAAGCCTGTCATCGTCAGAACGATTTTTAATAGCCGTCCAATCGCCAGTTCCACTTGCTGCACATAGTACTTTATACAATTTTTTAGGATAATGAGCATCTGGTAAAAAGAGTTTATTGCGAATAGGCATTACACGGCTATTCAGATGGTGATATTGGAAAGTATGTTGTCCCATTACATCCCAAGTATAAAATTCTACCCGGGGCCCAAAGTAATATAAATATTTACTAGTGTAGTTCGGCGGTAAATAGCCATCCTGTATTTTTTTTACATTGAAATTAGGATGGTCTGGTAAGTTCCAGTGATTGTCCTCATGGAATGTGGTAAGTCGTATTGTTCTGTTCTTTGGCACAAAACCAATAAGCCTCATACAAAAAAATTGCATGATAAACTTTACATTCTCCCATTTAGAAGCCTTTTTCCATTCTAAACCAATTCTATAACCAATTCTATTTGTACTTCCAAAGAACAAGTATTTCTGGTCGTTTTTATTGGACTCCCAAATATCGCCCTTATAGTATTGTTTGATTTTGTTGGTCACTCCCTTTATCAGAGAGAACACCCTATTATGCGATTTTGTCCAATCCTGGGAGTGATCATAATAATACTCGCACTGCACCTTCTTGAATCCGGCTTTAAGCCACGGAATCTCATCAATACCTAAATCTTCACATACCAATAAAAGATTCTTACTAGGATATTTTACGAGCAAATTATTGACAATTACCTCATTCTTCTTTTCCTTGATGATAGCGTAATATGCACCAACATTGTTCGGGATGGGGTCAAAGGCTTCCTCGTCACACTTCTGCCTCTCTGCATCTGAAATCAAATCTGCAAAATCAACATACTGGCATTTGACACCTAATGCATTATCTATTATCTCCTGCTCGTTCCCAAACACGAACTGGGTGGAGACAATCAACACGTCACCATTGACTAGCTCTCCTTTAATAGAAGATAGCGACTCTAGCTTCAGATTCTGCGTTATAACAATGACATTATCCATTGATCTTTTCTCTTAGCATGGTAGAACTAATGCCTTCAGTATGGGATAAATACTCTATTCTTGCTCCATACTGGGTAAAATCCTTTTCATACTTATTATACAATTCGGTTCCTTTCCACTCGTCTCCGTGAAACATCACGTCAAAATGACGTTGTTTCAGGAACTCCAGTTTATCCATAGTGGTTTGAGGAACTACCTCATCCACATATTTAATAGCCGATACAATAGCAGCCCTCTGTTCATACGGAATTATCGGGGTCTTGTGTTTATAACTTTCTACACATTCATCGGTACTTACCCCTACAATAAGGTAGTCACATTTCTCTTTAGCCCTACGAAGTATATTGAGATGTCCAATATGAAACATATCATATACTCCTGTTGTATAACCGATTATCATTATTCTTGAATTTTATGCTTTATACTTCTAAGGGTCTGTATAGCCTTACCACTCAAGACCCTGTATTTCAAATATAATAAATACTCTCTCTTTGAAGTAAACTCTCTTGGTATTGACCATTCTCTGGTTATCTGATCAAATTTGGCTTGAGTTGCCCATGAAAATCCAGCATCAAATGGTTTATTATAGAAAGCCCCAATACAATGACGAAGCCCTTCTTCCAGCTCTGTAAACTCAAAACCGTCTAAAATTGATAATAGTTTTGCGTTGCTAAAACGCCTATTCAATATCCTGTCGTACTTGTAAGTCCATTTCTCTGTTGGCCACTCTTCAATAGGTGCTTTAGGAATCATCTTTAAATTAGTTCTTCTACCGGTGATATTTGTAAGCTCACTAAGGTATATGCTAAGAACGTCAGACCAAAGAATGCTTTTACCATACGTAATATTAAACGTTTCTCCGATAGCCCTCTCATTACCAATCAATAGCACTATTGCGCGAGCAACATCTTTACCATAGGTAAGTGTTGTATACTTACTCGCTAAATCTTCAGAGAAAACTATGGATTTCCCTTTTATGGCACGCATGAGCCAAGCACCTTGCTCAAAAAAACCCAACTGTAACCTTTGCTCGGAATATGTAAGATATGGTCTTACTATAGTCCAGCCCTTTAATCCATTATTAATCAACACCCTCTCCTGTCGTGCCTTTGCAAGGGCATAATTATCTGTTTTTAGATATTCTTCGTCCTTGCAGACATCTAACAATTGTGGAGATTTTTCTGACAATAGTTCATTAGAGTTTGCATACGTTCGACATGATGACAAAAAGAAATATTGGTCTGTTGCTTTAAGGAACATAGGGGCAACCTTAGAAAACTCATCGGTCGAGTAGGTCATAAAATTAACTATGGCCACGTAGTGTTTATCAAGAAGATGTTTAAGAAAACAAAAATCATGGGCATTCCCTTTTACATAATTAATGTTACCAGTTGAAGGCCTATCTTTTCGGCTTGTAACAACAACCGAATACTCGGAACCTTTTAAGAAATCAACCAAGTGTGCTCCAATAGCGCCCGTCCCACCTAGAACCAAAATAGTCCGCCTCTCCATAGCCAATTCTTATTTCTTAAAAATTTTCTTTAGACGGCCAACATTTTCTTCACTCATATAATTCAATACCGTACTTTTCAATGACGTAACAATACCCTTATCTGCTGGGATTAGATTGCGCAGAATTCGAAACGCCTCATTTTCTTCCTCACTATTGGTAAACGCTTCCAAAACCACAGATTGCCCACTCTGCATAAATTCAGGCAACACTTTTTCGAAATCTTCTTTACTAGATGCTGTAAGATACTTAAAACCTAAATCTTCGACATAATGTCTAATCAAAGCTGGCGATTGAGGGCCATAATGGCCAGCCGCAGCTATATAAGGATTTGCTCCTTGACCAATCTTGGATGCGGGATGATCAAAATTCCGGAATTGTTGCCCTCCATCATTATTAACAACAACAATATGAAGGTTATCTTTGATATGGCGGTTGCCAAACACATTCATGTCATAAAAGAAAACTAAATCACCAAAAATACCAAAGAATTCTGTCCCGGGAGAAGCAATTGATGCCCCAACCATCGATGACATACAACCATCAATTCCGAACCCTCCGATATTAGCATAGGTCAGGAGTCTGGGTGACGGTTTCGCATAATCAAAGGCTCGGACTGAATTCAAAATTCCAAGGTGTAAACGCGCGTTTTCAGGAATAATGGGTGCTATCTTTTGTGCTATCCATCCATTGCTGAAGGGCAAATCTGGAATCTGAGATCGTATAGCGCCATCGGCTTCCTCAAACTCTTTAAGTTGCGATTCTTTTGAAGCCCCTTTAACAGCATAGTGGCTGAAGAACTCCTGTTCTGACATTTGGAAAACTGCTGTAAGTTTGTCATATCGATCCCTTACTTGTCCATCAATATTTACACGCCATACATTTTGGGGCTTTATAACAAAGCCGACAGCATCAGTATTGACTTCACCAATGTGAATGCATAGATCCATTTTGTTTAATGGACCAGAATAGCCCAGCTGACTAAATAACAGACTTGGGCTTACTGCATATCTTCCAGTATAACTCCGAGGGGTAGGTGTAAATACGATGGCATCATAAGTGGCACAGAAAGCATCAATAGATATCTCAAGTTCCTTATCAACAAAGCCATGTACTCCCATCATAACAGCAATACGGCCTTGAGGTATTTCAGGAAGAGTGTCCCTATGCGTATAGCGCTTAATAACGCGCGCTCCGGGCAAATTATCAACATCAATTTTGCCGAATGTCGTACCAAGATCAATATGAACAGGGCCTCCACCATTAAAGGTCAATGCCAATAACGCCTTGTTAATATCCCTTTCACAAACCAGACGATCTTTTTCATCCTTTACGGGTGGGATATAAACCGATTCAACTACCAGATCTTTTGGGTGTTGAGAGCGGTCTATTTGTTGCCCTTGAAGTTGTCCAATATGCTGACGTGTACTTAATGAAGTAATCGCCAAAATTGGGAGTTTTCTATAAAATGCCTCCGTCAAACCTGGCATATAGTCACGAGAAGCTGTAGCTCCAGTACAACTTAATGCTACAGGCATTCCTGTCTCTTCGGCCATTCCACATGCCATGTATGCAGCACTTCTTTCATCTACACAAGAATAGACCCTAAAATCAGGATCATCTTGCACACTGGCGGCAAATATATGATTCATTGCACCTGGGGATATGATAATATCGTGTACCCCGTGTACCTTCATTAACGCAATTAAAATCTGCGTATTTTTTTCAGATGTGTACATATTTATTGTCTGTTATTTCCTTTTAAACGTTGTATTTTATTTCTAACGAAAGATGAAGCGAACTCCCTTTCTCCAGGCGTTACCCCCCAATAATAGACTGTAACTATAACAGATATAACCGCAACAAAAGAGGTAACCAGGAAATCAATCCAGCCAGAGTTAATAAAGTAGTGCACTGTGATTGGAGCTATCAATGAGATACAAACAACTAAAGCAACAGGTGAAAGGACCCGCTTAACATAATGTAAAGGCTTAAGACCCACTTGTTTATTAAGCATAAAGATTCTCATTACATATCCAATTAGGCAAGCCACAAAATAACTAATGAAAACGCTTTCAGGTATTCTAGATATTTTTATAGAGAAGTAAGTAATAAACATGAAAACATACATTAACAATGCTAATGGACCGTGATATAATGCTAATTTCCCAGATGCCAAATTCGCTGTAAACATAGGATTTACGAAGGCATCAAGCAAAACGCACATCAATATTATTCGTACAAAATTAACTGTATGTTCCGGAACCGTTCCCAGCCATAACTGAAGCAAGAACTCCGTTTCAATAAAAATAGGTAATGAAATTACAAAAAGTAAATAAAAACAAAGCCTGGAACTTGCAATAATTAGATTATACATTCTATCTTTATCATTAACTGCATAACTCTTTATTATCTGGGGATTAATTGCAGTCTGTACATTGTTTGCCATTTGCGCAACCACACCTTGAACCTGCACCGCAATTCCTCGCGCCGCATTCACAGCCGGTCCACAGAAGGCATTTAACATCAGGTTAATTCCCTGGGTATAGAACATATTAGAGAAGTTTCCTACTAATGCCCAGCCAATGAACTTAAGAATCTCACGGAATGTCTTCCAGCTCCAATAAAACAAGAACTTAACTTCTTCAAACTTTCGATGACAATAAATATAATTAATAGCAAAATTCAAAACTGTTACAAGCAGAATCAATAATGCATAGAATATAAGTTTATCAAACGGTGCAACTTTGATAAGTAGCACAATAACTAGCCTAAGAGCGACATCGATAATTTGAACTATCGCATATACGTTTATCTTCTCGTGCGCTATTATTGTTGCATTATATGGCACATTTAGTGTTGCAAGAAATGCAGATATGATAGTAAACTGATAGAGCCATTCAGCAGCCAACTCCCTTCCCTCTGGTATTACAAGCTTAATGTGCAGATACCATAAGCCAACCGTTTCACCAAGTACTACTATGAGTATTCCGACAAAGAAATGCAACAGGAAAGACATATTGAATATTTGCCTTGTATCCTGAGCGTCACCTTTTGCAAGAGATACCGTAATAAAGCGGGAGGTAGTATTGACAAGTGCAGCATTTAGTACAGTAAACAAGGATATAATGCCACCTATTACATTATATAAGCCAAAGTCTTCGACACCTAAAACTTGGAGTACTACACGCGAAGTGTACAAGCCAACCAGCATAGTGAACGCCATGCGGATGTACATATACACCGTGTTCTTAGCCACTTGCTTATTGTCTTGAACACCAGACATTCTTAGCAAAATGTTTATGTTAAGATTATCTAAAAGTGTTTAGGGCACTAACCACTTCTACTGCATCTGATTCAGATACAACCTGATTCATAGGAATACTCAACTCCTGATTATGAATCTTCTCCGTGATAGGATAACTACGCTCATTCCAATCCTTATAGCACTCTTGTTTGTGAGAAGGTATCGGATAATGAATCAACGTCTGGATTCCATTCTCCTTCAAATACTCCTGTAATTCATCACGACGTTCGCACAGAATCGGGAACTGATGATAGACATTGTTCTCATCCAATATACGGGCCGGTAGGGTAATCAACGGGTTATTGATATGCTTATAATAGTATGCTGCAAGTTCCTGACGCTTTTTGTTGTCCTCATCGAGATACTTCAACTTCACATCCAGCACAGCGGCATCTAGTTCAGACATGCGGCTGTTCATACCCACATACTTGAAGACATACTTCTTCTGGCTACCATAGTTGGCCAATGCACGAATGACAGAAGCCAATTCTGAATCATTAGTGGTCACTGCACCAGCATCACCAAAAGCGCCAAGGTTCTTGCCAGGATAGAATGAATGAGCTGCTGCATCACCAAGAGCACCGGTCTTCACTCCCTTCCAGCCACAACCATGACTTTGAGCACAATCTTCCATCAGCTTAAAGCCATGCTTTTTGCAAATCTCACCCAGTTTGTCATTGTAAGCTATACGACCATAAAGGTGAACTATCATTACGCCTTTAGTCTTGGGAGTAATGGCTCCCTCAATCTTATCAATGTCAATTTCCAAATGATCCAAGGTAGGTTCTACCAATACAGGAACAAGGTTGTTCTTTGTAATTGAGAGAATAGTTGCAATGTAGGTATTAGCAGGAACAATGATTTCGTCACCATCCTGCATCAGGCCCATCTCCTTATAACCTCTCATCAGCAGATAGAGCGCATCCAAGCCATTGGCAACGGCAATACAATGCTCCGTTCCGATATACTTGGCATAATCTCCCTCAAACTTCTCATTCTCATTTCCTTGCAAAAACCAACCGGAATCAATTACTCGATTAACGGCCGCCTTGTATTCATCACCGTGCATTGCGGTGATAGCCTGTAAGTCTAATAACTTTACCATATTATTGATTTCTTTTTTCTTCCAAATACTTTAGATAGTCGTCATAGTTACGGATGTAATCATCTGCATCATAGCCATGACTGGCCAGTACTAAGCAAATACTTCCTGAGGAGAAACCTTGTTCTGATGCCCAGATACCAGATGGCACGTGCAATCCCCAGAAAGGTCTATTAAGTAATACTGTGCGCTTGTTGATGCCATCATCAAGGACAACTTCAAAACTGCCGCTTGCAGCTATCAGAAACTGATGACATTCTTTATGTGCATGTGCACCACGGTCTTCACCTCCAGGAATGTCATAACTGTAGAATACTCGATTGATTGGGAACGGCACGTGTACATTTTCATACATATAAGTCAAATTCCCTTCTGTATCGTGCATTTTGTTCAGTTCGCACAATGAACAGTCGAAAACACTTTTACTTTCATCAACAAGATTCTTTCCCAGCGGATTATTCAATTTCATGGAAGTCTTTGCGTCCGAGATAGTAGGAAGCTTTGTACCGTCTTTTCTCCAAGCCACAAATTCCTCATAATCGGATATATAGTCTTTCTCATTATACTCCGTTGAAGAAAGAACCAAAGCCAAAGAGTTAGTGGAAAAATTGGTCATTGTGCGCCACATTCCCTTGGGCACATATAAACCAAAATATGACCTATTAAGCTGGAATGTTTTTTTCTCAACTCCATCATCTACAACTACATCAAAACTACCGGAAAGAGCAACTATAAACTCATCTGTCTCAAAGTAAGCATGGCCACCTCTGTCAAAACCTCCAGGTACATCATACACCCAATGCACCCGCTTGATTTCAAAGGGTATCTGCTTTATCTGCTCAATAATTGACAAGTTCCCGCGAGGGTCTGTTATTTTGGGCAGCTGTAAGATTCTGCAATTCTCTAATGCCATAGCATATACTATTTATAATCTCTAAAAGAGTCAGATGTAATCTCTTCTTTCATTTCGTCAATCACCTTCAAGAGGTATTGACCATACTGGTTTTTTAGCATTGGCTTGGCCAGTTCGCGCATTTTTTCTTCAGTTATCCAGCCGTTACGGTACGCGATGCCTTCGAGGCAAGCCACCTTTAAGCCTTGACGTTTCTCAATTACCTCCACGAAAGTTGATGCCTCGCTTAAACTATCATGAGTACCCGTATCAAGCCATGCGAAGCCACGACCAAAGACTTGGACTTTCAACTCTCCATTTTTGAGGAATTCCAGATTCACAGTCGTAATTTCTAACTCTCCACGTGCAGAAGGTTTGATATGCTTGACGACATCAACTACCTTGTTGGGGTAGAAGTACAAACCCACAACAGCATAGTTGCTTTTTGGCTCTTTTGGCTTTTCCTCAATACTGAGGCATTTACCCTGCTTATCGAATTCTGCTATGCCGTAGCGCTCAGGATCTGATACCCAATAACCAAACACGGTAGCTTTCTTGTTCTCTTCGGCATCTTTAACAGCATTGCGAAGTAATGTTGTGAATCCACTGCCATAAAAGATGTTGTCACCAAGTACTAAGCAAGCACTATCACTACCAATGAACTTCTCACCAATGATAAAAGCTTGTGCAAGACCATCGGGGCTGGGTTGCTCTGCATACTCGAAGTGAACACCATAATCCGAACCATCACCTAGCAAACGTTTGAAGCCCGGGAGGTCGTAAGGTGTGGAGATAATCAAAATATCTCTGATTCCAGCCAACAACAAAGCACTAATGGGATAATAAACCATCGGCTTATCATAAATAGGGAGCAACTGTTTGCTCACACCCTTGGTAATCGGGTAAAGCCTGGTACCGGAACCTCCGGCTAATACGATACCTTTCATATTCTATTATTATCTTGCGCTGAAAAAAGTTGAAAAAATGGAAGTAATAGAAAATAATGGAATGAATGGAGAGTAGGTTGCAGATAGAATTGGGGCTAATCCCGTTTGAAGATGTCACGAGTGTAGACCTTCTCTCTCACGTCATCAAGGCAAGAATCATAACGATTAGCGATGATGGCTTGGCTCTGCTGCTTAAACTTTTGAAGATCGTTGACGACAAGGGAACCGAAGAAGGTGATGCCGTTTTCGAGGGTGGGTTCGTATATGATGATATGGGCACCCTTGGCTTTGATGCGTTTCATCACACCTTGAATGGCTGACTGTCGGAAGTTATCGCTATTGGACTTCATAGTGAGGCGGAAGACACCAATGACAGGGGTGATTAGTGATTCGTGATTAGTGACAGGACAATTATACTCGTTATTAGTAGTATAACTATAGTAGCCGGCCATCTTGAGAACCTGGTCGGCAATGAAGTCCTTGCGCGTGCGGTTGCTCTCGACGATGGCCGACATCATGTTCTGAGGCACGTCCTCATAGTTGGCGAGCAACTGTTTCGTATCCTTTGGAAGGCAGTAGCCTCCATAGCCGAAACTGGGGTTGTTGTAGTGGGTACCGATACGTGGGTCGAGACCAACGCCTTCGATGATAGCCTGAGTGTCGAGACCCTTTATTTCAGCGTAGGTATCAAGTTCGTTGAAGTAACTCACACGAAGGGCCAAATAGGTGTTGGCGAAAAGCTTAACCGCCTCGGCTTCCTTCATGCCCATGAAAAGAATGGGGATGTCTTTTTTAAGTGATTCGTGATTAGTGATTAGTGACGAGTTGGCTACTACTGGTGGGTTACCCGCTGAAGGGCCGATGGCACCTTCGACAAGGAGGTCGGCAAAGAGACGCGCCTTTTCTGTGAGCCATTTGATATCAGTCAAGGCATTTATCGCCTTGTTCTCTTCTTGATATTCCTCACCCTCCATCATCTTGGGTATACCCACAATGATACGGCTCGGGTAGAGGTTGTCGTAGAGAGCTTTGCTTTCACGCAGAAATTCAGGGCTGAACAGCAAATTGAACTTCTCAACTCCCTTTTGATGGTATTTTACATAAAGGCTGCGGGTGTATCCCACTGGAATGGTGCTCTTGATGACCATCACTGCATCAGGATTAACCTTTAACACTGCATCAATAACAGACTCAACAGCACTGGTGTCGAAGAAGTTCTTTTGGCTATCGTAGTTTGTGGGGGCTGCAATGACCACGAACTCTGCATTGCGGTAGCCAGCCATTTGGTCGAGAGTAGCGCGGATGTTGAGTGGCTTATTGGCTAGATACTCATCGATGTAGTCATCCTGAATAGGCGATTTCTTGTTATTGACCATATCCACACGTTCCGGGACAACATCCACGGCGGTGACATCATTATGCTGCGCGAGGAGAGTGGCAATACTCATGCCCACATACCCTGTTCCTGCTACTGAAATTTTCATCGATTGATTGATTTATTGTTTATTACATGTAATACTATTTATTATGCCGCTCTGCAAATTTGACCCGTATAGACTAGATTATTCTCTCCAAAAAATCCTGCCGATCTTGTGACTAATACTTTCATGTAGATGGAAATTGATTCAATGGAAAATAATGAAATGAATGGAAATATGTAATTCTGTTGAATTGTTGAACTGTTTATTTGTTGATTTGTAGACTGTCCTATAACAATCTGTACATGCAAATAAATGATTATTGTTGAACTGTTTAATATTTATGCTGCGCGGGAAGAGTGGCAATTCCCGTGCAGAAAATACCTTTGCTACATTTTGGTTTTTACAAACTTACAAAAAAAGTGTTAGATACCGTGCAACAAAATGTTAAAAGAGATGTTAAAAAGTCAGACACGTATCGGAGACAACACGGAGACGTGTCGAAGGGTGGTTAAACGGAATTGCTTGTTAATTTTTCTCATGCTATACTGAATCGCCTAACAGGCCAAATGTCAAGTAAGATAGAAAAGAATGAATCATTATTTTTGAAAGAAACATCTTTACTTATATCGGTCAAGAATGTAACGATTGTATATCATTAACGCAAAACGGGTCATTGATGTTCCAAAACTAATATAAATGGGAATTTTGGGGTTGCGGGTGGCGAGGCGCTTTTTCTTTTTGGTGGGTTCTACGTAAACGATGTCGTTCTGTTGAAGGTAGTAGTATGGGGAGTTGAAAAGTTCTTTGCTCGTGAGGTCAATCTCCCCAAGGATGACAATGCCATCGGTCTCACGCAGCACCCCTACATTTGTACGCTTGCCGTCCATCGTAATGTCTCCACACATGGCCAAAGCTTCAAATATGGTGATTCTTTCGCTCGTAAGATGTAACTCTTTAGGATATTTCACTTCCCCTATCACCGCCACACGGAAGTTCATCATCTTCACTTCAACGACCGGATCGGTGACCTGGCCTTCGGACAGAAGTCTATGCTCTATCACATGGGCAAGGGTGTCTCGGGTCAGACCTGCCGCCAAAATCTTTCCCAATACAGGAAATATGATATACCCGTCATCAGACACATTGTAACCAGTCGACTTTGCTTGCAAGGTTAGATTGGCAGTTTGTGCTGCTGCGTTCCCAGAACCTGCCAATGCTGAAACACTTTTGTTTGTCTCCTCGTTGAACGGGATGACACTCTCGGGCGTCTGGGAAGACACATAGATGTAGAGCTGGTCACCCGGATGAATGGTGGCCGTATAGTTGTTCAGGATGACTTGCGCCGAGTCACGTTCTGCATCGCTGACATAGGCTAACTCTTTCGTGTGGTAGCACGAGGTGAACAGCACAATAGACAATGCAGCCAACCCCATCCAGACAGACAACCGGAAACGCATACTAAATTCTCCTCGTTTTTTCTATGCCAGCACCATCGACTGTATTTCCTGCTCGGCTTTTTCCACACGTTGTGCCAACAGGCTGAAGCGATGCCGTGGAAGAGCATAGTCCGCCAATTCCTCTGGATGGACCTCAAGGAAATCGCGAATCAGGCCTTCCGACACCCCTCCAGAATACTGGTAAAGATAGACCAAGCGAAGCATTTCTTCTTCCCCATCGGCCATAGGATGCGATAGGTATTCTTTCACAAGTTTGTACGAAAGGCGCATCAGATGGTCTGCCCTACGGCGGTTGGGGACCCCTTGAAGGCCATAGACAAGCGAACCTATACCCAGCAGTATTTCCGCCCGCTGACGATATGTGTCGGCAGTAGTGTACGACATCAACAATGCTGAGTACAGTCTGTCGGCCGCGTCCATCATCTCTTCTTGTGAACAGTAATCGGACTCCACTCCATTGTCCACAACAAACCGATACACACGGCCGAGTGTGTCTGCTGCACCAAGACGATCCAGCAAGGGCAACGCCTCGTAATTGGCCTGCAACAATTCGTAAATAAGAGTTCTCGTATTCATTTTTGGGAAAGGCTACGCCACCGTCAGTCACAATGGAGAATGTATCTATCCCCTTTGTCAATGGCGTATTTGCGGTGCAAAAATAAACACGGGTCGTTGAACAATGTGGGCCGTCAAGATCCGGCCATGTATTTCATCTCATATAGAGATAGTTCAACAACCCGTTTGGGGAGAAACAAATAATAATCAGTAGGAGAGCTGCGTTTTATCGATGTTAAATCTCACAACATTATGCAACACAAAACATATTATTCACCCATTAAACATGGTATAAAACACAAAGGAAACATTACTGTCCGTGAATTACTTGAACTTCGGCAATCTCGATTGCGCACCAACACACGGAAAAGCAACCTGAGCCTGATTCATCACATCGAGGACTATAGTCGCACTCGTCTCCCTGTCAAAGAAGTGGATTCAAATTTCTGTATAGGATTTGGAGCATATCTTGTAGAAAGGGTAAAAGCCAACAGTGCCCGAACCTATCTGCAGAAATTCCACGCACTGCTGCAGGATGCTGTGCGTATGGGTGTTTTGCGAACAAACCCCATGCCACCCATTGGAGAACTCCTGCCACGTTACGCTACTCCCGAAAGGCCATTCCTCACTGTCTCGGAAATTAGACGATTGGAGGTGTCCCCCTGTCCGCATGAGAACACAAAACAGGCTTTTCTGTTCGCCTGTCACACGGGACTTAGACTGTCGGACATCGAAACTTTGCGATGGGCCGATTTGCGCAAATGCAACGGGCGGCAGATGATTGTCAAAATCCAAGTGAAAACGGGTCGTGAAGTACGAATTCCCATAGACTGTTATGCACAGGAAATACTCTCTAATCAACCTGGAACATCCAATAAAGATGGCCATATATTTGACCTCCATTCCCGTACTATAATTGCCAAAGACTTGCGGCAGTGGGGCGATGCTGCCTACATAGGGAAACATGTCACCTTCCATGTGGCCAGGCACACTTTTGCCACCTTGATGATTTCACAAGGAATCAGCATTTATGCAGTCTCCCAGCTATGCGGTCACACAGATGTGAAGACCACACAAATCTATGCCTCTTTAATTGATCCTGCAAGGTTCACCGCTATTGAAAGCCTTGACAATCTCTTTGGCTATACAAAGGACGTCGAACCTCATGCATGGTGAATAATTACAACCATACAGATATCAAAAGTTGGGATAGTCTGTAACATAAGTACAGGTATATTCCTTGTTTTGACGCTCAACAAGATATATTATGACACAAAGTGTGATAGATTGTAAATATTCATATATTAACATCTTAGAATGCAGACGCTATTTTGTATTAAGAATTTTTCATTATTTTCCTTGCTCTTTGAAAAAGAATGTGTATCTTTGCACCGCAAATACGTTTTTGACGAAAAATTTCGTCCTATTTAAGAAACATTTAATGGCGATAAGATTTATTTCCTCAATCTTATTCATCTGATACCAAGGCATCTTGGCAGAGCCACGACCAAGTCCTGACGGGAAACAATATTTCCTTGTTTCGCGCGTTATCTCAGCAAACATATCGCCATGGTTGACCTCAAAGAAATCTTCGGTGCCTTTCTGGTACTCTTCGCCATCATCGACATCACGGGTTCTATCCCTATTTTCCTATCGCTCAAGCACAGCGGAAACAAGTTCAGTCCCTGGCAGGCGGCGTTGGTGTCGCTGGTCATATTCGTGCTCTTCTTCTTCCTTGGCGACGCTGCCCTGCAACTCTTCGGTGTCGATATCCAATCCTTCGCAGTTGCAGGCTCTATCGTCCTGTTCATCATGGCATTCGAGATGATTCTGGGCGTTGAGATTTTCAAGAACGAGCCTGGCGGAGGCGGCTCGACCGTGGTTCCCATCGCCTTTCCCCTCATCGCCGGACCCGGAGCACTGACCACCATCATCTCCCTACGGGCCGAGTACGCCGATGTCAACATCCTCATTGCACTGGCAATCAATATCGTCATTGACTTCCTGGTGCTCCATTATATCGATCGTCTGGAACGTTTACTCGGGGGAAGCCTCATTTCTATCCTACGGAAATTCTTCGGTGTCATCCTGCTCGCCATCGGTGTGAAACTTCTCACCACCAACCTCGGCACCATGATACAAGCCCTCACCGGCCAGTAACATCCTTATTCCGATAAGAAACGGACGCAGATTTCCGGGGGACGCTGGCCTTTCTTGTAATTTACATTACCATAGGCTGAAAGGCGGACGCGGTCGGGATTTACTCCATAATCCAGCAAGAAGGTACGGAGGACGGCGGCCCGCTTGGAGGAGAGTTGGTAACAGTGTTTGTCGTCGTCACCGTTGACCTGGACAAAAAGTTCCACCATGCAGCCTTTATTGTGTATCAGGAACTGCGCCAACTGCGAGAGTTCCTGCTCCGAAAGGGGCAACAAGCGAGAGGTACCCGGATTAAATACCACCATACGCAGAGGCACAGGATGCTCCTGCTGGGTCAATTGTGCCAAGGTATAGCCCTGAATGGAGACCGCCTCACGGGAAGAGCCGTTGATACGGACCGAGGGGGCAAAAAGGCTGCCGTCGCCCTGCACACTGAGGGCATAGTCTTTCCCGTTGCGCAACCGCAGGGGGTTGAGTTGCGAAATTTCCTGTCCCACCCATGTATGCACCACAGCCTGCCTGCTCACGTCAACCAGATCGATGCGCTTAACCTGCGGAAGAACCTCTTTCATGTTGACGCGAACGGTGCTGTAGCAGCTACCGGTATCGTGCTGGGTGGCGAGGCTGTAGCAGGCATAGCGGGAGCCGCCCTTGGGTGAATTGGAGGTGACAAGCAGCTGTCGTTCGCCCTGACAGAAGGCAAGAGAGGCCTCGTTGAAGCTGCCATTGGCGGCTTTGCCCATGTTGACAGGGGCAGACCAATGCTGCCAATCGTCGATATCTGTGCGCGTAACACGGTAGACATCGCCATAGCCAAAACCTCCATGGCCGTCGGTGATGAAATAGAGGGTGCGCATATTGCGGCTCAGCAGAGGACTGCGCTCGCTATAGGGGGTATTGACCTGACAACCAAGGTTGACCGCCTCGCCCCATCCCGTGGCGGTGAGGGGGACGAAATAGAGGTCAGTTGCCAAGGCGGTATCGCCGTGGTAATAACTGCCCGACCGCTGGTAATTGTGACCTTCAGGACGGTCGGAGGCGAACAGGATGCCTGAGCCATCTTCCAGCATATAGGCATCGGTCTCTATATATTCTGTGTTGACGGGGGCGGGCAGCCGCTCCAAAATCTTCCAGAGGCTATCGCTCTGCACCTCGGCGACCCAGATGTCGCCATCGATACCCAACAGCACCTTGCGACCGTCATCGAAGAAGTTGTACGCCATCGGCGTCTTGGGGCATTTTTCCACCCTTATTTCACCCCCATACTGCCATCCGCCACCCTTACGGAGAGAGGGCCGGGCATAATTGAGGGTGCGACGTCCGGAAACTTCGCGGGTGAAGCAAAGGCGGTTGCCCGCGGGGGTGGCAATGACATGCGAGAGTCCTTCGTCGGCCGCCAACTCAATGGTCCGAGGCCCTTCGGGAGTATCTAGCAGTTGCAGCAACTCGTTGTATTCAGTGCGTCCTTCGCCTTCAAAACAGAGTGCAAAATTCTGCATTCGTGCCTTGGCCTTGTCCCACTCCCTACGGGAAATCTGCTGCTGCAGGAGCCGCTGCAGAGCCACAAAAGCCACCCGCTTGCCAGTAAGCTTGTATACATACGTCGACATGGTGGCATAGTTCGATTCGTCGAAGGGGCGAGTGAGGTCGAACGTGTCGATGGCCGTGGCGCGCTCCAAATCGGCCTCCAGCGACACCTTGAACGGGTATTCGGGATTGGCCGCGGCAAAGGCCTCTATGGGTTGGCGATTGCCTTCGGCCGAGTGCCAGTAGTAGTATTGTTTGTAAATTCTGGAGTATTCCACATCGAGCGGGAAGCGCTCCAGATATACCTTGGCAGCATGGGTATTGTGTTCCTCCAGCACCATCGTGCGAAGGCGCGCTAGCGCCGACTCGGCCAACGGGAGGTCGCTGTGTTGCTCGGCGAAATCGGCAAACTCCTCGGGGGTGGTGAGGGTACTATATTCCCAGTTGCTGAGTTCGTCCAGATGCATCACCGCCGCCAGATAGTCGTCGCCTCTGGGATAACGTTCCAGATAGGAGGCATAGGCATCGATGGTGTTGGCGCGGCAGGCATTGGCATAGGCGATGCGGCTCTTCTGCCGCATGGCGGCATGTTGCATGGCGGGGCTTTCGGCATAGGGCTCGGCCGCACGGTCCACCGACCCTTCATCGGTATAGCCGGAGTAGTAGCGGCGCGCCAGCCGCGCCAACGCCGCCTCGGCGGAATCGGCCTCGGCAGTGCCCTTGTGGGCCGTGGCGAAGGCATAGTAGCCATCAATAGTGTTCTCGCGGCATACCCTGATGTAGGCCACCTCCAGCAGACGGTCGCGTACCAGGGCCTGTATCTCGGGGACATCCTTGTAGACATCCGCATAGGCGATGAGTTCCGCCTCCTCCAGCGTGGAGGCGTGGGCACGCAGGTAATCCAGCGAACGAGTCTCCAACTCTTTCCGCTGATGACGGATGGTGATGAGGGTGATTTTCTTGCGCACCAGCTTCAGCACCGCGTCGTACTGCGAATTGTCGTCCAGCATCTCGGTATACAACTCCTCAGCCCGTGCGATATAGGCCGCTGCCTGAGGCAGGCTATACTGCGGATTGGCCTCTTCGGCGAAGAAGTTGGACATATCTATCAGGTTGGCCACATTGCGCGGATGCTTGACATACTCCTTGTACATCGCCGCATAATGGGTCTTGTAATCATCCTGCTGTCCACAGACAGCTCCTGCTATCAGTAACGCAAAGATTATGGGGATGATTCTTTTCACGCTGAGAGTGTATTGGGTTGTCCCGCATGGCGGGAAGGTCAAAATTTCATACTTTCCAGAATGCCATTGAATTCAGCCTCCATCAGCGCATAGGTGGCGCGGGTGGTCTCCAGCCGGAACTCGACAGCCGTATTGCCCTCTTTGAAATAGACCATACGGAACTGATAGTCTTTAAGATTCTTGGAGTTGGTGTAAGCCCCTACATAACCGAGGCCTCCGCTTTTCGGCAGTCCCAGTCCCTTGACGTAATCGGTCATCGACTGGTAGGGTTGGGCGGAATAACGCTCAAACGCCAACTCGAAAACAGAGGAGGGGAAATTCCGCCGGACATAGATACGCAGGAACGGCAGTGCGGTGTCGCCATTAGAGGAGACGGCTTCTGTACGACAATAGAGGTAAAGGTCCGAGTTCTCATCCACCTTTGTAGTGTTCAGGTATTTCCATTGCGAGGGAAACACAAAACTGACCTTGGTGCCAGGGATTCTCGTCTCCTGGGCCCATGCCGTGCCCGACAAGAACAACGACATCAACAGAAGCCATAGCAGACACTTGCCGCCTTTCTTATCTGACGCCGGAAATAGATTTCTCATCATACCTAAAGTAACTGAATCTTGCGCTATTTATTGTAAAAGTCCAACAATTTTTGTGTCAGCCGTTCGACCCCGTATTCCTCAACGATGAGGTTGTAGGCATTGCGTCCGATGGTGCGGCACAACTCAGGATTGGCGACACAGCGTTGTATCTGCTGCACAAACATTTCGGGCGTGTCGGCTATCAGCAGGTCCTTGCCGTCGGTATAGTGTATGCCCTCCGCCCCCACCGAGGTGGAGATAACCACTTTGCCCGCCGACATGGCCTCGATAATCTTGACTCGTATGCCGCTACCGCTGAGCAGAGGCACCACGTTGATTTGCTTGGAGTTGATGAAATACATGGCATCGGGAACCTCGCCCACAACAGTCACCCCTTCCATGTCGAGGTGCATGAGGTCTGCGGGCATCCGCCGGCCGGCGAGATAAAGGCGCACCTCGGGAATCTGACGGTGTACCAGCGGCCACACCTGCGTCAGAAACCACCGTACCCCTTCGATATTCGGCAGCCAGTCCATCGAGCCCAAATGGAAGAGCGAGCAGGGCTCCTCGTCGACATTCTCCATGGGTTCCAACGGCACCCCAAAGGGGATGGATACGACATGCTTGCGACAGCCAGCAGTGCGGAAGAAATCGGCATCGTTGTCGGTAATGCACATCACCCCGTCATAGTCGTTGACATGCTCGCGCTCATACGCTCCCAATGTCAGCGAGAGGTGTTTCAGGTACCATCGCTTCAAGGGGTTCCGTTCGCATTGTGCAATCCTGCGCCAGATGAGGTGCTCCACATTGTGTGCCCTCAGCAGCACTCGAGCCCGGCTGTACTTGCGGACGACAGGCACGTAAGGCGTCAGGAAGATACTCTCGACATGCACCACGTCGAACTCCTCGGCTTGGAGCACCTCGGCCAGTTTTTCCGCAAATGCCTTGCTCTCGAACCGTTTGACATGATACGACTCCCCACACAGCAACGCCACCGCAGCATCCAGCACATGGACATCCAAATCAATATGGACTGCCTCGAAACGCGTGGCGCGAAGGTAGCCCTCGGTCATCTGGTTGGTGCGGACGGGGTGTTTGTCGCTGCATACCGACAACACCTTGACCTCACAGCCAGCAGCCAGCAGACCCTGGGTGATGCTGTTCATCGCCAGGGTGCCCCCGTCCACAGGCGGATAGGGCGGTTTGTTGCAGAGCTGTAGTACCTTCACTTTCTCAACATTTTCTTACTCTGTGGGCAAGGCCTTGAAACCAAATCCGAGAATTTCGCTGCTCTCCATGATGTTGACGAACGCCTTGGGGTCGATGCGGTGGAGGTTGGATTTGAGTTTCACCATGTCGGTGCGGTCGAGCGTGACATATATCATCTTGCGCTCATTGCCTTGATAGAGACCCGTCCCCACCAAAAGGGTGCCGCCACGCTGCAGGTCATTGAGGATGTAGTCGCGCACAGCCTCCACCTCGTCGGTAACGATAAACATGGTCTTATAACTCTTCATGCCATCAACCACAAGGTCGATAATCTTGCTCTCTACAAAAATGAGGATGATGGAGTAGATGGGCAGACGGATGTCCTCGAAAGCGATAAGGGTGGTTAGCGAGATGATACTGTCGACAATCAGCACCAACGTGCCGAGAGATATCTTGGTGTACTTGTGGATAATCATAGAGATGATGTCTGAGCCGCCGCTGGTGGCCCCGGCACGGAAAATGACACCGATAGCAACACCATAAATAAGGCCCGCCACAACTGTGTTGAGGAAGAAATCTGGCACGAATCCTTTCAGGTATCCATTCTCGTTGATGTAGAAGTCTACCTCGGGATTGGCCTCGAAAAAGCCGCGGTTATAGTCGTAAATGACAGGGTCGTAGCCCCACGTAATCTCAAGCAAGTATGTGAATACCGGTATCAGGATGACCGAAATAACGGTCTTCACGCCGAACTTGGGACCCAAGATGATTGTACCGATAATCAACAACGGGATATCCATGCAGACACCTGCCAGCGAAATCTTCCAACCCCACAGGGCGTTAAACACGTTGGCCAAACCATAGACACCTCCAGGGGCAAGGTGATAGGGGTTCACAAACATCACATCGCCGACTGCGAACAACGCACTGCCGAGAATCAGCATCAGATAGGACACAACCTGTTCCTTGAAAGTACTCTTTTTCATCTGTTCTTACTCTATTATCTTATCCGTTAATATATAAAAGAAAAACGCCACCTTGAAATGGCGCAGCAAAGGTACAAATAATTTTTGACATAAAGGGAAATCCCTCAACCACAAGCCAACCCTGCGGACCTATGGTCTAGAGCGACAGACGGGGCTCGAACCCGCGACCTGCGGCTTGGGAAGCCGCCGCTCTGCCAACTGAGCTACTGTCGCATTTTGCAAAAAACACCCTAAATAACGCCCCTTTTCCACTATTATTGCATCCTTCTAAATTTTTTTTCGCGAATTTTGCACCCTCAACAAGAGATTTACACCCACAACAAAAAAGAGGATGCCCTGTTACAGGACATCCTCTTCGAGTGATATTTCGTTAGCGGATTAGTGTCTGCGTCCGCCACCGTTGGCGCTGCGGCGCTCGCCACCATGGTCGCCACCTTCGCGACGGCCATGTCCACCACGGTCGCCATCGCGGCGGGGACCACGGTCACCCTCGCGACGCGGGCCACGGACGGGCTTTTCCTCTTCATAGCCCTCGGGCTTTTCGAGGAGAGCCTTGCGGCTGAGTTTCAGCTTGCCGGTCTTTTCGTCGATATTGATAATCTTGACGCGGATGATGTCGCCTTCCTGGATGAGGCCTTCCAGCGTGTCAGTACGACCCCACTGGTACTCGCTGATGTGCATCAGACCTTCCTTACCGGGCAGGAACTCCAAGAAAGCGCCGAACTCGACGATGCTGACCACCTTGGCATCGTAAATCTGACCCACCTCAGGGACGGTGCAGATTTCCTTGATCCACTTGATGGCGGCAGCGATGTCGTCCTTGTTCTGCGAGGCAACATCGACAATGCCGAATTCGCCCTCTTCCTCGATATTGATGATGGTGTTGGTCTCGGCCTGAATCTTCTGGATAACCTCACCACCCTTGCCGATGACGGCTCCGATGAAGTCTTTCGGAATCTTGATCTGCTCAATGCGGGGCACGAAGTCTTTGTAGTCCTGACGGGGCTGGGGGATGGTCTCACAAATCTTGTCAAGGATATAGAGACGACCCTGGCGAGCCTGCTCGAGGGCCTTGGCCAGCACATCGTAGCTGAGGCCGTCGACCTTGATATCCATCTGGCAGGCGGTGATACCGTCGCGGGTACCGCAGACCTTGAAGTCCATGTCGCCGAGGTGGTCCTCGTCGCCAAGGATGTCAGAAAGCACGGCCCACTTGTCGCCCTTGGAGATAAGACCCATGGCAATACCGGCTACCGGTTTGCGAATCTTCACACCGGCATCCATCAGCGCCATGCAGCCG
The DNA here is from genome assembly GCA_905234695.1 of uncultured Bacteroidales bacterium. GTDB lineage: Bacteria > Bacteroidota > Bacteroidia > Bacteroidales > P3 > Colimorpha. Next base: position 37,096 of record CAJOHZ010000004.1, on the reverse strand, counting down.
GCGCATACGGTGGCCATGGAAGAGGAACCATTGGACTCCAGAATGTCGGACACCACGCGGATGGTGTAGGGACAGTCGGCCTCGGTGGGGAGCACCTCCTTGAGGGCGCGCCAGGCCAGATGGCCATGACCCACCTCGCGGCGGCTGGTGCTGCCGCTACGTTTCACCTCGCCAGTGGCGAAGCCGGGGAAGTTGTAGTGCAGCAGGAAGCGGCGCATACCTTCGATGACAGCGCCGTCAATCTTCTGCTCGTCGAGTTTGGTACCCAACGTGCAGGTGCTGAGAGATTGCGTCTCGCCACGGGTGAAGATGGCGCTACCGTGTGCAGAAGGCAGATAGTCGGTTTCGCACCAGATGGGGCGAATCTCGTCGAGCTGACGACCGTCGAGACGGGTACGCTCGTTGAGCACCATGTCGCGCATGGCCTCGCGCTCCGTGTCGTGATAGTAGCGGTCGATCATGAACTTAATCTCGTCGGTGAGGGTCTCCTCGGTGTAGTTGGCATCGATGAACTCCTGCTTGATGGCGGCGAAGCCGTCCTCGCGCTGGTGCTTGTTGGCGATACCCTGCTTGCTGAAGTCGTAGCACTTCTGATAGACGGCGTCGCGCACGCGCTGGCGCAGTTCCTCGTCGTTGACCTCGTGGCAGTACTCGCGTTTCTCGGTCTTGCCGGTCTCGGCAGTGAGCTCGTTGAGCACACGGCACTGAATCTTGATAGCCTCGTGGGCAGCCTTCAAGGCGTTGAGCATCACATCCTCGGAAACCTCTTTCATCTCGCCTTCCACCATCATGATGTTGTCCTCGGTGGCAGCCACGATGAGGTCGAGGTCGGCGCGCTCGATGTCCTGCATGGGGGTGTTGATGACGTACTGGCCATCGAGGTAGCTGACACGCACCTCGCTGACGGGACCATTGAACGGAATATCCGACACTGTCAGGGCGGCGGCGGCGGAAAGAGCGGCCAGCTGGTCGGGCATGGTGTCGTGGTCACCGCTGATAAGGGTGATCTGCACCTGTACTTCGGCGTGGAAGTTGTCGGGGAAGAGGGGACGCAGGGCGCGGTCCACCAGACGGGCAATCAGAATCTCATGCTCGGAGGGGCGTGCCTCACGCTTAAAAAAACCGCCCGGGAAGCGTCCCATGGCGGCATATTTCTCTTGGTAATCGACGGTGAGAGGCATAAAGTCTACATTCTCTCCCACTTCTTTCTTGGAGCATACTGTTGCCAAAAGCATGGTGTCGTTCATACGCACCACGGCAGCACCATCGGCCTGCTTGGCGAGTTTGCCAGTTTCAATTTCAATCATGCGGCCATCGCCGAGGTCGAAACGTTTTGTGATAATGTGTTCGTTCATTTGTTTTTTATTGTTTAACCGCAGCCGTGGGGACCATCCTCACGGCCTCATAAAAATGTATGTTTCAAACATCAATCTCTTTTCGCCGGTGTCGGTTGACGAGCAAAAAGAAAGTGCAAAGATACGATATTTTTTTTATATATAGAAATTTCTAGGGGAATACAAAAAAATCCACCGTTTCACAACGGTGGATCAACCATAACCAAATAAATATGAAAAACTATTATTTTCTCAGGTTCAATTTCTTGATGATGACACGATAGCGCTCGATATCGGTCTCCTTGAGGTAGTCAAGCATACGGCGACGCTTACCGACCAAGGCCACAAGCGCACGCTCACTCACCTGGTCTTTCTTGTTTTGTTTCATCAGTTCGGTCAGATGCTGGATGCGATAGGTGAAAAGGGCAATCTGAGCCTCTGCGGAACCAGTATCCTGAGCATTCTTGCCATACTCAGCATATATCTCTTGTTTCTTTTCTTTTGTCAGATACATAATTGTTGATTTCTATTGTTTTCGTTCTTTTTATATCTCAAATTCGGCTGCAAAAGTACGACTTATTTTTGATTTGACAAACATTTTCCTGTCAAAAAACACACTTTTAACTCTTGTTATGATTTTTTACGGCTGGTTTTTCTCCATATTTCGGCGTTCTATCGTCGTATACTACAACTATAAACGCCCCAACTGCCGCAATTCGCCGTTCTTCCTCATTTTTTACTGTACAAAACGTTCTATTCCCGACAAAAAAGCTGTTTTTCAATGGTTGGAATCCTTTTTTTCACAATTTGTTTCCACCCTCGGCCAAACGGAGCGGGGAAATTTCTATATCACACTATGATACTGAACTCTACATATACGAATAATAACGTAACAAAAACGTAACAATCCAAACGCTGCTATACGGAGAAAAGGATGTATCTTTGCAGCCGTAAAAAACGACATTACCTACTATGACGACAAACGATATTATCTTCATGGTCTTGAACTTGGCCGGTGCTTTGGCCGTGTTCCTTTTCGCCATGAAGTTGATGAGCGAAGGCCTCCAGAAGTTTGCCGGGAGCAAACTGCGCCACATCCTTACCAAAATTACCGGCAAGCCCCTCAGCGGCATCTTATCCGGTGCCGCCGTCACCGCAGCCATCCAGAGTTCGTCGGCGACGACGGTAATGGTGGTGGGTTTTACCGAGGCGGGGCTGCTCTCCCTGTCAGGTGCCATTGCGGTGGTGATGGGTGCCAACATTGGTACGACCATCACCGCATGGATTATCTCCCTTTTCGGCCTTGGAGGAGGTAGCGGTCTTTTCTCGCTGCCACTGCTGCTGGCCGCCATATCACTGTTTTTCATTTTCTCCAAGAAGAGCAGTCTACAGTCACTTGGCCAATCCATCATCGGCTTGGCTTTGCTGCTTATCGGCATGGGCTTTCTACAGTCCTCGTTCCCCAATTTGACCGACTATCCCGAATTCCTGCATTCTCTCTCACTATGGAGCGGATGGGGCTATGCCTCGATATTGATTTTCGTTCTCATCGGAACCATCATCACTGGCGTCATCCAAGCCTCCGCAGCCATGACGGCCATCATCCTGCTGATGGGCTACAATGGGTGGATTGGCTTCGACATGGCCATGGCCCTCATCATGGGACAGAATATCGGCACCACTATGACGGCTCAGATTGCCGCCATGACCACGGGGAAAACCGGTAAACGCGCTGCCCGTGCCCACCTGGTGTTCAACGTGGCCGGTGTCATCCTATGCCTCATTGTTTTCTATCCCCTACTGCATTTGATTGAGAATATGACAGCAGCCATGCCCTTCTTTTCCCAAATCATGGGGGGAATAATGCCCGCACAAATCACACTCTTTCATACTCTCTTCAATGTAGGCACCACCCTGATTCTAGCCTTCTTCATTCCACAATTGGCAAGACTTGTAGAATGGCTCGTTCCTGAAAACAAGGAGGAGGGCGAAGAGGAATTCCGCCTCACCTACATCGAGCCCAACATGATTTCCACTGCCGAGCTCAACCTGCAGAGCGCCAAGAACGAGATTGAGGAGTTCAGCAAGCGCGTACTGCGCATGTACACCTTCCTGCCGGGCCTGCGCACTGCCAAGGACGATGAGGAATTCGATGCCATCATGGAGCGTATTATAAAGTACGAAGGCATCACCGACCGCATGGAGATGGAGATTGCCAACTTCCTGACCAAGGTGGGCTCCGGCGACATCAGCGCCCATGCCTCCAAGCGCATCACCTCGATGATGCGCATCATCGACAACCTGGAATCCATCGGCGATGCCATATACCAGATTGCCATGACCCGCAAGAACAAGCGTGAAGACGCCGTACATTTCGACCAGGGGCTGAACGACAACCTGCAGCACATGAGCGACCTCGTGCAGCACGCCCTCGATGTGATGGATGCCAACCTGCACGACTACGACCATGTCAACCTCGACGAGGCCTATGCTGCCGAGCGTGACATCAACGCCTACCGCGATGTGCTGCGCACCCGTCACCTCGACGCGCTGAAGCTGGGCGTCTACAACTTCGGTATCGGAAATGCCTACAGCAGCCTCTATGCCTTATACGAAAAGTTGGGAGACTACGTTATTAATGTATCGGAGGCCATCGACAACAGCGTCAAAGCCGCCGAAACATTAGGAACCGATAACAACAAATAATCATGGATACACTGAAATATAACCTGCGCGGCGTGTCGGCCTCGAAAGAGGATGTGCACAACGCCATCAAGAACATCGACAAGGGTCTTTTCCCAAAGGCGTTCTGCAAGATTATACCCGATTTCGTGGGTGGCGACCCCGCCTACTGCAACATCATGCACGCTGACGGCGCCGGCACCAAGTCGTCGCTGGCCTATCTGTACTGGAAGGAAACGGGCGACATGAGCGTGTGGAAAGGCATCGCCATCGACGCGGTGGTGATGAATCTGGACGACCTGCTGTGCGTGGGCGCGGTCGACAACATCCTCCTCTCCTCCACTATCGGGCGCAACAAAAACCTGATTCCCGGCGAAGTTATCAGCGCCATTATCAACGGCACAGAGGAGTTCCTGCAGCAGATGCGAGACCTCGGCATCGGCATCTACCTGACCGGCGGCGAGACTGCCGACGTGGGAGACCTGGTGCGCACCGTCATCGTGGACTCCACCGTCACCGCCCGCATGAAGCGTGCCGATGTGGTGGACAATGCCCATATCCATGCCGGAAACGTCATCGTGGGACTGGCCTCCTACGGACAGGCCTCCTACGAGACCCAATACAACGGCGGCATGGGTAGCAACGGACTCACCTCCGCCCGCCACGACGTCTTCTCGAAATACTATGCCGAGCATTACCCCATGAGTTACGACCATAATTTGCCGTCTGAGGTGGTCTATTGTGGTGGCCGACGGCTGACCGACGCCACCGAGGTACCTGGTGTGGACGCCGGCAAGATGGTCCTCTCCCCCACCCGCACCTACGCCCCCGTTATCCGTCAGGTGCTCGACCGCTGCCGCGACCGTATCAGCGGCATGATCCACTGCAGCGGCGGCGCACAGACCAAGGTGCTGCACTTTATCGACGACCTGCATGTCGTCAAGGACAACCTGTTCCCCATCCCACCGCTGTTCCGCATGATACACGACGAAAGCGGCACCGACTGGAAAGAGATGTACAAAGTGTTCAACATGGGCCACCGCATGGAGATTTACACCGATGAATCGACCGCTCAAGAGGTCATCGACATCGCCCGCGGCTTCCATATCGACGCACAGGTGATCGGCCACGTAGAGGCACATTCCGGCCCTCAGGTGACCGTCAAGACCGAGAACGGCACATTCGTCTACAATTCATAATAATTCTCAATTCATTTATCCTATGGCATCCATATTCTCAAAAATCGTGGCAGGCGAAATCCCCTGCTACAAAGTGGCAGAAACCGACAACTGCCTTGCATTCCTTGATATCAACCCCGTGCAGAAAGGGCATGTCCTGTGCATCCCGAAGAAGGAAGTGGATTACATCTTCGACATGGAGAGCGAAGCCTATGCTGAACTGACGATGTTCGCCCGTCGCGTGGCCCTCGGTGTAAAGAAGGTCTGCCCCTGCAAGAAGGTAGGCGTGGCGGTGATTGGCCTTGATGTGCCGCACACCCACATACACCTCATCCCCCTGCAGGAGGTTCACGACCTGGATTTCCGCCATCACGTGAAAATGGAACCGGAAGAGCTGCAGGCGCTGGCCGCGCAGATTGCCGCCGCCATCCAATAGTCTTCCTGACCGCATAAGCAGCAGCGGCACGCCCTTTCGGGTGTGCCGCTGCTGTTTTATACATACGGGAGGGTATTAACGCTCCACCGACAGAATTTCAAAGTTCATCTTGCCTGCGGGAACGACTACTTCTACCACGTCGCCGGCCCTCTTACCGAGAAATGCCTGCGCAAAGGGGGAGGTGACTGATATTTTGGCTTGTTTGAGGTTGGCCTCGCTCTCCGGCACGATGGTGTAGACCTGCTTCATGCCGTTTTTCACGTTGCGGATGGCAATCTTGGAGAGCAGGAGCACCTTCGAGGTGTCAATCTTCGACTCATCCAACAGGCGGGCGTTGGCCACCAGCTGCTGAAGCTTCGATATACGGGCTTCCAAATGGCCTTGCGCCTCCTTTGCTGCATCGTATTCAGCATTCTCCGACAGGTCGCCCTTGTCGCGTGCCTCCGCGATGGCCGCAGCAGCCGCCGGCCGCTCTACCGCGATGAGTTGGTGCAGCTCGTCTTTCAGCTTCTGAAGACCATCTTCGCTATAATACTTTATTTCTGACATTTTTATATTCCTTTTTATTAGTTTTCAAAGACGTCTAAAAATTAGGAAAGGCCTTGGGAAGCCTTTCCTAATCTGTTTCTATATGCAGCTTGCACTAGAATCTGAAGCTGGCACCGATGGCGTGGGAACCCTTGAGGGGGGCAGCCGAGCGGTACGAGTAGTCAATCGACAGCGCCGTCTTGCTGTCGCTGCCCTTCTTGGCCAGCGGCACATTGACGGAGGCACCTGCACAGAGGCCTGTGTTGGCGGTGGTACGGTCAGCCTCGCTGAGGATGTCCGTCTGCCACACATAGCCGCAACGAAGCGCCACGATGTCGAACATGGAGTATTCCAAGCCCAGTGTGAAGTTATCTTTCAAGAAGGCATTGGAGGTGAAGGCACCGGCCATGGTGATGCGCTGGTTCCACGTCTCGAACAGGAAGTCATACGCCAGACCGATATTCAAGCAAGTGGGAAGTTCCATCTCGCCCGAGCGGTACTCGGCGGTCATGTTCTTACCTGCATTGTTGACAAAGGTGAAGGACATACCCGTACCCGAGAAACTCATGGAGGGGCCCCAGTTCTTCAAGCTGATACCGAATTTCAACTCATCGTTGGCACCCGTCACATACTGGATACCGGCATCGACGGCGAATCCAGAACCCGTGATGTTGTCGGTGGTCTCGCTGATGACCTTGATGTTCACACCGCCGTGGATGGTCGTGGTGAACGAGTGGGCATAAGCCACATTGATATTCATCAGCGTCGGCGAGAAGGTACCGTTGACGGGCTCAGGGCTGTCGGTCTTGGTGATGTCAATGTCGCCAAAACTCAGCGACATCAAACTGACACCGAGGACACCCTGGTCGAACACGCGGACACCCAAACCGAGGGCGTTGATACTACCGCCGCTGCTGAGACCAGACTTACCGCCATTGAGGAAGGTATTGGTATACGACATCTCAATGTTGTCGATAAAGCACAGACCGGCAATATTGGAATAGAATGCATCGAGACCTCTTACATTGGCCACACTGACGCTTCCCCATCCTGTGCTGCGTGCCCAGGGGTTGATAAGCAACTCTGTGGCACCCGCAGTACCTCTGCGGTTGTCATTGCCTGCCCACCCGGAGGTTACAGGCAACAGCACCATGACGGCTACTACTACTATTACTTTCGATATATTTTTCATTTCGGATATATTTTAGAGTTAACAATCAGTGTGCTTAAGTTTAGAATCCATAAGAGTTCAAGTCGACCGGACGCATCGTGCCGAACCACTTAATCACACGCTCTCCGATTTCAGGCACGTTGACATGTATCAGATACATGCCGCCGGCAATCGGAATGCCGTTGTGGTTGTGCAGATCCCAATCCAGCGTGGTAGCCGTACCCGAGGTGGGTCCCAAACGACGCACCAACGTACCGTCGACCGTGTAGATGGAGATTGTCGAACCCGTCGGGATGTTCACAAAGCGAACTTTGGTCTCCAACTGGCTGGCCGTCTCGTAGGTGGAGTAGCTGTAGTAGGGGTTGGGCACCACATTGATCTGGCTGAGCAGCGAGTCTCTGTACGACTGGCGGGCTTCATCCATCTTGGCCTGACCTGTGAGCGTGGCAATATCCTGCGTCAGCTCGAACTGATACATCGGGTAGTTGTCATTCTGCTCGACGGCACCGGTGAAGAGGCCCACACCCGCCTTGTTGGGCGAGAGGTAACGGCCATAAGGAGCCAGCACATCGAGGCTGATGGTCACATCGCACGGAATGTCGATAGGATTGTCGAACTGGAAACGGCTGCTCACCAGCGGCATGTTCACCCATGCCACCGTGGAGTAGAGCAGGGAGATGGAGTCGCGCTGCGGAATCACGCGCTTGGCCAACTCATTTGCCAGAACACCACGGTTCACATTGTCCTTCTCGTTGGGGTTCGAGGGCACATAATTCATGAACCGCTCGGACGAACGCAGCATCTTCACAGCCCAGCGACCAGCATCATACGACGGAATCGTGTAATTGACATACCGGTCTTGGTTGTTAAGAATATCGAAGAACTGCTGCTGGAGGGCGTTCATCACATAGATGAAGTGACGGCCACCCATCACATAGTTCTGGGAACCTTCCATCACATCCGACACGGGGTTCCACATCATGTCACGTCCATTGAACTGGATGTAACGGGAATCCTCACCGAACATAATGTTCAGGCGCTCGCCGGTGGTGACGTTGATGGCATAGCCTGGGAACCAACCCATACCGCTGTCGCTGACGTAGCAGGGGTTGTTGGGGTCTTCCAGATCGGCGGCCACGCCCAACTCGTCAATGGTGCGACCCAGTTTGTCGACCGAAGCATGGCGGCGCATCTGGAACCTGCGGGCATTGCCCTCGGACTGGGTTCTGTCATCGCACATCTCAATTACCGGGCAACGGGTCCACTTGGAGGTATCGCTGGTAATCACGATGCGGACGCTCGGAAGTTTGGTCAAATCGTTAAGGTTAAGCGACTTGTTCTCATAGTTCAGCATCGTGTTGCGGAGCACTCTGTTCCGATGATATTTCACACCCTTCGCAGAATACATGCTATCAAGAATCTCATTGCTGGCCATGTAGTAGCGATAGCAGAAACCGGGATGGTACGGCTGAGTGGATACCAATGCATACGGTGCCCATGTGCCGCCAATCGCTGACTCAAAGACCTGGAATTTGTCGACACCGGTATATTGCGGATTGCTCGAATTCGACAGACTCTTCAGGAAACCTTTATAGTAGTCTTCGTCAGGATAGGTCTCGGCATCCGAAACAGCATCCGTCTTACCAGTGAAGGTTTTACGGTTATCACCAGCGAACTGGGTACCGGAACGAATCCAGTTGTACATCACATAGCTATCGTTGTCAGGAATACCGCTCAACCATGCCTTGCTGTCATCGGAGAAGGTCATTGTGGCGTTCAACAACGATTTGTCGTTAGCCAAACCGCCATAGAACTTGGAAGCCTTGTTGGTATCGGCAATGGTGTTCAGCATATTCGTGGCAACCGACTTGGAATTCTGCAATGCCACTGCAATACCCAAATCCAGGAAGAGCTGCTCGTTGTAGCGACCAATGACAAAGTCGGCCGTCACGCTCGACACCGTGTCATACAGATAGGGATTGTCGGCATAGGTCGGATCTTCGGGAGACTTACTGATAATCCAGCGGGCGTTGTCGATATCCTCATTCTGGGTGAAACGGATGAGATACTTGCCAGCCTTGACGCTCAGCGGGTCAATCACGCGAACGGTAATAGGACCATAGTTCTGCTCATAATGGGGATTGAGAATCTGGCAGGGGTTGGCCTCCATCTTGTTCGTACGGTCATTCATCTTGCCAGCAGGCTTGCCGGGAACACCGGGGGCACCCATCAATTCCTCGATAGAGGCATTGGTGAGACGGAGGATATTGCCGCCGTTACCGTAACCCTCGATACGGGTGATGTTGGGGCACATGCCGAATTCGGCCTGCACCACCGTACCGCCATTCTCCGAAGAGGGATCATGCGGGATGGCCTTCACTGGGGTAATCGTACCGCCAAACTCGTTGGTACGGCCTGCCAGATAAGGCTCCTTCTGACCATCCAACTTATCGGGGTCGGTCTGGGCATACTCTTTGTAACGGTTATGAGCGTATGCAATGCAGATGAAATAGTATTCCTTGTTGTTGACCAACTTGGTGTTACGGCCCGAGGCGAACGCGTCATTGGTCACACGGAACACATGCTGGACACCCTGGTTGGAACCCTCAACCATAATATTGCCCGTAATGAGGTTCGTGGTCGAGTTGGCGGTGTAGTTCACCAGCGTTCCGATAGGCTCACTGGGATTGTCGTTCCAGACAGTATCATACCAATATCTCCAAACGCCATTTTCCTTGACGCTGTCCTTCTTGATGCTCTCAATGGCATCATAATAGTTCTCGATATCGCACTGGTATATCAGCTTTGCCTTGGTGATATCACGGATTTCAGCCACAGAGACGTGTGCATCTTTCAACTGATAAATCTGATAACCTTCGAACTTGTAGCTACGCTCGTCATCCGAGTAGGTGTGGCGGATAATGCTGTCGTTGCCGTCTTTTGCCTTCAACGTCTCACCCTTGGAATCCTTAGCCACCTCGGTCCAGTATCTGGGAATACCCGGGTCTAACTCCGAGTAATGCTCACCCTTGCTGGCAGGATTGTCATATTTGAGATACAGGATAACCTCGTTCGACATCTCCTGCACCACCATTGTGGGAGCCTCGGGGCCGTCGAGCACCTTGAAGCAGTTCTCGAAAAGAGCCTGACAGATATCGTCAATCTCACGCAGAGACTCCACCGAAGCCATCGGGCCACCTGTGGAAGCCTGTGCAAAAGGAATACCCACCGTAATGTAGTTCAATGCACCGGGTTTCAGGGTGAAGGGACCGGCAGACTGCATGAAACGACGGTCGGCTGCAGGGTTACCAGCGGATTCCTCCGTCCAGTTGTCCACCACATTACCATCGGTACCCCAGTACAGCTTATCGCTATTGCCCGGGAACATGAAATCACAATCGAAATCGGTAATGCCCGTCGAAGTCTCACTGTGACCATCTCCACCATATTTCATACGGGTACCGTTTTTCCAATAACCGCGCAGGTAGTTGTAGTAGTCCGTAGCCTTGCTGGGCTCACCACTGATAGCGTTGTTGTCATTGTTATAATAAACGAAACGGCGCATACCGAAACGCTCATCGTCCACAATGTTGTTACCGAAGTTCACACCGTTGATGGCGCAGTTGCCCACTGCATCGCCCGGCTGGAAATACCATGCATCGGGATAGTACAGGTCGGCGTCGTCGGTCAGGCTGATGGTGTCGTAGGTACCGTCGGCCAGTCTGTAACGCTCCAAGTCGGTAGCATAGTGCGCACGCATCTTGTTGATGTCAATCTTGGGATTGTCCTTGCCATCAGGATCCATGTAAGGACCTTGGAAGAAGTCGATACCGACAGCGGGAGGATTGCCAGAATAGGAACCCGAGCCGGGGCCGTCGGAACCGTCACCGTTGTAGCAATAACCCAAACCACGTTTCACGTCGCAACCCACATAGTCATCGTAAGCATATCCCAAATCCGGATCCACCCACTGGCTGAAGTAGGTGTCTTTTAATTCATACGTGGAACGGTTGATAATCTCGTACGAGTAGAAGGTCATGTTGTTGATCTCGTCGTTGGTCGAGAAAGCGAATGCCTGGGCACGGATTTCCATACCGATAGGCTGACCTTTCGACTCCGTATGGACGTTACCCATGTCGTTGAAGATCCACCAAATGGTCTGGTCACCTTTCAGTACCTGGTCGGAGAGCAATCCTCCGCTCACATAACCGGCCTCATCTTCCATGGTCTTTGCCACATGCTGGGTATACTCTCTTCCCCACTCCTGTTTCAGCGTACGGGGGCAGAGGTCATTGTCGAAATCGTAATAAGGATAGTCACCGTCTTCCCAGTTGTACTGACCGTCGTGGTTGGCATCATAGAAGGGAGCCAGATAGGGACTTTGGCTGGCCGTGATGCCGTGGGCGGGCCACTCCTTGATGGTCTTCGACACTGCATTGGCATCGAACACATCCTCTTTCTTTGTGGCTCCCAGAGAGTCATAGTCGAACATCGCCTTCAGTGCCAGCACTTCGGGTTTGGTGATTACATAGTGACGGTCGAACGCATTACAAACCGTAGGCTCGACAGCCGCGGTGCTCAAATCCAGCGGACCCGGCCAATAGTCGTCACCTTCCTGTCCGAAACGGAGGGCGGCAATACGCAACTGCTCATTGACATCGGTACCACCGATCCAGAGAGCCGAGCAGTACAGCGGGCAGGTATTACTCCCTTTGGGGAGATGGTACTGGGCCACACTTCCGTCATACCACATGTTGCCGTAGCCATTAATCATGGCACGGACATTGTTGACATTCAGCTCAGCGGTACTTTGTGCTCTTTTGCACGTGGCGGCCTTGGACTGTAGCTCCGCCCGTTTGGCATTCGGACGTCTGTGAGTCTGGCAGTCACGGGCGACAGCAGTCCCCGTCAGCGAAGTGAGGAGGAACGCCACCAATACTAATTTGCTAAAGTAATTCTTCATATCTTGAATATTTTTTCTCGTTGGATTAGAAAGCATACGTTAAGGACAACTTGAAGGTACGCGGGCTGCTGTAGTTCCAACTACTGTTACGCAGCGAAATCGTGTACAAGTCTCTGTAGGAAGTGGGGTCAAGATAACCATTGATGGTCGCCTGCGTCTCGGGGTCGGTCAGGTATCCGTTGTCCTCGGGGTTGCCCGTGACACTGTACACACTGGTGATGTTACGGATGTCAAACAGGTTGTTGATTGTCATGGCCACCGTCAGCATCGTGTTGCGTTTTCCAACCTTGAGGGGGAAGGACTTATCCACAATCATGTTGAAATAGAAGCCCCACGGCAGACGGGCACCGCGGTAGCTACCCACAATGGTGGTCTGCGTGTTGCTGAACGCCTTGGTATAGGGGCGGCCCGACTGGGCAACAGCCATGAAGTTGACACCGAAGTTCTCCAACAGCTTGACGGTCTTCTGACGAGCCTCGCCAGTGCTGTCTTTCACCACACGGGTGATGGTGGGTCCATTGTACTTGGAACCGCTGAAGTAACGGAAGTCGACATTGGCCTTAAACTCATGACGACGGTCGTCGCTGATGGGGTTGAGCATCTTCAGCGTAGTGTAACCTTCTTTGATAAGTTCCTGCATCGTGGTGCTGGACAGACCGGTACCTTCTGCATACTGCAACGTGTAGTTGGCATTGATACGGACGTTCTTGGTCTGACGGAGGTCATAGCCAAAGGTGAGACCCTTGATGGTCTTGAAGTCGAGGTTGTCATAGGAATAGTAACCCGGCTTGGGGTCGGCACCCGGGTACTGCACCAACTGAATCAGGTCGCGGGTCTCTTTGTAGTAAGCCGAAATGCTGACGGCCGACGACTGGTTCAACGCCTGCTGGAAGCCCAACTCATAGTTGGTGATACGCTCCGGTTTCAGGTTGGGGTTGTTGGTGGAGGTAATCTTGGTCATGTACATATAGTCGATGTAGTCGGCCTGCCAACCACCCGAAGGACGACGGGCGATAATGTCATAGCTGGCCTTGAACTGCGAGTTGTCGCCCACCGGGAACGAGAAGGCGATACGGGGCATCACCACCACCTGCGGTTTGTAGTCCTCGAAGGCATCTGTACCGACGGTGGAGTTCTGACGGGCGGTCTGACCGGCAGGAGTACGATAGGGAGTGGGGTTACCCGACTTACCGTTAATCTGAGTCGGCGAGCTCAACTCCACACCGTTGACATCATACCACACAGAACCGTTACGGTAACCATAGATGGTCGGAGTCTCTGCATCGGCAGCGTCCACATAGACCACCCAGTCGTCACCGGCTCCGCTATAGATATCACCCTGATAGGCAGCTTTGCCATCCTTCAGGTCTTTCACCGTATAGGATTCATACAGCAGATAGGGGTCTTTCAGCACAAACTGGTTTCCGTCGAAATAGTCCACGCGGACACCCACGTTGAAAATCAGGTCTTGGAAATAGAACTGGTCCTGAATGTAGCCAGCCATATAGGTGGGGCTGAACGAGGGGAGATGACGGTATTTGGGGTCTGTCGGATTGAAGAAATCCTTCAGGCTCCAGTTGCTGCTGTTATATTTCTTACCCGTATGGTCGTAACCATAGTAGTAGACAATCGAACCGGTATTAAGCGAATATGCATTGTTGAAGAGTTCATCCGAGGAGAACATATCCAGACCGCCGGCTTCCACATACTGCTCCGGAGTGTAGCGGTCGATATCCATCCATGTGCGATCTTTGTCGTAGTCGCCCGTCCATCCGAGGTAGTCACGCATTGCGCGGTCGAAGTAGGCCTGCTGCGGCTCGTTGTACAAACGGTCATAGGTGACATACAGGCTGGAGCCCTCTTCCGTAAAGTGCGGATGAGAAAGGTCTAACTGGGAGATATGACGGTTGGCGATTTCACGCATCACCGTCCAGATGGCGGTGGGGTTCATGCTAAAAGCGGACTGGTCTACACGGTCGTATTGGAAACCGATTTCCACCGCGTGGCCCTTGATATCAGCCGAAGCCTTGGCCTGCAAATAGATGTAGTCGTACTGCACCTGGCTGAAGCCCGTGCTCTGGACACCAACATTCGGAAAATAAGGATTTCCTCCGCTACCATTCATACCGAAAATAGACGAAGGCGTATCACCATTGGCCAAGCCCTTGAAGTAACGAAGCATATCAATGTTGGTCAACGAACTTGCACCAATTTCGGGAATACCGAGAAGTTGCAGGTTGTAGTTGGCATACACTTGGTTGCCCTCGTAAGGCTTGTAGGAATCCCAGTCAATGCGCGAACGCCAGCTATTCTGGACATACGCAGCACGGCTGATACCGTAGTTGTCGAACTGGGGGTTAAACTCGTAGGTGGGTTCCTGGTTGGTCTCCAGGTAACCGTTGTATCCATATTTGAAGATATCGTCCAACGAACCGCCGAAAATCTCATTATACGAATGGGATTTGTAGCGGTTGAACATACCGGTGATGTTGTACATGACATTCTTCACCGCCTTGCCTGCCTTGGTTTCGCCCTCGGTGTTGTTGGCGGAAGCCTCCTCATCGGGGAAACGCTGGGTGAAGTCGACGGTAATCACCGCGTTGGTCGTGGTGGAAACACCGTTGGCCGACCGGGTCATGTTCAACGGCATCAGGCTGGTGCTGGCACCATGGCTGTAGTCGTACTCACCTGTGACGGTTAAGGTGGCGTAATCCGAAAAGCGGATATCAAAGGCCGCCTCGGCGTTGATGGAATACGAACGCATATTGGGGACACGGCTCGCATCGCCACTAAAGTCTTTCTTGGTGGGACGTGTAATCTCCACAAAGGCATCCTTGTACAGACCCGACTCTGCTGCATAGTTGACCTCGCCCGTCACCGGGTTGTAGCTAATGGGGGCTGCCTCATACTGCTGGACCAACTCGTCGTTGACCACCAGATAACGATAGCCTTTGGGCCGGTACAGCGGATTGTTCTGATAGGCGCCCTGTGCAGTGAGACGGAAACCCACCAAGGTACGGTCACCCGTAACGGTTCCGTTCTCATCCTTAATCTTCTGCTTGAAGATAGGACCCGTCAGATACAGCATCAGGTTGTTATGCAGACGATAATCGAGATATGTCTCGTACTTGACAATACCCTTGAACTGGCTTGAAGGCGGTTTGAGGGTGATAATCTGTGTACCACCGATAGCCTCACCGATGCTGGCGGGAGTACCGCCAAGAATCACCTGGATTTCGGCGATGGCCTCTTTCGGAACATTCACACCGGTACGCTTACGCACACCGCCAGTCATGGTCACCATGCCGTCCTCACCACGGGCCGTTCCCGTACCACCGTCGCTATAACCGACGCCACCGACGGCAGCCACAATGCTCTCGACCGATGTTCCCGGCATACGGGCAATATCATCGGACGAAAGACGCTGACCCGACTCAGCCGATCCAATTTCAATCACGGGAACCTTCTCCTCGGTGATCACCACCTCTTCCAGCGTTTTGGACGCTGAGGTCAAATCAATGTTACACACAGTGAAACCCGACGCCTTCACATCCAGACCCGCACGCACGTACTTGTTATAGCCGACGCACGACACCTCAATGTCGTATCTACCGACGTTGAGGGGCTTAATGGTGAAGTTACCGTCAAAGTCTGTTTGCGTACCACGGATTTGTTTCCCGTCTTGCTTGGCAACGACGTTAGCGAAAGGCACCGGCTCTTTTGTCTTGGGGTCGACGACGGTACCTTTGATAGTACCCTGCGCGAGGACGATATTCGCCATCAGCAGCAGAACAGTTGTCATTAGTACTTTTCTAAACATACTCTTATAGGTATTATTACTAAATGATGGATTAATTTCTATTGTAGTTGTAGTTCGGAAGATATTCATTGTGCAATATCGTCTGGTAGATGATCGCCTGACGAAGGTCAAAGTCTCCGAACAGGGGCGAGTCATACCGCTCGTCCTCTATGACGGGAGTCACCGAAACCTCTTCAAAAGGCCTGTTTTCTTCCACCGCGTCGATGGTTTCATAGCTGAAATACCCTGCCTCGCGCTCCTCATCTTCAAACGACTGGGGGAGCGGCTCGTCCTGCTCCTCTTCGAACAGCGACTCCACCGCAGGAGCCGGCCCTTGGGGACAGGACTCAGCGTCTCTCTTGGATTCGGCTATCTGTTTCTTCAACGAAACGCCGAATCCAAGAAGGGCTAACGCTATGATCCATCCAATATTCACAATACTATTCTTTTATTGTTTCTCAACCGCCACCTGTTTCTGGCTGCGCTTGGAGATGTTGTACACAATGGGGCAGGCAATGCAAAGCGACGAGAAGACACCGACCAGCACACCCACCAGGATGGCGAAGATGAAACCGCGGATAACCTCACCGCCGAAGATGAACATCATCAACAGGGTGAAGAAAGTGGTGCCGCTGGTGTTGATGGTACGGGCCAACGTGGAGTTGATGGCATCGTTCATCAGCGTCATCAGGTCGCGCTTCGGATACAGTTTGCGGAACTCACGCACACGGTCGAAGATCACCACCGTGGCGTTGATCGAGTAACCGATGACCGTCAACACCGCCGCGATGAACGACTGGTCCACATCCAGGTTGAACGGCAGCAGGCCATGGAGCAAGGCAAAGACACCCATCACCAAGATGGTATCGTGTGCCAAGGCCACCACACTACCCACGCCGAAACGCCAGCTGCGGAAACGGAGACCGATGTAGACGAACATCACAATCAGACCGCCGATAACCGCCAAGATAGCGTTGCGTACCAAGTCGTTGGCAATCGTGGGTCCCACCTGTGCCGACTGGATAATACCCAGCGAGGTGGTCTCGGTGGAGCGGAACTCCTCTTCGCTCAGTTCCTTGGCGAAGAACTGCTTCGTACCAGCATACAACTTGCTGACAATCTCGTTGCTGACCTCGTCATTGCTAATATCAGATTTATACTTGGTCGTCACCTTCACCTGCGAGGTAGGACCATAGGTCTTCACCTCGGGGGCGTCGCCGAACTCGGTGGTCAACGCAGCGCGGACATCCACGGCATTCACCGGCTTGTCGAAACGGACCACATAAGTACGGCCACCCGTGAAGTCGATACCAGGGTTAAGTTTGCGGGTGAAGAGACCCGTCAGACAGATGATGATGGCCACACCGGCAATAATATAGAAAGTTTTGCGTTTGCCGATGAAATCCACATGGGCGTTGCGCATGAAGTTCTCCGAGAAGGGGAAGGAGAACGAAAGGACCTTCTTATGGTTCAGACGGCTGTCGATGCACAGACGGGTGATGAAGATCGAGGTGAACAGCGATGTTGCGATACCGATGCAGAGGGTGACGGCGAAGCCCTGGACAGGACCCGAACCGAACATAATCAGCACCAAACCCAGCAGGAAGGTGGTCACCTGACCGTCGATGATGGCGGAGTAGGCGTTCTTGAAACCGGTGGTCACCGCGTTGGCAATGCTGGCACCGGCACGCAATTCTTCTTTGATACGTTCATATATAATAACGTTGCCGTCCACTGCCATGGCGAGGGTCAACACGATACCGGCAATACCCGGCATGGTGAGCACCGCACCCACAGAGGCAAGCACGCCCATCAGCAGGAAGATATTGGTGATGAGGGCCACGACGGAAATCCAACCACCGCGGTTATAGAAAATCACCATGTAGATGAGCACCACGATGAAGGCCAGGATAAACGAGATAAGACCTCTGTTGATGGACTCCTGACCCAGCGAAGGACCAACAACCTCTTCCTGAACGATGATGGCCGGAGCAGGCAGCTTACCGGACTTCAGGATATTGGCAAGGTCTTTCGCCTCTTCGAGGGTGAACTGGCCGGTAATCGAAGAGCGACCGCCGGAAATCTCATTCTGCACAGTGGGGGCGGAATAGACCAGGTCGTCCAGCACGATGGCGACGCAACGGCCGATGTTGTCACCGGTGATGCGCTTCCATTCGCGCGCGCCCTCGTTATTCATTGTCATGGAAATCTCATTTCCGCCATTGTTGCTGAAATCCTGACGGGCGTCGGTGATGACACCGCCGTCGAGCAGTGCCGAACCGTCGCGGGTGGTGATGCGGATGGCATAGAGTTCATACATGTCCGAGCTCTCGTTGATCGGCTTGGCACCCCAGAGGAACTTCACCGACGAAGGAAGGGCTTTTTTCTCGTATGCCAGTGCAAGCATCTCGCTGATGGCGTCGCGGTTCTTGGCGGCGGCATAGCCCACCACTGGACCCTTCACGATAGTGCCGTTGGGACCCACATTCGCCATCAGCATATTTTCGTTGAACAGCGGATGTTCGCTGTCGTTCGTCACGTCGTTCACTTTCTCCTCGTTGGTAGCAAGGGCGTTCAGCAGCGAGTCGCCTTCGTTGGCCGCATCGGCCACGGCGGGCTCGTTCTCCTCGACCTCTTCGGTCTCGACGGTGCCGCTGACACCGATTGAGGCGATGTACTGGTCGGCCTTCTCTAGCATCTGCAACGCCTCTGCGTTGTCGTAAGTCAGCCAGAATTCCAACTGGGCAGTACCCTGCAGCAGTTTCTCCACACGTTTGGGGTCTTTCACGCCGGGCAGTTCCACCAGGATGCGCTCGGAAGCACGGAGCTGCTGGATGGTGGGCTGTGCCACACCGAATTTGTCGATACGCTGACGGAGGATTTCGTAAGTGCGGTCGTAGGCACTTGCAGCCTCTTCCTTGACCACCTTGATCACGGCGTCATTGTCATCGTTCAACTTGATGCGGTCGCGGAGCTGGGTGTTGAAATACGGAGCCAGCTGGACATCGGGGTTAATCTCCCGGATGGCCTCATAAAAGAGGGTCACGAAATCACGATTCGTGGTGGTCTTCTGGTTGGCGATGGCCATCGCGATGGCTTTGTTGAACACCGAGTCGTCGGTGTTGTTGGCGAGGGCACGCACCACATCCACGGTGGAGACCTCAAGCATCACGTTCATACCACCTTTCAGGTCCAGACCCAGGTTGATCTCTCTCGACTGGCACTGGCGATAGGTGTAACCGAGGAAAATTTTCTCATTCGCCTTGGTGTAAAGGTATTGCGACTCATAAGCCTTCAGCAGCGAGTCCTGAAGCTCCTGTCTGCGGTTCTGATCTCCGTTGGCTTTAAGGTCAATCGAATTTTGCGTTTCTTTGCTCTCTACACGGGCAATTGCATCATTTTTGGCATTCTTCTCCACGAAGCTTGTTACAACTGTAAACGACAATTGATACAAACAGACCAAGATGAAAGTCCATGTCAAAAATCTGATAAGTCCTTTATTCTGCATTTCTTACGTATTAAAGTTATTTTTAGTTTGTATACTTTTTGAACATGCAAAGATAAGAAATTTTATCAACGTGACAAGGTTTTTTCTGAAAAAAAGCGTATTTTTGCAAAAAAATAAATTGCGATGAAAAAGCACAACGAATTTAACGAACTGAAAGCGCTACCGATACCGCAGTGGGACGAAGACGACAAGCCCCGCGAGAGAATGGTCGCCCACGGAAAGAAGAGTCTCACCAACAGCGAGCTCATTGCCATCCTGCTACGCACCGGCATCCGAGGGGCCAGTGCCATTGATTTGGCACAGGCCATCCTCAACCGCTCCAACGGCAGTTTGACCGACCTCGCCAGACTGGAAGTAAGCGAGTTGCAGAAAGACTTCAAAGGCATCGGCACGGCGAAGGCCGTCACCGTCCTTGCCGCCTTGGAACTTGGCAACCGCATGTTGAGCGAGCAGCGCACGACCAAGGACAACTACGCCAAAGACAGCCGCGACCTCTTCCACATCATCGCGCCAAGCATCGTTGACCTACCCCATGAGGAATTCTGGGCCATCTACCTTTCAAACCACAACAAAGTAACATGGAAACAGCGGATTAGTATCGGTGGACTGACCAACACGAGTGTCGACTTGCGGGTCATCTTTGCCGCCGCGCTGGAGCACCGTGCCGTCTCTGTGGCGGTGGCCCACAACCACCCCTCGGGAAACCTCACCCCCAGCCGTGCAGACAAGAGTCTCACCCAGCGCCTCTCCGACGCCGGAAACTTACTCTCCATCAAGCTTGTCGACCATCTGATTGTGGGCATCAACCCCGATGGGAAAGCCGATTACTTCAGTTTCGCGGAAAACGGTCTTTTGTAATCTTCACGGAGACCGACTCCATCTCGCCTCCCAGCGGCGGAGCAATCTTGGAAACAGATACTTCCACCCGTTCTATCGCTCCGAAATCCGCCAGTAGCCGACGGGCTATTCTGTCGGCCACATGCTCCAGCAGATGCGAGGGGATTTCCATCTCTTCCTTCAATGCCCGATAGACCGCCAAGTAGCTCACCGTGTCCTCGATATTGTCCGACTGCTGGGCTTTCGTTGTATCGGTCTCATAGGCCACGTCGACACGGAAACGGGTGCCGATAGCCTGCTCCTCACAGAAACAGCCGTGGAATGCATAGAACTGCATCCCATTGATTGTGATTACTGCCATGGTATCAGTTGTTTCGCTAGACTATCGCCTCAAATTGCTTGAGGAATCTGAGGTCGTTCTCGAAATAGAGGCGCAGGTCGCGAATCTGGTACTTGAGCATCGCCATTCGTTCCACCCCCATACCTAGCGCGAATCCCGTATACTCCTTCGGATCTATACCACATGCTTGCAGCACATTAGGATCCACCATTCCGCAACCCAGAATCTCCAGCCAGCCGGTGCCCTTGCAGATATTGCACCCCTTGCCGCCACAGATGCCGCACGAGATGTCCATCTCGGCCGACGGCTCCGTGAAGGGGAAATACGACGGGCGCAGGCGTATCTGGGTCTGCTCGCCGAACATCTCCTTGGCGAAATAGAGCAACGTCTGCTTCAAATCGGCGAACGAGACATTCTTGTCCACATACAACGCCTCCACCTGATGGAAGATGCAGTGGGCACGGGCGCTGATGGCCTCATTGCGGAACACCCGTCCGGGAGCGATGATACGGATAGGCGGCTTGGTCTTCTCCATCACCCGCACCTGCACCGACGAGGTGTGGGTGCGCAGTGCCACCTCCTGGCGGCCCGGTTCCTTCTCCACAAAGAAGGTGTCCTGCATATCCCGCGCCGGGTGGTCCGGCGGGAAGTTGAGCGCCGAGAAGAGGTGCCAGTCGTCCTCAATCTCCACCGACTCGGCCACCGTGAAGCCTATCCGCGAGAAAATCTCGGTTATTTCGTTCATCACCACCGACAGCACATGGCGGCTGCCCAGCGTGGCAAACTCCGTCGGCATCGTCAGGTCGTTGACATGGTTCAACTCCCGACTCTCCTCCACATAGGACTTAAACTCCTCTATCTTGTTCATCGCAGCCACCTTCAGGAGGTTGAGGGCCTTCCCGAGGTCTTTCTTCTCCTCGTTGGGCACCGACTTGAACTGCTCGAACAAATCGTTGATTATACCTTTCTTGCCCAGGTACTTGACGCGGAACATCTCGACTTCCGCCGCTTTGTCCTGGAATTTCTCAATCGAAGTGGCCTGAATCTCATTGACTGCGGCCTGGATTTTATCTTTCAGTGCGTTCATTATTCGATAACTGTCATCTTCATTTTCACATCCTCCACGGGGCGGTCCATGGGGCCGCAGGCCACGGAGGCAATCTTATCCACCACGTCGAGGCCTTCCTCCACCTCGCCGAAAACGGTATACTCACCATCCAGGAACGGAGTGCCGCCCACTGTGGCATACACCTCGGCCTGCTCTTTCGTGAATTTCCGGCCGCTCTGCAGTTCCACCATGCGCAGCCGGCTGCCTTCCCACTTCTCGCCCTGCACGATATAGAACTGGCACGACGACGACTCTTTCTTCGGGTTCACATCGTCCCCCATACGAGCCGCCGCCAGAGCCCCCTTCTTGTGATACAGCGCGGGGTTGAACTCAGCCGGAATGGTGTATCCCAGCGTGCCGTTGCCCAACATCTGGCCCGGTTTGGCGTTGCGGGAATTGGGATCGCCACCCTGGATCATGAAATTCTTAATCACCCGGTGGAAGAGTACGTCATTGTACACCCCTTCGCGCACCAACTTAATGAAATTATCCCTGTGACGAGGGGTCTCATTGTACAATTTTACCACGATATTGCCATACGAAGTCTCAATTTTGACCTTGTATACCTTCTCGCTGTTCTTCTGCTGACTGACAGCATTTTGCGAAAATCCAAACGTCATTGACGAAAGGAAAAATAATAAAAAAGCAATTTTTTTTGTTCTCATACCACTAATTTTTGCTATCTTTGCACCTGCAAAAGCAACTGCAAAAGTAGTCAAAAAAATCCACATAGCCACAAAAAATAAACGATTTTTATGAAGAAAAAACGTTCACTCCTTTTCGGCATTCTGTTAATCAGCGTATTATCGACCACCCTTTTGGCCTCCTGCGACAAGGACACTTGGTGCTATCTGGAGGTCACCGTCAAGGATATTGAGACCCAACAGCCTGTTGAAGGGGCTTGGGTGAAGATCGACATGGATGGAAGCACCATCAACGATCTCGGACAAACCAACAGCAGTGGCACCTATGCCACCAAGTTCGCCGCCCCGGCCATCTTCAACGTCACGTCGCGCCTCGACTTTGTCGACACTGTCAACCCCACCATCAAGTTCTACCGAGAGGGCATCAAGTCCATCCGTCTGAAAGAGGGCGAGACTGTGGAAGCTACCGTCATCATCGAGAGCGACCGTATCCGCGGCAATGCCGACTTCACTGAAATCTAACCAACACCCTTTGCCATGCCCGCCCAATTCACCGACGGCGACCTACGGCAGATGCAAGCCTTAGGTCTCTCGGAAGACGCTGTAAAGCATCAGATTGAAAATTTCCGACAAGGATTCCCCAAGATAGAATTGCTCGATGCCGCCACTGTTGACAATGGTGGCATCTTGCGTCTTGATGACGACCAGATAGCCCGATATACCGAGGCCTACCGAGAGGCCTCACGGGGCAGGAAAATCCTTAAGTTCGTCCCCGCCTCGGGAGCGGCCACCCGCATGTTCAAGGACCTCTATTCCTTCACCGCCACCTACTTCGGCATCGACTACAAAATCGAGAAGGAGCACCCCAGCGTGAAGGAGTTCCTCCAGCACATCCGCACCTTCGCCTTCTTCGACGACCTAGCGGCCACTATGGAGAAGGCCCATGCCGACTTCGGCGACTACATGGAACGCGGCGACTTCGCCACCGTCATCAACTTCCTCCTCCAAGACCGCTACATGGGCTACGGCAACCTGCCCAAAGGGCTGCTGAAGTTCCACCGCTATGGCCACACCCAGCGCACCCCGCTCGAAGAGCATATCGTCGAAGGGGCCGAGTACGCCCGCATGGACAACGGCGAGGTACATCTGCACTTCACCGTCTCGCCCGAGCACCGCGCCCTCTTCCGCCGCAAGGTGGCCGAGGTGAAACGATTCTACGAGAACGCCTTCAACGTCAAGCTGCACATCAGTTTCTCCGAGCAGAAGCACTACACCGACATCATTGCCGTCGACGAGCAGAACAACCCCGTCCGCGACGACGAAGGCCGCCTCGTCTTCCGCCCCGGCGGACACGGCGCCCTCATCGAGAATCTCAACGAACAACGCGCCGACCTCATCTTCATCAAGAACATCGACAACGTGGTGCCCGACTGGATGAAGCACACCACCATCGTCTACAAGAAAGCCTTGGCAGGCCTGCTGCTCGACATGCAAGGCAAAATCTTCAAACACCTGCGCCAGCTGGACGGCGGCGCCACCCCGGCACAGCTCAACACCATCGCCCGCTTCGCCGAGCAACAACTGCACTGCGAGCTCCCCGCCGACTGGGCCAAGCGCACCCCCGCCCAACGCGCCGATGCGTTGCACGACCTCCTGCACCGACCCCTCCGCGTATGCGGCATGGTCAAGAACCAAGGAGAACCCGGCGGTGGTCCATTCTTCGTGCGCGACAGCCATGGTATCAAGAGCTTGCAAATTGTCGAGACGGCTCAAATCAACCGCAACAACCCCCAGCAAGAGGCCATCCTCGCAGGAGCTACCCACTTCAACCCCGTCGACCTCGTCTGCGCCATCAAGGACTACCGCGGCCGCTACTTCGACCTGCGCAAGTATGTCGACCCCGCCACAGGATTCATCAGCAAGAAAAGCAAAGGCGCCACCATCCTCAAGTCGCAGGAACTCCCTGGCCTGTGGAACGGTGCCATGGCCCGATGGAACACGCTCTTCGTCGAGGTGCCCCTGGCCACTTTCAATCCCGTCAAGACCGTCAACGACCTGCTCCGCAAGGAACACCTTGAAGGCTGACGCCGTCGCTGTCCTCGGACGTCCCTAAGCAACCATTGCTAGAATCTCCCGTGGGCGCCGCCGCCGCCGAAGCCGCCGCCGCCAAACCCACCGAAGCCACCGAAACTACTGCCCCCGCCGAAGCCGCCCGAACGGCCACCCGTGGGGAACCCTCCAAAGAATATCGGTCCCAACCCGCCGGATCCGAAACCCGAGCCACCGCCTTTGTGCGGATGCTTCTTCTCGTAGTGGGCCAACAGCAGCACCACGACCGCCACAACCAACAGAAATCCCCCAAATCCCAACAGGGCGGAACGTCGTTGCGCCTTGCGGTACTGCGCGTAGTCATACTCACCCCGGCATACCGGCTCGATGATATCCAATGCCGCCGTCAAAGCCTCATAGTACCTCCCGTCGCCCAGCGGCGATATCATCTCGTCGTCTATGATACGCTTGCAGAAGGCATCCGGCAGCGCCCCCTCCAGGCCGTAGCCCGTCACGATGGCCACGTCGCCGTAGGGCTCCTCGGGGGTCTTCGACTTGATGAGTATCACCACACCGTTGTACCACTTCTCCTGCCCCACGCCCCAGGTGTGGCCGATGCGGGTGCCCACCTCCATGATATCCTCCCCCTGCAGGGTCGGCGTAATCACCACCAATATCTGGTTGGAAGTCGAGTCGTTAAACGCCACCAGACGGTGTTCCAATGCCTCGCGTTCCTTCACGGAAAGCTGGCCGGAATAGTCGTTGACCAGCCTCTCCGTAGGCTTCGGGCACCAGCCCTGCTGCGCAAACAACGGCCCCGCCAGCAACAGCAGGAATCCTATGACAAGATACTTGCGCATCGGCTCGCGGTTAGAAGTCGAACTTCACTTCGACGGGCTCGTCAGCTCCCTCGGGGGCGGTGAAATAGCCCTTCTTCTCGAAGCCGCAAATCGACGCCACGATATTGTTGGGGAAGCGGCGCAGCATCTTGTTGTACGCGTTCACCGCCTCGTTGAAACGGCCCCGCGCGGTAGTGATGCGGTTCTCCGTGCCTTCCAGCTGCACCTGCAGGTCTTGGAAGTTCTTCGTAGCCTTGATGTCGGGGTAACGTTCAATCACCACGTTGATGGAACGCGAGAGAGCCGACGAGAGGGCATCCTGCGCCTTCTGGAACTTCGCCACATTGGCCTCGCTGAGGTCGTTGGCATCCACCTGGACCGACGTGGCCTTCGCACGGGCCTCGATAACCTCGGTCAGGGTACTCTTCTCGAAATTCGCCGCGCCCTGGACGGTACTCACCAGCTGCGGTATCAGGTCGGCACGCCGCTTATAGTTGTTCTCCACTTGGCTCCATGCCTCGGAGACATTCTCCTCGGCATTGACCAATCTATTGTTGACAGCGATGCCCCACAGCAGTCCTGTTCCCAGCACCGCCGCGATAACGATAATGACAATGAGTGACTTTTTCATGAATGTAACTTTTTGTTCAAAATGCAAAGATAACATTTTTTCCCGACATAGACGAATTAGAAACTGTTTAAAATTAATCCAATGTTTTTCTTAAAGCATCAAAACGGCATCTTTCCCTCCTTTTTTCGGTTACAATGTACCCCCATTGCTCCCTCAAAAAGAAGAAAAATCTGCTCGCCTTGCTGCATAACAAAATCCATCAATTAAATTTAAACAGTTTCTTAGTTTAAGTGACCAGTGACCGGCGAACTGCTGGAGGTGACTAGTGATGAGTGACACGGGAGTTTCAGTTTTAAGTTTTTAGTTTCAGCGATCAACAATTAAACAATCAACAGTTGGCTCCACAAGGTCGCCGACCTTAGTTGGCTCCACAAGGTCGCCGACCTTAGTTCAACAGGGTTTAGTTTTTACCTTTTAGTTTCTCCTAGCCCGCTCTCACCCTGCTCTCGGTGTGGATTTTATGCACCTTTTTCCTTTCTTTTACTCTTATCTTACGCATACCCAGCACTTTTCCCACACTTCTCCCAATCTACATTGGAGAAGTATTGGAGAAGTATTAGAGAAGCATTAGAGAAGCATTGGAGAAAGACCGAAGGCACACCGAAACCGCATAAGGACCGCACCGAAGGCACACCGGAAGCAGAAAAAAACAGCCTCGACGAAAAAAAAATTGTGTATATCAGAAAAATGTCGTAACTTTGCAACACCTTTTTCGGATGCGTATACAACATATTACGCACATACAATCAGAAAGTTAAACAATAAAAATCTATACAATCATGGGTATCAATGCCAACAAAAAAGTAAAGAGAGCGAAGGTTCGCATCAACGGCAACAAGAATTCCACCAACAATTGGGGTATCACCGCCGCTGGCTGGAACGCTGTCCACAAAGCCGTCATCAACGCCGAATAAGACACCGCGCTCACAGAACATGGCAGCCCGTCGCTCCGCGACGGGCTGCTAACATTTTTCTTGCCTCAAGGTTTTGCCGAATCCAGAATAATGTGTATATTTGCACGGAGAAACACTACGTGCAATCGGCCTTCCAGAAAAGCACATCTACCTAAAGAATAACACCTTGACACATCTTTTTCCGCCGATGGCACGACCCATAAAAAGAGAAACACACTATAGACAATGTCGAGAGAAGAACATAATACAATAGGATATATGGTGGCTCTTATCACAGAGTTTGCCAACCACTTTGGCATCCAGCCCCGCCAAGCCTATGCTTATCTGAAAAGATTCAAGGGCATGGAACACCTACAGCAACACTATGGTATTCTGCACACCCAATCCTTCCCCGACACGGTGGAGGCGCTGGCACAGGTATGCGCAAACAATGGTGGAGGACTGAACTATGCTTAGACTATACCACGGCTCAAACGTCAGAATTGAGACACCAGACCTTGTCCACTCGAAGCCTTTCAAAGACTTTGGCCGCGGGTTCTACCTCTCTGCCAACAGACAACAGGCATGGGAGATGGCCCTTCAGAAAGTCAGCCAGACGAAAGAAGGCAAGCCCGAAATCAGTGAGTTCTTGTTCGATGAGAGCCTGTTGCAGTCGACAAAGTTGAGGGTACTGAACTACACTGACTACTGCGAAGAATGGGCAGAATTTGTCTTGGCCAACCGCAACAAGAAACTCCCGCAGCCCGTCCACAACTATGATATTGTTTATGGCCCCATTGCCGACGACGGTGTCACATTCCAATTGCGCCGTTACGAAGGCGGGCTTATCTCCTTGTCCAAACTTGTCGAGGAATTGAAGTACGACAAAGGCATCACCTTCCAATACTATTTTGGGACTGACAATGCGTTGAAACACTTAATAAAACCGTGATGAAGAGATTGACACAGGAACAGATACAGCTACTGAAGGATGAACTAGCCACAGAAATGGCAGGATACCTTGTCGACGACTTCCACCTCACGCCGGGAGAGGCCATCGACACCATATACACCTCCGAGACTTTTGAACGGCTGCAAAACGACGACACAGGACTCTACTACCAAAGCGCCGGATATGTGTACGATTTCCTGAAGAACGAGATACTCAACGCCAAAGTCGCATAACACGACCGCCCGTCGCAGTGCGACGGGCGGCTTGCTTTCACAATTATGAAACGTATACTTTTGTCACTTTGCCTCGTCGCCGCGGCAGCCACGCTGGCGGCACAGGGGACGGCCGACCGCTTCGGCCGCATTGAGAAAATGATTGGGAACGGCCGCTACACCACGGCCTACGAGGCCGCCGACAGCCTGCGCCGACAGGCACTGGCGGATGCCGGTGCCCGCCGCGACGCACGCTCGCGCCAACTGATTACCGCCACCTGGTACATGGAACGGGCGGCCATCAACTACCAGGAGGATGTCCCCGACAGCAGCATGGCCCGCTTCCGCGCCATCCTGCCCTACCTCACGCGCGTGGACAGCTGCTTGTGCTACATTTTCTTGGGCAACATCGACTCGGCACTCATCGACACACTGGCCCTGCGCCAGGTGCCCAACACGCAGATTGCCGCCTTCTGCGAGAAACCCAAGGAGGCCCGCTTCAACACTACGCCGACGATGTACGACCTGGTGATGCAGCTGGCCATACAGAATGTGCCGCAGAAGCGCAAGACGGAACTGCAACGGCAACTGACGGAATGGTACCGCCACAAGCCCGCCACGAAGGAGAACACAGACCTGCTGCTCTACAACGAACTGGAGTTACTGTCACACCTCACCGCCCAACCCAACCTCTCGAAAGAGACCCACCGGAATCTGCTCCAGCAGTGCCTGAACCGCTACCGCGGCACGGGCAACGAGCATCTGGCCGAACTCTACTTCCGCCTGGCGAATTTTTGCGACACCCATGGAGACTACCTGAGCGCACTGGCCTATTGTGACAGTGCCATCGTCCACTGGCCCGAAAGCCGGGAAGGTGTGGACTGCGCCAATATGAAGCGGTCAATATTGACGCCGAAATTAATAATAGACATCGAGGAGGTGTCGCCCGCCGCACGCGACATCCTAATGAAGGTGACAACGCGCAACATCAAGTCGTTGCACTACCGCGTGACAGCCTTCCCTGAGTGGTACAAGCCCCATGACCTAAACAACAAGGAGATAAGAGCCAAACTCATGAAAGAGAAGGTGCTGGCGTCCTGGGACCAGCCGTTGCCCGACGTGGAACAGGACCACAAATACTACCGTCACTATGGCTATATCCCGCAACTCGCCCCTGGACATTACCTGCTGATAGCCTCGCCCACCCCCGACTTCACAAGCCAAGGTTTCGTGGTGCGGAGTTTCACCGTGTCGGCAGCCGCCTTTGTGATGATGTCGGAGGTGCAGGACAGCATCGCAGGCTATGTGGTGGACTACGTCACGGGCAAGCCTCTCTCCCGCCAGAAGGTGCTGCTGCAACGCAGCCAGGAATATGGCGAGAAATACAAGACCGTGGCCACCGTCACGACCAATGCCCAAGGGTTTTTCGCCATCGATACTAAACACAAGAATGCGAAATGGTACTACTACCAACTGGCGACCCATTACAAGGGACTGGAGGTCACCTCGGAGGTTGTCAGCTGGGAAAAGGCTACAGACAATATCCTCACCAACAATAAGGTGTTTCTCGACCGGCCGGTCTACCGTCCGGGCGACACGCTGCAGTTCATGATTGTGGAGGGCAACGTAACCGGCAACCGCATGGGGCGTACCGTCGGCGGCGACACCCTGCATGTGGAGCTGCGCGATGTCAATCGCAAGACCCTCGACACGCTCATAGGCGTCACCGATTCCTTTGGCAGCCTCAGCGGCCGGTTTGTCATCCCCGCCCACGCACTGCCCGGGTGGTTCACCCTCGTGGCCCATTCCACCCATTCCTCAGGCAACGCCAAGGAACAGCAAACGATACGGGAAAGTGTCTGCGTGGAGGCCTACAAGCAGCCCAAGTTCACCATCACGCTGGCGCCCGCCCACTCCTCCCCGACCCCCCATCTCGGCGACAGCCTCTTTGTCGAAGGCCTGGCGGCCTCCTACACGCAGGTGCCCGTCAGTGGGGCCAAAGTGGTCTGGTCTGTCCAACGCTCCTATATGCGTCCGTGGTGGCGCCACGGGTACAATGATAACCCCTATTCCCCGATAGTCACGCTGGCATCCGACTCCCTGACCACCGATGCCGAAGGGCAGTTCCGCATCGCCTTCGTGGCCACCCCCGACAGCGACTTAGACCTCAGTGTCAAGCCCTGCTTTTCCTACACCGTGCAGGTGACCGTCACCGACCTGGGCGGCGAGACCCACAGCCAGAGCCTCACCCTCAAGTCTGGCTACGAGAACAGCTATATCTCCCTCTCGCTGCCCGACCAGACCGCCGAGCTAAAGACCATAGAATACGTCTATTGCGACCTCAACAATACCCCCATCAAGGGCTATGTGAACCTCACCGTGGAGCGGCTGCAACAGCCCACCAAACCTTGGCTCGTACAACCGCAGTTGGGAGCTGGTGTGCGCCACACCCTCAGCGAGGAGGCGTTCCGCAAGCGCTTCCCACTGACGCCCTACACCTACGAGGAGCAGGAGCCGCGCCATTGGCCGGTGGAACGCATGGCGTTCTCCACCCGCGTGCTCTGCGAGGGTCTAACCCGAAACAGCATCGTCCTGCCCCGTTTGGAGGCTGGTGTCTACCGCGTCTGCATCGCCACGGACGGCACGTCGGCCACCGACACGGCCGTCGTCGTCTATGTCCCGAAGGAGAGCAAGCAGGTGTTCGGCGCCGACCTGCTCTGGTCAGACATCAGCACCAAGCAAGCCCGTGTCGGTGACACCGTAGTGCTGCGTCTGGGCACGCGCCACAAAGATGTGTGGGTAGCCTACGAGCTGGCATGCGGCGACAAGGCTTTGGAGCGCCGCCTGCTGCGCCTCTCGGAAGAGATCAAAACCCTCCGCATCCCCGTCACTGAGTCCCTGTTGGGCGGCTTCGACATCAACCTCTGTGCCGTCAAGGAGGGACGTGAAGACGGTTACCATCACCGCGTCGAGGTGCCCTTCGAGCACAAGAAACTCGACGTCGAGATAGCCACCTTCCGCGACAAACTCACCCCCGGAGAAAAAGAGACCTGGACAATCACCGTCACCCGCCGGAAAACCCACCCCCAATTCTCAATTCTCAATTCTCAATTTTCAATTCTCTTGGGTATGTACGACGCCTCCCTCGACAATTACGGCCGCGGCGGCAATCTCTTCGACTGGTTCCCTTGGCAGAACAATACAACCCTAATAGCCCAAGGAGTGGATTTCAATTATCCATGGGTATACCACAACAGCAACGACCTGCTTGTGCCATGGGGAAAATACCTATCCTATAAGGGGAAGAGTCCCCAAGGCTGGACCTTCTCCGCCCTCAACCACCGCGGCTGGCGGTGGCGCCAGAAAGGTGGGACAGAGACCTTTGGGGCCGTAGGCGGGATTGGGTTGAGCACCGCCCGCGGCGAGGACGGTATGGCGAAGGTTCAGTACGAACGTCCTATGGCCAAGAATACCATGATTGAAGAGGAAGCAGCGGTCAGTGAACTCAGCGTTGTTGAAGACGACGCAGCAATCCGGAACGATGTGGTAGGCATCGGTGATGCCGCCACCTCTGAGAAGTCGGCATCAGAAGAGAAGCCCTATATCCGCACTGACCTCAGCACCTTAGCCTTCTTCGAACCCTCGCTGCGCACCGGCCCGGACGGCACCGTCGTCTACAGCTTCACCGCCCCCGACCTGCTGACGCAGTGGAACGTCCAGGGGTTGGCATGGACGCAGGACCTCTCCACCGGCTCCCTCCACAAGCAACTCGTCACCCGCAAGGAGCTGATGATACAGCCCAACATGCCTCGCTTCCTGCGCGAGGGCGACACCGCCACCCTCCTGGCCAAGGTCATCAACCTCACCGACAGTACCCTATCCGTCCAAGTCGACTTCTCCTTTGAGCACTCAAAACTTAAAACTCTAAACTCTAAACTCCTCACCCTCCCTCCCCACGCCACCCTCCCCGTGGCATTCACAGTCACCGTCCCCGTGGGCGGCACTGTGGCCACCTACAGGTTCGTCGCCACCGCCGCGCACCACAGCGACGGCGAGCAAGGTCCCCTGCCCCTGCTCACCAACCGGCAGGCGGTGACCCAGTCGGTGTCGATGTACAGCAACGGCAAGGAGAGCAAGGAATACACTATGCAACTGCCCGCCTCGAAGACCGCCCAGCCCGTCGGCTTCACCGTCGAGTATACCGCCAACCCCATCTGGCTGGCCATCCAGTCGCTGCCCTACATGAGCGAGTGCAGCAACCCGTCGAACATCTATCTCTTCAATAATTATTATGTCAACACCATCGGCAAGCGCATCGCCGACCAGTTCCCCGCCCTCAAGCATTGCGCCGACCAGGCCACGGAGGAGGACAGCCCCCTGATGCGCAATGCCGACATCCGGCAGACTCTCCTGGAGGAGACCCCTTGGCTGCAGGCCGGCACCAGCGAGGTGGAGCGCCTCAAGCAGATAGCCCGCTTCTACGACGACGAGGCCCTCCAGCGCCAAAGCTCCGACCTCTTCGCCAAGCTGCAGCAGGCCCAGCGCGGCGACGGCGGCTGGTCGTGGATGCCCGACGACCGCTACAGCAGCACCTACGTCACCCAGCATATTCTGAAGGGCTTCGGCGTGATGGCCCGCCAGGTGTCGCGCGGCAACACCGCGATGCAGACCCGCGCCCTGGCCTATATCGACAAGGAGGCATACCGGGACTACCTCGAATGGCAGAAATACCTGAAGAAACACCCCGGAAGCCAGTGCAAGCCCATCATGCTCGACTATCTCTACACGCGGAGCTACTATATGGACCGCAAGTTCAATGCCGACCACCGCAAGGCATACGACTTCTACTATGGCAACGCCAAGGAGCGCTATGCCGAGTACACCTCGCTCTACAACCAAGCCCTGCTGGCCCTCGTCTTCCACCGGGGCGGCGACACGCGCCTGGCCCGCGAGATGGTGGAACGCATCCGCCAGAAAGCCCTCTACAGCGACGAGATGGGCATGTACTGGCGCGACAACAAGGCGGGCTGGTACTACTACCAGCGGCCCGTCGAGACGCAAGCCCTGCTCATCGAGACCTTCCGCGAAGTGACCCCCGGCGACACCCTCTCCATCGGCAGGATGCAGCAGTGGCTCCTCAAGCAGAAGCAGACCACCCGCTGGAACTCCGATGTCGCCACCCTCCGCGCCATCCAGGCCCTGCTGCCCACCTCGGAGTTGCGGTCATTCCCCTCGTCCCCCGCCTCCCTCATCGTGCGCGGCAAGCAGTTGACCGACACCCTCACCGTCCCCGTCGAGGAAGGCTCCGCCGGCTACCTCCGCCACACCTACCGCGCCGACAGCCTCGCCGCCCTGACTGGCGGCGGCAAGATTGCCGTGACGACGCAAAACTCTCAATTGTCCTGGGGCGCTTTATACTACCAGTACACCGAGCAGATGGACAAGATTGCCGCCACAGAGACCGGCATCACCCTGCGGCGGACGCTCTACAGGGTGAATCCCGACGGGACGCTCACTGAGCTGAAGGAGGATGTCGCGGTCTGCGGGTACGGCTGGAGGTCTCGTGCGACCGCAACCTGGAGTATGTCGAGCTGAAGGAGTTCCGTGCCGCCTGCCTGGAACCCGTCAGCACCGCCTCCGGCTGGGTCTGGAGCAGCGGCCTGAGTTACTATGTGGCCGTGAGCAACAGCCACAACGCCGTCTATATCGACCGCCTGGACAAGGGCAAGTACATCATCGACGCCGACTACTACGTCACCACCCCCGGCACCTTCACCCTCGCCCCCTCCCTCCTCCAATGCCTCTACGCCCCCGAATTCCGCTCCACCTCCCCCGGCCAACGCCTGACCGTGTCGGAATAGCGATGGCTCTCTCCTGTTGTTATTCGTCAGTATCTTCCGATGGTGATTCCGACTCTTCAGCAGACTCCTCTTCCTCGTCTTCCTCCTCGTCCCCGGTCTGCTCCCCATTGTCCTCCGGGTCTTCTTCATGCGTATCGATGTCGCTGTTCCATTCATCCTCGGGGAGTCTGACAAAGTCTATCCAGCCCAAGTCAACGCCTATCTTGAGGCCGGCACGGAACAGGTGGGCGGCGTTGACCTCGTTGCTGGCGAGGGTGCCATTATAGACGGGTTGCATGGCATTCGACGCATCAAGTTGCAGCAGGGGGGCTGCACTTCTCTTGACGACGTTGGTGAGTCCGTAGCTGGCATAGAGGCCGACATACAGTCCCCAATGGCCTTTCAGCGCATAGTGCAGGCCCACGTCGGCTATACAACTGATGTTTATGGGCAGTTTGTCTATTGCGCTTTCGAAGTCGGCATCCTTGGTGTCGAAGCCATGGGTGGGAAGTTCACCGACCTCATAACCCAGCACCTTGAAGTAGCCGGTAGTGGTATACTTCCCCTCGTGGGCGGTATACTTGCCATAAGTGTTGAGATCCATCTGGAGCCCCAATCCGGCCATCAGGGCACCCCATTGGCTCACCCGCTTGCGCCAGAGGAATTCCACGGGGACACCCAGGAAACCGAGTGCTTGCCGTTCCTTCCATCCGTCAAATGCCGTGTTGAGGTCGTAATGGACGTATGGGTTGTCGGCATGGACCAGGTCATAAGTAACCTCCTTGAAATTGTAGAAGGCCGTGGCCTGGGTCATGGCGTAGTGCAGTCCTATCCTAAAGCCGACACTGGGCGTGAAGAAACAGGAGTACTCCACACCGGCACCCAGACCCAAGCCAGGGATATAATCTCCGTTGGCGGGAGTGTACAGCAGGGTTCCCAACCCGCCATCGACGGAGCATCCGAGATAATTGCCGCGGACTTTCTCTTGTGCGGCTGCGCCCAAGGCGAATGAGGCAGCCAGTATGATTGTCAGTATGCGTTTCATGATATGCTGATTGTTGAATTGTTTAGTTACGAATTATGCGTACTACCATGCCGTCCACAGTGACCATATAACTGCCCCGCTGGTAATCGGAGAGGTCGAGGGTGACGCTGTTGCCACTGAAGGCACCCTGATCCATTACCACACCCGACATATTCAGCAGGGTGTACTCGTGGTTCATAGTGGTCATGTGCTCGATGCGGACGGTCACCTGTCCTGTCGTGGGGTTGGGGTAGGCGATGATATTGGTGGCCTCGTCGCTGACGAGCGTTGTCAAGTCATCCTGCGGACAGACGAAGGTCTCCTGGCCGTAGTACTTGCACTTCACGAAGAATTCCCAGCCTTCCAATCCGCCTTCCTGGTAGCAGTAGTTGCCGGTGGCTCCGGGGATAGGTGTCCAAGTTGTCTCGCCCGCTGCCCGGCGGTACCATTGTACGTCGGTGATGCATTGGCAGGTGTCGATAAGGGCAATGACATCACTGAAGAGGACCACCATGTAGGTATCGGGCAGATTGATGTGGAAGCGCACCGTGACGGGGTTGCTGACCAGTTCTGGGTAGTTATGGTCGCGGAAATAGAGCGTCACGCTGTAGTCGCCTGTCGGAATTCCCACCGGGACATCGAAATAGATGACCCCGTTGCTGCCCATGGGCGTGTCGAGGTTGCGCCAGTCGACGTCGGTGAAGAGCGCATCGGAGAAGACGAGCCTGTACTGGTCGGGGCTGCCAGCGGCGAGGGTGTATTCAATCCTGCCTTCGCCCGCGCAGTAGCCGTTGGCATCGACGAGGATACCGTCACGCACGCCGTCGAGGGTATCTTCCGTCAAGGCCGTGGTGTCGGGCATGAAGGGGACGAGGATGGCCCCCTCGGTGCTGTAGACGCTCTCTACGGGGTCGAGAAGATAGTTGGCTGCCGCCGTGCCGTCGATGGCATAGCCGAGGGTGACGGTGAGGCCAGTGCCCACCTCCGACGAGGAGAACCAGGCGGTGACGGTGTGTGCCAGGTTGTCATTACCCTGGATGCCCGTCAGCGTGCCGCTGTGGGTGACGATGGCGTCGGTGGTGCCGTCGTAGAACTTGGCCGTCTCAGCCTCCGCGCCGCTGACGCTGACCGTAGCGGGCAGGATGGTGAGGGTGGTGGTGGCTCCGAGGAGCGAGTCAACGGGTGCCATAGGACGTGCCGTCACGATATAGGTACCGGCGTTCACGGGGCAGT
Organism: uncultured Bacteroidales bacterium; assembly: GCA_905234695.1. GTDB lineage: Bacteria > Bacteroidota > Bacteroidia > Bacteroidales > P3 > Colimorpha. Next base: position 895 of record CAJOHZ010000004.1, on the reverse strand, counting down.
TGGGCGAGGTGATGACCTCCGTGCCGTTGGTGTAAGTGAGTGTCGTGCCCAGTGTGGCGTTATCGTCATCGGTGTAGGAGGCGGTCAGTCCGCAGTAGGGCTGTGCATTATAGGTGACGACCGTGTCGCCCGCCCACAGGGTGTTGTAGAGCGGGTAGCGGAAATGCATCGTCACCACACTGTCGCAGTCCGCGGCATTGGTCAGCGTGTGGATGTACGTCCCCGTTTGCGTCAGCATAGTCCCATACCAATCGTAGGGCGCGTAGGCGATAACCGTGGTAGTGCCCGTCGTACTGTAGTTGATGGTGAGGTCGAGTGTGTCGGTGCCGTGTGTGTAGATACCACTCACAGTGTAGGTGCTGTCGTGCCAGGTGTAGCTGTCGCAAGCAGTGATGGTCGTAGTGGAGCACTCGATGACGGTGAGGTGCAGCGTGGTCACGCTGTCGCAGCCAGCGGCGTTGGTGCAAGTATAGGTTGGCGTGTTGGTGCTGGCGGTGTACTCCATTCCATGCCATACATAGCTGTTGCAGGACGTCACGGTCTCAATGCCCGTATTGCTATAGTTGACAGTAAGGTGGAGAATCGTCATGCTGTCGCAACCAGCCACATTAGTCAGCGTATCGGTCATCGTTCCCGTTGTCGTGAACATTGTCCCGTGCCAAGTGTACGAGTCGCACGCCGTGACCGTTTCCGTGGCGGAAGTGCTGTAGTTGAGTGTCAACACCAGCGTGTCGGTGCCGTCCATGTATGTCCCGCCCGAAGTGTATGTGACGCCATGCCATGTGTAGCTATCGCAGGCGGTGATGGCCGTTGTAGAGCACTCGATGATGGTGAGGTGCAGTGTTACCACGCTGTCGCATCCTGCCGCATTGGTGGTTGTGTAAGTCGGCGTATT
>CAJOHZ010000003.1 GCA_905234695.1 uncultured Bacteroidales bacterium | reverse complement strand
GAACTTTGAATGGGACGGCAAGTCGCTGGAGGGCACTCCCTGCTCGCAGGGCACCTACGTGTTTGTGATAACCTACCGTCGTCCCAACACGGAAGACATCGTGACACAAAAAGGCACCGTTACGCTGCTACGATAAAAGACAACCATCCCCATGCCCCGGCAGAAGAGTCCATTGGAGATACTGAAACGCTACTGGGGGCATGATGCCTTCAGGCCCCTGCAAGAAGAGATAATAGGCTCTGTCGTGCAGGGGCTTGATACATTGGCGCTGATGCCCACGGGGGGTGGAAAATCGGTGTGCTATCAGGTGCCGGCGATGCTGACGGAAGGGATATGTTTGGTGGTGTCGCCATTGATTGCGCTGATGAAAGACCAGGTACAGCAGTTGCGTGGGCGCGGCATCAAGGCGGTATGTCTGGTGTCGGGTATGACGAGCTATGAGCAGTCGGTGGTGTTGAACAACTGTCTGTATGGCAAGGTAAAGCTGCTGTATGTGTCGCCTGAACGATTGAAGCAGCGGGTGTTTATCGAACATTTGCGACGGATGAAGGTGTCGATGATAGCGGTGGACGAGGCCCACTGCATCTCGCAGTGGGGCTATGACTTCCGGCCACCCTATCTGGAGATTGCCTCCATCCGGCAGTACCATCCGGAGGCTCCCGTGTTGGCCCTGACGGCCACGGCGACGCCCGAGGTGGCGGACGATATTTGCCGGCAGTTGCAGTTCCGTCCCGGCAGTCAGCGCTTCCAGTCGTCGTTCCGACGCGAGAATTTGGCGTATATGGTCTTCCGTGAGGGGGACAAGCAGGGCCGCCTGCTGAGGATTGCCCGCACGACAGGTGGGGCGGGCATCGTGTATGTGCGCAACCGCCGCCGCACGAAGGAGGTGGCCGACTATCTGGCCGCCCAAGGAGTGACGGCGATGTATTACCATGCGGGGATGTCGACTAAGGAACGTGATGCGATGCAAGCCCGCTGGATGCAGGGCAGCGCAGTGATGGTGGCGACCAATGCTTTCGGTATGGGAATAGACAAGCCCGATGTGCGCTTTGTGGTGCATCTGGATATCCCCTCGTCGCCCGAGGCCTACTTTCAGGAGGCGGGACGTGCGGGCCGTGACGGGAAACGGTCGTATGCGGTGCTGCTGTATGACGACACGGACTTGGCCGACTTGCAACGCAATTTTGATAGTGCTTACCCATCGTTGCAACAGATAGGCAACGTGTACCGTGCCATCTGCAACTACTACCAGCTGCCGCTGGGGTCAGGGTGTGACTGCCAGTTTGATTTCGATATCGAGGCGTTGTGCCGCACTTACCAGTTCAACGTGACGGAGTTTTATCATGCCACCCGCTTTCTGGAGCGGGAGGGGATGTTGTCATTGCCCGACCGCGAGACCGCGGAATCGCGCCTGTATGTGCCGTTGAGCAAAGAGGAGTTGTACCGTTTCCAGGTGGAGCAGCACCGCTATGGGGAGTTGATGACGCTGATATTGCGGATGTATGGGGGGCTGTTCAGCGAGTTCGTGCCGATTTCAGAACGCGCCATCGCCCGCCGTATCCTGCTGGACGAGGCGACGGTTGAGCGGATGCTGATGCAGATGGATGCATTGAAGGTGGTGGTGTACAAGCGCAAGAGCCTGCGACCTCAGATTGTGTTCACCTCGCCCCGTATCGATGTGAAGGACCTCTATCTAAGCGATGTGAACTACAAGGACCAGAAAGAGCGTGCGCAGATGCGCCTTGACGCGATGCGACAGTATATCGCTCCAGCCGACGGCGATGGCGAAGGATGCCGAAGCCAGCGGCTGTTGGCCTATTTCGGTGAGCGGCAGGAGGAGGTGTGCGGTGTTTGTGACCTTTGCCTGCAGCATCGGAAGACAGATGTGGAAGGGTTACAGTCGCGTGTGCTGGAGCTGCTGGCGCAGAGACCGATGCGAGCCGACGAACTGACCGCCCGGTTGGCTACGTCGGAAGAAGAAGAGGCCCTTGCCGCCTTGTTGCGGCGCATGATGGATGAGGGAATGCTGACGCTGGACCGGCAGACGTTAGAACTGCGGCCACGGTAGCGGGCAGGGAAATTAGAACCCTTTTTTCAATTCTTGATACAGACGGGTGGTGGGAAGCCCCATGACGTTATAGTAACAACCGTCAATGTGGTCGATACCAACCATGCCGATCCATTCCTGGATACCATAAGCCCCGGCCTTGTCGTAAGGACGGAAGGTGTCGACATAGTATTGGATGTCGTCGTTGGAAAGGGGACGGAAGTGGACGAGCGTACATTCCGAGAAAGAGCTTTGGCGGTAGGCGGAGCGAAGGCAGACACCAGTATAGACATGATGGCTGTCGTCGGAGAGGCTGTGCAGCATGGCCAAGGCCTCCTCGCGGGTGCGAGGTTTCCCCAGCACTTGGTCATTGTGTACCACCACGGTATCGGCGGTAACCAGAACCTCGTTGTCGGCGAGGGGTTGGGTGTAAGCCTCGGCTTTGCGACAGGCGATGGCTTCGGCCACGCGGTCGGCGGGGCGGGGAGAGGTGAGGGTCTCGTCGGCCTGCACCTCGACGATGCGCAGGGGAAAACCCAGCCGGCCAAGGAGTTCGCGGCGGCGGGGGGACTGGGAAGCCAGCAGAAGGGTAGGGGTCATTGGCGTTTCTTCTTCCGGTCGGCGGTGTAGTCGTGCATGGAGGTCATCTGTCCCTCTTTGAACTGGCCGACGATGCCTTCCTGGCCGTATTCATCGTACCATATCCATTTGCCCTCTTTGAGGCCATTGACGAAATTGCCAGCCTCCTCGGGTTTGCCGGCGGTATTGTAGCGCTCGTAGCGGCCGTGGCGGACACCGTCCTTGTAGTTCTCGGAGAGTTCAATCTTTCCGTTGGGGTGGAAGCGGACGGTCTTGCCGTTCTGGAGGTCGTCGTGGTAGTTCATCTCATAGCGGATGCGGCCGTCGTCGTAGACTCCGCGCCAGACACCCTCTTTCTTGCCGTTGTGGAAATTGCCGGTGTAGTCCACTTTGCCGTTTTCGTACCATGCGGTCCATTCACCCTCCTCCTTATCGTTGACATATTGTCCTTCGTGGAGTTTTTGGCCACTCTCGTACCAGGTGGTCCAGAGGCCCTGCTTGTAGCCGTTATTGTACTGGCCTGAGCGCCATTTTTCGCCGGTCTCGTAGTAATAAGTCCATGTGCCGGTTTCGTTGCCGGCGGTATAGTGGCCGCGGATGCCCACATTGCCGTTGGTGCGCCAGTAGAATATCCATTCGCCGTCCTGCTCGCCGTGAACGAGGGTTCCCTCATGGTCTTTACGCCCGTTGGGAGTCCACCAGGTGGCGGGACCTTCCAGTTCATCGTCGCGGTAGGTACCTTCGAATTTGAGTTTTCCGTTCTCGTGCCATTCGCGGGTGGCACCCTCGCGGGTGCCGTTCTCATAGAGGATTTCGTCCTTCTGCTGTCCGTTGGGATACCATGATTTGAAGGTGCCCTCTTTGTGCCCGTCGACCACGGAGACCTCGCTCTGCAACTTGCCGTTCTGGTACCAAGTGCGGTTGGTGCCGCTGCCGCTCATATAAAACTCCTCGTGGGGACGGCCGTCGTTGTAGAAAGTGCGCCAGACACCGGTTTTACGGCCTTGGTTGTCGAACTGCCCTTGGCGGAATACTTGCCCGTTGGGGTGCCACCAGGTCCATTTGCCGATGCGGACACTGTCGTCGTTGAGGGTGCCCTCGACGTAAATCTGGTCGGGGTGGGTGGCATAGGCTTGTTCGAAATGGATTTGTGCAAACGCCTGCATGCCGAGGAAGGAGAGGCAGGCCAAAAGGATTATTGTGCGTTTCATCGTTGAGTTGGGTTATTCAGTGTAGATGTATTTGATGCGGATGGGGGTAGCGGCGTCAGTGCCGTGGAGGACGGTGCGGAGGGCCGTGGACCGGCGGCCGTCGATGATGAGTTCGGTGCCGTAATCTTGGCCAGCGCGTAGAAGCTCTTGGAGGTGCTGGGTGATGCGCAGGCGGTAGTATTGGCTGTCGCTATGGTAGTAACCGTCGAAGCCTTTGATGGTGGCGGGGTTGGTGAGCACATTGGCGTCGGTGACGTAGGAGGAGGAACCATCGGCCGCCCGGCGGAGGGCCAGGATGCGAACAGGACGGTTCGAGTCAAGACTGTTGTGTACGGGCAGCAGCAACTCGGCATGATGGATGACAGCGTAGGGGTGGCGCACGGTAAAGGTGTCGAGGAAAGACTGCAAGTCGAGTCGCACCTTAGTGCCGCCCAGTGGCTCGAGGTATAGTTTTTCGCCACCTGCCAGCGACTCGGTGGTGTGGCGGGCGATGGGGTCGATGACCATGCCGGAGTAGTCGTGGGTGTAGTTCATGAAATGGGCCGCCCCGCTACTGTTGATGACGAAGTTGTAGCGTAGGTTGGAGTCGGTGGCGGTATGGTAGTAGAGGGTGATGCGAGTGTTGGTGGCGGAGAAATTGACCGTCAGCAGGGCATCGGAGCCAGCGCTCATGCGGAGGAGGAATCCCTTGGTGCGGTCGATGAAGTCCTCGCGCGAGCATGTCTGTTTCAGCACGGGGAAGACGGTGCTGCGGAGCGGCAGGCAGATACTGTCGGCATTCCAGCTGTAGGTCACGTCGTCGTCGAAAAAGCAGACCCCGTTGTCGGGCAGGCTACTGGTGGAGGTATAGGCACTGTCGCTCGACAGCGTCTCAGCCAATTGCATGATGTTGACGTGCAGGGTGGCTGCAGTGCCGTCGGGCTTGACGGGGAAGGCGGTATCGAGGATGAGGGTCATGACAGCTGAGTCGATGATGACCTCGTCGGAGAGAGAGATGCCGGTATTGGAAGCGATGGAGATTTGGGAGTAGATGGTGGCGGTGACGGAGCCGAAGACAGGGTCGTCATAGTTGCCGAAGATGCCGGCGGTGTAACCAGCGGTGGAGAGGCTGTCGTCATAGTATGTGGCGGCAACGGGGATGACGCTGTCGGTGATGCCGTGGTAGAGGGTAGCGGGGTCCTGCAAGTTGAGTCCCATGTCGGACTCGTCCTCGGTACAGGCCGTGGGCAGCAGGAAGAGGGAAATAATCAAGAGAGGGAGGAGTGTTTTCTTGAGTTGCATGGAAATGGGGTATTAGTTGTGGATGGCACTGCCGCAGAGCGAGTCGTAGAGCTTGTTGATGCGTGCGAAGAAGTCTGTGCGGTTTTCCATATAGTCGATGACGTGGCGTTTGTTTTCTTTGGCGAAACGGATTAGTTCGGGGTTGACATCGGGCGATGCGATGACGATGCCGTTGGCATAGGTGATGGCCGCTTTCATGAGGGTCATGTAGTCGAGGTTCTGGTAGATGCGCAAGTCCTTGGCAGTGGCCTTGTCGTTGCGCATTTTCTTCTCCAGTTCCTCGCTGAAACGGCCTTCAAATGGGTCGTTGTAGAGCGACAGCACAGTACGGGTGCCACTGAAGAAGGAGTTCTCTTTGTTGATACGGCGGAGGTAGAAAGGAACCATTCCGCTGAACCAGCCGGAGAAATGGATAAGGTGGGGTTGCCATGCCAACTTGCGGACAGCCTCCAGGGTGCCGCGGCCGAAGAAAAGGATGCGCTCGTCGTTGGAGGGGCGCAGGATGCCCTTCTCGTCGTAGATGTCGCCAAAGCGATTGAAATACTCCTCGTTGTCGATGAAGTAAATCTGCATCCGCGCCGCGGGGATGGAGCCCACCTTGATAATGAGCTGGTGGTCGCAGTTGTTGATGATAAGGTTCATGCCCGACAGCCGGATGACCTCGTGTAACTGATGCTTGCGGTCGTTGATAAAACTGAAACGAGGCACGAAGACACGTATCTCGCGGCCAATTTCCTGAGAGTATTGGGGGAGAAGACGTCCCATCATCGAAGCTTCGGTTTCGGGTGAGAATGGCGTAACATCCTGGCTGATATAGAGTATTCTGCCTTTTGCCATAACGGTTTGGGTGTATTATTGGTAATGCAAAGATACGAAAATTTTTCTATATATCAAGAAAAAAGATTGTAATGCATTGATGGTGACGGCTGACGGAGGTGTCCGGAGGCTTGTGGAGCGGGCTTTGAAAGGGGGCGATGGAAAGAAATCAACAGGTTGTTGAAAACTCATTATGTTAAATAATTTGGCGCGTTGGTTTTTTTTGTATTTTTGCAGCATGGTTTCAAATATGTCAGATGAAGAGATGTCTCTGTTAGCCAAGGCAGAACGCTATTGTGCTAATGAGGAGCAGTGCAAGACTTCGGTGCGCAAAAAACTGTGCGACTGGGGTGCTTCCGTAGAACTTTCGGGTAAGATAATTGATAAATTGGTCGACAAGGGCTTTATCGACGAGCGCAGGTTTGCCAAGGGCTATTGTGCCAACAAGCTGCGTACCCAGAAATGGGGTCGGTTGAAAGTGGTCTATCAGCTGCGTTCCAAGCAGATTCCGCCGCGTTTCATCACGGAGGGCCTGGCGGATGTACCCGACGAGGAGTACCGCGACATCATGCGCTCGGTGGCGCAGGCCAAGTGGGAGTCGTACAGCGGGGGCGAGGATGTCTCCAAGCGCCGTTCCAAACTCTCCACCTTCTTGGCATCGCGTGGTTACGAGTCGCCTGAGATTCAGGCCTTGGTGCGCGAGTTCGGCCAGCCGGCAGAGCCTCAGGCCGACGAGCAAAACTAGTACTAGACAGACTAGTCAAACTAGAGAATCTAGAAAGACTAGAGAAGCCAGGCAGGCTTTCTTTTAGAAAAATCGGATGGTAATGCTTTCCAACACCTGCAGGCCGAAGAGTTGTTCGGCTGATCCTTCACGTATGGCCAGTTGAAGCATCCCGGTGGACGAGACGGTAAGCAGCAGGGCGGCCCGGCGGTTGCCGACTTCGTTCTTTCCAGCATAGTTGGGGAGCAGTTCGTAGAGATTCATCTCGTGTACCTGCATTTCGAATTTGCGCCCCTGCCGTTCACGTTCAAATTCGGCATACGACATGGTGAGGTTGGCGTTGCCGTAGGCGTCGATATAGGCGATATGGGTCTTGTAGATGTTGCCGTTGTGAGTGGTAGCGAGGGGGATGTGGCGGGTGAGGTTCTGCACGGGGGTGCCAAGTTCGCCGATGGAGGCCCCGTGGGCCAGTCGGGCGGCGGCATCGCAGAAGATATCGTAGGCGGCGAAGTTGCCGAAACCTTCATGCGAGGCGGAGGGGGAGAGCGCCACCATGTGCGAGGTGTCGTCGCCGAAGAGGGCGTGGGGGAGACCATTGTCGGTGCAGAGGTAGAAATGTCCGTTGTGCTCGGCCACTATATGCGGGTTCATGGGAGTGTAGGTGGATTTCACGTCGATGATATGGATGGTGCCCTTCGGGAATTCCTGACAACACTGACGAGCCACGAAAATGGCGCTGCCGAGTTGGTAGGGATCGATACCGTGGGTGATGTCCACCACCCGCACGCCGGGGATGCTGGAGTAGAGACGTCCCTTGACCATGCCGGCGAAGAAGTCCCGGTAGCCCCAGTCTGTGGTGAGTGTCACAATCGGCGAATCCATGCTACTGTCTTGTTTGCTGTATTTTATATGGCTTCCAGTCAGGTTGGTGGAAGCCTTTTCAGTGGTGCAAATTTACGCAAAAATCCCGACATACGCACGCCTCGGTCCATTATTTCAATTATATTTCGTATATTTGTACAGATGTTTGCTTTTGGGTGAGCATTGTAATATTTGTTGAATCAATTATTTATAGATAATATGGCATTACTGTCTATACGCAATTTACACGCTTCCATCGGCGACCGGGAGATTCTGAAAGGGGTCAACCTGGAGGTGGATTACGGCGAAGTACATTCCATCATGGGTCCCAACGGCAACGGGAAAAGCACCCTGGCGGGCGTGATTGCCGGCAACAGCAAGTACACCGTCACCGAGGGCGAGGTGATATACAAAGGCAAGAACATCCTGGAGATGCCGGTGGATGTGCGTGCTGCCGAAGGGATATTCCTTGGCTTCCAGTACCCAGTGGAGATTCCCGGGGTGAGCATCACCAATTTCATGCGGACCGCCGTCAACGAGCAGCGCAAATATCGCGGCCTTGACCCGCTTTCGGGCGCCGAGTTTGTCAAACTGATGGAGGAAAAGAAGAAGGTGGTGGAGATGACCGCCACGTTGGCCAATCGTTCGGTGAATGAGGGTTTCAGTGGCGGCGAGAAGAAAAAGAACGAAATTTTTCAGATGGCGATGCTCGATCCCACGCTAGCTATCCTCGACGAGACCGATTCGGGACTCGATATCGATGCCCTTCGTGTCGTGGCTTCGGGGGTTAACAAGCTGCGTAGCACTGAGAACGCAATCGTGGTAATTACCCACTATCAGCGGCTGCTGGACTATATCGTGCCCGACTTTGTGCACGTGCTTTACGAAGGCCGCATCGTCAAGACCGGTCCCAAGGAGTTGGCACTCGACCTGGAACAGCGCGGCTACGAGTGGATTAAGGAGGAGTTGGGGAATTGAAAATTAACTTCGTTGACGTTTCTTTGGCTTGGCATAATGAACAACTTTCTTATGTGCTCGCTTTGCGAAACGTTGAAAATTGAGACTTGAGAATGATTAGGAAAGACCAATTGCCCGATATTTGGAATGACCGCTGGAGCGGCACTGCCGAGTCCCGAACCTTGCGTATTACGCGAGGCGACAGCCCCTCGCGCATGGTGCTGAGCAACCCTGCCGACTGGCCCATGTTCATGATTTCCTCCGAGGGCGGCTATACCGCCTCTCCCGACAGCGAGAACCTTCACATTGACATAGAGGAGGGGGCCGCGTTGGAACTCTACCGCCTCCAAGGCATGAACACACCGCAGATGCACCTCACCGACCTTGATGTAACTCTGCATGCGGGTGCTTCCCTCAACCTCTGCACCGTTACCCTCGGTGGTGGACATGTGCGCAACAATGTGGTCGTGCGTATGAAAGGGGAACACTGCCATGTGGAGGCCAACGGCCTTTACCTCGTCGACCGTGAGCAGGAGTGCGACAACTACATCTTTGTCGAACATGCCGAGCCCCACTGCACCAGCCACGAACTTTACAAGGGTATTGTGGACGACTCGGCACGTGCGCGTTTCAACGGGCATGTGCTCGTGCAGGACGGCGCTGTCAAAACCGAGGCTTTCATGACCAACCGCAATATTCTCCTCACCGATAAGGCGCATGTCGACACCCGTCCCTTCCTCGAAATATACAACGACGATGTGAAGTGCTCGCATGGCAGCACTATCGGCCAACTAGACGAGCAGGCGCTCTTCTACCTCCGTTCCCGCGGCATCCCCGAACGTGTTGCCATAACGATGCTCAGTTATGCCTTCTGCGACGAGGTGATACGCACAATCGCCGTTGACAGTCTCCGTGACGCTGTGGGCGACATGGTGAAGAAACGTCTCCACGGCGAGTTGATGCCCTCGTGTGACGAGTGCGCCATCCGCTGCTCGTCGCCCTGCAATGGGCCCGAGGCCAATTTCTATATTGACCCCGCGAAACTCTGATACCTCCGCCTCGATGGCGGCCCCAACACCTCTGGCAATGCACGACATCTGGCGCGTTTTCCGATACCTCAGGTTTTACCCCTGGCACCTCACGGCCAACATCTTGTTCAACATGCTGGCGGTTATCGCCAACCTGTTCACTTTTGTGATGATTGTGCCCTTTGTTGAGATGCTGTTCGGCACGGCGCAGCCGGTGGCTCAGTTGCCACCATTCTCGTTTGACCAGCAGACGCTTTCGGTTTACCTTACTTATACGCTTCATTCCCTGCAAGGGAAGTATGGCTTGTGGCCCTGTCTTCTGGGCATTGCTGCAGGCTACCTCTCTTTTTCGTTTCTCTCCAACCTTTGTCGTTACATGGCACAATTCTTTATTGGGCCGGTGCGCAACGGTATCGTGCAGCGGATGCGCGATGACGTGTATGAGAAAATTACTATTTTACCCGTCTCGTATGTCAATTCCCGCCGCCGGGGCGACATTATCAGCCGCATGACCAACGACTTGTTCGACATTGAGTGGGGGGTGCTGACCTCCATCATTTCTGTCGGCAAGGACCCCATCAATATCCTTGTTTTCGCTGGCACGCTGGTGTTCATCAGTCCACGTCTCTTCCTCTATTTCCTGTTGGTGCTGCCAGTGTCGGTATGGCTTATTGGCCTTATCGGCAAGAGCCTGCGGCGCAACTCGGCCAAGGGACAGGCCAGTCTGGGCTCGCTTTTCGCTGTGTTGGAAGAGTCACTGGCTGGCGTGAGGGCTATCAAGTCCTTCGGACAGGAGCATGTCCGCCGAGTGCTCTTCGGCAAGGTCAACGACGACTACGCCCGCACTATGGTGCGCGTGGCTGAGCGACGCGAACTCAGCGCGCCCCTCTCCGAGGTGCTTATCACTCTCGGGTTGGTGTTTATCCTTGTGTTGGGCGGGCTGGCAGTGATGAAAGGGGAAATTCTCTCCTCGGTATTTGTGCTCTTCGTCATCCTCTTTGCCCGCCTGATACCACCGGTGCAGTCGATGGTACGGGTATACAACAATCTTCAGAAGGCCAACGCGGCGGCCACGCGGTTCTTCGAAATCATGGATGCCGATGAGAGCATCGTCGAGAAGCCCAATGCGGTACGGCTCGCCGGTTTCGGGGAGAAGATAGCGTATCGCGGAGTGTCGTTTGCCTATCAGTCCGACAGCGGCAGCGAGCTGGTGTATGTGCTGCGCGATATCGACTTGGTGATTCCCAAGGGACGCACCATCGCCCTGGTGGGGCCGTCTGGGGCGGGCAAGACCACCTTGGTGGACCTCTTGCCGCGTTTCTACGACTGCACTGAGGGTGAGATATTGATTGACGGTCATCCCTTGGTCGATTTGAATATCGACAGCTTGCGAGCGCAGGTGGGACTGGTGTCGCAAAACTGTATCCTCTTCAACGACACCGTGGCCAACAACATCGCCTTTGGGCGCACTGACTACAGCATGGAGGCGGTGCGACAGGCGGCACGGGTAGCCCATGCCGACGAGTTTGTGGAGCAGATGCCGCAGGGTTATCAGACCAATATCGGCGACCGCGGCCTTACCCTCAGCGGTGGCCAACGGCAGCGACTCAGTATTGCACGGGCGGTGCTCAAAGACCCTCCGATACTTATCCTTGACGAAGCTACCAGCGCACTCGACACCGAGAGTGAGCAGGTGGTGCAACAGGCCATCGAACAGCTGATGCAGGGGCGTACCAGTATCGTCATTGCCCACCGTCTTTCCACCATCTTTCGTGCCGACGAGATAGTGGTGATGGACAAAGGGCGAATTGTTGAGCGTGGAAGCCACGAGCAGCTGATGCAGCTCGGCGGATTGTACAAAAAATTGGTCGATATGCAGTCCTTTAGATAAAAGAAACAGCAGGCCATGGCCTGCTGTTTCTTTTATCGGGTGGGAGTAATTGGATTCGAACCAATGACCCTTTGCTTGTAAGGCAAATGCTCTGAACCGACTGAGCTATACTCCCTTGCGGATTCTGTCTCGCTGTTCTTGGAGAGCTGAAACTGGGTGCAAAGATACAAACTTTTCGCGACATAGCGAAAATTATTTTGTGTAGGTGGGCAAACTTTTGTATTTTTGCACTTTCAAAACCCTATTGTCACAATGAAGAGATTGTTTCGATATATCACGCTGTCAGTGTTGTGTGTTGTCGGTGCAACACTGCTTCCAAGCTGCGACGACGACCGGATTCCCTCCGATGTGATGGATGAGGCCGCCATGACGGCCTTTTTCAAGGATGCCTATACCCTCGAAGGGTTTTATGCCGTTGAGACGGGTTTCCGTTACGATACTCTCTATCCCGAGATGGCGGCATCGTACGACAGTCTTTTCGCCCGTCACGGTATCACCGCCGAGGACTTTGAGCGCAGCGTCAAGTGGTATGTACGTCACGGCGATCGATACGAGCGTATCCACAAAGAGGTGGTACACTATTTCGACAGCGTTGTCAATCTGTAAGATTATTCTTCTGTAGCCATTGAAAGGGTGGCTACGGTGTTGTCAGTGGAGTCCGTTACAGGGTCGTTCTGGTCTTCAGTGGGTCCTTGCAGTAACGGTGCATGCACCAGCCAATTCCCCTCTTCTTTTATAAGCGCGAGGATTCCGTAGGTGGTTCCTAGCGGGGTGATCTTGGTATAAGCGGCCCAGGCTGTGTCGTCTTCGATTATCACCGTGTCAATTGTTGCGGTAGCGGGGGTGTTAGAATTCAGGAAATTTGTGTCAGTCAATGGGAGAATGACGTTTTTGAGAAAGGGAAGGGTGTTCTCGCGCGTCTCTTTCGAGGCATACGGAATGGCCTCGTCGATTTGGTAGTTGCCCGTGGCAATTACATAGCCATAGGCCGTCTCGGCAATGCGTTCTTTCTCGCTCTTGCACCCTGCCAGCAGTCCTGCCGCCAACAGCAGTATAAATACAGGTATAGGTCTTTTCATAGTTGTAGTTATTATTTTATAATAACGCAGAAAGTCTCGTCTTATTGTCCGTTCAAGGAAAACAAAAAAGCCCGAGCAATCGCTCGGGCTTTTTTTGAGGATTAGAAGAGGTTTTAGTTCTTCTTGATTTCCATACCACCTTTACCAAAAGAGGCAGAACCCTTGTCGGTGTTGATGGTCACCTTGCTGGCATCAGCCTTGGTCTCACCATTCTTGGTGTTGACGGAAGCGCCACTGGCACCGAAAGTAGCGGAACCCTTGTCGGTGTTGATGGTCACCTTGCTGGCGTCGGCCTTGACAACGGTTTCGGTTTTCTTAGGAGTGTCCTTTTTAACGGGCTCTTCGACGACAGGCTCTTCAACAACGGGCTCTTCGACGACGGGTTCCTCAACGAGGGTGTCGATGATGGGCTCTTCTTCAACCGGCTCGGCGTTGTTGTTGCAAGCCACAGCGAGGCTCATGCCCAGAAGGGCGATGGCTAAAACTTTAACAGTTCTTTTCATGATTATTGTTGAATTTGAAATGTTTTTAATTAGGGGTCGACTTTACTGATTAAAGAGCAGCGAGTTTCTCAGCAGTCTTGCTGACGAACAGGCTCTTGCCAGCGTTGGTGAGGTTCACGTTGGTGGCCTGCATGGTCATGTCGCAAGTTTCGACATTGTCCCATTGAGTACCACTGATGCACTGGTTCAGATTGCCCATGGTGGCATTGGCAACGAGGCTGATAGTCAGGGCAGTGGCATCGAAAGCGGTGATATTGAGGGTCATGGTCTTGTCCCACCAGTCACCGCAGGGGTTGCCGCCGAGGGTCATAGCATTATCAGCGCTGGTGAAGTACCACATGTAGGGATTGCCCTTCGTGGCAGTGCTCTCCTCAACGTTGACTGTGGAGGTGCCGTTGAAGGAACCGGTGGTGGCATCACCTTCCCACTGGAAACCGATATAGGCTTTGGGATAGGACTGCGGATCGGTAGCCTGAGTGGTGGCAATAATGAAAGCCTTCTGCGAGGGGCTGTACTGGCCATTGATGTACTGAGCGTTCCAGTTGGTGGAGCCATAGGTCACGGACACACCAGCCTGCTCGGCGAAGTTGGCAGTGTAAGTAGCGTTCTCGGTGGCAGCGAAAACCAGAGGATTGTTGGTTGCGCCGGTGTTCCAGTTGACAAAGGTGTAGCCAGCGTTCGCAGTAGCGGTAAGGGTGACAGCTGCGCCAGTGTCGTAGGTGCCGCCGCCGCTCACAGTACCCCATGCGTCGTTGTTGGAGGTAGCGGTGATGGTGAACTGAGTTTTACCAGTCTCGGGGTTGACACCGGGAGTGGTCTCTTCATCGTCCTTGCAGCTGCTGAAAGCGAGCGTTCCAGCGAGGAGCATCAGACCAAAAATCTTGAACGTGTTCTTCATTTTGTGTTTGATTTTTAATTGTTTATAGATTAGGTTAACTGTTGTTTTCTTTGATTTATAATTTGCAAAGATACGACTTTTTTTAAGATTGGTTACTTTTTTTAGTTTTTTTATATGTTTTGGGGCGTTTTTTCGGAGGGAGGATGCTATTTGTTTTTGATGTCCAGAGCGTCGCGTAGACCATTCCCCATGAGCATAAATGCAAGGACGATGAGCATGATGGCCAAGCCGGGTAGCAGGGCAAGGTAGGCGTTGTCGAGGAGGATGTAGCAGTAGTTCTCTTTGACCATGGTACCCCATGAGGGCATGGGGGGCTGCACGCCGATGCCGAGGAAACTGAGGCCTGCCTCCAGCAGGATGGCGCTAGCGAAGTTGGAGGCGGTGATGACAATGACGGCTCCGGTGATGTTGGGTAGAATGTGGCGGAAGATGGTGCGGAAGGTGCTGAACCCCAATGCGCGGGCAGCCTCGATATATTCTTTCTCTTTGATGCTGTATACTTGTCCACGCACCACGCGTGCGATGTCGACCCACATGGTGAGCCCCACGGCGATAAAGACTTGCCAGAAGCCTTTGCCCAGAGCGAAGGTGATGGCGATAACCAGCAACACGGTGGGAATGGACCACACCACGTTGATGAGCCAAGTAATGAGGTTGTCGACCCAGCCACCATAGTAGGCCGCCAGTGCGCCCAAGGTGATGCCGATGAGTAGCGCGATGAGGATGGCGATAAAGCCTACGGAGAGGCTGACGCGGCTTCCGATGAGAATCATGCTCAGCACATCTCGCCCGTAGGCGTCGGTGCCGAGCCAGAAGGTCCGTTCCTTCACTTTCACTACCCGCTCGTAGGCGATGGTGTAGGGCTCCCCTGCTAAAGGGGCGACATAAAGACTGTCGCCATCCATCCGGCAGGAGTCGATGGGAATGGCTGTGTAGGGGAGGGGGTAGCCTTTGAAAAACGAGCCGCCGACATCCTCTTTGGGGTCGATACAAAGGAAGGTAGCCTTGCTGCCGGGCTTGAGGGTGGCCAGTTCGAGGTACTGTTGGTTGCAGTAGGGGGTGTGGTCGGGGGTGATGGCGTAGCCCAACAGCGCCACCAGAGCGAATAACCCGATGACCGCCAGACTGATCATGGCCAGCCGGTTGTGACGGAACCGCCGCCATGCCTCGTGGCTCAGCGACGCAGACTTTCCATGGTCTTCAAAGGGTTTTATGAGCTTGAAGATTTTCAATGGTCTTTGGTTTTTCTAGGATTTCCCAGGATAGCCTAGGCTTGCCTATGAAACCCTAGTTTTTACAGCAGTCCTAGTTCCACTTTCACCTCGTCGCTGAGGTTGGCATAGTCCCATGGCGGGTCGAAAGTCAGTTCCACATCCACCGACTTGATGCCCTGTATATAGCCCACCATCTGTTTCACTTCCATATACATGTATTCGGCCTCGGGACAATCGGGGGCGGTCATGGTCATAAGTATCTTGACGTTGAATTCGTCGTCGATGTCCACGTTGTATATGAGTCCCAGGTCGTAGATGTTAACGGGTATCTCAGGGTCGTAGATATTCTTGAGACAGTTGACGATGGCGTCTTTCAGCGTTTCCTTGTTGGGTTCCATTTTTAATTCTTAATTTTCCATTTTTAATTGGTATGCCATTGCGTACATCCGCATCTGTTTGACCATGGAGGTAAGGCCGTTGGACCGGGTGGGGGAGAGGTGTTCCTTGAGGCCGATCTCGTCGATGAAATGTAGGTCGGCGGCGAGAATGTCCTGCGGGGTCTGCCCGTCGAGGGTGCGGATGAGCAGGCTGATGATGCCTTTGGTGATGACGGCATCGCTGTCGGCCTTGAACCATAGGCGGCCGTCGCGGTGTTCGCAGCTAAGCCACACGCGGCTCTGGCAGCCTTTGATGAGGTTGTTCTCGGTTTTGTCTTTCTCGTCGATGAGGGGGCAGTCTTTGCCTAGTTCGATGATATAGGCGTATTTGTCCAGCCAGTCGTCGTAGAGAGCGAACTCGCTGATGATGCTGTCTTGAATTTCGGGGATGGTCATTGTTGTTTGATTTTTTTTTGGGGGGGTACTAGTTTTTCTAGTTGGTCTAGTTTTTCTAGTTATTTCGGTGCGCTTCGGATGACGTAGACGGCGATAATGGCGAAGATGACCTGCGGCAGCAGGATGGCCAGGAAGGGGGGTAAGTTGCCGTTGATGGCAAAGACGGTACTGACCTTCATGAAGATGATGAAGGTAAAGGCGAGTGTGATGCCGATGGCGAGGTGGAGTCCGATGCCGCCGCGGGTCTTGCGGCTCGACACGCCCACTCCGATAAGGGTCATAATGATGATGGCCAACGGGTTGAGGAGTCGCTGGTAGAATTCTATCTTGGCGGTGACGACGGCCCGTGTGCCCCGCATCTTCTCGCGGGCGATGTGGCGGTACAGTTCAATGGAGTTCATGGTCTCGATGCGCCATGCTACGGCGTTGAAGTCGTCGGGTGTGACGCCGAGGTTCTGCATCGATTTCTCGATGCGTGAGACGCGCTCGCGGTGGTTGTCGCTGATGACGTGGTGGTACAACCCTTGACACTCCCATTTCTTCTGCACGGTGTCGTAGATGATGGTATTGCAGGTGATGCGGTCAATCAACTGGTGCGAGGGGTCGTAGATGTCGCGGTGGAAGTTCTCGACGCGCAGGGTGTTGGTGTTGTAGCTTTCGGCGTAAATCTGCACCCCCTGCTGGCTCTGGAAATGGATGTTGCTGAACCACTCAGGGTGGCGGGTGTGGATGTACTTGTTTTCAAACGCCACCATGGTGCGGTTGTTGACGGGGATGAGGAAGTTGCTAAACGCCAATACGATGAGGGCGATAATCACCGAGCCGTAGATGTAGGGGCGAAGCAGCCGTCGGTAACTCATGCCGCTGCCCAAAATAGCGATGATTTCAGTGTTCCCCGCCATTTTGGAGGTGAAGAAGATAACGCTGATGAAGATGAACAGGGGGCTATATAGGTTGACAAACCCCGGGATGAAATTGAGGTAGTAGTCTAGCGCAATTTCCTTGACGGGAGCGTGGTTGCTGAGAAAATCGTCCAGTTTCTCCGACACATCAAACGTGATGACGATGATGATGATGAGCACCATCGCCATCAAGAATGTCTTCAGATACTTGAGAAGGATGTATCGGTCAAGTCTGGGCAGCAGGTTCACGATTACTCGATACCGAAGATTTTCTGGAAGCGGGTGAGGCTTTCAAGGACGTTGGTCTTGACGTGGATGAACTCGTCGATGCCGTGGCCCTGGTAGGTCTCAACCATCTCTTTCGGATAGCCGGCGAGGACGATGCTCTTCACTTTGCCTTTAAGTCCGTTGCAGGCCTGTTCGGTAATCTCGGCGTATTCGTCGTCGCTGGAGCAGAGTACCACGATGTCGGCCTTGGCTTCGAGGGCGGCTTTCACCCCCTCGTCGGCACTCTTGAAGCCGGGGTTGTCGATAATCTCATATCCGGCCACGCCGAAGAAGTTGGTGGCGAATCCGCTGCGAGCCTTGCGCATGGCGAGGTTGCCGTATGTGAGCAGGAACACTTTGGGCCGCTGGCCGCTGCGTTCGGTGGCGAGGCGTAGCCGCTCAAAGGCTTCCGCACCGCGGTATTGGCGAAGCACCTTTACCTCGTTGCCCTCGGCCTTGCAGCAGCAGTGGCAGCTGTCGTTTTTGGCGAGTTTGTCGCCCATACGCTCCAGGAGGTTGGGGTATTGATTGGTGCCAAGGATGGTGGTCTTGCGGGTGGCGATGTTCATGTCGCGCTCCTGCGCGGTCTTTTCAACATCGGCCTGCACAAAACCCTCGCGGATGGCTTTGCAGAAGCCACCCTGTTGCTCGACGGCGAGGAATTTCTCCCAGGCATACTGGGCGATGCTGTTGGTGAGGTTCTCGATATAGTAGCTGCCGGCGGCGGGGTCGACAATCTTGTCCATGTAGCTCTCCTCCTTCAGCAGCAGCTGTTGGTTGCGGGCGATGCGGTAGCCAAAGTCGTCTGCCTCCTTGTAGGCGGTGTCGAAGGGGAGGGTGGATATGGAGTCCACTCCCGCGATGGCGGCGGACATAGTCTCGGTAGTGGTGCGCAGCATGTTGACATAGGGGTCGAACACCGACTTGTTCCATGTGGATGAAGTGGCGTGGATGAACACCTTGTAGGCGCAGTCGCAGGAAGGCTTGTATTGCTCGACAATCTTGCTCCACATCAGGCGGGCGGCGCGGAATTTGGCAATCTCCATGAAGTAGGTGCTGCCCACGGCGAACGAAAGCACGATGCAGGAGGCTACCTGTTCGGGCTTGCAACCCTGATCGGTGAGGCGGGCCATTAACTCGTTGGCGGCGGCCAGAGTGAAGCCGAGTTCTTGCACGATGTTGCTACCGGCGTTGTGCAGCAGGCTGCCGTGGATGGTCAGTGTGCGGAACTGCGGGAGGTTGGCCTTGGCGTAGGCCACCAACTCGGCGGCATATTTCATGTCGCCCTCTTCACCCCGCAGGAATGCCCCATGTTTCAAGGCATAGCGGAAGGGATCGTAACCACAGCTGCCCTGCACCTTGGCTTTGTCATAGCCCTGCTTGTCCAGATACTCTGTGAAGAGTTTCAGGGTGTGCAGGTGGTCGGGCGAACAGGTGAAGTTGATTTTCACTTCCTCGGGGTTGATGCCGTTCAGCAAACGAGTCATCTCTTCGACAGAGGCAACCTCTTTGGCGCAGAACCCTAACGAGGTTGCACCGCGTTTCACGGCGTCGACAGCCAGGGCGTTGGCCTTGGCAATGTCGTGGATGTTCATGTCCTGCCGGATGTCCCACACATTGTTGTCGGCGTGCTTGCCACGGGTGTAAGGCTCTTGGGCGGGGTTGCTGTCAAGGTACTCAAGGTTGGCCAAGTCTTCGGCGCGGTAGTAGGGTTTTACTTTGAACCCTTCGATGGTCTTCCACACGAGTTTCTTCTCATAGTCGGCGCCTTTGAGGTCTTTATTGATGACTTCTTCCCATTTTTCGGTCGATACCGGCGGGAATTCGGTGAACAACTTGTTGTCTTCCATTATGCTAAATATAAATTAATGCTCATTATCAATTGGGCAAATATACGCCTTTTTTTTGAATTAGCAAGAATTTCTTCGGATTGCCTCATGCGCGGACAACTTCAGGTTTGTGTCCGCCGAGGTAGAGCAGGAATCCCTGCACGTTGGAATAGCCCATGGCACGAATGGCATCGCAGTAGGTCTGCACCTGGCTGTGATGGTCGGCGGCGGGGGCGCCGGTCTTGAAGTCTACCACCCAAGTGGCGTCGGGGGTGAGGACCACCCGGTCGGGGCGTAGCACTTCGCCTTTCCATGCGATGCTGCATTCGCGCAGGCTGCGGTAGGCGGGGTCGAAGAAACGGGCTGCGTCGGGGTGTTGTACGACGTCCTCTAGCAACTGGCGCAGGCTGTCGCTTTCTTCCCGTTGGCCGGGGTGCAGCCCCAGATAGCGGGTCAGTGCGTTGGCGGTGTCGTCGCAATGGTGGGTCAGGGCTAGAAGTTCATGCACTTGGTTGCCGCGGCGGATGGCCTCATCGTTGCGTTCTCCGAAGAGGGTTGACGACTGGTCGGCGATGGTGATTCGGTCGGGCCAGTCGGGGAAGAGGATGTCGCCGACGGGGATGGGTTCGGGGGCGTTGTTGTCGGTATGGCGGGCGGGGGCATCGCCGTTGTCGCCCAGTGTCCATCGCCGGTTGTCGTCCTGGGAGAGAAAGCCGCTTTCGGGACTGAGGACATAGTCGTGCAGCAGCGAACCGTAGTCATTTCCGATCTTTTCTGGCAACTGGCAGTAAACCATCAATTTGTCCTTTGGTCGAGTGAGGGCGACATAGAGCACGTTGAGGCGGTCCATATCGCGTTTCTGAAGTTCATCGTTATACTCGTTGTCGAACAGGGTCGACTCGTTCTTGTGGGGCAGCACTAGCCCTGCAGGGAGGCCCATGCCGCTTTCGGGTGGGATATGCACCCAGATGTTGTCGCTTTTGGGTGTGCTCACCGGGATGGGGTATATCACTATGGGTGCTTCCAGACCTTTGGCTTTGTGGATGGTCATAAGCCGCACGGCGTCGAGGTCAGTGGCGGTTTTCGACGAGAGTGATTCGATATTCTCGCTGAGCCATTGCAGGAATTCGCCGATGTCTTGGCGGTGTTTTCCGCTATAGGCGCAGACGATATTGAGGAAGGTTGCGGTGTAGGCGGTCTCGATGCCGTGGAGTCGCAGCATCCTCAGGGCCTCCTCGCAGCAATCGTAGAGGCTCAGGTCGCGCAGCCGGGCGCAGTCGAGGGGCATTCCCTTGGCTTGCAGGATGTGCTCAAGGTCCACCCTTGGCTCTTGGCTGAGGAAATAAGGGGAGATGTCGTCGTCGAAAAGACCGAGGGACTGCAGGTGTATCAACACCCGAGCGGCGGCGCCGCGGTTCTGTCCGTCGAGGAGGTAATGCAACAGGCTGCGCAGCAGCTTGACGACAGTGCTGTTTGAAATCAGGAATGATTCTTCCGAAACCACGGGGATGCCTTGGGCGGTGAGGTGGGTCGAGGCCTCCTGCAGCGTCTTGCGGTCGCGGGCGATGATGTAGATGTCGCGGTAGTGGTAACCCTTTCCGGTCACTTGTGCCTGCAGGTCGTCGACGAGTTGCTGCCACAGGGGGTCAAGCCCCTCTACTTCGTCCCAGAAACCCAGTTGTATGTGACCTCCCTCCTTGACAGGGAGCTGCATCAGGTCAGCTTCGGATGTTTCGGGCGTTTCGCGCAGGTAGATGTCGTGCACTTCGGGGATGTCGAATCGGTTGCGTACTGCCCAGTCAAAGAACCGGTTGTTGAACTCCACTACCGTGCGAGTGGAGCGGAAATTCTTCTTCAGGCGGGTGGGCTGGGCGATGCCGGGATGTTCCAGTAACCGTCCGTGCAGAGGCGAGTCGACATGTGGCAGGGCGACGAACTGCCCCACATCGCCTTGACGGAATCGGTAGATGGCCTGCTTGCCGTCACCCACCACCAACGAGGTATGGTTGGCCGACACACCGTTCTCCACCAATGGCACGAGATTCTGCCACTGCATTCGCGAGGTGTCTTGGAACTCATCGATGAGGTAGTTGTAGTAGCGAGTGCCGATGCGTTCATAGATGAAAGGGGCAGGCTCGTTCTGAACCACTTCGGCGATGCGTTTGTTAAACTCGGAGATATGCACGATCTCATTCTCGTGTGAGAAGTCTTCCACGAACTGGTTCAGTCGGTTTAGGAGAGCCAGTGAGTATAGGTTCTTGAGCAACAGCCGGCGGGTGTTGTAACGTACCCCCTTGGTGTTGCGTAGGCGGCAAATCCGGCGGTGGATATTCTGCAGTTTGGGCTTGATGGCGGTCAGAGCGTCGGTCTGGACGGCACTCGCCCCGTTAGCCCCCAGTTTGTCGCCTTCAAGGTATGCGATCACATAGCTGTTGGGCTTGGGCATCGCTCCGTTGGCCAGCTTGCGGAAGTAGGCTCCTGCTCCGTTGGAGCCCTGGTAGAAATCTGTCTCGTCGAGGCCGACTTTGGTGTAGGCCTTCACGGCCTTGCCCCCCAGTCTGCGCAATCGTTTCTCGTACTTTCGGTTGTCTGTGACCAGTTGTCGGTGAATGCTGCGGAATTGGGCGGTGTCGGTTTTCGAAAGGGCTTGAAGGTATTCGTAGGTGCGCTCTTTGAAAAGTTCTTCGGCCAGTTCGGCCAATTTGTTCTCCACTTTATAACTCTTGGCCTCGGCCATGCGGCTTTCGGCGAAATCGCACAGCATCTCAGTCAGTTCCTGCTGTCCTTCGGCGCCAGCCAAGGCCATGAGGTTGTCCACGGCGTTCTGTATCAGTTGCGACTGGTCGATATAGACGTCGAAGTTCACCGGTAGGTTGAGGTCGTGGGCGAAGGTGCGCACAATGCGGTGCATGAAACTGTCGATGGTGCAGACGGAGAGGTCGGAGTAGTTGTGCAGGATGGCGCTGAATACGATGCCTGCATAGCGGCGTAGGGTGTTGTCATCCAGTTGTAGGCGTGTG
This sequence comes from uncultured Bacteroidales bacterium, assembly GCA_905234695.1. Classification (GTDB taxonomy): domain Bacteria; phylum Bacteroidota; class Bacteroidia; order Bacteroidales; family P3; genus Colimorpha. The sequence continues at coordinate 111,394 of CAJOHZ010000003.1, read as the reverse complement.
GCTAATTCGCGTCCCATGTCGCAGTCGGTGCCGTGGTCGCGGATGGCTTGCAACTCGTGCATGATGCGTTCCTTCATCTCGTTGGCGGCCTTGTTGGTGAAAGTGATGGCCAGGATGTGGCGGAAACGGTCGTGCAGATTCTCTTCGGTGTCTGAGAAGGCCAGCTCCAAGAACTGGAGCACCAGAGTGAAGGTCTTGCCCGAGCCGGCCGAGGCGCGGCAAATAATGAATCGACTGTGGTCCATAGGGGAAGTATTGGGGGAGGAAAACAAAATGCAAAGATACGAAATATTCCCGGTTTTGAGTGGGAAAACAAAAAAAATAATTTTTTTTACATCCGAGTGTTGATAATTCGAGAAAATTTGCTAATTTAGCGGATTGAAAAGGGTGGTTATTGGCTCCCTGAAAAAACGAATAACAAATTAAACCGCAATACAATGGAATCAAAGAAAACCCCGAAGGCTGACCTTGAAAAAAGGAAATTCATGCACTGGGAAATCGGTTTGGTGATTATTTTGGCCCTTACACTGGGTGCTTTCAGCATCAAATCGTATGACCGCGAAGAGAAGGAAGTTTCCAAGCGTACCGCCGAGACCGAGATTGAAGACGTCATTATCCAGACCCAGCAGGAAGAGACTCCCCCGCCTCCTCCCGAAGAGCCCGAGGTGGTGGCTACCGACCTCACCGTGGTGGAGAACGATGCCGAGTTGACCAATGAGGTGGGTATCATCAATGCCGACGATAACGCCAACAAGGCACAGGAAGAGTTCGTGAAGGTCGAAGTGGAGGAAGAAGAGCAGGAAGAGGAAGAAGAGGTCTTCCTCGTGGTGGAAGACGATCCGGAGTTCCCCGGTGGTCTCGAAGCCCTCTCCCGTTTCATTGCCGAGAATATCAAGTATCCGCAGTTGGCCAAGGAAAACAATATCACCGGCCGTGTCTTCGTGACCTTCGTGGTCGAGAAGGATGGTAGCGTGGCCAACGTGAAAGTGCTGCGCGACATCGGCGGCGGTTGCGGTGCCGAGGCTGTGCGCGTGGTCAAGTCCATGCCTAAGTGGAAACCCGGCAAACAGCGTGGTAAGGCTGTCCGTACGCAGTTCAACCTGCCGGTCTCTTTCAACCTGCAATAATTGAATAAAAAAGATACTTTTAGGGCTGCCCTTCCCACCGATTGGCAGCCTTTTTCTTTAGTTTAAGTTTTTCATTTAAGTTGTCACTTATCACTCATCACTAATCGCTCCCCTCCATGTTGGCTGTCAACAACCTCTCAGTCCAGTTCACCGGCACGAATCTTTTCGACAACGTCACCTTCAACATCGCCGACCGTGACCGTATCGGTTTGGTGGGGAAAAACGGCGCGGGGAAGTCCACCTTGCTGAAAATCCTATGTGGATGGCAACGGCCAGAGACAGGGCAGCTGGTTATCGCGTCGGGGCAAACGGTGGGATACCTGCCGCAGGAGATGGTCCCCGACAGTCGACGCAGCGTGTTGGACGAGGCCATGACCGCCTTTTCGCGTATCGAAGGCCTGCTGATGCACCAGCAAGAGCTCGCGACCGAGATTGCCGAAAGGACCGACTACGAATCGGAGGCATACACGCGTCTGCTCAACCGTCACAACGAGGTGACGGAGCAGATTGCCTTGTTGGGAGCTGACAATCGGCAGGAACAGACAGAGAAAGTTCTGTTGGGTCTCGGTTTCCGCCATGCCGATTTCGACCGTCCCGTGGCCGAGTTCAGCGGTGGGTGGCAGATGCGTGTCGAGCTGGCCAAACTGCTGCTTCAGCGCCCCGATTTCCTGCTGCTCGACGAACCTACCAACCATCTTGATATCGAGTCCATCCAGTGGCTCGAAGACTTTTTGCAGACCTACCCCGGCGCAGTGGTGCTGGTGTCGCACGACCGCACCTTCCTCGACAATATCACCAAGCGCACTATCGAGATTACTGCGGGACGTATCTATGATTACAAATGTCCCTATTCCGAATATGTGATACAGATGCAACAGCGGCGGGCCTCGCAGATGGCGCAGCTTACCGCCCAGCAGCGGCAGGTAGCCCAGATAGAGGCTTTCATCGAACGCTTCCGCTACAAGGCCACCAAGTCCAAGCAGGTGCAGTCGCGCATCAAAATGCTGGAGAAGATGGAAACCGTCCGTGTGGACGAGGTGAGCACCGAGAGTATCCACTTCCGTTTTCCGCCGGCCCCGCATAGTGGCCGCATCGTCGTGGAGGCGCAGCAACTGGGCAAAGCCTACGGCAGCCATCAGGTGTTCGACGGGGTGGACCTCATGCTTATGGCTGGCACCAAGGCGGCTTTTGTGGGCCGCAACGGTGAGGGAAAGTCCACCATGGTCAAGGTGATTGTGGGCGATATCCGCGACTATAGCGGTACCTTCCGTCTCGGCCATCAGGTGCAGATAGGCTACTACGCCCAGAACCAAGCCGCCATGCTCGACGGCGAGAAGACCGTCTTCCAGACCATCGACGACATCGCCACGGGCGACGTGCGTCCCAAGATACGTAATATCCTCGGCAGTTTCCTGTTCGACAGCGAGGACTGTGAGAAGAAAGTCAAGGTGCTTTCGGGCGGCGAGAAGGCTCGGCTGGCGTTGGCCAAACTGTTGCTGACCCCTTCTAACCTATTGGTGCTCGACGAGCCCACCAACCACCTCGACATGGACTCGAAGGACATCTTGAAAAACGCCTTGTTGCAGTACACTGGCACCTTGATATTGGTGTCGCACGACCGTGACTTCCTGCAGGGACTTACCGACACGCTTTATGAGTTCCGCGACGGCGCCGTTCACGAGTTCAAGGGAGATATCTTCGAGTTCTTGGAAACCAGAAAGGCTAGTTCCTCTAGTAGTACTAGTTCTCCTAGTGGTTCTAGTGCTAATAATTCCAGTAAAAACCCCACGGGTTCCTCTGGCAAGGCCGCTTATGAGCAGTCTCGCGAGCGGGAGCGCGAATTGCGCAAGCTCCGTTCGGCGGTGGAACGGGTGGAGAAAGAAATCTCTGACCTGGAGGCGCAGATTGCCGACAAGGAGGCGTTGCTGGCCTCCGGTTCGGCGCAGGATGCGGCGTTCTATGCTGAATACCAGCAATTGAAAGACACTCTCGATGCCAAGATGGAAGAGTGGGAACAGGCCACCGTCACCCTCGACGAGGCAGAAGGGTGACAAACCTCCTCATATTTTCAATTCTCACTTCTCGACAGGCTGTAGGGTTTGTCGGCGACAGCTTGGAATAGTTTCTTGTTGGGTTTAGAGGCCATGTCGAACTCCAGCACGCCGCCCTCCATCAGTTCCTTGTAGGTGAGATAGGCATGGGTGAGAGGCTTGCCGTTGAGGCGCACGGCACGGATGTAGCGGTTGCGGTCGCTCACCTTGGGGGCTTTTATCTCGAGGTATTTGCCACTGCCCATGCGCACCTTCATGTAGGGCAGATAGGGGGCTCCGAGGACGTACTGTCCGCTGGCGGGGCAGACGGGATAGAAGCCCATGGCGGAGAAGATATACCAGGCGGACATCTGCCCGCAGTCGTCGTTGCCACAGAGGCCGTCGATATGGTTGCGGTACATCTTGTTCATCACCTCGCGCACCCAGTACTGGGTCTTCCACGGCTGGGTGGTCCACATGTAAAGGTACGGGATATGGTGGGAGGGCTCGTTGCCGTGGACGTAGCCGCCCAGCATGCCCTCGCGGGTGACGTCCTCGGTTTCGGCAAAGAACTCGTCGGGCACATGCATGGTGAAGAGGGTGTCGAGCTTGCGCACAAAGGCCTTCTCGCCTCCCATCATCTGCATCATGCCGTTCACATCGTGGGGGACATAGAAACTGTAGTTCCATGCGTTGCCCTCAATCAAGCCTTCTCCGCTGGTGGAGAGAAGGCTGTAAGGGGTCTTCCAACTACCGTCGCTGTAACGCGCGCGGACAAAGCCGTCTTTATAGACGTTGCGATAGCTCAACGCCCGCTGGCGATAACTCTCGCGCACGGAATCCTCATAGCCTATCACATCGGGCAGGGTATTATCCAGATGGTTTACCAACGCCCAATAGACACACCAGTCCTCGTAGGCATTCTCGAGGGTGACGGAGGTGCCGTTGCGGCTCTTGTCAAAGGGGACATAGCCTATCTCCTTGTATAGTCCCGTGAAGTCGTAGTAGTCCACATTGGTGGTGGTGAAGATGGCATCCATAGTTTCCAGCTCCCGCTCGGTATCGGGCTCGGGTAGAAGCGTGTTGACGGCAGCGTCCACCATAACGGAAACGCCATGATAGCCTATCATACACCAGTTCTCGCCGCCATGATGGCTCCACACGGGCAGCATGCTGTGGGGGTTGCTCTTGCTGTGGTAGTAGAGCGTGAGGGCTATGTTGCGGCTCATGGCGGTGTCGGTAAGGTTGATGAGAGGGTGCAGAGCGCGGTAGGTGTCCCAGAGCGAGAAGATGGTATAACGGGTATACCCGCCATAGTTCTTTTCATCAATATCCTGATAGATGGAGGGGTTTATCATGGTGTGGTAGTATGAGGTGTAGAGCATCGCCAACGCATCCTCTGGCCCTTGCGCCTCAATGCGTCCCAGCATCCGGTCCCAATTGATGCGTGTCAGCTCGCGCACAATGTCGAAATGGCTGCGGTATTTGGGGTCGCCTTGATGTACGATGAGCAGTGTGTCGCCCTCCGGCCTGTCGCGGAATAGTATCCTTGAGGCAGTAGGAGAGTACTGGCTCCCTTCGCGTTGTACGGCTCGGCTGGCACCCCCGATGCTGTTGGGCGAAAGACCTACGATTACCTCAAGAGTGTCGTTTCCGCCGTCTTCAAATTCGAACCAGCAGACTGGCTTGCGTCCTGCCATCTCGGGGAAGTTGTGCTCTTGGTCGAAACGGTTCCAGAAGCCGTGATACGACAGCGGGGCAAAGTCGTGGTAGCCATTACTGCTTTATGGGTTTGTTGAACTGGATGTAATAGTACAGTTTGCGGCAGCGGTTCCAGCCACTGGTCATGCGCCAGCCTGACAGCACCCCTTTCTGGTTCACGTTGCACTGCGCCCATAGCACCTTGCCGTCGTAGTTGTAGATGCTATGATTGAGGTCGAGGATGATCTTTTGTGCCGCCCCCTTGGGGAAGATGTAGCGGTGCACGCCGCAACGCTTTGTGGCGGTCAGTTCGCAGCGGATGTTGTCGTCGTCGAGCGTGACGGCATAATAGCCTGGTTTGGCCACCTCGGTCTCGTGGCGGAAACGCTGGCGGTAGCCCCCGTCGGGGTTGTCGGCGGTGCCGGGGTTGAGCTTCGTCTCACCGCTGTAGGGCATGATGAGGATGTCGCCCAAGTCGCTGTGACCGGTGCCGCTGAAGTGGGTGTGGCTGAAGCCCACAATGCTGCTGTCGCGGTGCTGGTAGCCGGCGCAGTAGTCGTAGACACGTGGCTGGTAGACTCCGCCCACGTTGTGGGGGATGGTGTCGGTGTCGGGGCTCAGCTGCACAAAGCCGTAGGGGAAGCAGGCTCCGGGAAAGGTGTGGCCCATGCCGTTGGTGCCTATCATCGGGTTGACGTACCGGCTTTGTCCCATGGCTGCTGCGGCCACCATGCAAAGCCCTATCAGGATGCTCTTTTTCATGTGGGGAGAGTATTGTTTCGACGCTGCAAAGATACGAAGAATTTCTCGTTCACGCAAAACCGAGCGTCATGGACAATAAAAATGGAGGCAGCGCGTTAAGAAAAATATGAAAAAGTGGCTGATTGTCGGGTTGATGCTGCTTGTTGCAGCGCTGCCCATGTGGGGACAGGCTACCATGGTAGAGCCGACCTCTCGTGTCGATGACAGTTGCAGGCCGTGGGTGCGGTGGTGGTGGAATGGCGACAAGGTGGAGCGTGCCGAGTTGATACGCGAGTTGCATGTGCTCCACGAGGCGGGTATCGGCGGCGTGGAAATCAACCCCATCGAGTTTCCCTCCAAACGTTGTGACGACCTCGGCAAACCTTCCTTGACCTGGATGAGTGAGGAATGGCTGGATATGCTGGAGGTGGTACTGAAGGAGGCGAAAAGTCTCGGTATGGGCTGTGACCTGTTGGTGGGTAGCGGCTGGCCTTTCGGCATGGAATCCCTCCCCATGGGGGATCGTGCACAGGTGATGCTGACTTACGTCACAGAAGTCGACTGGTCCGAGGGCAAACCTTTCGTCATCACCAAGCAGCAGATATTTGAGGCTGTCGACCCCAAGGTGACGGAAGCTAATGCCGACCGACAGTTTGAACTGGTCGACATCTTCATGGTGCCGGACTCGGTGAGCGATATTAATCAACGTTACAACCTTCACGTCCCTCAAGGCGACACAATAAGCATCTCACCCGTCTCTCATCTCTCATCTCTCACCTCTCACCTTTACGCTCTTGTCCGTTGCACCTCGTTTGCCTCGGTCATCAATGGCGCCCCTGGGGCATCGGGGCCTATCCTTGACCACATGAACGCCGAGGCGGTGCGGCACTACCTCCTCCATACTCAGCGCACGCTGGAGGGGCGTCTTGGGCCTATGCGCAACTGGCTGCGGTCCTATTTCGTCGACAGTATGGAGTTGGAAGGGTCCAACTGGACGGGCGACTTCGCCGAGGAGTTCCGTCGCCGCAACGGTTATGACCTTATGCCGTGGTTGCCTTTCACCATGTTCAAAACAGGGCGGCTGGGTGAGGTACTGAGTTATGAGTATGGTGCCAAGCAGTCACCCGACTTCAAGCGGAAAGTGCGGCAGGTACGTCTTGACTTCGAACGCACCAAGGCGGAACTGCTCTACGAACGATTCTCCACGGTCTTTGCCGACTGGTGCCGTGCGCAGGGTGTGCAGTCGCGCGGACAGGCCTACGGGCGTGGGTTCTTCCCCCTGCTGAGTTCCACGGCCTACGACATCCCCGAGGGGGAGAGCTGGACCACCAACTACCTGCGCCACCGCGTGGGCGAGGAGATGCCCGACAGCGACTACCGCCGCGGCCGCGCCTACACGATGATTAACAAATGTGTCAGCTCTGCCGCCCACCAGAGCGGGAAACGTATCGTGAGTTGTGAGGAGATGACCAATACCTACCGCATGTTCGAGACCACCCTTGAACTACTCAAGCTGGGCAGCGACATGAGTGCCTTCAGCGGTATCACCCACTCCGTTTGGCACGGCTTCAATTACTCGCCCCCCGAGGCGGGTTTCCCCGGCTGGGTGCAGTACGGCAGCTACCTCAACGAGAAGAACACCTGGTGGCCCTACTTCCACCTCCTTAACGAATACCGTGCCCGCATGAGCGCCCTGCTCCAGAATGCCGAGATGCAGACCGACATTGCCGTCGTGCTTCCCGTCGACAGCTTATGGGCATACTATGGCGTGCAGACAGAGCCTTTCCCATATTACCCCAAGGGAAGCCCATACGATATTCCTTATCTGCTGTGGGAGGCGGTACATAAGAACGGTGGCAACTGCGACCTCATCACTTCGCGCCAGCTGCAATCGGCGACGCTTTTGGATAATAAACTTATCGTTGGTGACAAAGCCTATAAAGCTCTCCTGGTAATAGACAACACCATAGATAGCAATCAGCTTTCATCTTTCAGCAAAAGGTCGGCGACCGTCAGTGGAGCAAACTCTCAATTCTCAATTATAACGGTACCCGACCATCCCGACCGCAATTACCTCGACTGGTACCGCACGGTGCAGCAGCAATACCGTCTGCCCCATGCTGTAGAGATTGAGAATTCCGACCGCTTCCTATTGCAGAACCACTACCGCAACGTTGCACGAAGCGAGAGCAAAGAAAGCGAGCTTTCTTTGCCGAGCCAAGCAACGTCTCGAAGAAACGACCGTGGCGACGACATCTTCCTCTTCGTCAATGCCCACCTCGACAAGGCCGTGGCGACCACATTGCATTTCCCCAAAGAAATCTATCAAGGGCGCACCGCCTGGGTCTATAACGCCGCCACTGATGAGAAGCAACGGCTACCCCTTGAAGACGGCGGCACATGGCTTTACCTCCCGCCCGCCGAGAGTCTCTTCATTCTCTTCGAGAAAAGTTCGACTGCTGACACAGCAGGAGTTCATGTGTGGGAAGCCGCCTACAACGAGGGCCAGCATTATTTCTCCATCCCCATGCAGTGGCACCTCACGCTGCATCATGCCATTGAAGGCTGGACGCGCGACACCTCGATGCAGCAATTGTGCGACCTCCGCGAGACCCAGTTCAAAGACTTCTCCGGCACCATCACTTACACCGCCTATTTCCATCTCGACAGCTTGACGGAGGACACCTTGCAAGGGGTCACTTATACCCCCGAGAGCCTTGATTGCATCGACCTCGGCAAGGTGTACGACATCTGCGAGCTGAAGGTGAACGGCACAGACTGCGGTGTGAAGTGGTACGGCGAGCGAAGCTACTGCAATCTGGGCGGCCTTCTCCATCCAGGCGACAACACCTTAGAGATAAAGGTTACCACCACTCTTAATAACTACGTCCACACCCTCACGGACGATAAGGTGGTCCAACATTATGTCATCAAACGCAAAGTCCCCACCACACCCACCGGACTCGTGGGCCCCGTGATGTTTTATTAAGGAAATCAATCTTCGATGAACCCTTGGCCGCAGAGGATGATGTCGCCGGCGGGGTCGGGGTGGAGGAACTCCCCTTCATGAGTAATGGGTACGAGGATGGCCCCCTCTTTCAGTTCGATATGGACTCTCGCCCGCAACTGCAGCGGGGCGGAGCGGTAGCGGCCTACGTTGAAGACCAGCACGCCACCCCCTTGCGCGGCAATATAGTCCAGCGCCCGCTGGATGGAGGTCGTGTTGTCGGTGCGGCCGTCGTTCTTGATGCCGAAACGGGAGGCGAGGTGGCGGGTAAGGGTGTCGGGGATGTCGGGACAGTAGTCGACGGACTCGGGATCGGGGGCAATGGCCGTCGGGCCTTTCTGCTTCCGAATGCGCCAGGGAATTTGTTTGGTACGCAAGATGGTATTTTGTGCCACCAGACCAAGCGGTTTTTTACTGTCGGGAATCTGGATGTCCACCTGTTTGAGGCCGAAGAGGTTCACGTCGTCGGTGACGAGGGCGGGGCGGTAGTCGGGTTCCTTGACAGTGAAGCGGACATTTTGGAGGATGATACTGTCGGCGTGGCGGACGAAGAGACCCCAGGCGGGCAACTCCTTCCACATCGAGAACTCGGGGTATTGCTTCTCGCGCTCGGGAAGGGCAGCGATGGCCGCGGGGGTGGTGGGGAAGTAGGCGTAGGCGGTGTCGCTGCGGCCGGGGAAGGTGAACTCTACATTGTCGAGAAGGACGCCGCTGATATGCTGGTCGGGGCAGCCCACGATGGAGGCGGGCGAGATATTGCGGGGTTGGTCTTCGACGGGTCCCTCGTAGGAATATCCCGCGTCGGGCTTGTCGTAAGGCACCTCGAAAGTGGAGTTACTAATGACGACGTGGCGCAGATAAGGCCGCTGGTCGGCTTGGGCGTTGCGGTGCGAGAGGCGCAGGAAGATGGGGTTGCCGGTGTGATAGGCGTGGATATTGTCGAAAGAGATGTCCTCTATCTGGCTCCCGTCGACACTGGCGATGGTGATGGCGCTGCGGTAGGTGTCGCGGATGGTGATGTCGTGGAATCGGAAGTTGCGAAACTTGCCGCGGGTGACGGTGCCGAACTTGATGCCGTTGGCGCTGCTGCGGCCGAAGCAATGTTCGACGGTGACGTTCTCGGAGAGACCGTTGCGGCTGTGGCTCTTAAAGCAGTAGGCATCGTCGGCAGCGTCGATATGGCAGTGGCGGATAAGGACATCTTTGCAGTCGACCACGTCAAGGCCGTCGTTGTTCCAATAGCATTTGGCGTCGACAGTGACGTGCATCAGCACCAAGGTCCGGCACTGGTCGTACTGCTGGCACCAGCTGGCGGGGTCGCGGAGGGTGACGCCACTGATGGTGACGTTCTCGCAACGGAGCATGTGGATGAGCTCCGGTCGGTTCTCGCCCCCCGGCCGGTCGTATTTGAGGGGGTCTTTCACCAGCCCGAGGTGGATGTACTGCACCATGCGGTTGGCCACCTCCCAGCCGCGTCCGTCGAGAGTGCCCTTGCCGGTGACGGCGATATTCTTCTGGTCGACGGCGAAGAGGAGGGAGGTCCAGCGCACGACGGGGTCTTTCACGTAGTCGAAGGGGTTGAGCGAGCCGAGCAGGACGGCTCCGCTGTCGAGGTGGAGGTCGACGCCCGTCTTCAGGTAGAGCGTGCCGGTGACGAACTGTCCTGCGGGGACAATTACCCGGCCACCGCCGCGGGCATGGACGGTGTCGATGGCTGCCTGGATGGCGCGGCTGTTGAGGGTGACGCCGTCGCCTTTGGCTCCGAAGTCAGTGACGAGGTAGTCCTGTCTGGCTTTGGTGGGGATGAGGGAATCCTCTTGTGCCACAAGCGTCAGCACAGAAAAAAAGAACAGTGTGAGGGTGGCGATATGTTTCATTGTCGATGCGGTGCTATCTGTTGCCTTCCACAGGTTGTGCCGCACTCCTTCCCGCCACAAATCCTGTCGAGAAGGCAATCTGCAGGTTGTAGCCGCCGGTGTCGGCGTCGAGGTTCAGCACCTCGCCGGCGAAGTAAAGCCCTGGCACACGGCGCGACTCCATGGTCTTGGGATTGATTTCCTTCAGTTCGACGCCGCCTTGGGTCACCACGGCGGTGTTGTAGTCATCTGTGCCGTTGAGGGTGAAGGTGCAGTCTTTGAGGAATGCCAGCAGGCGTTTGCGCTCGGTGCCGTTGATTTGGTTGAGTCGCTTGTAATACTCAATATGCATCCGTTTCAGCGCGAGGGGGATGACCTCGGCGGGCAGCCAGAGGCGCAGCGCGTCGTTGAAGATGCGGGTACCGTTGGCATCGAGGTCGTGGATAAGACGGCGGTCCAGTGTGTCGTGGTCGAGGGCGGGCTTGAAGTCAAGGTGGGCGATAAGCTCATTGCCTTCGTGCAGCATGCGGCTGCATAGGCGGCTGGCCGACAGCACCAGCGGCCCGTCGAGGCCGTGGTCGGTAAAGGTCATCTCGCCAAAGCCGTCGTATATCGTCTTCCCGATGGGGAGGGCGACGCGGAGTCCCACGTTTTTCAGCACAAACCCCTCCAACTCCGGCGGGAGGGGGTCGTTACAGGTGAGCGACACCAGCGATGGCACCTGGGGGATGACCATGTGGCCGGCCTCTGCCGCTAGGCGGTAGCCGATGCCGGTGCTTCCCGTGGTGGGGTAGGAGAGTCCGCCGGTGGCGATAATTACGGCGTCGCCGCGGTGGGCGGTACCGTCCTGCATCCGCACACCGAGGGTGCGGGGCAGCCGCGGGTCGGCGTCGGGGTCAGGCAGCAGCAGGCTCTTGACGGCGGCGTTGCGGTGGATGGTGACATTGGAACGCCGTTCAAGGTCGTTGACAAGGGCCAGGAAGATGTCGAGCGACTTGCCGCTCTTTGGGTACACGCGGTTTCCGCGCTCCTCAACCAGCGGCACCTGCCGTTGCTCGAAGAAGTCCATCAACTGGGTGTTGAACATCTGGGCGAAGCAGTTCCGCAGCCATTTGCTGTCGGGCCCTACGTGGGTTAGGAAATCTTTCAGCGGGGCGGTGTTGGTGAGGTTGCAACGTCCCTTGCCGGTGATGCGGAGCTTGCGGCCGGGTTGGTCCATCTTCTCCAGCAGCACCACCTGCGCCCCTTGATCGGCGGCGGCGATGGCGGCCATCATACCGGCGGCTCCGCCGCCCACGACAATGACGTTCACTTTGCGAAATTGAAGATATCGGCGGGATGGATGCAGAGCACCGGCAGTTGCGACTTGTGGACAATCTGCTGGGCATTGGTGCCAAGGAAGAGCTGCGAGATGATGCGGTCCTGCTCGGTGTTGATGACCACGAGGTCTGCATTGACGCTCTCGGCGTAGTTCAGCACTTCGTCGCCGTAGTTCTTGTATTTCTTCACGGTCGAGACATACGGTATCCCCTCGTTGCCCAGGAACTCGGCGGTCTGCATCATGTAAGCGCGCAGGTGCGACGACTGGTCGGGCGAGTCGATGAGACCCAGGATGTGGATTTCAGCACCGAACATCTTGGCCATGGAGGCTGCGGGCGGCACCTTCTGGCGCGAGTTGACGTTGACGCGGATGGGCACCACGATGCGCTCCAGCTGCTTGTGGAAATTGAATCCCTCGCGAATGGTGAGCACAGGGACAGGGGCCTCCTGGACGATGCGCACGGCGGTGCTGCCCATCCAGTACTTCTCGAATCCCGAGGCTCCGTTGGTGCCGATGACAATCATCGGGGCGTTGGCGTGACGCGCCTCGCGGGCGATGACGGCAGCCACCTTGCCTTTGCAAATCTCCCAGCGGATGGTGCCGGAATGCAGCATGGGCTGGTACTCCTCGCACAGCCGTTTCAGTTTCTCTTCGGCCAGGAGGGTCATGATGGTCTGCTGCTCTTCGTCAATCAGCAGTTTCTCGCGTTTGGCCCAGATGAGCTTGATGTCGCATTCCATTTTGTTGGCAATGTCCGTGGCCAGTTCCAGTGCCACAAACGAACCCTTGGAAAAATCGGTACCGACGATAATCGATTTCATATAGTCTTGCTTTAGTCGTTTATTACATTAGTGCTTATATAAAACGCGAAAGCTTGTTTTTTATTTTCCCGACAGCGAAAAAAATAATTTCCTCCCCTGCGGACAGCCTTGCCACAGGGTGGGACGGGAAAAATATGCGGCGACAATTGTTGATAGAATGAAAAAAAGTCGTACCTTTGCAAATTCAATCTACCGCATTATGAACAATAATCTTGATGCCACAGGCCACAGCCAGTCGCCGCAGGAACGCGAGGTGGAGCGGGCGTTGCGCCCCAAGGGGTTCGACAGCTTTGCCGGCCAGCAACAGGTGATTGACAACCTGCGCATCTTCGTCGGGGCTGCCAAGAAACGGGGCGAGCCGCTGGATCATGTGCTCTTCTTCGGTCCTCCGGGTCTGGGCAAGACCACCCTCTCCTATATCATCGCCAACGAGTTGGGAGTGAATATCAAGATGACCTCGGGTCCGGTGCTCGACAAGCCCGGCGACCTGGCGGGGATGCTCACCTCTCTGGAGGCCAACGACGTCCTTTTCATTGACGAAATCCACCGTCTTTCGCCCGTGGTCGAGGAGTATCTCTACTCCGCCATGGAGGATTACAAGATAGACATCCTCATCGAGTCGGGTCCGGCGGCCCGCAGTGTGCAGCTGGGCCTCAAGCCCTTCACCCTCATTGGCGCCACCACCCGCTCGGGAATGCTCACCGCCCCGCTGCGGGCCCGTTTCGGCATCAACTGCCGCCTGCAGTACTATGATTCCGACACGCTGGCCTCCATCGTCAACCGCTCCGCCGGTCTGCTGCAGGTGAAAATCACCTCTGAGTCGGCCTTCGAGATTGCCCGTCGCAGCCGCGGCACCCCCCGTATCGCCAACCTGCTGCTGCGCCGTGTGCGCGATTTTGCGCAGGTGAAAGGCGACGGCACCATCACCCTTGACATCGCCCGCTATGCCTTGCAAGCGCTCAATGTCGACCGCAACGGTCTCGACGAGATGGACCTCCGCATCCTCTCCACCATCATCGACAAGTTCCACGGCGGCCCCGTGGGGGTCAACACCATCGCCACCGCCGTCGGCGAGGATGCCGGCACCGTCGAGGAGGTCTACGAGCCTTACCTCATCCAGGAGGGTTACCTCCAGCGCACCCCTCGCGGGCGCGAGGCCACCCCGATGGCCTACCAGCACCTCGGCAAGCTGAAGACCTCTGGCGACCAACAAGAGCTATTTTGAGGTAAGAAGTATGAGTTAAGAACTAAGATGTAAATCCATAATATGAGAACACTTGTCAAGAATATCAAGGAGTTGGTGCAGGTGGAATACCAGCCCAAACTCTGTGCCATGGGCAAAGAGATGTCCCGGATGGAAACCGTCAAGGACGCCTACCTTCTCGTCGAGGACGACACCATCGCTGCCTTCGGCCCGATGACGGAAATCCCCAATACCCATTTCGACCGCGAGGTCGACGCCACTGGGAGAATGGTATTCCCCTCGTTCTGCGACTCTCACACACATCTGGTCTATGCCAATTCGCGCGAATTGGAGTTTGTCGACAAGATCCGGGGTCTCAGCTACGAGGAGATTGCAAAAAGGGGAGGGGGAATCCTCAATTCGGCCAAGGCGACAGCGGCGGCCTCGGAGGAGGAACTGTACGATATGGCTCAGCAGCGCCTCCATGAGGTGATGCATCTGGGCACGGGTGCCATCGAAATCAAAAGCGGCTATGGCCTGACCACCGAGAGCGAACTGAAACTGTTGCGCGTGATACGTCGTCTCAAAGAGAATTCGCCCCTGACCATCAAGTCCAATTTCCTTGGAGCTCACGGCATTCCGATGGAATATCGCGGGCATCAGGAAGATTATGTGGATTTGGTTATCAATGAGATGATTCCGAAGGTCGCGGCCGAAGGCTTGGCAGATTTCATCGATGTGTTCTGCGACCAGGGTTTCTTCACTGTCGAGGATACCGAGCGTATCCTTGAGGCAGGCATCAGATACGGTATGAAACCGAAGATTCACGCCAACGAGATGGCCATCTCGGGAGGTGTGCAGGTGGGCGTGAAACATGGTGCCATCTCCGTCGACCATCTTGAGCAGATGGGCGATGCCGAGATAGAGGCGCTCAAGGGTAGCGAGACGATGCCGACCATCCTTCCCGGCTGCGCCTTCTTCCTCAATCTGCCACTCTCTCCGGCACGCAAGATGATTGATGCGGGTCTGCCTGTGGCGATGGCATCCGATTACAATCCCGGCACCTCGCCTTCCAACAATATGCAGCTCATCCTCTCGATGGCGTGTATTAGGTACCGGCTCACGCCGGAGGAGGCCATCAACGCCGTCACCCTCAACAGCGCCTATGCCATGGGCGTAAGCCGTGAGGTGGGCACCATCGCCGTTGGCAAGAGGGCCAATTTCTACATCACCAAGCCGATACCCAGCTACGAATACATGCCTTATGCCTTTGGCGAGAACAAAGTGGAACGGGTTTTTCTGAACGGCAAGGAGGTTTGAGGGAAGTAAGAACTAAGAAGTAAGAACATTAATGATTGCGGTTACCAATATCAATAAGTCCTATGGCACCTTGCAGGTGCTGCGCGACGTGAACCTTACCATCCAGCAGGGCGAGATTGTCAGCATTGTCGGCGCCTCAGGGGCCGGCAAGACCACCCTGCTGCAGTTGTTGGGCACCCTCGACCGTCCCGACAGCGGCCATATCCTCTACGACGACACTGATGTCACCACACTGGGCGAGAAAGCCTTGGCGCAGTTTCGCAACCGCCATGTGGGTTTTGTCTTCCAGTTCCATAACCTCCTGCCCGAGTTCACCGCCTTGGAGAACGTCTGCCTTCCCGCCCTGATTGCGGGACGGTCGATGAAAGAGGCCGAGGCGGAGGCGATGCAGCTGCTGCGGTTCCTCCATGTGGAGGAGCGTGCCTCGCACAAGCCCGCCCAGCTCTCGGGCGGTGAGCAGCAGCGGTTTGCCGTGGCGCGCGCCCTCGTCAACCACCCCGCCGTGGTGTTGGCCGACGAGCCTTCCGGCAACCTCGACACCCGTCATGCCGCCGAGTTGCACGACCTCTTCTTCCAACTGCGCGACCAGTACCGGCAGACCTTCGTCATCGTCACCCACAACACCGAACTGGCCTGCAAGTCGGACCGTCAGATACAGCTTCGCGACGGTCAGGTGGTGTGACCCAATCCAGTAATAACAGCTTAACGAAATTCCTATGATAGTTTCCGGCAACCATCCCTCGACCTCCGAGAAAAACTCCACCCATATCTATGGCCTGCGCCCTGTCATCGAGGCTATTGACGGTGGCACCCGCATCGACCGAATCTTTATCCAGAACGGCTTGGCCGGTTCGCTGGCCAGCGAGTTGAAAGGACGTATCCGCGACCATGCAATACCTTTCCAGTTCGTCCCGGTCGAGAAACTCAACCGCCTCACCAAAGGCAACCATCAGGGGGTGGTAGCCCTCATCGCCCCCATCGCCTACCGTCGTGCCGACGAGCTGCTCCCTGCCCTCTGCGAAGGGGAACATGCCCCCTTTGTGCTGCTGTTGGACCGTGTCACCGATGTGCGCAATTTCGGTGCCATCGTCCGCACCGCCGAGTGTGCCGGAGTCGACGCTGTCATTATCCCCGACCACGGCAGTGCTCAGGTGGGCGACGATGCGGTGAAGACCTCCTCAGGGGCCCTGCTGCGGATGCCGGTGTGTCGGGAGGCCAACCTCAAGACCGTTTTGAACCTTGCGCGCCAGTACGGGATGCAGATTGTGGCCGCCACCGAGAAAGGAGCCACCGACTACCTTGAGGCCGACCTGCGGAAACCTACTTTGCTGATTATGGGTGCCGAGGAAACCGGTGTGAGTCCCGAGCTGCTGAAGATGGCCGACCTCCGGGCTCGTCTCCCCATCCGTGGGCAGGTGCAGTCGCTCAATGTCTCCGTCGCCGCAGGCATCTTCATGTACGAAGCCCTGCGTCAGCGCGGTCTCTAGTCGTCTCTCGGAGTGGCTTTTATGTTCCTTCGGTATTCCTTTTACCCTTATCTTACGCATACCCAGCACTTTTCCTACACTTCTCCTAAGGTACGTTAGAGAAGTGTTAGAGAAATGTTAGAGAAGCGTTAGAGAAGGACCGAAGGAACAGCGAAAGAACATAAGCGTCACATAAGGACTACACCGAGACCACTCCCTTGTCACTCGGCTGGAATGGAACAAAATCCCGCCGTGGAAGTGTGTTTTTCTTAAAAAAACAGAAAATAATCATAAACTTTCTTAAAAATCGGGCCTAGGGGGGTATCCAAAACGGGGGTAGTCAGTGTATATATACAAACGAGTTTTTCGAGGGGGGCGTGTGCCGAGGGGATGACCTCACGGAAACGGCCTTCGGACTCCCCGAAAAAACGACACGAAAAAGTATCCAAAACAGACACATGAAAAGAGGCAACCATGACGATGAAAAGACATAAAATCTTGGCGCGAAAATGTGCGCGGAATTATAAAAAATTACTAATATGTAAAAAAAATGTTGGCGATTCATTTTTTCTTCGTAACTTTGTAAGTTAAAAATTGTGTCCGAATCCGCCCGAAAACGGGTGTGATTTGCTTGCAAATGATTGAAAAATAATAAAATAAAAATACAACTAATGAAAACAAGACTTTCGCTATTTGGATTGATTTTTGCTTTCATGGCATTTTCTGCCCATGCACAAATCTATCAAGTCTACACGCAGGATTTCGAGACAGGGTCGCCCGTCACGTATCAGTTGTCCAGTAATGCCCAAGTGCAGACTTCCGTGGTGTCGGGTGGCAACCGTTCGATGAAGTTGTCGCATGTGTACAACCAGGATGTGATGATGACGCTTGACACGATTGATTTCTCCGAGATGGCGAACTTCAACTACTACACGATGGAGTTCATGCACTATTGCGAGGCGGATGCCCGATATGTCGCCTCGGCAACGGATGTGTGTGTGATTGAGGTCAGACGTCCGGGCGATACGCGTTGGACCCGTCTGGGTACCACGCACTACAACATGACGGATGGAGGCTCGTCGGAGTTCTCGTCGTTCTCCTCGTTCAGTAAGCAGTCGTATACTGATTGGGAGAATGCCACCACGTACAATCCCAGCATGTGGAGGCATGAGCGTTTCGATTTGGAGCAGCTGTTCCAGAATGTCTTGCCCGTCAACAGGAAGTTGGTGGTGCGTTTTGTGGTCTATCAGCGTAATGTCAGCACCGCCACTACGAGTGGGTGGTATATCGACGATATTGTGTTCCGTGCGTCGAGCCAGCAGATGATAACCCCCCGCGTCAAGATGCTTGCCTATCCCGACATGGTGGACTATCCCAGCAGCCGCGGTGCCTACCTGTGCGCCGAGCCTTCCACGGTAGCGCGCCAAGGTATCAACGGCGACTCGGTGTATGCCGAGTACCGTGTGGGCAACAGCCGGATAGTGAACCGCGCCTATCTGCATCGTATCAGTGGCACCGACCGTTTTGCCGGCCGCATCCCCTTCTACGGATATGACACAATGATGTATTTCCACTTGATTGTCAAGGACTCCACCAATAATAACAACACGGTGACTTTCCCGACCAATTCCAGCCAGTGGGTGCCCTACCGCTGTGTGCGAGGCAGGACCCATACGGCGCAGCCAGAGGGGGTGCAGTCCAACAACAATACCTTCCCGTTCCCGGCCTACGCCGACAACCGGTCGGAGTTCTTCTACGACAGTACAACGATGGCGGAGATGGGCTACGGCCCCGGCGGCATCAAGCAGTTTCGTATGATTCGAACCACTTCGCCCACCACGGTGGTCCGTCCGCGACTCCAGATTTGGATGGCGAATGTAAGCAATACCCTGGTAACTCGCACTACTACCTCCAACTTGGCAAACGAGACTTTCTACAGCGACCCGATGCAGTTGGTGTATGATTCTGCATTTGTGATTGACCAGGCGGCTCCCGGGTCGTACCTGATGGTGACGTTGCAGGATACGTTCTTCTATGCCGGCGGTGACCTCATCGTGCAGGTGATTTACGATGGCAACACGAACCCCCAAGCCACGTCGATTAAGCATATCCCGACGTTGGCGAACAAAAATTCGCTGTTTATCCCCGGTCACTCGGCCGCCTTCAACTACAATGTCTTCGGCAACAGTGGAGATATGGAGAACTTTGCCGAGGGTACCATCGCCCCGACTCGTCCGTGGGTTCAGTTTTATGTGAACAGGAACCAGCCGCTGTTGTACGACTGCGGTATCTCCGGTTTCAGCTATCCCAGTTACAACCAGCCCTGCAACGCAGGTACCGACTCGGTGGTGGTGTGGCTGAAGAACTTTGGCGAGCGTCCGATGGATGCCGTCCGTATCGCTTACAAGATTGACAATGGCTCCCCGGTGTATGTCAACTGGACCGGCCACCTCAACGGAGGCGACAGCGTCAGGGTGCAGTTGAGCACCAGCCAGTCATTCTCGGTGGGCTATCATACCATCCGTGCTTGGGTGGACGATACCATCACCGTGGGGACGAGCCGCTTCCGCGACCACGAGCCGCTGAACGACACCAGCTATACCCCCTTCGCCGCCTGCAGCGGTGCTTACAACGGCACCCGCACGGTGGGACCCGGCGGCAATTTCGCCACCTTGGAGCAGTGCCTGTATGTGCTGAGCCGTTGCGGTATCAACAATCCACTGACCATCAAGTTGCCTGCCGGCACTTATGATGTGGTTAAGTTCCCCTATATCCCGGGCACCTCGGCGACGAAGTATGTGCAGTTTGAGCCCGCCACTACCTCGGCACAGGTGACCTTCCGTCGCTCGCGCAGTTCGGTCTCCTCCACCGAGCCTGCCTTGGTGGACCTCACCGAGTCCCGCGGTATCCGGTTCAACCGTATCCGCTTTGCCAACGGCCGCTATGTCGACAACCGCTGCGATGTGCTGGCCCAGTTGGGTGAGCACAGCGCCCACTGCCAGTTCCTCAACTGCCAGTTTGTAGACAGCAACACTGTCACCACGTCGGCGCAGGCATTGATCCACACCGGCAGTGCCGACTCGGTGCTGGTGCAGAACTGCTCCTTCTACGGCGGCACCATCGGTGTCAGCGTGGAAGGTACTGCACCGGATATCCGCTCGCGGCACAATATTGTGCAGTTTAACGAGTTTGCCAACCAGGTCAACACCGCTATCAGTCTGGTGAACCAGAGCGATGTCTTGGTGGACAGCAACTTTGTGAACGATGTGCAGACCAATGCCAGTTATATCATCCTGGGTCAGTATGTGTATGACGGCAGCCGCATCACGCGTAACCGGGTGTACTCCACCCACGGTGCCTGCTGCATCGGTGTGTCCGACATGCATGGCCACGACGCCACGGGCAACCAGTCGCAATACTCCATTGTGGCCAACAACATGCTGGTGTCGCTCGATGACGGTACCACCAACATGCTGACTACACCGCTGAACATCATCAAGGGTTCGTATCTGCGGGTGGTCTTCAACTCGGTGCGTATGTCCGCCCCGTCGCGTGTGAACATCGCGGCGGCCACGTTCGGCGGCGGCGTGCTGAGCAACAGCTATTTCCAGAACAACGTGGTGGCGACCTTCGATACCAACAACTACGCCTTTGCCTATATCCCCGGCAACAATGCGGCCACCAACCATGTGGACTACAACTGCTACCACTCGGTCAGTGGCGTGCTGAACAAACTGACGGGTGTGAGCTACTATAACCTCAACACCTGGCGCAACGCCATTTCGGGCGACCAGCATTCTGTGGTGGGCAACCCGCAGTACACCAACGGTGGCCTGGTGGACCTCCGTTCCTTCAGCGACCTGCTGCGCAATGTCGGTACGCCGGTGCCGGGAGTGACCACCGATATCGAGGGTACCCCCCGCAATGCGACGAATCCCAGCTTGGGTGCCTATGAGGTGCGTTCGTTGACGATTGACTTCAAACCCGTGACCTTCATCACCCCCTTGGAGGACTACTGCGGTGCTCCGTCCAGCATTCCGGTGAAGGTATGTATCCAGAACATGGGTATCGGCACCTACACTTATTCGGCCTCTTCCCCGATTACGGTCTTTTACAGCATCAATAACGCTGCCTGGCAGAACTTCACCATCAACCGCAATGTCGGTCCCGGTGACACGATACAGTTCCTCTCGACACGCACGATGCAGCTGCCCTATGGGTCGGGCAACAGCGATGTGACGTATAACATCCGCTGGTGTGTGAAGTGCAACAGCGACCCCAACAACATGAACGATACGGCCTATTACCAGGTGATTTCGCGCTATGCCGCCGCGGCCCCCACCACCATCCGCCAGAACGGCACCTATGGCAACAGCGTGACCATCACGCCCACCCAGGGTGTGAACACCTGGCCGGTGCATTTCTACACCTCCACTGGCAACGGTCGCCAGCAGAAGTCGGGTATTTCGTGGTACCACTCGATGGACGATACCGCCGCCTTCTACTACGGCAACACCTATCAGACCGAACCGTTGTACGCCCCCGATACCTTCTACATCTCGCAGAAGCGTAACCTGCCGTTGGTCAAGATTACCGAGGTGCAGGTGAACAGAACCGCCGTCGGTGCCACCAATCCCATGCCTTCGTGGATGAACGCGCAGACCAATTTCGCGATTGAGTTGACCAACTGCGGTGACTATCCCGCCAACTTGGAGGGCGACTCCATTGTAATTATCCAGACGAACCAGGCTCCTAAATACTGGGTGCTGCCCAGGGTGACTATCCAGCCGGGCAACAACCTGGTGCTGCAGTTCAAGGTGGTTACCACCCCGAGCGACTCCAGCCGCACTATCTACTGCCCCAGTTCCGCCACTGTGTCGCTGGCATACAACACCAACTTTGCCGTGATATACCGCGACAAGCACGGTATTGCCGATGCGGTGCCGTTCAACAGTGTGATTACCTCCAGTTCGAGCAACGCGGTGAAATGGTCCACTCAGGGTGTTCCCAATGCCGTGTGGTATGGTGCGGCGGTGCAGATGGGAACCTCGGCTTGCGCCGGTGCCCGTCGTATTTCGTGGCCGGCCTCGGCCACATCGCTCAGCCAGTCGGCCCAGCAGTGGCAGGTGGCCAGCAATGCCAACCCCATGCATATCGGCGAGACGGAGACGCAGTTAATCCGCTACTACGACAACGGGTGCGAAGGTGCCCGCGGTCCCGTATATATTAATGTACCTAATGTACCTGTAACCGACCTGGCCGTGGATGTGCCGGTGGTGGATACTGGATGTAACCTCACTACGGCCGAGCACGTCACGGTGACCATCCACAACTACGGTTCCGCCACCAGTGGTGCAGTGACGGTCAAGTACAGTCTCAACAACAGCAATACCCCGGTCGGCACCGGCACTATCCCGGGCGGTATTCCCGCCCGCTCGTCGGTGACGCACACCTTCTCCACGCCGCTCAATATGCGCCAGGCGCACGACTCAATCTTCAACGTGAAGGTTTGGGTGGATGGGCTCTCTACGGACGCCTCGCGCACCAACGACACCAACCGCGGCCAGTTCATGGCCCGCTACACGCCGAACCAGCTGGCGGTCACTTCGCCGCGGCAGGTGCTGTATGGCGGTCGGTTGACGTTGACTCCGACAGGGATTCCGTCGAACACCTATGCAATTTGGATGGATGCGGAGCACAACGTGATTGACACCACCACTGGAGCCTTCATTACGCCCAATATCTACCACCGCGACACCTTCTATGTGAAGGGTATCGGGATGAGCGAGAACAGTTTCCATGTAGGTACACTGGCTTCGACGACGAGTTTGACGGTCTATCCGTCGCCCTACAACCCCAAGACCCGCTATACAAAAGAACAGTACATCTACACCGCACAGGAACTCCTCGCGGCGGGTCACTCGGCAGGCTCCATCCGCGGCCTTGCGTTCAAACTGGCCTCTGTCGGTGGCAACAACGTTACCTATACTTATAGTAATTATACTATCAAGATGGGTGCCACCACGCTCAGCGAATATGCCAATACGAACTTCATCACCACTGGCCTGACACCGGTGTACAACAGCACAAGCCTTACGCTGTCGGCCGCCAATGTGGGTTGGGTGTACCATCAGTTCCAGACCCCCTATGAGTGGGATGGCGTTTCCAATATCGTGGTGGAAATCAACACGGCATTGTCCACCGCCGGTATCAACACAGGAGCCAGCACCTACTTTACCTTGAAGGCCAACTCTGTAATCACGAAACAGAATGCGAGCAGCGACCAGTCTGCACAAACGACAGGTGCCAAGGGTGGCAACCGCCCGGATGTCCGGTTCACTTTCTACGATTACGGCTGCGAGGGTCCGGAGAGTCTGGTGGACATCACGGTGACCAATGTGCCGCCGTACGATCTCTCTCTCTCGTGGGATCCCGCCCTCGATACAATGGTGATTGCCTCGTGTGCCGCCACCAACCTCAATGTGCAGATAAACAACCGTGGTAACAATTTGATTTCCTCCTGCACGTTGAAATACAAGATTGACAATGGCAGCTGGTCTTCGCCGCAGTCCCGCACCATCAACCTGAGCTCGGGTCGCAGTATCGTGGTGCCGTTGTTGAGCAGCTCGCTGACTCCCGGCCGCCATACGGTGATTGCCGTGGTGCAGAACTCGGACGACACCATACATTCCAATGATACCATTGTCCGCACGTTCAATGTGCGCTTCTGCGCCGGCGACTACACCGTGGGTTCCGCCACAGGCATCACGTTCAACTTCCCGTCGCTGGCAGTGGCTATCGACACGCTGCATAATGCCGGTGTGGCCGGTCCCATCCGCTTCCTGCTGAACCCGCAGACTTTCAGCGGCCAGGTGGATCTGAACGAAATCGACGGTGCCGACGACACCAACACCATCACCTTCATCACCACTCCGGGTGCTGCCGACCAGGCAAAGATTACGTTTACCACGACATCGGCGAGCAACTATGTGATGGCCCTCACCGGCACGCACCATCTCATCTTCGACAATATTTACTTCTATGCCAACTATACCTCAGGTTCGGGTAACAACATCTTCGCCAATGTGCTGAAGATAGAGGAATCCAACCATATCACCTTCCGTAACTGTGTGATTCGTTCCAAGGCCACAACAGGCTCGTCGACCAATGCCAACCTGGTGCTGCTGGGCAATGACAACAACTACCTGACCTTCGACCACAACCTGCTGGACAGCGGTTACTACGCTATCCGCACGCTGCCGACGAACACCCACAGCTATATGATTGACATTACAAACAATGACATTCTGCACTTTTGGTATATGGGTATCAACCTCCGGAATGTCGACAGCGTGACGGTGCTGCACGACAGCATTGCGGCGGGGGTGTCGGTGAACGGCAAGCCCCTCACGGGTGTCTTTGTGGCCGATGGCAATCACATCAGCATCCAGAAGAACTTTATCACGCTGGCCGACGCAAAGACGGGTGGTAAGCGCGGTATCCATATTGTCAACTGCAAGGGTACGAACATTGACCGTGTGACAATATACAACAACATGATTGCCCTGCGCGGTATAGATGTCGCGTCGCTGGTTTCCTCGGGTATCTGGATTGATACCGCTTCAAAATATGTCAATGTGCTGTACAATACGGTATCGTTGAAGACGGGTGACAACAAGCCCACTACCCGCGCCTTCAGCTGCCAACAGTCTTCCAACGTGCATGTGTTGAACAACATCTTTGAGAACCAGAGCAAGGGGTATGCCTACTATGTGGCCATCGACTCCTGTGTGAGTTCCTCGAACTTCAACGCCTATTGGTCGAATGCCGAGCCGAACCCGAATACGGGTGTCCGCAAGTTTGCCGTCTGGGGCGCTTTGGTGTCACCCCAAGCTGCGCCGAACGAGCGGAGCAACTTGGACAGCCTGCGCACGGCCAACCACAAGGATGTCAACTCGGTTGAGTCGAGACCTTATTTTGTGAGCGATCTCGACCTGCGCCTTGCCTTGGCACAGTTTGCCGGCTTGGCCCAGTACAACTCCGATGTACCGCAGGATATCTTCGACAGCATCCGTCCGCAGATTCCTACCCCGACCATCGGTGCCCATGAGTTCGCCCGTCTGATGCACGATATCGCCATCGTTGAGGTGGTAGAGCCGATGATGCCGAGGATTACGGTGGGTAACAATGCGGAGGTATACAATATCGAAACCGACTCCATCATGGTGCGTGTGCGGTTCTACAACAACGGCCAAGCCCCTGAGAATTCGGCTTCGTGGACGGCCCGTATTGCCGATTACACGCCTGAGATACGCTCTGTGGTGCGCAATATCCGCCTCCCGCTGCGTACCTATGTGGAGGACAGCGTCAAGTTATATACGCCGCTGGGCCTGGTGGACACGCAACGCGTGGTCATCGAGCTCCTGCTGAACAATGCCAACGACAATTATCTGGACGACAATGTCGATACGGTGACAATCTTCCTCTATCCCGCTTATGACCTGAAGGTGGTGTCGATTTCCTTCACGAACAACACCCCGGCGGGCTGCCGCCTGCTGCAGGTGCCCCTCACCTATAAGCTGAAGAATGAGGGTAAGAAAGACTTCCCGGGCAATTTCCAGTTCAACCTCGGCTACGAGTACGAGCTCAACTATAACGGCAATCCGCGTACCCCCACGGGCACGATGTTCCAGAATTATCCTGGCTACAACGCCGATGAGATGCAGACATTCGGTGAAGGAAACGACCTGCCGGTGGGCACCGAGCGCGATGTGGTCAACTCGCCCGCCAACCAGCCTGACCTGTATCCCCGTTTGGTTGGTACCATTGACGCCTTCTCCGCCTATCCCAATGCCGCCCATGGCTACAATGCGGATGTCGCGGCCAGATTGCGTGGCTGGGTGCGCTACCAAAACGATGTGAAACCCCTCAACGACACCTCCACTTGGATCAATATCCGTTCCAACTACACACCTGCGGCTCCTGTGGGTAGCGACACCCTTTTGGACTATGGTACTTATGGTAACTTCTGGGCCACGCAGGACCAGAACAAGGTCATCCGTTGGCACCGTGATACGTTGGGTACGGAGTTCTTCTATAACGGGAGTAACAACTATGCCCGTTCCACACACTGGAGCACCACACCGCAGTATTTCCACGACAGCACCTATTATCTCAGCTGCCTCAGTGCGGCCAACTGCACCAGCTACTACTCGCCGATAAACGTGGCGGTCAATCCGCCGATTGCCTACGACTGCTCCATCTCGAAGGTGCTCTCGCCTCGCGCCAGCGGTCGCGTCTACCTGGAGGTCGACACGGTGAAGTTGCGTGTGGTGAACTACGGTTCCAACCCCATCAGCAACATCCCGATTGCCTATAAGTTCATGGATGCTTCGGGACGCATCACCTATGCCGAGGTTCACGACACCGTTCGCGCCACCATCGCGCCGCGTATCGGTGACTCGGTGAGTTATTACGACTTTGTGTTCGACACGGCCCTGCTCACCGTCAACCGTCCCACCTCCAACGCCACCTTCACGCTGCAGGCATGGGTGTATATGCCTAATGACCAGCAAACCGGCAACGACACGTTGCGCACAGCCCATACCTTTAGGTCCTTGGCCGAGAACACGTACGATAGCATCTTGCAGTACGCTCCCACGGAGCCCGTGGGCTTCGACATCACGCGGGTGTCGTATAGCGAACTGGACAACGTGATGCCCGACCTGATTGGCTACACCTCTCTGGAACTGGGTCGCTACAACCGTACGATTGAGCAGATACCTTGCGCATATTTCCGCCACGGCACGCGCGACACGCTGACCATCGAGGTGGCCAACAATGAGAACGAGAACGACACTCGGACGGCTGCCAGCCTCTGTGTGGCAATTGACTATAACCGTGACGGCCAATTCGACCTTGACGGAAACGAGAATATCACCAAGCAAGGCTCGATGAAGGGTGTGAAGGTACGCAGCCGCACGCCGTATCAGCTGCCGCTCACGATACCGAGTTACGCCCACTATGGCTATATGCGTATGCTGGTGTGGGTCAGCAACGACTCTACCGCCTATATTTCCGGTCTGGAGAACACCGTCAGCCCGGCGGGTCAGATGCAGCAGTACCTGATCTTCATTCAGGAACCGGGCACAGAAGATTCGATAGATGCCGCTATCACCCGTGTGGTGTATCCGCGCAACCATATTGTCGACACGGAGCACTATGTGGCAGTGATACTGGCCAACAAGGGTAGGACTCCCTTGACGCAAGCTACGGTCGAAGCCCGTTTCATCAACCCGGTGGGCCCCATTCAGGTGCGGACAATCAACTGGACCGGCAACCTGGCTCCGGGAACGAGCGAGATGGTGCGTTTCGACTCGCTGGATTTCTATCAGGGTACTACTGACCTGCAATGCATTGTGCATGTGGACGGCGACAACATCCATACGAGCAATGACACCCTGTTGTACCAGTACCACCGCAACTATGTAGTCGAGTTGCGACTGATAGATGACTTCGATGTCGATCTCGACATGTGGTATGCACCGGTGGGTTACAACGCCTATACACGCAACTATTTCGAGCGAGGCACACCGGCCAAGAGTGTAATTAACTCCGCTTATTCGCAGCCGAATGCGTATGTCACCAGCACCCAGCAGACGATATCTACCGGTCGCCGGGGCAACAGAAGTGTCCTCTATACGCCGGTTATCAATATCTCGCAGATACGTCCCGACACCATCTCGTTCTTGATAAGCAAGAATATGGCCAACGAGAGCTATATGCGCTTCGAGTACCTCAACTATATGGGTGAGTGGGTTGTTGCCGACGATCCCGAGGCCCGTTGGGGTTCGCAGGATACCAACGTCAGCTGGTACGATGAAGAGGCCGGTTGGACGAGCAACACGCCCAACGGCGGATATGTCAGAGTCCATGCCGCTATCGGAAACCTCCGCACAGAGTTCCCGCAGCGTCTCCGCTTCCGCTTCGTCTTCACCACGCCTCCCACGTCGAGTTCCAGCTCCTCTTTCGGCGATGGTGTGGCTATCGACAACTTCCGTATCGACCGCAGCCGCCTGATGTATGATGCCGGTATCGTGGACATCACCTACCCGACAGAACCCCAATTCGGCCAAACCATCAAACCGAAAGTGGTCGTCCACAACTACGGTACCGCCCCCGTTCATGACGTGATTGTGAGCTACCGTCCTTATGGCATCTACCTCCCCATGGAGGCTGTCTGCCATGCCACAATCGAGCCCGATAGCAACTACGAGTTCGAGTGCCCCGACCCGTTCGTGATTACCAACCGCTTCCCCGACACCTTCCAGATTTGTGCATTCACCCGTACCACGGGCGATATCTATGACGATAACGACACCAACTGCAAGATGTTCGGCCTCTCGCCGTTGCAACATGACCTGTACATGTACAATATCGTCTCGCCGCTGAACAGTGCGGTGGCGGGCGACAGCATCAATATCACGGTGCGTCTGCGTAACTTCGGTCAGGAGGATATCGACGAGTGCGATGTCTACTATACCTACAACGACGGTGCGGAAGTGCATGAGCATATCGTCTTCCGGAATTACCTGGGTCGAGGATTGCAGTCGACGGAATTCTTCAACTATACCTTCCGACACCGTGAGAGGGCCACGATGGGTACGATGCAGCTTACCACACGTTGCTCCTACTCACGGGATGTGTACCCATACAATGACACCGCCTCCAAGTCCATCCAAGGTATCGCGGCCATCACCGACCTGCATGCCGTCAACTGTATGGTGGATAAGCGAAACTTCAGTGAATACCATATCGGTATGATGATTACCAATGTGGGCGCCCGCATGGCGAACAACTTCACCGTGGGTTATTGGTATGACAAGGACACCACCACAAAGGTGACGGAGACCTTCTACCGCACTGACGGCCTTGCCTCGGGTGAGTCGACGGTGTATATGTTCCAGGATACCATCAGAAGACGTACCGCCCCGTATGAGTATGTCACCTGCTTCCTCGCGGTGGACGACGACACGAACAAGACCAACGACACCACTACCATCATCGTCCCGCTTTCGGTGGATATGGCGGTGCAGAAGGTACAGGTGGAGGAGAACCGTAGTGATTCGTGCCGGGTGCGTATGGTGGTGTCCAACCTGGGTAACATCACGTATGTGTCCACCCTCGGTATGGAGGCCATTATCAACGGCGAACGTGTCCGTATCCAGAAGGCGGTGACTATCGACCCGCAGACGACACGCCACATCATGTTCGACGGAAAGAAGATACTCAAGGATCCCGGCAGAAATTACGTAGGTTCAGGTCGTTTCACCATGGTGAACGACGATACCGACCCGTCGAACAACCAAACCACCATTGTGGAGGTTGTCAACTACTTCGAGGGCATTCCCACGGCGGACGACGGACTCTTCGTGCTGGAGCAGAACTATCCCAACCCGTTTGAAGGAAAGACCCAGATAGAGTTTGCCCTGCCGTATGGCGGAAGTGCGCGGTTCTTCGTCTCTGACGCCCTCGGGCGGACGGTCTACGAGCATACCGCCACCTACGACGAAGGCCGCCACACCATCACCTTCGACCGCAATGACCTGTCGGCCGGTGTCTACTACTACGGCATCGAGTTCGACGGTGAACGCCGTATGCACAAGATGATTCTGCGCTAGCCGTGCTTCCGCAGTTTATAGCCAACATGCAGCAGCACCTCCTCCCCGCGGGGAAGGAGGTGCTGCTGGCTGTTAGCGGGGGTGTCGATTCTGTGGTGCTGGCCCATCTGACCCATCGTGCAGGATACCCCTTTGCCATAGCCCATTGCAACTTCCACCTCCGCCCGGAGGCGTGCGACCGCGACGAACAGTTTGTGCGGCAACTAGCCGCCGATTACGGGGCGGTGTGTCATGTGGCACAATTCGACACTCTGGCGGTGGCCCGCGACAGCGGCCAAAGCGTGGAGGAGGCTGCCCGTACCCTTCGCTACAGCTATTTCGAGGAGCTGCGACAGGCCCACGGCTATGCCGCCGTGCTGGTGGCTCACCATCGCGACGATGCTTTCGAGACATTCTTCATCAACCTGCTGCGGGGGACGGGACTGTCGGGACTGCATGGCATCCTTCCCCGTCATGGAGAGATTATCAGGCCGTTGCTGACCGTTGGCCGTGCCGACATTGAGCGGTATGCCGACGAATGGCATCTGGCGCATGTGGAGGATGCCACCAATGCTTCCGACGATTATGGGCGCAACCGCATCCGCCACCACCTGATTCCGCTGATGCGTCAGCTGCAGCCGGCATTCGACCGCACGATGCAGCAGACCATGGACCACCTGCGGTCGGTGGAATGTCTTTACCAAGAGTTGCTGGAGCCTGTGAGGAACCGCTGTGTGGCAACGCAGCCCGACGGCTCTGTTACCATCGATATGGCACAGGTGAAGGCCTATGATTCATCGCAGCAGTTGCTGTATGAACTGCTGAAAGCCTATGGCTTCAACGCCTCCACGGTGGCTTCCGTCGGCACTGCGTCACAGACAGGACGTGAGTTCCGTGCGCCGGCATATACGGCCCGCTTGGAGCGGGATGTGTTGGTGTTGACCCCTGCGGGGGCATGGGAGGAGCGGACCCTTCCAGCCTTCCGGCAGATTACGTTGGAGTCCGTCTCCATGGACGAATTGAAACGGTTGCCCGCAGGGGTGGCCATGTTCGATGCCGCCACAGTACAGCCGCCCCTTCAACTACGGTATTGGCAGGCGGGCGACCGCTTCTGTCCGCTGGGCATGCAGGGACGCAGCCAACTGGTGAGCGACTATTTCAGCGACCACAAATACAGCGCCGCTGACAAACGGAACCAGCTGCTGCTGACCGATGCGAAAGGGACGATATTGTGGATTGTGGGGCGGCGGACCAGTGACCCCCACAGGGTCACCGAGACTACCCGCCAAGTGTTAAAAGTCGAGGTGCTTTCCTAAGTTTTTTGTCTGTCTGAAAAGCTGATTATTAAATGCTTCTGTAGGATTATGCGGGGCAGGGATATGTTTTCTATTTGTGTAATTGGAGAAAAAATGGTATCTTTGCAATGCATAATATATATATAATTATCCCCATGAAGAAGATTATTTTGCTGTCTGTCATGGTGTTGTGTGGATTTATGTCCACCTATGCCGCCTCGGTGTTTGCCGTAGCCACCCCTCTGTGTACCGCGGATACGGTGCATGACACGATATATGTCACGGTGTATGACACCATTTATGAGGGTGTGCACGACACGGTGTACCGTGATACGGTGACGGACACGGTGTATACCGCGCCGGAGTTCAAAAGTCTGCAAGTGCAGGCCGATGTTCCGGCTCAGTCGGAGGCGGATGACTACGGGCAGGTGTCGGGCAACGGCACTTTCCCGTTGAACAGTGAGGTGGAGATTGCGGCCATCCCCAACCGCGGCTGCCGCTTCATGGGATGGGGCGATGGCAATCAGGAGAACCCACGTACGGTGGTACTCGATGGCGACAGGGTTTATGTGGCCCTTTTTGATTCCGCTGCGGCTCCGGCGCGCAGTATGCCTATAGTAGGCGCCACCAAGGACGGCGAGGTACACGATACAACCTATATCGTGGAACACGACACGGTGCGTATTCCGCTGCACGACACCCTTTGGATTACGCCGCACGACACCCTCTGGGTAGACACGCTGGAGTATTTCCCGTTGGTGGTGCTGTCTGGCTCCAGCGAGATGGGCAAGGTGGCCGGTAATGGTACCTTCCCCGTCGGCACGGTGGTGGAAATTGCCGCGGTGCCCGCCGAAGGCCACCGCTTCGTTCATTGGCACGACCGCAACCGCGAGAATCCGCGTCGGGTGACGTTGGACGATATACAAATCTTTGTGGCTGAGTTTGCCATCGATACCGCCTCTGACCCAGTTGATCCTATCCCGCCCGAGGAACCCGAAGAACTCTGGGAGGCAGTGGTGAAATACAATGTGCAAGGCTACGACATCAAAATCACCTGTCCGGCCCACATGACGGTGCGTTTCTTCGATGCGGCAGGACACCTGCTGCTTGTCTCCGATCCGATGGGCGACAAACACACCGAGTCGGTCCGCACATTCCGTATGTCGCAGGGTGGCCTCTGTCTGGTGCAGGTGGGTCCCTTCCCAGTGAAGAAAATCATGCTGATG
This sequence comes from uncultured Bacteroidales bacterium, assembly GCA_905234695.1. GTDB lineage: Bacteria > Bacteroidota > Bacteroidia > Bacteroidales > P3 > Colimorpha. Next base: position 79,641 of record CAJOHZ010000003.1, on the reverse strand, counting down.
TCGGCCACACGATAATCTTTTCCCAAGGGTGAATATCCGTAGTTACATGTCCAAGGCCGGCCGATGGAGCAGGCCGTTGCGATGGTGGGTGCCATTGTGGCTGCTGACGGGCGTCTCCCCGCTGTGGTCACAGGTGGTCACTGACTCCAACTGGCGTGCCGATGTGAAGACGGTAACGCTATACAAGAACGGGGTGGAGTTGGAGGCCCCGGTGCTGTCGCTGGGCAGCACCGACCGAATGCTGCTGCGCTTCGACGTTCTGGGGACGGAACCCGACAACTACCGCTACCGCGTCCGGCATTGCGACAGCCAGTGGCGAGTGGACGACATGGAACCCTATGAGTACATCAACGGCTTCGATGAGGGCCCGATAGAGAACTACAACCCTTCGTTCACCACGCTGACCGATTACATCAACTACTACCAGTACCTTCCGGCACAGAATAGCCAGCTTTTGCTCTCAGGCAATTACCTCCTTACGGTATTCCCGCAAGACAACCCCGACAGTATCCTTTTCACCCGCCGTTTCTGTGTGGTGGAGGGTTCCCTGAAGGTCGAGGCATCGGTGGGCGTGCCCTACGACAACGCCTCGGTCCTGCAACGCAGGGAGGTCGATGTGACGGTGGGCGAAAACCCCGAGTATCGCGGGATGCTGTTCCCGCCGTCGCTCAATCCCGCCTATTTCCATGTGCAGGTGTGCCAGAACGGCCGTCAGGACACCCGTCGGGAACTGCCGTTCAGCGGCTATGACCGCGGGATGCTAGGCTACCGCCATCGGCAGGAGAACCTGTTCGACGGGGGCAACAACTTCCGCTATTTCGATATCAGCAATATCCGCACTGCCATGTACAACGTTGTCTCCATCGAGGAGTACGGCGGCGAGTGGTTTGCCATGCTGCGGCCGTTGGAGAGCCGTGCGGACAAAAGTTTCTATACAGAGCAGACACTTAACGGCGGGATGAAAGTCAATGTGTGGGACAGGACGCAGAAACAGACCGAGGCGGACTATGTGTATGTCAATTTCCTCCTGCCGATGCGCACGCCGTTCCTCGACGGCAACATCCACGTGGTGGGAGACCTCACACAATGGCATCTCGACGACCACAGCCGCATGGAGTACAGCCCCGAGAGGAAAGCCTACACGCTGCGGCTGCTGTTAAAGCAGGGCTATTATGCCTACCAGCTGCTTTTTGTACCTGTCGGTAGCCACGAAGGCCTCACCTCGGTGCTCGAAGGCGACCATTACGAAACCCCCAACAACTACTATGTCTACGTTTATTACCGCTCGCCCAGCGACCGATACGACCGACTGGTGGCATACAAGAGATTATAAACTAAAAAACAAATAACTATGAAACTCAGAAAGTTGTTTCTAACTATCCTGTTGACAGTCACGACGGTTACCTATGCCGCGCCAGTGCGGTTCATGCCGGTGTCGCGTATCCAGCCCAAAGGCGATACGCTGCACTGCTATGTGAGTGGTGACGAATACTTCCATCGACTGCACGATGCCGAAGACTACACCATTGTCCAGAATGTCGAGACGGGCCAGTATGTCTATGCTGCTCTCGCTGCCGACGGTACGGCCTTGGTGCCGACGGAGTATGTGCCTGGTCGGGTCAATCCTGCCAGTGTGGGCTTGCGACCCGGTTTGATACCCGACAGCAGAACGCTGGCACAGATGTACCGCCGTTGGGAGGTACCGGAGGAGAAAAAACTTCCCACCGCCGACCCCAAGTCGGGTACGGCATCCAACACGCTCAACAATATCGTGATTTTCGTCCGCTTCAGCGACGAGTCGGCCCTCACGACAGAGCCGTTCTCCACCATCGATGGCATGTTCAACGACAGTTCCGCCGCGGCGGTGTCGATGTACAACTTCTTCAAGCGCTCCAGTTACGACAGAATACACATTCCCACATACTTCTTCCCCGCTCCCAGTGGCACCACGGTGCTCTCCTATCAGGACAGCCACCCGCGTAGCTACTACGAACCCTACAGTGCCACCAACCCCAATGGGTATGTGAATGACGACACCAGCCGCATTCGTGAGTTCACCATGCTGGAGAATGCGGTTAACTGGATTAACACGAACCATCCGGTGCCTACTTCCATCAATCTGGACCGCGACAACGACGGCAAGGTGGACAATATCTGCTTTGTTGTCAGTGGCACCTATACGGGTTGGAGCGACCTACTGTGGCCTCACAAGTGGAGCCTGTACGACCGCACCGTCAACATCAACGGCAAGCGGGTATACACTTTCAACCTTCAGTTGGCGGGTTCGGGGTCTCATTATTTCAGCGTCAGCACTTTCTGCCACGAGATGACCCACACGCTGGGTTGCCCCGACATTTACCACTACAACAACTACACAAACGTCTCACCGGGAGGCAGCTGGGATTTGATGAACAGCAACCAGACCCCTCCGCAGCAAACCAATTCCTTTTTCAAGTTTCATTATCTGGGCTGGATAGACTCCATTCCCGAACTTACAGACACGGGCGACTATACGTTGCAGTCGCTGGCCTCGGGTCCCAACCATGCTTGTAAAATTCGTTCCAGCAACCCCCACCAGTGGTATATCCTGGAGTACCGCAACAACACCGATACCTTCGACTCATCCATCCCCAACCGTGGATTGCTGATATGGCGGTTCAACGATATCGGCAATGCTGACAACGCCTCGTTCAACGCCACCACGGTTCCGAACCAACTGTGGCTCTTCCGCCCCAACAGCAGTGATGACACCACGGCTGGCAATGTGGCGCAGGCCTCTTTTGGAGTGAACACCCGTACGGAATTCAGCAGAACCTCCAATCCCCATCCCTATTTGTGTGATGGAACGTTGGATACGTCGTTCAGTATTACCAATATCCAGATAAGCAGCGACTATCGCACGGTCAGTTTCACCTTTACTCCGCGTGGAGGATCTGCCTGTGGCACGATGACCACATTCCCGCAGATACAGAATTTTGACCAGGGCGACGAGGGCTGTTGGACTTTTGCCAGTGCCGATGCCGCCAACGACAGCAAAGCGGGCGTCTATTCCGCCACCTCGAGAGTCCCGGCCCACAGCGGAAATTACTATTACCGTTTCTCCAGCTATAGCCGTGCCTCGGACTACAACCAGTATCTCATCTCACCTCGGCTGGGAAGTTCCAATGACATGCGCATGAGATTCTACTACAGAAAATATCACCTCGGTAATAACGAGCAGTTTGCGGTGAAATACTCCACTACCACAAACCAGCCGGCGGCCTTCACCCATACGGTGACGAGCATCACCACGACCGACACGCTCTTCCAGCTGTGCGATGTGATTATCCCTGATTCGGCCAAGTATGTCGCCATCAACTACTTCTCCAATTACATGTATTATCTGTATGTCGATGATATTGAACTGCGGGATACGCTGTTAGTATCGCACGACACGGTGTATGTGAATATTCACGACACGCTCACCCGTTTCGTTCACGACACCTTGACCCTTCAGGCGCACGACACACTCTATTACACCCCTGTGGACACACTGACAAGGCCAATATACGATACCGTCTATCAGACACACGAATTCTATGATCTGACAGTGATCCCCAACGAACTGGCTTTGGGAACCGTCTCCGGCTCGGGTCGCTTTGCGGAAGGAACGGAGGTGGAGATTGCCGCCATGGCAGCCGCCAACTGCCGTTTCTCCCATTGGCAGGACAATAATACCGACAACCCCCGAAGGGTAACGGTGGGCGGAATGCAGACATATACCGCGTATTTCCTGCCGCAAGGAGCGAAGACCGTCGCGGAACCGCCTGCCTATATTCGCATTGTCCATGACACGGTGGTGACGCGTGACACAATCTGGATTGAGGTGCACGACACTACGTGGATAACCTTGCGCGATACGCTCCGTATCCCCAACAACCTCCACGATACCCTCTGGGTGGATGTGCATGAGACGGTGACGCTGGATACGGTGGAATACTACGAACTGACGGTGCGTTCCAACGACACCACCCGTGGCTTTGCTGCCGGTAGCGGTCGCTTCATGGTGGGCACGGTAGTGGAACTCGGGGCAGTCGCCTGCCAGGGATACCATTTCGTCAAATGGTCCGATGAGGCCACCGACCTCCCTTATGCCGTCACTGTGACGGGCAACATGACCCTTACGGCACTCTTTGAGGAGGATGGTTCCTCTGCCATCGTCACGGCTGAGCCGGCTCCATGGCGCATCTACCCCGTGCAGGGAACCCTAGTGGTGGAGCGGGCGCAGGGTGAGCCGATGGCTGTGTACAATGTGCTTGGCCAGAAGGTGTATGCCACTGACCGCTGCACCCAGCGGACGGTGACCCCCGTACTGCCCCAAGGCTTGTATATGGTGCGTATCGGTACTTCCGAGGCACAGAAAGTGATGGTGTTATACTAGGCAAGAAGACTATGTACCGCATTTATATCGAGACCTATGGCTGTCAGATGAATTTCGCCGACAGCGAGATTGTGGCCTCCCTGATGCAACGGGAGGGCCATACGATGGTGACCGACATCGAGGAAGCCGACTATGTGTTGATAAACACCTGCGCCATCCGCGACAATGCGGAGCAGCGCATCCGCAAACGCCTCCGTGAGCTGCGGGCGGTACAGCAGCGCCACCACCAACTGCGGATCGGCATCCTGGGCTGTATGGCCGAGCGGCTGCAGAGCCAACTGATGGTGGAGGAAGAGAATGTCAGCTTCGTCGTGGGACCAGATGCTTACCGGCGGCTGCCGGATATCCTGCGTCAGGTGCGTCAGCCGGGAGTGAAAGCGGCCGAGACGGAACTGAGCACAACCGAGACCTATTCCGACATCGAGCCCGTGAGGCTGGGCAGTAACGGCGTGTCGGCCTATATCTCCATCATGCGCGGATGCCAGAACTACTGCGCCTATTGCGTGGTGCCCTACACCCGCGGCAGGGAGCGCAGCCGCGACCCGGAGACCATCGTGGCCGAGGCACGCTCGCTCTTCAATCAGGGATACAAAGAGGTGACGTTGCTGGGACAGAATGTCAACTCCTACCATTGGTACAATCCCGACGACGGGCAGGAGACCGGCTTTGCCGACCTTATCAGCCATGTGGCGGACATCAGTCCGCAGCTGCGTGTCCGTTTCGCCACCTCCCATCCCAAAGATCTGAGCGATGAATTGCTGCAGGTGATGGTTTCGCACGACAACGTCTGTAAGTGCATACACCTCCCTGTACAGAGTGGCAGCGACCGGATGCTGAAGCTGATGAATCGCCACTATGACGCGGCATGGTACCTTGACCGCATTGCCGCCATCCGTCGCTACATGCCCGACTGCTCCATCACCACCGATGTCATTGCGGGTTTCTGTTCCGAGACCGAGGAGGAACACCGCATGACGCTGGAACTTTTCCGTAAGGTGAGGTACGACTACGCCTATATGTTCAAGTTCTCCATGCGCCCCGATACCTATGCCGCGAAGCATTTGGTGGATGATGTGCCCGAGGATGTCAAGACCCGTAGGCTGGAAGAGATTATCGCCCTCCAGGGGCAGATAGCCCTTGAAAACAACCGCCTCGAGGTGGGCAAGGAGTTCGAGGTGCTGGTGGAAGGTGAGTCGCACCGCAGCAAGGAACAACTTTTTGGTCGCACCAGCCAGAACAAAGTGGTCGTGTTCGACCGTCAGGATGTCTGTGTCGGCCAGTATGTCCGCGTCCGCGTCACGGACTGCACGGCGGCCACCCTGAAAGGCATCCTCATACAATAATCACCGACAATTTCCGTTATCAAGTATTATGAGTGAAAATATCTTCCGTAAGCACCCCCTGCTGAAGCATCTGCTGCTCATGCTGGTCGTCTCTGTCGCGATTGTGGCAATCGCCTTCCTGTTCATCAAACTCTTCGCCCGTCAGGGACAGGAGTATGAGTTGGCCGACTTCCGCGGCGAGATGCTGGAACAGGTCAGTCAGGACAATCCGTTGAAATTGAATTTTGTTGTTATCGACTCGATATATGATGCCGACAGCAAGGGCGGTGTGGTGTTGCAACAAGACCCCAAGCCGGGGACGATGGTCAAGACCAAGCGGACGGTGTATGTCACCGTCACAGCTCATGCCCCCAGCGATGTGGTGCTGCCCGAGTTGAGCAACATGACGGTGCGCAGCGCGGTGTCGGCATTGGATGCGGCAGGCCTGCGGTGCGGCACGTTGAAGTTTGTCGACAGCCCCTACCGCAACGTTATCTTGGAAGCCACATACAAGGGTCGCCTAATCTCCGCGGGCGAGAAGATGGAACAGGGGTCCGCGGTGGACCTCACTGTGGGATTGGGTGAGGGCAACCCCTCCACCATTGTTCCGTTTGTCATCGGACAGGTGCCCGCCAAGGTGCATCGAGCCATCCTTTCCGCATCGTTGAACGTGGGTCGCGAGCATTACGACAATAGTGTCACCAACCGTAGCAGTGCGGTGTGCTATCGTCTTGAACCCGACTACACGGGTGTGACACGCTATCCCCTCGGCACCTATGTCGAGCTGTGGTACTGCAATGCTTCGGACAAGGACGTGGAACGTATCATCAGCACTTTCAAAGTAGACTCGTCGAAGATTGTACTGCCCGAGGCAGAGACTGAGGAGGATGTTGCAGGCAGCACGTATGTCGATGAATGGGATTGGGACTGGTAAGATGAAAAGACAGGTGCTCCGCACATGGATAGGGATTTTGTTGCTGGCGTTCGCTGCCGGCACCCTTTCGGCACAAGAGGTGCTGCTTCCCGTGCGCTATGCACGGCCGTCGGCTGCAAAAAGTGCGGACACAATACTGACACTACCTTTCTTTGACGACTTCTCCACGGTGGGTTCGAACCCTTATCAAGGCCCTTGGTCGCTGGGTGGAGCCTTCGTCAACGAGGGCTATGCCCCCCTGCCTCCCACGGTGGGCATGGTGACGCTTGACGCCTTTGATGCCGACGGTGAACTCTACCCCACGACAACTGGCGACCTGTATTTTGGCGACACGCTGGTCTCGCTTCCCTTACGGCTCGACTCTGTCTTTGATCCTTACGCCCGTGCCTTGGCGCCGGACGACTCGCTGTATCTCAGTTTCTATTACCTCCCGGGAGGTGGCACGGGGAATATGTGGGAGCGCATCGGCGACTGCCCCAATGCGAATGACTCCCTGCTGCTCGACTTCTACGACCCCGAGACACAAGAGTGGACCGTTGTTTGGGGGAGGGGAGGAGTCTCGGTCGATTCCCTCATCGCCTCTACGGGCACGGACTGGCAGTATGTTCTTGTCCCAGTCCTGGACACGAAATATTTCAAGGCAGGCTTCCAGTTCCGCTTCCGCAACTACTGCAGCCTCGACGGGGGGAACAAGACCGGCATGTTGAGCAATGCCGACCAGTGGAACCTTGATTACATTCTGCTCGACAAGGGACGCAACGGCAGTGGCCGTGCCTCGCGCGATGTGGCCTTCGTCAACCCCGCACCGTCGATGCTGCGTCGATACAGGGCTATGCCGGCAAAGCAGTTCTCGCCCTCCGAGATGGCCTCCACGCTCTCGCTGACCATCACCAACCTCTACTCAGAGGAGTTGGCCACCAGCTACGGCTACACCGTCTTCGACGAATCGGGCAACAGCTTGCACGAATATAACGGGGGATATGAGAACGCACCCGTCTTCTGGCCTGGTGCGGTCTATCAGACCTCGGCGGCCCATGCCTGTCCGGCGGTCGATTACGTATTCTCATTCGACCCCTCCGAGGCTCCTGTGACATTCCGTGTGGTGCATCATGTGCGCGAAGGTGTCAGCGGCGACCCGCGGCCCTCCAACGACACGGTGGTCTACACCCAGGTGTTCGACAACTACTACGCCTATGACGATGGGGTGGCGGAGAACGGCTACGGCATCACCTCTACAAGCACTCCTATCCGCATGGCCTGTCGCTTTGCCATTTCGAGGGAGGACACGATGACCGCCGTGGACCTTTATTTCAACCGCACCTATCACGACGAGAACGGAGCGATGCGCTTCCTCATCAAGATATGGGATGATAACAATGGCCGTCCGGGCAATATCATCTATCAGGACCAGAACCGGCGCAAGCCGCTCTTCGAGGGTTTTAACCAATATGTGCGCTACGCTTTGGAAACCCCTGTGACATGCAACGGCACCATATATGTGGGCTTGGAACAGATTTCTGCCGATTTCCTTAACCTGGGATTCGACCGAAACAACGACGCCTCCTCACAGATTGTCTACCAGACTGGAGTCGGCTGGCAGACCAGTATCCTGCGTGGCGCGCTGATGTTGCGCCCCTGCTTCGGCCAGCGGGCGGTGGCATCGGTGTCCGAGCGCCCCGAGGATGGTGGAAAAGTATACACCCAAGGAAATTGTATTGTGGTGGAACGAGCATCCCGCACCACCGTGCAGGTGTATGATGTGACGGGACGGCTCATGTTCTCCAGCCCTGCGGCCGAAGGATGCGTCCGTACCCATGCATTGGCTCCGGGAGTGTATGTCGTGCGGGTAGGACAGAGCGGAAACGTCAGGAAGGTCGTTGTATTTTAGCAAGACAAGATGGAACAAAGAATCAATATCGACGAGACAGTGCCCATGCTTCCCGACGAGGGGGTCGCCACAGAGGAAGAACAGGACGAGGGCGGATTGTACGAACATCACCGCATTACCGTCGACAAAGGACAGGCGTCGCTCCGTTTGGACAAATACCTACAGATGCGACTGGAGGGCATCTCCCGCAACAAGATACAGACGGCCGCCAAGGCAGGTTGCATTCTAGTGAATGAGAAGCCTGCCAAGTCCAACTACAAGGTCAAACCCGAAGATGTTATCAGTGTCCTCTTGCCGGAGCCTCCGCATAACTTCGAAGTCCTGCCCGAGGAGGTACCCTTCACCATCGCTTACGAGGACAACGACGTGCTGGTGGTCGACAAGCAGGCGGGGCTGGTGGTACACCCCGGTTATGGTAATTTTACCGGCACGCTCCTCAATGGACTCAAATTCTATTTTCAGGGAAAGGTTGGCGTCGACGGGCAGCCGATAGAGCCCTACCTTGTCCACCGCATCGACAAAGATACATCTGGATTGCTGTTGATTGCCAAGAACGAGGAGGCGCAGGTATGCCTCGCCAAGCAGTTTTTTGACCATACGATAGAACGGAAATACCAGGCTTTGGTATGGGGCGGCTTTGACCAGGACAATGGCACCGTGGTCGGCAATCTGGAGCGTTCTCCGGCCGACCGTCGTATCATGCATGTCACCCCCGACGCGGAACGCGGAAAACATGCGGTCACCCACTGGCGGGTGGTGGAGCGGTTCGGCTATGTGACGCTGGTGGAGTGTGTGCTGGAAACGGGTCGCACCCATCAAATCCGAGCCCACATGCAGCATATCGGTCATCCCCTCTTCAACGATGCAGCCTATGGGGGCGACAAGATACTGAAGGGGACTACTTTCTCCAAGTATCGTCAGTTCGTTGAGAACTGTTTCCGCCTCATGCCCCGCCAGGCGTTGCATGCGCAGGTGTTGGGTTTCGTCCATCCTGCCACGGGACGGCAGATGCACTTTGAAAGCTCGATGCCCGATGATATGGCTTTGGTGTTGGCCAAATGGCGCACCTATGCGGCAGGTAGTATGCAGGCGTAGCGGCCCCGCAGGGTCAGTACTCCCACATGTCTAATGAAATATTCATGATTTCCTCTTCGATGCGTTGCGACTCCAGCAGCGCATCCTCACCCGAGAGGTAGTCGTGGATGGCACGGTTGTACACGTTGTCCTCGCGGGTGATGAACCAGGTGAACATATTCGAGTTGAAGGCGTATTCCCATGTCGGCAAGTGTACAAGATTTTCGCGGCAATAGGCCTCCTTCTTGGCAAAGAGCACCCGCACGGGCAAGGCGTTCATCGGTACCCAGAACAACGGCACTGTCCCCAGAAACTCCATCTCACCGTCAATTTCTTTGTATCGTTCCTCTAGCGGTGCCAGACCCAGTTTACGCATCTGCATACCGCTTTGTGCACGGTCCAGATATACCGCCTGCTTGAAGGAATACTGGTAGATGTCGTCCGAGAGAAACTCCTTGGGTACTGTCACGGTGGAATACTCCGCCTCGCCATAGTCGTCGTATACTGCCACCTCGATGGTGTCGCTCCGTGTGGCGCGAGCCACCACCACATCGTTGTCCAGTGGTATCTTCAATTCGTCGTCTTCGTAGATTTCAATTTCGTTGGACACGATGGCGTCCCACAGCACATAAGCCAGATTCTTGCGGCCTCGGATGCCCTCTTTTGCGATAGGGAAATAGAAATATTGGTTCTCCTTTTCCCGCAGGTCGATGGTACACCACAGCAGTTTTTCCCAGTATACGTCTATCTCGCGGACATACTCAAATTCCTGAGGCTTCTGTTCCCACGTCATGGTGCGCTCGTAGTAGTCCGAGGGCTGTGGGGTGACATACTGCGCCCACCCTTCGCTGAAGGTGGCAAGAGGGATAAACAGCAGGAGTATCTTTCCGAAGCGTCGCATTGAATAAGAAAAGAGTTAAGAATAAGCACGCTCACCCTTAACTCTTTCTATTTAGTAAAACTCTATTCTGTTTAGTATTCCCACATATCGGATTCGATGTCGAAAATTCTCTCTTCAATGTTCTGCGACTCAAGGATGGCATCCTCACCGGTCACATAGTCATGGATTTCGCGGTTGTATACGTTGGTCTCGCGGGTGATAAAGCTGTCGAAAAAGCGAGTGACAAAAATCTCGTCATAGCTGCGGTCGGCGCTGTTGTTGTACATGTCATAGGCATTGTAGCGAGCCATCACGTTGCGCACGGCCATGTTGTTCATCGGAATCCAGAAGCGCTCCTGGGGATTGCAGTCAATTTCACCGTCCTTATCGGTTTTGCAGTTTTCATCCACAAGGCAGAGACCGATGATGCGGGCCTTCATACGGGTGTCCTGCTTGTCGATATACCAGTACTCTTTCAGGTAGATTTTATAGTAATCATCGGAGTTGAAATTGGTGAAAATCACAGTATCGTGACCTTCGGAAATCATATCACCGTACTCATCGTACTCGGGTTCCGTCGTGGTGGAGTCGGCTTTGTTCAACTTGCGGTCCACATCGGCCCAATCCAACGGAACTTTGAGCTCGTCGTCCTCAAAAACTTCGTACTCACCGGCACCGGCGGTCTTGTAGACGAGGTAAGCCAGATTCACACGGCCCTGGTTGCCGAGGTCGCACTGGTCGCCCTTCGGGAAATAGAAGAACTGGTTGAACTTCTCACGGAAGTCGATGGTGCGCCAGATGCAGGTCTCCCAGATGACATCGCTCTCACGCAGGTGAGGATAGGGCTGGGCCCTTTTGGTGGAGGTGATGGTCTTCTGGTAGAAGTTGCTGTTGTTGTTATCATAGAACTCTTCGAAGCTCCCGGCATTATTTTGGTTGTTGCCTATGACTTGTGCGTTCACACTCGTCGCGCCAAAGGCGAGGAACAGGAGGCTGATGCCGAACAATACTTTTTTCATCTTTTATAATGTTGGTTTATACTCTGAGGGTTTTGTGCGCTTACTTACTCTCTGCGTATGTGAAGTTATCGGATGATACGGAATGATGCGGGGATGATTCGTTTGCTGCCGTCGGCCATGGTGACGGTGACATCGATGGTCATCTTGCAGCCGGGTTTTGCCTTCTGCACATAGCTCTGGACATCCGGACCCCAGTTGTTGTTTTTGCTTTCCAGCTCATCAGCACCTTGTATCTTGGTGATGGTGATACTCTGTTTGGTGACTTGAGGATTCTTCATCTTGAAAGCGAAGTCAGGACCTTGACGTACAGAAATGGATTTCGCATTCTTGAACTCGTTGAGGGGGATGGATTGGCCGCTTTCGTATTTGCCGATGTAAACCTTGGGGTCGGGGATGGTACGGACGCGGAACGTGGTGGAACCCATCTGGCGGGTGCCCTTGCCATCTTTGATGGAGGCGTTGACCCTGATACCTTCTTTTTTCACCTTGACTTTCGGCTGGATGATGTAGTTACCGGCACCTTTCTCCTTGTCGGGGATAATGGTGGCGTCGTTGGGGTCGGCCAATGTGACGACCACATCATGTGCGGCGGCACCAGGGACAGAGATACGGATAGGATTGTCGATACCGTAATAGACCACGTTCATCTCGGTGAGTTCGAACACAGCCATGGGTTCGGCCACGAAATAACTCTCCTTGAAGGGATAGCTCTCGGTACCGTTGTCGTTCTTCACATACACTGTGCCGGTCACGGTCTTGGGACCGGTGGCATTGCAGGCAGCGGTATAGACCACGGCACCCGAGTCGTTGGAGGTGAAATGGGCACCGTTGACATCGGCCTCAAAGTGGGCTTTCGAGTCGTAGGCACCTACGTTGACCACCAACTCGTACTTGCCGCCCTGCATGATGTAGGAGGATTTCGGACGGGAGATGACGGCAATCTTGTCGAACGAGAAGTCGTTGGACTTGACTTTCTTGTACAGCAGGTTCACGGCATCGAACTCGGCATTCATGGTTTCGGCCTTCAGTTTGGCGAGAATCACGAAGTCGGAGACGACAATGGTGTTGTCAAAATTGAACTGCACCCACGGAACGAATTTACCCTGCTTGGTGCTCCATCCATCGGACTCAACATCGAGGCCGGTTTTCAACTGGGTGGAATCTTCACCTAGAATGTCATTCAATTTCCGTTTGTATTCGATAATCTTCTTTTGAAGTTCGAGGCCTTTTCCGTTGGGGTTGTCGCCTGTGCCATAAAAGTAGTTGGAGCCTTCATGCTGGTCTTCGGGTTTCTCAAGGATAGCGAGACCACCGATTTCGAGGGCTTTCTTGCAGTTTTCGTAGTTGGTGGTTTCACCTTCTTTCAGAACAAAAGACTGTTTCTCACCAGTGCTGTGGTCCACAACAGTCGTTTTGGGCTGTACTTTGGCGAGGAAGTCAAACTGCAAGGTATCGATATAGAGGCGGATTTCGTTGGAGAGGGCTTTGATCTGCTGCGCCTTTTCCCAGCACTCCTGGGTCTTGGCAGGGTTGTTGTTGTGGGCGGCGTCAAAAATGTCGTAGGTATCGCTGATTTTTAGCTCGATGTTCTGATTGGATTTATTCATGGCGTCACCGACTGTGACGAAGCCGTTCAAGACCTCGGCTGCCACATTCAGTGCCAACATGGCGGTGTACACAAGGTACATCATCTGAATCATTTTTTGTCGCGGGGTTTCCGGACAGTTTGAAGCACTCATTTGTTAATCTTCTTTTTTAGTCAATAGTTGTGTTCGATTGAGATAGCGGCCACCGGGGCGGCCGGCAAGAAGTTTAGATGCGGGTCTGCATGGCTGCCAGCATGTTGCCGTACACATTGTTGAGTTCGGCAACTTTGCGCGACAGGGCATCGACCTGTTCTTTGTATTTGAGTACTCCTTCGGCGGAATCGGCGAAGTTCGACATCATGCTGTGGATGCGCTCCTCGACCTCCTTGGTGGCTTCGAGCTGGCTGGTGGAAGTCTGCAGCTGCATCTCGTACATGGCGTTGACGGAAGCCAGGCTGCCGGCCAGTTTCTTCATCTCGTCGGCATACGAGGCGTCGCCACTGGTGAGGGCCTGGGCGGTCTCCTGATAGATGGTGGTGAGGGTGTTGACAGCCTCGGTGGCCTGCTTGAGGTTGGCCACAGCTTCGGCGGCGCCATCCAGGGTGGCGACAAACTTGTCGGTCGAGGCGGCGGCGGTAGCCATGCCGTTCATGGCTTCAGCCGAGCCGGCCAGGTTCTCCATACCACGGCCCAGACGCTCGATAAGCTCGGGGGTGATGTTGGCCTCTTCGAGCATCTTGTCCAGACGGGCAGTTAGCGGGTCGTTGCTGATGGGGGCCTTCACGGGAAGTTCTTCGCCCTCTTCGCCTTCCTCAGACGGGGTCTCCAGACCTTCTCCGTCTTCCATGCCGGCCAGCTGGGGGTATACCAGCGTCCAGTCAAACTCAACGTGCGGCGGCTCGAAAGCAGAGAGGAAGAAGATGACGGTCTCGGTACCCATACCGATAATCAGCATGATGGTACCACCGGGCCAGTGGTTGATCTTGAACAGAGCACCGATGATCACAACGGCGGCGCCCCATCCATATAGTTTCGACATGAAGTTCTTATATCCCTTACTGCGGACAAGATTGTCAATGAAGCTCATAGTGAATGTGTTTAAGTGTTACTTATGTGTGTTTGATGTATTTGTTTTCTGCAATATTGTTTAGTATACCATCGAGGCGGTCTTCAAGTTGTCGCCCTTGATACGGCCCATGTAAGGCTGCACACAACGGAAACCGATGTAGGATTTGCAGGTGTCCTGGAATTCGAACGAACGGGTCTGGACCTGGATGAAGTATTTCTGGTCCTTCCAGCTGCCGCCACGCACCACTTTGCGTTTCATGGCCAAGGGGTCGCTCTCCTGTGCATTATAGTTATAGTAGGGGGAGAGGGCGTTGGCAATGATGTAGGTGGACTCGCTGTAAGCGTCGGCGCACCATTCGGCCACGTTACCGGCCATGTCATACAGACCGTAGTCGTTGGGGGCGTAGTGACCCACGATGAGGGTACGGACACCGCCGTCGTCGTCATAGGCGCCCTTCAGAGGCTCGTAGTTGGCGAGGAAGCAGCCGTTCGGGTTGCGCACATAGGGCCCACCCCACGGATAGCTCTCAGCAGCGATACCGCCACGGGCGGCAAATTCCCACTCGGCCTCCGTCGGCAGACGGAAGTCGTTCATGTGCTGGTAGCTGATGCGCTCCAGGTAGTCATTCAGATATTTGCTGCGCCAGATGCAGAATGCTTTGGCCTGCAGCCAGCTGACGCCCACCACGGGATAGTTGTCGTAGGCCGACGAGCAGAAGTAGTTCTTGGTGAAATCTTCGTTCATGGTGTAGGTGTAGTCGTGTACCCAGCACAGCGTGTCGGGATAGACGTTGACCGTCTCCTTGTGGACGAAGGTGGAACGATTGTTCAAACCACGGGGGCGGGCGGTATAAAGGGTACCGCGGTGCTCTTCCTTGTTGACGATATTGGTGCTGCTGGTACCGTTCTCGCTGATGCCTTTGCGGGCGGCATCGGCGTAGTCAATCCAGTAGTACTCGTAGTTGAGCAGCGAGGCGTTGATTTCCTTGCGTCCGAAGTAGCGGTCCTTCTCGGCCATGTAGAGACCTTCGAGGGCTTCGCGCACTTCCTGGTCGCGCCAGTCGATTTTCGCCTGCTTGTCGAGCTTGCCGTTCTGCGGGTCGGCATCGATATCTTCACCGTATTGGTCTTTCGTGATGATGAACTCGTCACGGCCGGCGATTGCCAGAGTGCGGCGGCAAATCGAGTCGAACACCCAGTTCACAAACTGGCGGTACTCGTTGTTGGTGATTTCCGTCTCATCCATGAAGAACGAGGAAACCTGCATGGTACGGGGCTGCGAGGTGACGCCATAGGTGTTGTTCTGCACACCGGCACCCATGCTGAAATTGCCTTGGTTGATGAAGACCATGCCATGGAGGTCGATATCCTCGAAATAGGGACGGTCCTGCACGCCGACCAACTCACCGTTGTCGGAGGCAGACATGGAGCAACTGTAGAACAGGACTACTGATGCTGCAAGTACGAAAAACAATCTTTTCATATTCGTAATTTATTAATTGTCGTTTTTGTTTGTTTGCTTTGTCTGGATTGACTTTCTGTTATTATACGGAGAAATGTTAAAAAAGTTTCGTTTTTTATGTTTTTCTAACAGTTGGAGAGGTTACAGCAGGTAGATGGTATTGCCATACGAGGTGGCAGGTTTGCGCGGGATGACCACCTTGAAGCAGAAGCGCAGATAGAGCTCCAGAGAACCGTTGCTTCGGTTACTCTTGAACGTACCCAGTCGGCTGGTGGTGAAGTCGTAAGCCACGCCCACACGCAGTTTCCACCAGTGTACGCCTGCCAACACCGAGAAGGCGTCCTGTACACGATAGGAGAGACCTCCCCACACGGCGTTGCGGTAGTCCACCAAACAAGAGACATCGGCTTGGAAGATGCTGAAATTGGCGGTCTTGAGTAAGAAGGAAGGACGGATGCGAATGGAGGGTGCCGAGGAGGGCGTGTAGTCGTATCCACCCATCGCATAGACGGTACGGGCGTTGGAGAAGTGTATCTCGTCGCTGTGCGAACCCAGAAGGTTCTTTACAGAGAATCCCACGTAATATTTACCCGGCACTTGATAGTAGGCACCGACGGAGACGTCAAACATGAAGGCCGAGGCAGTCTGCCCCTGCAACAGCGGGTCGTTACTGGAACTGACGGGGTTGGAAGGGTCGCCAGACAAGTCGTCGGGGCCTCTCAGGTAGGTGTAATCGAGTGTGCTATTGAGGAGGTTGACCTCCGCGCCGGCGGAGAGGTTGCCCGAGCCCCAGAACATACGGAAGGCATAATCCAAGTCGACCTCCACGTTGTCATGGAAACCGATTTTGTCGGAAACAAAGGTGAGTCCCCAACCGCCATGGAGGAACTGCACGGGCATGTCGAAGGTGAACAGTATGTCGGTCGGCGTGGAGCCAGTTTCTTTCGCATCGGCATAGGGCTTGTCAAGGGTGAGCCCCATCCACTGGTTGCGGTACATGGCCGTGGCGCAGATGGATCCAGAACTACCTGCGTAACCGGGGTTGTACGACATCCGGTTGAACATGTATTCTGTGAACTGAGGCTCCTGCTGGGCGGTGGCAACACATGAAAATCCCATTGCAATCACCAAAAGTGACAGCTTTTTCCATGCCTTGATTTTCATGTGCACGTTCATGACAATATCATCTAAATATCTAATATTCTGTTGTGTATGTATATACTTTGAATGCTTCTCCGGGGGGAAAGCATACAAAGTTTTGACTTGCAAAGATAGGAATAATTATTTACATGGCACGCTTTTTTTTTATTTTTTTTCTCTTTTTTTTCATTTCGGGGGGTCCGGACTAGGGTTTTTCCGTCGCTTTGTGTGGGTCTTGGTGGATGAAAAGGTAGCTGTCGGGGAAGTCTTCAAGCAGCATTTCCTGGGTGCGGACGGCATGGCTGCGCGACGACGCCAACGTAAGGACGACGCGTACCTGTTTTCGGTGATGTACGTATTCCAGTGTGGTCTTTCGCTGCAGGTTGGCGGGCAGGCGGTCGATGACCTTCATGGCGGCCCTGTGCGAGCCTACGATACAGAGTTCGATGTCGTATTTCCGCTGTTTGGCAGGGGTGGAGTCGTCGTCGGTCACGGTGTCGCGCGGGGTTCCTTGTGCCGATATGATGACAGCCGGCTGGCTCTGTACCACCACGGGTGTCGGCTTGTCCAGTTCGGTCTCGGGTTCCTCCTCTTCTGTCACTACCGCCTCGGCCACCTCGGGCGCTTTTCCGGTTAGTTTCCCGGCGGATTTGGGTTTGGTTTGTGGGGGGCACTTTTCGGGGAGGCGGCTGGCTAGCTCGGCGGGGGTGTCGAAGGGGGTGATGCGTCGGTGTCGGCTGCGGTCTTTGAAGGCCAGATATTCCTCCGCGGTCATTGCCAGGGTGTCCTGCGCGGCCCACAGGCGGTGGCCAGTCTCCTCGTCGAGAAAGGTTACCTCCACTCGGCGGGCTCCCTTGATGCCCAGTGTGTGGATGGCCAGTTTGGTCATGTCCAGCACGTTTTGCCGTGGGCAGCGGTCGTTGACCCGCACCACCACCTCCAGTCCCGTGTAGGGATTGTGAACCAGCAGGTAAGTGCCGCAGGGAATGGTGCGGTGGGCGGCGGTATATTGGTTTTGCCGGAACACCTCACCGCAGGAGGTCTTTCGCCCCACAAAATAGTCGGCATAGTAGGTGCCCCACATGGTGCGGACCTTTCCCTGGGGTGTGGCGACGCTCGGCTGGGCCTGCAACGGCAGGCACAGCGGCATCAGCGCGACGAGGAATATGAATATATTTCTATAAATATCCGTGTGTATATACAGTGGGAAATAATGTGTACTACCAGTTGACGGCGTCGGGGTGGAACCATTTTCCGTGCAGTCGCAACACCTGTTCTATGATGTCGCGCACACAGCCCCGTCCGCCACCGAAGGGGGAGATGTAGTCGCTGATCTCCTTGATTTCGACCGCCGCGTCGGCGGGGCAGGCTGCCACGCCGCAGTGCGACATGATTTCGTAGTCGGGAATGTCATCGCCCATGCATACCACTTCGGCGGGCTCCAGCCCGTTGTCGGCCAGAAACTGGCGGTAGGTGCTCATCTTGTTGGCGCAGCCCGTGAAACACTGCGTCACCCCCAGGGCGGCCATGCGGTGGTCGATACTGAGGGAGGTGGCTCCCGAGATAATGGCGACGATATAGCCCTTCTTGACGGCGTATTGCAGGGCATAGCCGTCCTTGATGTTGCCGCACCGCACGGTCTCGCGGTCGGCATAAGTCCAGACACTCCCGTCGGTCATCACGCCGTCGAAGTCGAACACGAAGGCCCGGATGGGGTGCAGTTTCTCTTTGTAGTTTATCATGGTGCTTGTTTTCGGGACGGTTAGCGGGTGTACAGCATCAAATCCTCGTAGACGGCGCGCCAACCTTGCCAGCCGTAGTCGTCGCAGAGGTTCTGGTTGTGGAAGATGCAGCTGAAAGTCCCTCCCACGGCACGCACCTCGTCGACGAGGGCGTGCAACTGTGTTGTGGCGGCTTCGGGGCCGAGCTGCATGTGGTTGTGGAGAGTGGTGTCCATGGCCGCGAAAGGATGGATATATAGTTCCATCTCAGAGTCGGACCCGAGGTCGTAGAACGGGAATATCGAGCAGGTGCCGCAGCGGAAGCCGCATAGGTCGGCAAAGCCCATCGAGTAGTCGTGGCGGATGCCGTAGCGCACGAGCAGGCGGTAGGAGGTGGGCAGGCGGAAACGGATGAAGTGGAACCGATTGCGGACAATGGTACGGTGTAGGATGTCGTTCAGCCGCTCGATTTCGGTCTCGATGCGCTCGGGCTCGTCGGAGGAATAATACGAGCAGTGGATGCCCAGCTTTGCATAGTCGCCCAGATGCTGCAACAGCAGGCGGAACTCGTCGTTGTGGTACGATGTGGGTTTGTCGTACATGTCGTAGTCGCTCAGCAGGGGGAAGAACACCAGGTGCGAATGGCGGGTGCGCTCCTTGAGTTCGAGGATATACTCAAAGGTGTCGAACGGGTCATGCTCCTTGCCACGCATCACCCGCATCCGACGGCGCACCTCGCGGGGTTGGCGGAAGTCGCGGACGATTCCCATCAATACCCGTGGCAGGCTCTTGTTCTTGTAGCAGTAGGCGGCGTCGATGTCGACCGTCTGCACAAACTCGAAGGGGCGGGCGCCGAAAGAGGCTTCCGGGTAACGGCGCAGGATGATGTCGCGCACCATCAGCGCCCATCGGTCCACCACTGCGGTACCCAGAAATCCTTCGCGCCAGGCCAGACTCTCGGTGGCGGGGAAACGGCCGTGTTCGTCGTTGCGATGGGGCAGGTACTCCTCGTAGCGCGACAGCATGTAGAAGATCGCCGCCAGTGGGTCGAATGGCAATGCGATGTCGCGTCCGTACACCGGGAACAACGCCGGCTGTCCCTCGTGGCGGAAGCAATGGCAGTCCTGTTCCTCGATGGTGGTTTCGAACAGCAGGTGGCACGATTTGAGGTGAATGTCCCCCTCGGGTCCTACCCGTCGGGGACCGTAGCACAGGCGAGGCCCCTCGTGGCGTGAGTACACCTCCTCGGAAGTGGTGGTGGAGAAATCCGTGTGCAGGAGGTCGTGCATCACCACATGGAGCGTATACCCCAGCCTGTTGGTCAGTTTCGGTACATGTATCAGCAGCATAAGCTGTCGCTTTGAAAATGCAAAGATACAACTTTTTTTTGAAATAACGGAAATCTGTCCCCGTCACCTAGCCCTTATATGTTCCTTAGTGCCTAATTGGCCCCGCTACGGCTACCAGGTGACAAGGGAGTGGTCTCGGTGATCCTTCGGTGATCTTCCGGTGATCTTTCGGTGTTCCTTCGGTTGTTCTCCAACAGTTCTCCTACACTTCTCCAACAGTTCTCCAACGTATATAGGGGAGAACAGAGGGAGAACAGTTGGAAATGTGTAAGATAAGAACCGAAGGAAGGGAAAAGGATCATAAAAGGAACACCGAGAGAAGGTTGTGAGAGGTGAATGGTGAGAAGCGAAAGGTGAGAGGAAACTTTGTTGACGGTTCTTTGGCTCGGCATAGTGAACAAATTCAATATGCGTTCGCTTTTGGTTATCAATTACTTCCGAGAATCGTCTCGCTGGCGGTTACCCGCAGTTGGACGGTGCGGCCGAGGATAAGGGCGTGGTTGTCGGTGCCAATGTGGCCGGCAGGGGCACCGAAACAGACAGGATAGTCGTAGTCGCGGACGGCATCGGCGACAATTTCCTCGGCGGTGCGGCCAAAGGGGATGGTGTTGTCGTGCATCTTGCTGAGGGCACCGACCACGAGCCCGCGCAGGCGGGCCAATTTGCCACATCGGCGCAGGTTCTGCATCATGCGGTCGATATGGTAGAGGTATTCGTCAAGGTCTTCGATGAAGAGTATCTTGCCATCGGTGTCGATGTCGCTGGGCGAGCCGCAGAGGCTGTAGAGTATGGAGAGGTTGCCGCCCACGAGAGGGGCCTCGGCTTCGCCAGTGCGGTTGCCGTTGGCAGGGTCGAAACGGTAGGTGAGGGCTTCGCCGAAGAGGGCACGGCGCAGGGTGTCGGTGGCGGGGTAGGAGGTACGGTCTGCGTCGGGCGGGATGTCAATGGGCATGGTTGCGTGGAGGGTTTCGACACCGAGATGGCGGTGGACATGGCTGTGGAGCACGGTGACGTCGCTATAACCCACAATCCATTTGGGGTTGTGGGCAAACCGAGAGAAGTCCAGCCGGTCGATGATGCGGACGGTGCCGTAGCCGCCGCGGACGCAGACAATGGCGCGCACGTTGGGGTCGTCGAGTTGCTGTTGGAGGAGGGCGGCGCGGGTACGGTCGTCGCCGGCGAACTGGTGGCAGTCGGCATACAGCCCTTCGGGTTGCCGCACACGGAGTTCCCAAGAGGTGAGGAGGCGGACGGCGGCATCCATCTCGGCGGGCGACACTTTGCGGGCCGTGGCCGCAAGGGCCACACAGTCGCCCGGTTGCAGATAGCGAGGTGTTGTCATACCCTAATATAACGCAACGGGGCGCAGCTTATTGTGGCGGCGTCCGACGGAATATTTTTTGCCGATTTAACGTTTATTTTCTAAAAAAGTCGTATATTTGCACCCTCAAACTAACAATAAAAACTACCAGAAAACCCCTTTCGACATGACATTGAGAGAAATAATCAAGATACTGAACGCTTCCGTATACCTTGGCGAGGAGCGTCTGGACGAGGAGGTGGAGACCGCTTTCGCCTCCGACTTGATGAGCGACGTGCTGACTTTGAAGGAGACGCCGATGCTCGTCACGGGACTGTGCAATGTGCAGACCATCCGCACCTGCGACATGGCCACGCTGGACATTGTGGTCTTCGTGCGCAACAAGAAGCCCACCGAGGACATGGTGGAGCTGGCCGAGGAGAACGGCATGGTGCTCCTTGCCACCGCCTATTCCATGTTCAAGACCTGCGGCCTGCTGTACGAGGCAGGTGTGAAACCGCTGTACTAAATAACAATTTACGAAATGCACCAGGAATACACAGTAATTGAAGGCGATTTTGTCAATGCCGGCACCGCGTCCAGTTCGGTGAAGAAAACCCTAAAACAGATTGGCGTGAACCCGCAGGTGGTGAAGCGCGTTGTGGTGGCTCTCTATGAGGCCGAGGTGAACGCCATCGCCCATGCCTATGGCGGCAAGGTGCTGGTCGACATCGAGGCCGACAAAATCCGGATGGTTGTGGCCGACAAGGGTCCGGGCATCCCCGACATCGCCTTGGCCATGCAGGAGGGCTACTCCACCGCGCGGCCCGAGGTGCGCGACATGGGCTTCGGCGCCGGCATGGGTTTGCCCAACATGCAGAAGAATGTCGACAAACTCAACGTTACCTCCGAGGTGGGCGTCGGCACCACCGTGGAGATGGAAGTTAATTTCGTTTGAAAATGTTTTACCACGCACTTGAAATCGACAATGGCAACTGTATTGGTTGTTCGCGCTGCATGAAGGTATGCCCCACCGAGGCTATCCGTATCCTTAACGGCAAGGCCGCCATCCAGGAAGAGCGTTGCATTGATTGTGGGAAGTGCCATTCGGCCTGCCCGGTGGATGCCATCTACATCAAGCAGGACGACTTCAAGAAGGTGCATGAGTTTCCCCATTCCATCGCTTTGGTGCCGTCGGTGTTTTTGGGACAGTTCCCCGACGACATCCGCGTGTCGCGCATCTATGCCGCGTTGAAGGATTTGGGATTCAAGCATGTCTTCGAGGTGGAGTCGGCGGCCGGCATCTATGCCGACGCCAAGAACCGCTACGCCCAAAAACATAAAGACCAGGAGCCGTTGATTTCGAGTTTCTGTCCCGCCATCGTGCGCCTTATCCAGATTCGCTTTCCTTCGCTGGTGGAGAATATCATCCCCGTGAAGGCTCCGCTGGACATTTCGGCCATGTATGCCATCAAGACCCTTACCGACAGCGGTATCCCGCGCGAGGAGATAGGCATTTTCTATGTCACCCCCTGCGCGGCCAAGATTGCCGCCGTGAAGAACCCCGTGGGCGAGAAACGTTCCATCATCGATGGGGTTATCAATATGGATGCTCTGTTCAACAAGGTGTACCGCAAAATCAAGGAGCAGGGCAAAAACCACGAATACGCCCAGTTGAAGACCCCACGCCTGTCGGCCGATGCCATCCTGTCGACCCTCACCAACGGTGAGCGGCGCATCTGCATGGCCAAACGCTCCTACGCCATCGACGGCATAGAGAATGTGATGGACTTCCTGGAGAAGTTGGAGAACGACGAGGTCGAGGGAGTGGAGTTTCTTGAACTGAGGGCCTGCGACCAGAGTTGTGCCGGTGCCATGCTGTCGTGTGAGAACCGTTTCCTGTGTGGCGAGCGGATGTATGCCCGTGCACGCAAGGCTGCCGAGCGGGAACGCAACGGCGAGATGGCTCGCGACCGCGAGATGGATGCCTACAAGGAGTATCTGTTGGAAAACGTGGGTGTCGAGGCGGTGCAGCCGCGCTCGATGCTGGTGCTGGACAAGGATATGTCCAAGGCGTTCAAGAAACTGGAGATGATCAACAAGTTGAAGATGTACCTGCCGCGGGTGGACTGTGGCATGTGCGGTGCGCCGACCTGCGAGGCTTTTGCCACCGATGTAGTCTGCAAGCAGGTGGGCCTGACGCGCTGTGTGTTTTACCAGCGCCATCTGGAGCGGCTGGACGACATCACCCGTCAGGAGTGTCTCGCGGCCACCAGCGCCGTGTGGGGCGCCGACCCCATTGTGGACGGCGAGCCGCCACGGACAAGATAGTTTTGTTTTATGAGGGACTGTTTGGGTGAAATTCAAACAGTTTCCTGTTCCCCGTCGGGGGCGGGGAGGGTGACGAAGTCGCCGTGGGCTTGGAACCACTCGGCCAGTTGTGCGTAGAAACGGTGGCGTGAGAGGGTTTCGGCGTTGCCGACGACAATGAGTTTCATGCGGGCGCGGGTCATGGCCACGTTCATGCGGCGGAGGTCGCCGAGGAATCCAACGGCTCCTTCGTCGTTGTCGCGCACCATGCTGATGACAATGACGTCGCGCTCCTGCCCTTGGAAACCGTCGACGGTGTTGACGGTGATTTGATGGCGCATGGTGCGGAAGAATTTCTGCAGTTTGAGCAGCCGCCGGACGAGGCGCACCTGGGCGCGGTAGGGCGAGATGATGCCGAAGTCGGTGCGCTCGTTCTGAATCTTTTCAAACCCTATCATGTCAATGTAGTCGCGCAGGGAGTGGATAAGCAACCGAGCCTCCTCGGCGTTGGAACGGCTGCCGGTGCGGCTTGCGCGTTCGCCGAAACGGCATTGGGAGGTGTCGACCCATGTCAGCGGGGTGTCGAGGGGCGATACCAGCCGGTCGGCCACGGCGGGGTCGGCGGTGAGGCGGCCGTGGTAGAACCATCGGGAGGAGAAGCCCATAATGTCGCGGTGCATACGGTACTGCACGGTGAGGAGGGTGACGCAGGCGGGCTTGGTTTCCGTCACTTTCTGCATCAGGGTCACGGAAAGCCCCGCATGCGCGGCCTCGGGACATTTGACGGTGGGCGGGAGCTGTTGCGGGTCGCCGCTGAAGATGACGCGGTCGCATTTGAGGATGGCGGCCCAGCAGGCGGGTTCGAGGGCCTGGGCGGCTTCGTCGATGAAGAGGGTGGGGAAGTGGCGGTGTTCGAGGATGTGGTAGGCGCTGCCGATGAGGGTGCACGACACCACACGGGCTTGGTCGAAGAGGTCGGCGTTGATGCGTATCTCCAGTTCGGTGGCGCGGTCGCGCAGCTTCGACAGGCGGGCCTGCTGTTCGCGCCCCTTGCCTTGGCTGTCGCGGAGGGTGCGTCGGATGCTCCAGAGTTCGGCATAGTCGGGGTGGGCGGCGAAACGACGCTCGTAGCTGCAGTCAAGCATTTCGTTGCTCATACGCAGGGGGTTGCCTACGCGCAGAACGGGTACGCCGCGGCGCGAGAGTTGTCCGCTGATCCAATCCACAGCGGCGTTGCTGGGGGCGCAGACTAGCACCTGCGTCTCGTGGCGCAGGGTTTCGATGATGGCTTCGACAAGGGTGGTGGTCTTTCCTGTTCCCGGAGGGCCGTGGATGATGGCGGTCTCACGGGCCTCGATGACCTGCTGCACGGCTTGTTGCTGGCTGGGGTTGAGCCAAGGGAGGAAAATGCGGGGGAGGGAACGGAACTGCGGCTGCAGGGTGCCCAAAAGGGTGTCGCGGAGGTGGACGAACCGCTCGTTTTCGTTGCGGGAGGCTTCGTGGAGGGCGTCGAGCATGACGCGGTAGCTGGTGGTGTCGACGCAGAGCCGCACTCCTAGCAGTCGGTGGTCGGCGGTGTCGCGGAGGGACATCAATGCGCTCCGACCGGGCACGGAGACGGTGAGGAATCCGCTGCCCACCTGTTCAATATAACACTGGTGCGGAAGTTCCTTGGCGGCATTGTCGGTGAGGTGGAAGAAGGCAACGGGTTTTCCGGGTTCGAAGTCATTCTCGGTATCGTCGTCGGGGGTGAATGTGAGGGTCAACAGCAACTGGTCGAGAGCGTTGTATCGGCTTTCGCCGAGGGTGACGGGATAGAGGCATCCCGCCTCGTGTACCCGCCCGGAGAGGGCGCTGTCGGCGAGACGGGCGGCATACGTTTCGCGTTCGTACTCCATCTCTGTGCGGAGAAGGGAGGCTTGCCGCTGAAGGTCGGATAGTGGACTTGTAAGTTGCATGTTTACAGTAATAACGCATGGGCGCAAAAAATATTTTCTAGAAAAGTTATTATATATGCAGAAAATGTGTATCTTTGCAAGTCCGCACTCTGCGTGCGGATAAAGTATAACTATTTAATTAGCAATAATATAATATTAATCCAAAACAAATAAGGAGTTTACACATGACAAAAGTAAAATCGTTAGCTGACCTCAAAGCCATGAGGGAAAAGCTCCAGTCGACCTTGGAGATTCGTGAAAAAGCCGAACATCCTGAGTCGCTTGTGCAAATCAAAGTCGCCATGGCCACCTGCGGTATCGCCGCCGGTGCCAAGCAAGTTATGGAACACATGATGGCCAAGGCAGAGGAACTGAAGATTGCCGCTGTTTTCACGCAGACGGGCTGCATGGGCTATTGCCATGCCGAGCCGACGCTGGAAGTGCGTGTCCCTGGCAAAGATCCTATTGTCTTCGGCCATGTCGACAACGACCGCGCCGATGAAATCCTGACCAAGTATGTTATGAATGGCGAATTGGTCGAGGGTATCATCCCCGTGAACTACGAAACGATTGACAAGTAAATTAGTGAATAGTGAATGGTGAGTAGTGAATAGAACTTGATGTAACAACTCATTTCTCCAATCACTAATCACAAATCACTAATCACCCAAAATCACAAGAAATGGCAAAATACAAAAACCACGTTCTTATCTGCGGCGGCACCGGTTGCAAATCCAGCAACAGCCTGCAGATTATCGAAAACTTCGAGAAAATACTGAAGGAAAAGAATATGCAGGACGAAGTGCAGGTCATCAAGACCGGTTGCTTCGGCTTCTGCGAACAGGGCCCCATCGTCAAGATTATGCCCGACAACACCTTCTACACCCAGGTGAAGCCTGAGGATGTCGAGCGCATCGTCAACGAGCACCTCATCAAGGGTCGTAAGGTCGGCGATCTGCTGTACACCAACCCCGAGAACAAGGAGCATGTGAGCGACTCCAAGCACATGGACTTCTATCGCAAGCAGATCCGTATCGCCCTGCGCAACTGCGGCTTTGTGGATCCCGAGAATATCGAGGAGTGCATCTCCCGCGGCGGCTACGAGGCATTGGCCAAGTGCTTGACCGAGATGACCCCCGAACAGGTGATTGCCGAGGTGAAGGCTTCCGGCCTTCGCGGTCGTGGCGGCGCCGGCTTCCCCACCGGTCTGAAGTGGGAACTCTGCGCCAAGAACAAGGCCGACCAGAAGTATGTCATCTGCAACGCTGACGAGGGTGACCCCGGTGCCTTCATGGATCGTTCCATCCTGGAAGGTGACCCCAACAGCATCGTCGAGGCTATGGCCATCTGCGGTTACGCCATCGGCGCCAGCAAGGGTCTGGTGTATATCCGCGCTGAATATCCTCTGGCCATCGAGCGTCTGAAGATTGCCATCCGCCAGGCTCGCGAGTACGGCCTGCTGGGCGAGGATATCCTCGGCACTGGTTTCAACTTCGACATCGAGCTCCGCTATGGTGCCGGCGCTTTCGTGTGCGGTGAGGAGACTGCTCTGATCCACTCCATGGAAGGCCAGCGCGGCGAGCCCACGCTGAAACCCCCGTTCCCCGCTGTCAGCGGCTACATGGGCAAGCCCTCGAACGTGAACAACGTCGAGACCTTCGCCAACGTGCCCGTCATCATCACCAAGGGCGCCGCATGGTTCAGCAGCATCGGAACCGAGAAGTCTAAAGGTACCAAGGTGTTCGCCCTGGCCGGTCAGATCAACAACGTGGGTCTGATTGAGGTCCCGATGGGCATCACCCTGCGTGAGATTATCTACGAAATCGGCGGCGGCATCAAGGGTGGCCGTCAGTTCAAGGCTGTCCAGACCGGTGGTCCTTCGGGCGGCTGCTTGACTGCCAAGCACCTCGACACCGCTATCGACTACGACAGCCTCGTGGCTGCTGGTTCGATGATGGGCTCCGGCGGTATGGTCGTCATGGACGAGACCAGCTGTATGCCCGCCATCGCCAAGTTCTACCTCGAATTCACTTGCGAGGAGAGCTGCGGTAAGTGCACCCCCTGCCGTATCGGCAACAAGCGCCTCTGCGAAATCCTTGAGAAGATTACCGACGGTCGCGGTACCATGGAAGACCTCCAGGAACTGCGCAACCTCGCCGCTGTCATTAAGGATACCGCCCTCTGCGGCCTTGGCCAGACCTCCCCGAACCCCGTGCTCAGCACCCTCGACAACTTCTGGGACGAGTACGTGGAGCACGTGGTCGACAAGAAGTGCCGTGCCGGCGTCTGCAAGAAACTCATGAGCTATGTCATCGACCGCGAGAAGTGCATCGGCTGCGGCGCCTGCGCCAAGGGCTGCCCCGTGTCGGCCATCAGCCGTACCGACTACACCGCCCCCGGCCACAAGCTGGCTTCCATGGCCATCGACAGCGCCAAGTGTATCAAGTGCGGTGCCTGCATCAACAATTGCAAATTCGGTGCAATCTCAATTAAATAAATTAGTGAATAGTGACAAGTGAAAAGTGAATCGTGAAATGACAAATGGTAATGTCTAATCACTCATCGCCAATCACTAATCACCCTAAAACAAAAGAAACAAAATGATTAATCTCACCATAGATAACAAACCGATTCAGGTTCCCGAAGGCACCACTATTCTCAAGGCTGCCCGCATGAACGGTATCGATATTCCCACCCTGTGCCATTTCGAGCTCGATGGGATGAATTTTGAAAACAAACCCGGCGGATGCCGCGTCTGTGTCGTCGAGGTCAAGGGTCGCCGCAACCTGGCCCCCGCCTGCGCCACCGATGTGATGGAAGGCATGGAAGTGCTGACCCACAGCGCCCGCGTCATCAACGCCCGCAAAACTGTCGTTGAGCTTATCCTCAGCGACCACCCCAACGATTGCCTCCAGTGCGAGAAGAACGGCGACTGCGAACTGCAGAGTCTGACCAAACGCCTCGGCATCAAGGAAATTCCCTTCCGCGGTGCTCAGTCCACCTACCGTAAGGACAGCACCCTCAGCGTCTACGTAAGGACAGCACCCTCAGCGTCTACCGCGATATGGACAAGTGCGTCATGTGCCGCCGCTGCGAGACCATGTGCAACAAGTTCATGACCGCCGGTGCCCTGAGCGGTGTCAACCGTGGCTTCCAGGCCGTCGTGTCGCCTGCCTTCGAGCAGAACCTCGGCGACAGCAGTTGCGTCAACTGCGGCCAGTGCGTCCAGGTGTGCCCCGTGGGTGCCCTCACCCTCGTCGACAACATCAGCGATGTTCTCAAGGCCATCGCCGACCCGACCAAGAAGGTCGTTGTCCAGACCGCTCCCGCCGTCCGCGTCGCCCTCGGCGAAGAGTTCGGCATGAAACCCGGCGAGATCGTCACCGGCAAGATGGCTGCTGCCCTCCGCCGCCTCGGTTTCGACCAGGTGTACGACACCGACTGGAGCGCTGACCTCACCATCATGGAGGAAGGCACCGAGCTCCTCGGCCGTCTGAAGAAAGCCCTCGCTGGCGAGCCCGTGAAACTGCCTATGTTCACCTCTTGCTGCCCCGCATGGGTTACCTTCTACGAGAAGAACTTCCCCGATCTGCTTGAATATCCTTCGACCGCCAAGTCGCCCCAGGGCATGTTCGGCGCTGTCGCCAAGAACTACCTGGCTCCCAAGCTCGGTGTGAAGCGTGAGGACCTCATCGTCGTCTCCATCATGCCCTGCCTCGCCAAGAAGAGTGAGCGCGCCCGCGAGGAACTGGCCGTCAACGGCGATCCCGATGTGAACTTCACCCTCAGCACCCGCGAGCTGGCTCACATGATCCGTCAGTGCAACCTCGACCTCAACGACATGCCCGAAGAGGACTTCGACAGCCCGCTCGGCCAGTCCACAGGTGCCGCCGTTATCTTCGGCGCTACCGGCGGTGTTATGGAGGCTGCTCTCCGTACCGCCTACGAGGTGCATACCGGCAAGACCCTTCCGAAGGTCGAGTTCCACGAGACCCGCGGCTTCGACGGTGTCAAGGAAGCTACCATCGATGTCGATGGATTCCCCTTGAAGATTGCTGTCGTCTACAGCCTCGCCAACGCCCGCAAGATGATGGAGCAGGTGCGCCAGGGCAACCCCAACGGCTACCACTTCATCGAGGTCATGGCATGCCCCGGCGGCTGCATCGGCGGTGCCGGCCAGCCCTACCACCACGGCAACAGCGAGATTATCCGCAAGCGCATGGAAGCCATCTACCGCGAGGACGAGGGCAAGCCCATCCGCAAGAGCCACGAGAACCCCGAGGTCTTGGCGATCTACAAGGAGTACTACGGCGAACCCTGCGGTCATCTCAGCCACGAGCAGCTGCATACGCACTACTTCGACAAGTCCGATAAATTGGAAGCAACAAAGTAAATAATCAGTGATGAGTGATTAGTGATGAGTGAATAGATTGGAGATTATCCCCATTTGTCGATTCACTAGTCACTAATCACCAATCACCCAAAACAAAATAACAATGGCTAATATTAAGTTATCCGCAGAGAAAATAAATACCATCAAAGAGATTGCAAAATCTTTTGGTAACAAGCCTGGCGAAGTCATCAATGTCCTCCATCAGGTGCAGGGCAAGTTCGGCTACCTCCCCGCCGAAGTGCAGGAAGTGGTTGCCCACGAGCTCAGCATCCCGGTGTCGCGTGTGTATGGCATCGTCTCCTTCTACAGCTTCTTCACCATGGAGCCCAAGGGTGAGCATCCCATCGATGTCTGCCTGGGTACCGCTTGCTATGTGCGTGGTGCCGAGAAGGTGCTGGACGCCTTCGCTCGCGAGCTCAACGTGCAGATTGGCAAGTGCACCGCCGACGGAAAGTTCTCGCTGAACACCCTCCGTTGCGTTGGTGCCTGTGGTCTGGCCCCCGTTGCCATGATTGGCGACAAGGTCTATGGCCGCCTCACCCCCGACCAAATCCCCGGCATCATCGCCGAGTACAAATAATCCCACAAGGATTGAAATGCAAACCGAGCCACCCGATGGGCGGCTCGGTTGCTTTTTTGTTAAGACGGTATGTCGACCGCAAATCAGTATCTGATTTTGAAATAGTCAAGCGATGTTTTATAGTGGTCTTGTGCCGTTAGGCATGTATCGCGCAAATATCCGTTTACCTCACCCCATTTCTGTATGCCGCGATAATAG
Organism: uncultured Bacteroidales bacterium; assembly: GCA_905234695.1. GTDB lineage: Bacteria > Bacteroidota > Bacteroidia > Bacteroidales > P3 > Colimorpha. The sequence goes on along the minus strand of CAJOHZ010000003.1, from coordinate 49,060 downwards.
TAAAGGCGTAACTCTTCTGTGATGATAAAAGGCACCGTACTTGTCTGCAGGCATTGCCAGAACATCAGCAGACGTCCGATGCGGCCGTTGCCATCCTGAAAAGGATGAATGCGCTCGAACTGTACGTGAAAGTCCAGAATATCGTCAAACGTCACCTGTTTCAACGCATTGTAATGAGACACCAGTGTTTTCATTCTTTTATGTACCTCTTCGGGTTTCGCCGTTTCCTTGCCGCCCACCTCATTTGCCAGTCGTTTGTAGTCGCCTACTGCAAACCAATCCTTTTGGCTGTCAGACGTGTTTGTCTTCAGCAACCCGTGCATATGCTTGATGTGTGCCTCTGTGATTTTTCCTGAAGCATGGTCGATGATATAGTCTATACAACGGAAATGGTTGACCGTTTCCATAATATCGTCGATGCGGGTGTTCTCTGTGGTGATGCCGAGCGTGTTGGTCTCAAAAATATAGCGGGTTTGTTCCTTCGTCAGACGACTACCCTCAATGTGGTTTGAATTGTATGTGAGGTCAATCTGTGTGCGGTGATAGATGCCGCCTTTGAGTTTACTCTCCTTTTCTTCAATCAACCGTGAAAGCAACGGAGAGCATTTATGCCTGTTTTTTTTCGGCAACGGAGCGTCGGCAGGGATGTTCCACGTTTTCCCTGTCAGGAATGCGCCTTCTATTTTCCCGGAGGCGCAGTAGTTTCGGGCGGTACGCTCACTGATGCCATATTTTTCGGCATACTGAATAACAGATAAATATACCATTCTGTCGGCAAGTTTATCATTAAAACACGCTGCAAAGATACAACTTTTTGCCGATACCGGCAAATTTATTTGCGAAAAACATGGAGTTTCACTGCCGTATGTCCACATTCCCCATTCTTACATTAACGTATCCCACTAACGCATTAACACATTCTTTACGTCTTCTATAATTACTCCACCAGTGCCTCAATGGGCACGGTGCTGTCCATCAAACCGATGCGGGTGTCCGAAGCGTGACGGTTCACGCCGGTATAGGCTAACGAGGCATCCTCGTAGCGGCGGAACTTCAAGATGGCATCGTTCATCTGGGCACGGTTGAAGACACCAATGCGCAGTAGCAGGTCGAAGTCGTCGATGGTGAGGCCGGTGACTCGTTCAAATAGCGATGGCTCCAGTTTGCGGATGACATCCTCGAGGCTCTCCTCACGGTAGTCGGTCAGATACATGAAGATGGGGATGCGCGTAGCGAACTTCATCAGTTTCTCTTGCACCTCGCGCCGTTTGGAACGATATTCTTTCTCTTCGGCGGTCAGCTCCTTCTTTTTCTTGGAGTTGTCACCCGCCTCGCGTTTCAATTTCTTTATCCGCTCCGCGCGGTTGACGATATTTTCAATGATGTCGTTGCCCAGGGCACGGAAACCCTCTATCTTCATGATGGTAGCCAGCGCCTCGGGGTTGTCGAGTACACGTTGCAGAGTGGCGTTGTCAACGTTGACCAACTGGGCGCTGTTCCATCTGCGTGCCAGCAGGGTGCCGCTGGTGCCGTTGTCCACGAAGTCGAGTATCTCGGTGGCATCCACTCGCTTCATCGAGCTGCCGTCGAACTGGAGGATGGGCAGGAAGTTGATGAAGTCGTTCACCTTGTCGGTGATGCGGCGGTTGCTGTCGACGTCCAGCTGGTTGGCGTAGGTCACCACCTCGCGCAGGGCACGGTTGGGGGCGAAGTCGAAGACATAGCAGGTGGGCTTCAAGATGGTCTTCTTTGTGGGGTCGTCCTTGTCGGTGGCTGTCCAGGGACTCTGTACTCGGAAGGCTGTCTGGAAATAGGTCTCGGGCGAAGAGCAATTGCGAAGCATCAACAGTCCGCCCAATGGGCGAAGGGTGACACCAGTGGTCAGCTTGCCGCAGGTCAGCGTGATGGTGCGTGTCGTCAATGGGTTTTCGCCCATGGCATCGCGCACAGGTCCGAGGGCGTCCACGCCAATACCGGCCTTGCTGCCGCTACAGTTGATGATTTGATAGGTCTGGTAGAAACCATTGGCCGGACGTCGCAGCAGTGCCTCCATGGCGTCGCACGAGGCCACGTTGGGCAGGAACCACATCGTGTGGGCGCAGAGGTCGAGCAGACGGGTGTCTTCGAAGGGCAGGGGCGGATGATCGTTGAGCGGCGAACTGCTGTCGCCATAGATGGGCGTCTTGCCTCGGATGATGTCGAGCCACTTCTGCACCGCCTTTTCATGGACGAAAGTGGCAACTCCTTCAGATTTGCCACCGTTCGCTCCCTTACGGTCGCGCACGACTTCGGCTCTGAAGAACTCGTTGAGGTCGAAGCCGTCCATATCCCATTGCTCTATCATGGCGCCGAGGTCCTGTGGCATCTGGTAGGTCAGCATCACCATGGTGGGCATCTCTAAATAGGGGCCGCCGACGGCCTCTTTCCGTGCCTGCTCTTCCTGATAGGTCCAGTTGAATATCTGGTTCTCCATAAACTCGCCTGTGGCGAGAGCACGGAATGGGGTGCCGCTGAGGTAGAGGAAATGCTTGCCGGTGATGGGGATGTCCTCGTCGTCCCACGCGCGGCCGCTCTCCACGTCGATGCCGCTCTCGCTCATCACCTCGTCCTCTTCCGCCTGCCGACGCTTGGCATCGGCATCGCCGAGGTCGAGCAGACTCTTGGCATTGTCGTTCCAAGCGCCGAAGTGGTACTCGTCCAATACGATGAGGTCCCAGTTGATACTGTGTACCCACTCATTCTTGGGTTTGATGTTACCGTAGCGGTCTCTGCCGAGGTAGTCTTGGAAGGAGCCAAAGACAACCAAAGGGAATGCGTTAGTGTGTGAATGCGTTAATGCGTTAGTGGCATCCGCGTCACGACTACTGTAATACCGCCACCCTTCGAAGTCGCGGTGACGCAGCAGGTCGTCGCGCCACGAGTCTTCCACGGCGGGTTTGAAGGTGAGCACCAGCACCCGCTTTGCATTCATCCTCTTTGCCAGCTGATAGGTGGCAAAGGTCTTGCCGAAGCGCATCTTGGCATTCCACAGATAGTGGCTGGGCCTGGGAGCGCAGGCGTCCCGCCTGCATCGTTCGGCCTCTTCAGCATCCATCATGGCGAAGTAGTCGGCCGTCTGCTGCACGGCCAGCTCCTGCTCGGGGCGCATCTTATAGTCGAGGTCGCGCACAGTCTCGATATGGGTGTCGCGATGGCGCACCGCCACGTAGGCGGCCTTGGCCTCGCGCAGAGAGTCAGCTCCTTGCCCATACGGCGCAGCACTTCGTGCAGGTCGTGGTCGCTGAAGCTCTCGCCGCTGCCGTCGGCATAGAAGGCGTTGTCGTGCCACAGCAAGTGGTAGGTCTTGTGCGGTTCCGTGATTGGGTGCTGCTCGTCGATGCGCTGCCGCACGTCAGCCCGCGTCGTCTGCCCGATTTTGATCCAACCGGGAAACGACGTGTCGTCGTACATATAAATCTGCGGCATCGCCCGCCGCATCTCGGGGAGTATCTGTTCTGTCGTCTGCATAATATATCAGTTTGTCCGTTATCGTTTCAAACAGACGCTCTTATGCAGAAATAAAGATGTGATAGTTTAGAAGATGTCAGAGTGTGTACCCGTGTCGAGCATCAACAGCACCAGTTCTTCGTCGAATTGTTGCCATACCAAAAGCCAGTCGGGCTGTATATGGCATTCCCAGACATTGTTGCCAACAAAACCAGACAACTTGTGGGGACGATACTTTTGAGGAAGTGTACCTGTGGCTTCAAGCGTTTTCACAACCTTGTCCAACTTGTCCATTGGCAGTCCACGACGAACACACTTTTTGAAAGCACGCTCGTAATTCTTTGTGGTTCGTACACTATACATTATGCCTCCGCCATCAATGTTTTGAACATTTCATCTGCACTTTTCCACTCGGTCACCCGTCCGGCAGCAACGTCTTCAAGTGCCTGCTCAATTCCGCTCTTGCGTTTACGTTTAGTGGGCACAATGTCTATACCATCGATACTCCGTATCAACTTGCGGAAACTAGGCAGAAGGCTTTCGTTAGTGACTCTTAATGTTATTTCGGTCATGTTAATCTCCTTTTGTATCTGTAACGCAAGGTTGTCGTTTTTATTGCATTGCTATCACATTTTTATTTCAAAGAGCGCTCTGTTATTGTTTTTTGCCGAGTCTTTCCCCTCGGCGTGGGTTTGCTCATCAAGTTGACTCGCTATAGTTAATCTATTTAGTGGTGCTCGCAGGTCTTACCACGCAAGCCATTCCCTGCGGTCAGGCAACTACGTGGGTTCTTCGATCCTTCGGCGATCCTTCGGTGATCCTTCGGCGATGTTGGCCTATTCCATCGGTCGTATCATACTTTCGATAAAAGCAATCTCATCCTTCGTTAGGCCGTATTTCTTGTACAGCATCTCGTCCGTCCACGGATGGGAGAAGTCTTGGAGGGGGACGAATTGGTAGACTTTTGCAGGAGCCATTTGTGATACCTTTGATAGAAAAACCATGAATCGAAAGAAACGTGTCGAAAGGTATGATATAAAGTTCTCTGTGCTGACCTTGTCACAGAAAGGCCCTATTGTTACGTATGTCTCTGTACAACATGTATTAGGCCCTCCGTAAATGGGTTTTCCTATTATTTGATGGGGATAATTATCACCTGCATTATATGCCCGTGAGACAAAAACCTTATGTTTGTTTAATAATTCCTTCCCTTTTTCGATTTGCAAACGGTCAATATAACCAACACCTCCATTTTGGTAAAGTGTTAAGCTCCCTGCAAAAGGATGCTCTTCTCCTTGAACAAATGTCCTTAATCCGAATGGTTTCTGAGAACTAACTATGGTATCAACTGTTTTTTCCCTCTTTTTCTTCACTTTGTTAAGAATATCTACACCAATTTCATAACGAATAAATACATCACTACCCTCTTCTTTTAAAAATCTTGGCTTTTGTTCAATCACCTTTTCTCCTGTATGTGTGTAGATATGACACTTATCGTTATATGATATATCCCATAGGAAATAGCATACACCTCCCTTTATTTCCACACCAGGAAAACAATCAGCGGCGTTCATATAATCATGCAGTATTCTGACGCGTTTATCCTCTATCATATCTTTCCTAAAATCATCAAGTCCTTTACCTCCACCATACCAGCGAGCGGGAATAATCATACTAAAATATCGAGGCTTTAACTTCATTGACTGCATGACAAATAACTGGTATATTGGACTTGCACTTGCCTGTGCACCACCATCGTCGAGCTGGTACGGTGGGTTGCCTATGATTACGTCGAATTGCATATCTTTCTTGAATATTTCTTTGATTGATTTATGGATAAAGGGATAGGCGTAGGTCTCGCGGCTGTCGGTGCGGAGGTACTCGCCTTTGCTGGCGCCGCAGTACTCACAGCGGCCTTGCGCGTTCCAAGTATGCTGGCAGCGGTCGTAGCGGAGATTGCCTTGCTGGTCGCGGAAGGCGGTGCTGACGCTGTACTCACCATTGGCATGTTTGGAGCAGTAGAGCGTCCGGCGGCTCATCTCGGCGGTGAGGTCGGTACAGGCGATGCCGAAGACCTGTCGGGTCATAATGTGGTCGATACGCTTTTGCAAGTTTGGAAACTCCGCTTCCAGCCCGGCAAGCAGTCGCTTGGCAATCTCGCGCAGGAAGACACCACTCTTCGCACAGGGATCGAGAAAGCGAGTCTTCGGACTATGGAACAACTCCTGCGGCAGCAGATCGAGCATACTGTTGGCCAGCTCCGGCGAGGTAAAGACCTCGTCACTGCTGAGGTTGGCCAAGCAGTTCAAGATATCGGGTGAATATCGTTCTTTCATGTTCTATGTGCTTTTTTACACGAATTGCCATGTAATTGGCCATATAATTAATGGATAATTCGCGGTAATTCGTGTTAAGTATTATTCTGTTTGAGTAAACAATTGCGTGTAGTGGACTGGTGGGTACGACTTGACAGGTTCGTCGAAGCTCTGTGCCTCGCCCTGCTCGTCGAAGAGAGAATACTGGTGTGTCTGGTTGACCAGAAAGTCAAACTGAAAGTCGCGTCGCGCAAACTGCATACTCCCCGCGATGGGAGTCCACTCACAGAAAGTAATCGGCTTACCGTCCGCAGTGCGATACGTCAGCGCATCCCCGCAGACGATATTCTTCTGCAGCATATATTTGAGTGACTTAAGGTAACTCGGCTCTCCCCCTAAGTTAGGGGGAGTACCCCGAAGGGGGGAGGGGGTGTGCAGTGAACAGGAATATGTGTCAATCACCTCGCGATACAGCCTCTCCCGGCATGCCTCGGCATTATCCTCCAACAGCTCGATCCCATAACAAGAGCCCACGGCAATAAGGCTCTTAAATTCCCATTCCGTCAAAGACTTTACAGAAGAAAGAAGTGAAAGTTTGCGGCGCAGAATCTCTATAAGAAAATTGCCGTCGCCACAGGCGGGCTCAAGAAAACGGCTGTCGAGCCGGAACGACTCATCCCGCACCAAGTCGAGCATAGCATTCACCTCGCGTGGATTGGTGAACACCTCGCCGTGTTGAGCCACCCGTTGGCGGCTCTTAATCTGTGATTTTGTTTTATCGTTGCTAGGCATAAAAAATCCGTGAACTTCTGTCTGATTGGAGGCTCTGGACTGCCTATATCCCAAAACGAGAAAGCCCACGGATATCACCGCGAGCATTTCTGCCTTCTCGTTGGGATAAGAAATTGTCCAGATTTCCAATCACTTGAAAAGCAAAAACGCTTTATTTTATGTTATTTATCTTCTATTATTCTGTTTCTATATGTTGTCTTTTTTGGTTGTTATTTTGTTTGCAAAGGTACAAATTAATTAGGGAACATCGTTTAGTTTTTTTTGTTCACAATTTATTATTCAGTTATAAGATTGTCAAAATTGGCAAAAACATCAACATCAGGCCTGAACTTATTAATAGAGGATACAATGCTTCTCAATGTGGATGCATGGTTTATTAAGTATTGTGTAAAGGGGCTATCGGTTTCAACCAATATACGATTAGCTGGAATTATTGGAAGTATTGACAAAAACCGACTTGAGTTCATCATCATACCATTCACCGAAATGTAAAAACCAGCATCAATCGCACTTAATAACTCCTCTTTATTTCCAGTAAACCAGTGTAGAATCGGTTTAAATTGAAAGTTTTTTCCAATTATCCTTATTACATGCTTCACCGCTCTACGAGAATGAATGGTAATAATCTTGTTATGATCATTTCTGCAAAGCTCTATCAATTCTGAAAAAAAAGCGACCTGTTCATTTTGAAATGATGTATCGACGAAGTCCAAACCGACCTCACCAATATAACGGACATTTGGCAATAAAGTCCACATCAAAGGTATCTGATTCTTGAATTGGTGTACTAACTCTGGATGAAACCCAAGGGCAAATCGTATATACTTACTTGCCACTCCACCTGATTCACGTCGATACAAGTCGGGTAAATTTGTAACAGCAATCGTATAAATTCTATTGTCCTCTATATGCTGTATTGCAGCTGTACGGTTTTGTTGTAAATCAAGATGAAAGTGAGAATCATGTAAGTGCTCCATCATATTGTATCAATAAAGTCTTTCATTTCTTGTATACCATGCTCATATAACTCAGTGTAAAGCTTAAAGTCGTCATATATTGGACCGGACATTTGTATGGCAGAGAGAGGATATTTATTCTCTAACAAACCCTGACGATATGATATCAAATTCTTACGAGCTTCTGGCTTCAAATAGTTCGGGTCCCTATAGTTAGAATTATCCGTCAAGCCAGCAGCTTTTATGGCAGCACGACGAATTGTACATGGTAGACATGTTCCACAATGGCAAGGACGTTTGTCGCCAGTCCACCTACCTTGATCAGGGTGAGAACAGGACATTGTTTTATTGAAATTATCGTTCAAAAAAATCTTATCCAAACATCGTATCATCATTTCGCCCTTGGTCTGAAACTGGAATGGATTCTTCAAGGTAACATCTATTCCTAATTGTGTAATGATTTTTTGCAGCAATCCCATGAAATACGGATGGGTGGTTCGGGTACTCAGACTTCCGAGTCGCATTACGGTTAAAGGAATATTCAACGATATAACGCCGTTTTCAGGAATAAATAAATCAACATGATGTCCCATCCCAGATGCCACAGCTATGGCGTGAGCAAAAAACATTAGTGAACGAGATCTGGTTGAGTCCTCAAGGCAACTAACGGGGGCTGCGTAGAAACGGAAAAAGTGGTCTTCTGAGACTTTGTACCGGGCAACTAAAGATTTCACAACCGCATCTTGGTAATTCTTAACTCCTTTCCCACCGTTGTAATTACCAACAAAAACAGGACTTTTATCTTCGCAAAGTAGATTGATTGCGCCAATGAAGGAATCCAACCCACCAGAAAGCATACAGAATGAGTCTGTGTCAATCCATTTTACTGAGTTTCTATAAGTATAGCGTCCTTTCCTATAACGATATTCATCTTCAGTCAAATCTGTACGTTCACGAAAATGCAGAGACCAGTGGTCGCCAGTAAGATAATTCAATGCATCCGTTATGATTTGTTTGCAAGATTCCCATTTTTGATATTCTTTGACAGGTAAATAAACCTCAAGATTACGTGTCCAAGCATCATCTTGTACTTTTCGATTTACTTTTTTGTCAACATAAAATACCGCAAGTGACAGATAAAGCAGGTCAAGAGCTTCAGCCGCGAAATACTGAGGGGTTTTATACATTTGTTTCCTTCCTCCACCAACCCGAGGATGCCAAAAAGTATAGCGCAGTTGTGAAGAATCATTGATATTAACTCTTTGTGCCCCAGTTATTGAAAAACAATCGTGGTTTGAGAGTATAAAAACAAAACTATTTTTCATTGTAGTTCCTCCATTTGTTGATAAGCAGCATCAAACAAACCATCAACCATTTTATTAATATCAGATTGGACCATTCCCGAACGAATGAAATCGGGAACAATACCATCCACAATCCCATCTATATACTTTTTGATGCTTTTTTCAAGCTTGTTTAGTTTCGCTAAATCATTGCATCTTGCCAATGCACCTTGTTCCGATTGTTGGATTAGTTTATCATACACATAATGCTTTATGAAACCGCCCACCATGTTTTGAAGTAGCTCCTCACTGAAACTTTCCAATAAACTAAGATCTATCGTCTCATCCATTGCAATATCTGCAATTGTCTTATCCAATGCACTATTGGCTAAAGAATCCTCAATGTCATTAGGCATAGGTGCTAACAATAGGCATATGTCATTGAGTATATCCTTTGTCGGGCGGTTTTCAAATCGAATGCCAGCATTTTCAAAACGAGTTCGGATGGTTTCTGGAGTGCCACTAAAGTAACTGATTATTTTAGTAGCAGTATGTCGAGCTGTCTTTGCTTGTCGAGTAGCATTCGTATGGCCACCAAGAGCTTTTGTGTAGTTTCGGATAGCTTTTTTGACATTTCTCGCTGTCATGTGATTCATGGAATGAGTAATAGAACGTCGAATGTCACTCCATGATATTTCTAGTAGCATTAGGTTGTTAGAATCTGAATTACCACCTAATTGTTCCTTATTAGAATCCTCATTTTCAGGCTCCCATAGTTCTGGCTGTTCTACATTCTGATCCACACTCCAAGGGGTCTCTTCTGGATTGTAATCCGATGGCAAAAGAACCGTTTTCTTTGGTCCTCCATAGAGGCTTGATGTTCCCATTATTTTTTCTTTTTGAAAGAACTAGTTAATTGATTTGTTCTTTGAATAGTATTATTCAGCTGTTGATTTGAAGACAAGTATGAAACCAATTGCGTCTTTCTTTCCTCATCCAGTTTATTCAAGAAGGTTGTTAGTTGTCCATATGTTTCAAATGTATATTTTTCGGCAGGCAACTCCATTAATTTCTTTAAAGCATAATCCATCATGTCAACTTCAGCACATACATCTGTAAAAGAACGCAACACCTCATTATTCATCTCAGGTGCAGTTTCTACAATTACAAACAATTCAGATGCAATGATAGCTTTTTCTCCTGCCGAAAGTTCCTTGGCTATTTTCACGCCTTGATTTCTTCCCGAGTCCGTTCCACTGGCCAACAGATCAAAACTTTTTCTTGCTGTTGGACTCAGCATGTCAAGTTTAGAGTGATTATAACAGTTCTTAATATTAGCGAAATAAACATATTTATCTAATTTTTCATTACCAATTATAGTCCCGTTATTGTTCCATGTTTTCACCCATGTATCGTCTTTCCAGACGGCAAAAGGATTAGTGTCCTCTAATGCCTCTCCTTTTTCAAAACTCTTGAAATTATCCCAGTTAGCCTCTTTTACCAAAACATCGAAGAAATCTGACTTGAAATACTCGGCAAGGAGTAATTTGGCTAAAATATTTTTGTTCAACTCAATCCCTCGAGATTTGGCAAGATTCATCCGCATATAAAGAGTATTGAGGAATCGCTTGCATTGGCGTGGATTGCCATTTATGCTAGGAGCTAATACCGAAGAAATCTGTTTTGCAAAAGCCATGTCAGGCTTGCACTTTTCAGTTATTTGGCGAACATTCTTCTCTAAAAGTTCGATAGTCAGTTCTTGATCAGGTCCTATACTATGAACAACTTTCAAAAAAGCGTCAAACTCACCCTCTTCAATAAGCGTATTTTCAAGTAGCAGGCACGATAAATATTGGTTGACCTCTGCATGATTCAACGGAGGAATAGAAATGGGATATTGAATTACTTTCTCAAGATACTCTTTACCAATATCAAGATTATTTCCTGGGACCTCTTTGTACTTTGTTTTTATAGCAAACTGTATCAATCGTTCATCAGCACCAATCACAAATGACATACCATCTACATAGAGGAATAATCGTATTGCTTCAAATATCTCCAATATAGTATCTGGCAAACAACGGTCAAGCTCATCAATAAAAACCACAAGGTTTTCTACTTTGCTTTTTTTTAATAGTTTGGAGAATTCTTCTCTGAAGTTTTTTATTTCTGTACGAGTTTTATCATCCTTTTTGAATTTGGAAAGCACCTCTTCAACATCTTTTGCCTGAACGTCATTCATATTGGTTTTTATAGAAGAGAGTACATTGCTCAATGTCAAATCGGTAAGGGCTCCTATTCCACCTGTCAGGAAGTAATCTAGGCCATACTTTACCCCTTTCCCTACTATTTTTTTGACATCTATCTTTTTTCGCAGTTCTTTGGCATAATCAACGACATTTGGCCCAAATCGTTTTTCGTCAGCCAAGGCATCAAGTATCGTTCCACAAAGAGATGTTTTGGTGTCTTCATATCCTTCAAACAGCCATCCATTAAACTCAACACAAAGCGTTTGGGGCATATCAACATCCATTTCGCCATCCTTCATTTTCCATTTTTTGCTTCTTTCCTTTGCTTTCTGTTCAATGGCATCTTTAGCAAGTTTCATAAGGGTTGATTTACCGCTACCCCAGTCTCCGTATAAACCGATGGTAGAAGGTGAAAGCGATTTATTGGTCGCAATATCCACTATCAAATCAACCATATACCTATAATTCAAATAATCCCTTTCAGATTCCTTATCTGGCCACATATTATTTATATTTTTCTGTAAATTTCACGCTGCAAAGATACGAATCTTTTCTTATTTGACAAAATAATCTTTAGCGATTAGTCCTCCGTGCAATTCTCCCAGCGCTGGCGGGCGGCCTCCAGGCCTTTGTGCAGTTGGCGTTGCAGCAGCTCTTTGGATGGCAGTTCGGTCATATACTGTGCCACCTTGATACCCGATTTGTCGAGTTGCAGCAGCTCTATCTGCTCGTCGCCACCTTCGGTACAGAGCAACAGGCCGAGGGGTTGTTCCTCGCCAGCCTCCATCTCGTGGGCTTCGAGCCAACGCAGATACAACTCCATCTGGCCTTTGTACTGCGCCTTGAACTTGCCGAGTTTCAAGTCGATGGCTATCAGCCGGTGCAGCCTACGATGGTAGAAAAGCAGGTCGAGGTAGAAGTCCTCCCCGTCAATAATCATCCGCTTCTGCCGCTCGACAAAGGTGAAGCCATTGCCCAACTCCAGTATAAACTGCTCCAGATGCGCCACCAAGCTATCCTCGAGGCTCTTCTCGCTGTACATCCCCTTGAGACCAGTAAACTCAAGGAAGTAGGGGCTCTTGAAAACCAGGTCTGGGGTAAGGACATTGCTCTCCCGCAGTTCCGACAGCTCCTGTTTGATCAGTTCGTCTGGTTTCGTCGCAATGGCGGTGCGCTCGTACAGCATGCCGTCAATTTTTGCTCGCAACACATCTCTTCCCCAATGTTCCGTTGATGCCATTGTTAAATAGAATTCTCTTTGAATGGCATCTTTGAATGGCAATATTTCAATAATATGAGACCAGCTTAATTGTGTCGCAACCTGCGACACAATCTTATTGTCGGGGAAGTATTCGGCAAACTGCATCATCCTACGTATGCTTCTAACGCCAAATCCTTTCTTGCCAAACTCCGCCTGCAATTGTGTCGCAACCTGCGACACAATTTGCTGCCCATAGGTGGCCCTTTTATTGCCAAGGACTTCGCGATTAATTCGTTCACCAATCTCCCAGAACATCAGAATTAATTCTGCATTGGCTTTTAAGGCAACATTCGCTCTTGCGCGGTTGATTATTGACCGCAAGTCGTCAATCAATAATGTTCGAACCGGTACTGTTTCTGTGGTTTTATCCATGTCTTTGGTTCTCATATTTTCCCGCTGCAAAGATACGAATCTTTTCTTATTTGGCAAAATAATCTTTAGCAGTTAGTCCTCTGTGCGATTCTCCCAGCGCTGGCGGGCGGCCTCCTGATCGCCGAACTTAGATTATATCAAACTCTGTACGAATCGTGCAAATGCTTCGATGTTCTCACAAACGCTCGCTTGCTCCAACGCTTCCATATATTCCTGACGGCGATTCACGGGGACCACTACCCAAGGGTAGCCCGCTGTCACCAGTTGACTGTTCATCACAAATCGAGCGGTGCGCCCGTTTCCATCCATGTATGGATGGATATACACAAAGAAGAAATGTCCTAAAATAGCGCGCACCAATGCATTGTCCTCTTTCGTCATCAGATCCGACAATGTGCTCATTGCATCCAGCAAGGCATCTGGATTCAAAGGCGTATGCATAGAGTTTCGGATATATACCTGACTCTTGCGGTATCCTAACAAATCTGTCGCTTTCACTATGCCAGCTCTAATGCACGGCTCAAACAACTGAAAGTGCCAGTTTTGATGCCCTTTGACATATAACTGTGCAGGTGCCTGACCTGAAAAGCAGTCAGCTACCCCCTGTTTCAGTAATTCATACGCTTGATAATAACCGCGAGCAGCCAACGCGTCTTTGCGTTCCTTGTCTTCTTCGTCTTTCGCCGGGTTCCAGTTACCACTACGAACACGCTCCAGCAATTCCTCTGTAATCTTATATCCCTCTATCGACAAGGAGTTGTAGCTATCCTTCACATATGTCGCATCCATCATGGCCAACACGGATGCTGCATCTTGCTTCACCGGTTTAATATTTACGATTTCCATTACCACCTTCCGCATCTGCATCCACATCAGCCGTATCCGAGATGCATACGGCGATTCTGCAAATACTACCATCCGCACATTCTCATCAAACGGATTCTCTTCCGACACGGTATAACCCACTTGGCGCATTATTCGTAGTATCTCGTCGGCCATCTCCTCACGGCCAATGGAACGCAACGCGCCAGCCACGCGCCCCGCACGTGTTGTGTGTCCCCCGTCAATGGCTGCCGACACCAATGGTGACACATCTTTCAAACTGGCCAAACACGTCCTTGCTTCTAGTGCATTACGTCGATAATAATCAGGCCCCACCATCAAAAGGGCATATTCCATTGGATATAATCGTACTCCATAGCGGGATTCCTGGACCACATTCAGAGGTAATGTGGCTTTGATGTCCACAATGGATGTCCCGAATGGAAGTTGAAGAATGTTGTTCGTACCGGATTCACTGCGAACAATAAGTTGTTTTGGGATAACTGTATTCCCACTATAAAAATAAAGCGACAGCTCTGGCGACAGGCACCACGCTTCATTGAATTTTTTGTTTAGATATGAGGTTACGAAACTCCAGTACGACACATACCATACTGTGGAATCTCCTTCTCTTCCCGGCATCGATGGGATATACCAACCCTTGATGACCATCTGCAGATATCCACTATTCACCAACCGTTCAGTATGAACCCGGCCTAATGTATCAGCACCTTGGATCACCAAATTATCCCCATGGGAATCTTGGAATGCCTTCAATATCTCCATGGATTTTGCCAGTTTTTCCTGTAATGTCGCCATATTGGTGGTGTTTTACTATTGATAAAATTAATTTTTAGTATCAGATTAAGTAATAGATTACCTATTGCTATTAGTGTATTTTGTATTACTATTGTTAGTGTATTCTGTGTAGTTATTATTAGTATATTCTTTGCTACTATCATTAGTTTTTGGCGCTGCAAAGATACAAACTTTTTCTTAATCAGTAAAATATTTTTTAATTATTATAGATTTATGTTTTTTACTACTTTTTACTATTATTGTAAAAGAATGCGTCTCTGTTATTAGTGTTTGGCGTTACCAGAATTCATATCATGGAAAATAATTCTTATCGACCAAAGAAAAACTCGTATCTTTGCAAAATGAAACCATATAAGGAATGACAACTATCGACACCACCAATATGTGCTCGCACCTGCGGCGGAAGCTGTTTGACGAGGGCGGCGAATACCACCGCATCTGGCAGGCACTGCAGGACGACCCTGAACTGACCGCCGTGGTGCGCTCGCGACAGCTGCATATCTACCGTAACGGTAAAAAGATTTTAGTGCTGGCCGGAAAGTCGGCCCCGAAGATTATCCGCGAAGACCGTATCTGCGAGAAGCTGGCGGAGGTGAAGTCGGTGGAGACCACGGAACTCGTCCGCACGTCGCAGAGCTGGGACGGCGCCGCGCTGCCCGACTACCCGCAGGGACGCCCCGAGTTGGTGGCGATGAAATATGTGTTCCCCGCTGGCAAGAAACTCGGATGGCACCACCACGACGTGATGAACTGCGGTGTGCTGGTACAGGGCGAGCTGACCATCGTCGCGCAGGACGGGACGGAGAAGGTCGTCCACGAGGGCGAGGCCGTCGTCGAGATGGTTGGCACTATCCACCATGGCGAGAACCGTGGCACCAAACCCGCCATCCTCTATATGTTCTACCTCTCACAGAAGGGCACGCCGCTGTCCGTGCCACACGAATGAACGGATTTTACATCGCTTTCGCGCCGCTGCAAGGATATACCGATGCGGTCTACCGGCGGGCTCACCACGAGTGTGTCGGCGGGGTGGACGAGTACTATACGCCGTTTGTGAGGATCGAGAGTGGCGAGGTTCGGCGGAAAGACTTGCGGGATACCGACCCTGCGGCCGACGAGGGAGTGCCAACAGTGCCGCAGGTGATAGCGCGCGACGGCAACGAGTTCGCCCACCTCTGCGATGCATTGCAAGGTCAAGGGTGGGGGAGGATAGACCTCAATATGGGCTGTCCGTTCCCCATGCAGGTGAAATCCGGGCGCGGCAGCGGACTGCTGCAACACCCCGACAGGGTGGGGGAGATACTGAGAGAGATGCAGCACCGCCCCGAGGTGACCTTCTCTGTCAAGATGCGGCTGGGACAGGAATGTGTCGATGAGGGGGCGGCACTCATGCCGATAATTAACGACATGCCGCTGCTTCATGTCACATTGCATCCGCGTCTCGGTCGGCAGCAGTACAAGGGTATGCCCGACCGCGAGGCGTTCCGTCGCTTTTATGAGGAGTGCAAACATCCGATGGTCTATAACGGCGACATAACGGAACCCGCGCAGATGGCTGAACTGCGTGGCGAGTTCCCGCGACTGAAAGGGTTTATGCTGGGGCGTGGCCTGCTGGCGCGGCCGTGGCTGCTGGGCGACAGAGCGCCCCGCGAAGTGCTGAAGGACATGCACGCCATCGTCTATCGTCACGCCACAGATCACCTCTGCGGCGACAGCCAAATCCTCTCCCGCCTCCACGCCTTCTGGGAGTATCTCGACATCCCGCACAAGCAGAAGAAGGCCATCATGAAATCCACCACCCTCCGCCGTTACGACGAGGCGGTGGCTATGGCGTTTCATCAAATATAAATTCCACCAGACATAAGGCCGCTTCGAGCGGGTTTCCGGACGCTTGGGAGGCGTTTTCTTCCGTTTGGGACGGTTTTTACGGCACCGGCCCAGGCGGAGTGTGTAATTTTGCACTCACAAAAGGCAAGAAAAATAAGATGAAGAACAAGTGTAAGGTATTGATTTTTATAGTGACTACTGTCACGGCCCTAGGGTGGGCAAGACCGTTGGCGGCGCAGACGGTAATGACGTTGGACGAGTGCCGGCATCGGGCTTTGGAGGCCAACAAGGGGTTGAAGATACAGCAGGAGAAGGTGGCTGAGGCCGATGCGTTGGAGAAGATGGCCCTGAGCCAGTTCTTCCCTAAGCTCTCGGTCAACGGCACTTACATATGGAACCAGAAGAACGTCCGGCTGCTTAGCGATGAGCAGGAGGACCGCATCAACCACATGGGTACCACGGCCACAAACCGGGTGGAAACCAACGTGCAGGAGCGGCTGGAGGCGCGCGGCATGGACCCGGGCCTGGCGGCGGAGCTGGCCTCGCTCTTTGGGCGCACCGATGCGGAAGCCGACCTCAACGCTGTGGGACGCGACATCACCGACGCCATGAATATCGACATGACGCACCTCGTCGCCGGCGCGGCGACGGTGACACAGCCCCTCTATATGGGCGGGAAGTTGCGGGCGTTGTACAAGTCGGCCCATGCGGTCAACGAGTTGGCGCAGATTCAGTACAGCCAGAAAGAGGAGGAGCAACTCATTGCGGTCGACGAGGCCTACTGGCGGGTAATCTCGCTGCAGCATAAGCAGCGACTGGCGCAGCAGTATTGCGACCTGCTGACCAAGCTGAGTCAGGATGTCGATGCCATGGTCGATGCCGAGGTGGCCACGCAGGCCGACCGCACGAAGGTGCGTGTGAAACTCAACGAGGCGCAGATGAACTTGACCAAGGCCTCCAACGGTGTGACGCTGAGCCGTATGTTGTTGAACCAGATGTGTGGGTTGCCGCTCAACGCGGAATATGAATTGTTGGAAGACACCGTGCTGTCCAACTTCCAGCCGATGAACGATGTGGACATGCAGCAGGTCTGGGACAACCGCAAGGAGATGAAGATGCTGCAACTGTCGGACAAGATGGCTGCGGCAGGCGTTCAGGCGGCCACCGCGGCCCTGCTGCCCAATGTGGGGCTGACGGGCAGCTATGTGGTGACCAACCCCAATATGTACAACGGTTTCCAGAAGGAGTTCGGCGGTATGTTCACCGCCGGCGTGGTGGTCAACATCCCCATCGGTCATGCCGATGCCATCTATGCCCTCAAGGCCGCCAAGCATCGTCGCAAGGAGGTGCAGTATCAGGTGGCCGAGGCGCAGGAGAAAATCGAATTGCAGGTCAACAAACTGAACTTCGAGCTGCAGGTGGCCAACGAGAAGATGCGGCAGGCGCAGAGCAACCTCGCCAATGCTGAGGAGAACCTGCGGCTGGCCGACGAGAGCTTCAAGGCGGGTGTGGCCAGCGCGAGCGACCTCATGCAGGCCCAGACGGCCTGGCTGTCGGCTCGCACCGAGGTGTCGGATGCCGAGATAGAGATTCGCATGAGTCACCTCTACCTCTGCCAGGCCATCGGTGCGACACAAGCGAACCAAGACAAGTAAAACATCATCAAACGAAATACCATGAACAAAAGTCAGAAATCATTGTGGATAGGCATCGGCGTGGTGCTGGCCATCGTGGCCGTCGTGGCCCTGACGGGATGGATTGCCCTCCGTCCCGAGCCGGAAATGTTGACAGGCGAGGTGGCCGCGTCGGAATACCGGGTCTCCAACAAAGTGCCCGGCCGTGTGGCCGTCATCTATGTGGAAGAGGGACAGACGGTGCAGGCAGGCGATACGCTGGCCTATATCGACAGCCCTGAGGTGGATGCCAAGATGCAGCAGGCCCGTGCGGCCCGCAATGCGGCCAATGCGCAGAGCACCAAGGCACAGAACGGTGCCCGCCAGCAGCAGATTGCCGGTGCCTACGAGATGTGGCAGAAAGCACAGGTAGGCGTGGACATCGCCAAAAAGTCATACGACCGTGTACAGTCGTTGTACGACAAGAAGGTCGTCTCGGCCCAGAAGCGCGACGAGGTGGAGGCTCAGTATCGTGCTGCCGTGGCTACGGCCAACGCCGCCAAGTCGCAATACGACCTGGCCTGCGCCGGTGCCCAAGAGGAGGACAAGGAGGCCGCTAACGCATTGGTGGCCCAGGCCGACGGTGCCATCAGGGAGGTGACCTCGTACGTCAATGAGCGTTACATCACAGCCCCCTGTGATGGCGAGGTGACCGACATCTTTTCCAAGCGCAGCGACCTGATTGGCACGGGTTCTCCAGTGATGAACATACTGGACATGAGCGATGTGTGGTTCACTTTCAGCGTGCGCGAGGACCTGATCGGAGGTTTGCAGCCCGGACAGGTGGTGCAGGTACAGATTCCCGCCCTCGGCGAGCAGACCTACCCCGCCAAGGTGACTAATATGAAGGCCATGGCCAGCTACGCCACCTGGCGCGCCACAAAGACCAACGGCCAGTACGATGTGAAGAGTTTCGACCTGAAATTGGTGCCCACGGAAGCCATTGAGGGCCTTCGTCCCGGCATGACGGCGGTCATTAAAGCCTCATGAACCATCTCCTCCATACCATACGTCGCGAGTTGCACAGGGCGGTCGACAGTCCGCGTTACCTGCTGTTGATGACGCTGGGCATTGCCTTCAGTTATCTCTTCTTCCTGACACTCATGCAGGAAGGGCAACCCGAGGAGTTGCCGGTGGCCGTGGTAGACCACGACGGGAGCTACCTCTCCCGCCGCCTCTGTCACGAGTTCAACGCCACACAGGGGGTGCGGGTGGTGGCGGTATACCCCACCCATGCCGAGGCGCGCAAGGCCATGCAGCGGCAGGAGATATTTGCTTTCCTCGAAATTCCCGAGCAGACCTATAGCGAGATGCTGGACTTCAAGACTCCCCATGTCGCGCTCTATTCCAACAACGCCTTCCTGCTGGCCGGCAGTCTGAGTTACAAGACGCTGGCCACCATGGGCAAGTTGGCGTCGGCGGCGGTGCAGCGCGAGGTGCTGCGCAAGAAAGGGTTGCCCGACGAAAAGATTATGGGACTCATCCAGCCGGTCGAGTTCGACACCCATCTGGTGAGCAACCCCACCGCCAATTACCAACCCTATGTGCTCACCACCATCCTGCCCGGCATCGTGGCGTTGATGGTGCTGCTCTTCACCGCCTACGAAGTCTCGCGGGAGCAGAAAGAGCGCAGTGCGCAAGCGTGGCTGGCCTCGGCCAATGGGAATCTGCTGTGTGCCCTGGCGGGCAAGTTGCTGCCCTACACGTTCTGGTTCTCGCTGCTGGGCGTCGTGGGCAATATCATCTTCTTTGGGCCCTGCCACTATACGATGCTGGGCAGCTTTTGGCTGTTGGTGCTTGCCGTTGTGCTGTTGGTGCTGGCGGCGCAGGCCATGGGGGTGTTTCTCTCGGCCTTGCTGTCCGACATGCACATGGCCGTCTGCCTCTGTGCCATCTATGGTGCGCTGTCGTTCTCGATGTCGGGCTTTTCCTATCCCGTCACCAGCATGCCAGCTCCCTTGCAGGCCTGCAGCAACCTCTTCCCCCTGCGGCACTACTACATGATATACGCCAAGACCGCACTCTACGGCTGTGGCTGGTCGCAGTGCTGGCCGCATGTGTGTGCGTTGCTGCTGTTCGTGTTGGCGGGTTTGATGGGGGCATTGCTGATGGCGCGTCAGATGCGCCGCGAATATAAAGGAGAGGAGGGGCTGGCCGTATGAAAGGCATAAAGAAACTCCACGAGGATACCCTGTCGGCGTTGCACGACATCTGGGATGTCTATGTGGGCGAGGTGCGCCGCATCTTCTCCGATGGGGGCGTGGTGCTGATATTCGTCGTGGCCACGCTGCTGTACCCCTTGATATTCGGTGCCATCTACAAGAACGAGCTGGTGCGCAACCTGCCCGTGGCCGTGGTGGACGAGTCGCAGAGCGACGACAGCCGCCGCTTTGTGAAGAAGCTCGATGCCACGCCCGAGGTCAATGTGGCCTACAAATGCCGCACCATGGCCGAGGCCGAGCGGCTGATGAAAGACCGCGACATCAACGGCATCGTCTACTTCCCGCGCGACTACACCCAGCGGCTGGCCCGCCACGAGACGGCGCGTATCGGTCTCTTCTGCGACATGAGCAGTTTCCTCTACTACCGTAGTGTCTATACCGGCGCGAGCGCGGTGCTGGTGGACGAGATGAGGCAGATACAGCTCGACCGCTACTCGCTGGCCGGCATCACGGGCGAGAGTGCCGATGAACTGGTCACCCCCATCCCCTACGAGGATGTGAAGCTCTACAGCCAATCGGGCGGCTTCACCAGTTTCCTGGTGCCGGCGTTGCTGATGTTGGTGCTCCACCAGACGCTCTTCCTCGGCATCGGCATCTTAGGTGGCACGGCGCAGGATGCCAAGCGCAGCCTGCGGGCAGTTCCGCCGCGGCTGCGCAACCGCCGCCGCCGTCGTGTGACGACCGGCCGTGCGCTGGCCTATCTGGGCATCTACATCCCCCTCAGTGCCGTGGTGCTGCTGTGGCTGCCCCGCCTGTTTGGCCTGCCCCATGTGGGAGAGTTGACCGATTTGGTCCTTTTCGTGTTGCCCTTCCTGCTGGCCACCATCTTCTTCAGCATGACCGTGTCCACCTTTGTCCGCCACCGCGACAGTGGTATCATCTGCACCATCTTCTTCAGTGTCGTCCTGCTGTTCCTCTCGGGGGCGGTATGGCCGCAGTGCAACATGCCGGCCTTCTGGCGCTGGTTCGGCTATCTCTTCCCCTCCACGCATGGCATCCAGGGTTTCATCCGCATCAACTCCATGGGGGCACACCTCAGCGAGGTCAAGTTCGAGTACATCATGCTTTGGATTCAGACGGGGGTCTACTTCCTCACCTCCTGTGCCTCGTTGCGGTTCCTCAAGAAATATAGAAGGTGATACAATAATTTCATACCGTTGACGTTAGTGGATATATGGAAACCCCGAAGTTGAAACACCTGTTGCCCGTTGTGCACCCCATGACCACCGCCACCGCCTTCTGGCTGTCGCTGGCGGGCGGGGTGATTCATACCGGCATGATGCTTCTGGGCAACATCTACACCGCCGAGCAGACCCTCGACGCCCGGTTCCATACGGTGCTGATGGCCGTCATCAACTTCCTGCTTTTCTTTGTGCTTTTCCTCTACAACTTCCACATCATGAAGCGGGATTGGGGAGTGGCCAAACGCTACTTCGTGGCCACGCTGGGCACGCTGGCCCTCACCGCGCTCTACACGCTTCTTTCTCAGGCGGTCAACCTCTGGCTGTATGGCGAGCGGATGTTCGACGGGCGGATTGACATCGACATCATCAAGGACGGTGTGGTGGCCCTGACGGTGCTGCTCATCACGGCCTTGCTGTTCAACATCACCCGCCGCCAGCAGATGACGCTGGAGAACGAGCAACTGCAGGCCGAGAACATACGGGTGCGCTATACGTCGCTGGAGAACCAGGTCGACCCCCATTTCCTCTTCAACAGCCTCAACACCCTCGACGGCCTCATCGGCGAGGACGATGCGCGAGCCCACAACTACCTGCAGCAACTGGCCTCCACCTACCGCTACATCATCCAGCAGCAACAACAGGTATCGCTGTCCGACGAGCTGGCCTTTGCCGACAGTTACATCTATCTGATGCAAATACGCTATGGCAGCAACCTCACCGTAATCCGTCATATTGATGAGGCCTTTCTCGACGCGCAGGTGGTGCCCATCAGCCTGCAGCTGTTGCTCGAGAACGCCATCAAGCACAACGTCATCAGCGACCGTCATCCGCTCACCATCACCATCGCGACCACCGACCATGGCACGCTGCGGGTCAGCAACCCGCGCCAACCCAAGGCGGACACCCCCGAAGGGGCCGGCATCGGGCTGGCCAACCTCGGCAAGCGTTACCAGTTGCTGTTCCATCAGGATATCAGCATCGAGGAGTCCGACCAGCTGTTCGCCGTCGAGATTCCCTTTATCGAATCCACGAAATGAAGAAAGCCCTCATCATAGAAGACGAGCAGATTGCTGTGCAGAACCTTCGGCGCAGGCTGGCCGAGGTCTCGGCCGACATCGAGGTGGTTGCGGTGCTGCAGAGCATCGAGGAGTCTGTGGAGTATTTCTCCGAGCAGCCCATGCCCGACATCTGTTTCATGGACATCCATCTGGCCGACGGCCTGGCCTTCCGCATCTTCGATAAGGTGACGGTCGACTGTCCGATAATCTTCACCACCGCCTACGACCAGTACGCCCTCGACGCCTTCAAGGTCAACAGCATCGACTATCTGTTAAAGCCCATTGACAAGGACGACTTGCAGCGGGCGTTGGCGAAGGCCGAACGCCTCGTCGGCCATGCCGACGACGGGCGGCTCGACAAACTGTTGGAGGCCTTTGGCCGCCAGTATCGTATCTACAAGAGTTATTTTCTTATCCCTGTGCGCGACAAGCTGGTGCCGTTGCAGGTGGACGACATCGCCTGCTTCTATCTGGAGAACAAACTCAGCCGTGCGCTGACGTACGAGGGCGACGCCTATGCCATTGACAAGCCGTTGGATATTCTGACAGAGCAATTGGACCCCGACCGCTTCTTCCGCGCCAATCGGCAGTATCTTATCTCCCGCAGGGCGGTCAAGGAAATCCTCGTTTGGCCGCTCGGCAAGCTGGCCGTGACACTCAGGGTGAAGACCCCCGAGCGCATCATCCTCAGCAAGGCCCGCACCCGCGAGTTCAAAGAATGGTTCACCCGCTGAATGCCGAAGCCTCCAGCGGGTGTATGACGGTTCTCAGCCGACGGGTGGCTTAGAATTCTTCTATCCGAGAGAAGCGGCTCCAGGCGGGGTCGCCCATGTAGGCGGTGCGGCTGCCGAAAGGAATGTAGAGCACTGCCCCTTCGGCGATGCCCTCAAAGGCGTCCTCAGCCACCGCAGGCGGCAGGGAGGCATGCACTTTGACAGAGGCCAGCTGTTTGCATCCGCGGAAGGCGTAGTGGGCGATTTCCTGTACCGAGGCGGGAATCTCGATATGGGTGAGTCCGCTACGGTCGAAGGCACTGCGGCCGATACGGGTCAGCTTGCCCGGCAGGGTGATAGCGGTCAACGCCCCACAGTCGGCAAAGGTGTGCCCCTTGATGACGGTCACCCCTTCGGGAAGGTTGATGCTTTTTAGGTTGCGGCAAGCCAGGAAGGCGCAGCCGCCGATGCTGTTGACGGTCGACGGAAGCACCATCTCAGTCAGTCCTTCGCAGAACGAGAACGACGAGAATCCGATGGCCAGCAGATGCTCGGTGAACTGCACGTCGACGATGCCGGTGCAATTCGAGAAGGTCCATGGGGCAACCTCAGCCACCTCGTAGGTGCGGTCGTTGTAGTGGATGGTGCCGGGGAAGATGATGATGCCCGACGGCAGCGTATGCCCTTTCCACAGGTCGCATTGTTTTTTGTTGGGATAGGTGACCTCCACTCCCGGAAGACGGTAGTCGACAATATTGTAATACAGGTCGTTGCTATCTTGCACCACGATATTGTTCACTTGGGCATTCAGGGTGCCGCACAACGGCAGCAACAATGTAGCGAATAGAAAGATTTTCAGTTTCATACAAGGGTTTGTTTTGGCGTATGTCGTTATGCGATAAAGGCTTGCAGTGCAAATCCTTATCTGCTTGACGGCTGCAAAGTTACAAAATTTATCTTTATTAAGAAAAAAAATGTATTTTTGTGCAGTGGAATGAATTTCTTAATATATGTGCAATACCATGAGAAACAAATTTATACATCTTCTTGGAAAAATCCGCGTCGCGGCGTATCTCCTTGTGTTCTCCCTCTTTGCCGCCTGTGGCGGCGACCCGCAGCCCGCTACGGTGGCGGACTATCGCACGCTCGAGGATTTGGACGGCAAGACGGTGGCCGTGGTGGCGGGCAGTACTAGCGATGTGCTGCTGAGCGACACCGACAATTTCCCCAACATCAGCCTTGTCCGCTGCATCACACCGTCAGGCATTATCGATACTGTGGAGGAGGGCACGGCCGACTGTGGCATCACCGACTCGGTGGTGCTGATGACGCTGGCAATGGAGACCCACGGGCTTGCGGTCGATTTCAACCTCCCTGGCGGTTTTGACGTGGCGGCGGCATTCAACCCCAAGGACGAGGATCTGTGTCGTCAGTTCAATGACTTCCTTGTGCAAATCAAGGCAACAGGTCTCCTCGACGAGATGCTTGCCCGTTGGTGCAACACCCGTTTCGACACCGTTTCCATGCCACTTATGCCCGACTTGGCCGAACTGAAGGGGCATCCTTTCGAGGTGGCTACCTTGGCCGACAACGCCCCGTTTAGTTTTTACAAGGATAACCACTGGACGGGCATGGAGGTAGAGCTGATGCTCCGGTTCAGTCTATATGCCGGTCGGCCGGTGCATTTCAACGGCTATGCCTTCGACGAGATTGTGGCGATACTGCATTCCGAGAAAGCCGACGCGGCGGTGTCCAACATGTTCATCACCCCCGACCGTGCCAACCAGGTGCTTTTCTCCAACCCCTACTATTTCTGTAAGACCAGTTGCTTCTCCAAGGCATGTTGAATCCCCCTGTTCCCATGGCCGACAACTATCTGGAAAAACGTTACGAAGAAATCTTTGGAGCAGGACGTACCAAAGTGAAGAGGGTGGGGCATCCGCTCGACGACCTGTTGCTGCGCAACCGCAGCCAGCGGGGCTACCATAAGGACTATGTGGTGAGCCGAGCCGAGTTGGAGCGTATCGTGGGCGTATGCAGCCGCATTCCGTCGGCCCGTAACCAGCAGGTGCTGCGATTCCGGTTGGTGACCCGCGACACGGGTGCCGACCTCGTCCTGCAGCATATCAAACTCGGCGCCGCCTTGCCTGAGTTGCACCTGCCGTTTCCCGGTACTGAGCCCGAAGCCTTCATCGTGGTCTGCAGCACTGTCCCCGAAGACCGCATGGTCGATGTCGACCTCGGCATCGCCCTTCAGAGCATGCTTCTCAAGGCCGTCGAGATGGGCCTTAACGGCATTGTCATCGGGGCGTTCCATAAAGAGCATATCAAGCGTGACCTTCAGTTGCCGCTTGATCCGTTGATGATACTTGCCATCGGCAAGGGCATCGAGAAAATTGAGATTACCCCCATCGCATCCGGTGACAGCCACGCATATTACCGCCGCGATGGTGTCCATTACGTTCCCAAAATCCCTGCGCGGGACTTGCTTATCTGAGGAAAGAAAAAAATCCCCCGGAAGTCATCTTCCGGGGGATTTTTTGTGTTGTCCAACCAGGACTCGAACCTGGACTGACAGAACCAAAATCTGGAGTGCTGCCATTACACCATTGGACAATCATTTATTTCTCAAGGGGCTGCGCTGCTTTTTGACAGCATGGGAACTCCCCGTTTGAGTTTGCAAAGATACGCCTTTTCTCCGACATGGACAAATTTTTTTTGTCGACTACTACAAAACCACGGCGATGTCTTCCTGGAAGGTTAGCGTCGGGCGGGACGCTTGGCTCCCGAGGGGTAGGTCGAGGAGGTGTTGTGTACCGAGGTGGCGTTGGCACCAGTGGAGTTCACCCACTGGAAATAGTTGGAGGGCTCTGCAGGGGTCCAGCCGTTGAGGTAGATTAGCAGGGCGGTAATGTCGGCAGGGTAGGTGATGCCGTCGGGGGCAACGCCTGTGGCAGCATAGTCGCAGCAGTGCGTCACGGTGGGGGTACCCGCCTTTGCGCCGTAGAAGCGTGTCTCGACGAACAGGCTCCGTCCGTAGCAGTTCTCTACGGTGCCGCCGGTGAGGTTGCCAACGAAGGAACCTTTGCGTCCATTCACCTGAGTTTGCTTGCTGAAGGAGTAGCTGTTGTAGGCATAGCCTCCGCTCATTTCGGCGATGGCGCCGCCCACCCAGCCTGTCGCAGATGAGAATTCGGCGTTGGGGATGTTGCAGTAGCTGTTGCGTATCTCGCCGCCGTTCATAAAGCGTACAAGGCCGCCCACGCCGTCGTTGACGGTGCTGGTGGACTGCATACGGTCGGTGGTGTTCCAGCAGCGGTCGACAATGCCATTGTTGTTGGTATTCACGATGCCGCCCACCGAACGGGTGGTGCTGATGACACCCGAGCGGTCTACGAAGCAGCGGCTGATGTTGCCGGAGTTCTTGTAAACGATACCGCCCCAGTGCGAGGTGCTGCTGTTGGTGTTGGCTGCAAAGTAGCAGTTCTCGATAATGCCGCCCGCGATGTTGTCATAGCAGATGCCGGCGGCCTCCAGGCAGCGTGTGGCCAGCATGGGTGAGGTGATGTGGCAGCCGCGGATGGTGCCGCCGTTGTGGTTGTGCAGGCAGATACCGGCCACCACGTGGTCGCGCGAGTCCAGCTGACCGCTGCAGCCGCAACCTTCGATGAGTGCACCGTCGTTGTTGTGGACGCAGATACCCGCGATACCGGTACCGGTGCTGGGGTTGGTGCTCGTCAGGGTGAAACTGGCATTCGAGGCCACCTTGCAGTCGATAATCTTACCGCTGTTGCTGTTGCAAAGGGGAGAGAACTCCTTTGCTTCGGCGGTGTTCTGTGTGGAGGACCCCTTCACGGTTAGCCCTTCCACCACACCGTTGTTGCTGATACTGGTGAAGATGGGCTGGTTGCTGTTGTTCGTGATGCCAGGGTTGGAAGAGGCGGAACTATTGTAGATGAAGTGGCCTTGGAATCCGCTGAAACCGCTGGTCCAGTTCGAGGTGGTCAGCACGATGTCCGACCGCATGATCTGGATGTAGGTGTCTTTGGTGAGGGTGTAGGTATTCACCGTGGCACCGGCGTTGTTCTTGTCGCGCAGATAGGCCAGTTCGGCGGCGGTGTAAATCTGGAAGGGACGCGATTTGGTGCCGTTGCCGGTGATGGTAATCGATCCGCTTCCGGTGCCGCCCGCGGCGGGCACACCCCATTCAGAGATGGCGATGGCGGGAGTCTTGGTGATACCATTGCGGCGGATGGGCACCGTCAGGGTCTTCTTGTACTGGTTGCCCTCGTTGTTGGTCACCGTCATGTGCAGTTTGTACGACGTGGTTCCCCCTAGGGCGGGCAGCACGAGGTAGAAGGTCATCATCGTCTCTCCCGAGCCGATTCGGCGGGAGCAATCGATGGTGATTTTCTTCGAGGCATCGGTCCCGGGGTTGGTGGCCGTCAGGTAAGGATTGTAGGTGTCGTGGTCGTTCACGGTGAACATTCCTGAAATCTGTTTCCCGTTAGCCTCGACGAATTCCACCTTACGTACCTCTTTCACGGTACCGGTACCGTAGAGTTCTATACGCGTGATGCCACAGAGGTTGTGGAATTCCATGTGGAACGGAGGTTCGCTCGTCTCGGTCTCATAGGCCACCATCGGGCATGCGTTGGTACCGAAGGTATAGTCATCGCGGAAAGGCTGGGAGGCGGGGAAGTCGCATTTGAGTTCAAGCACCGTACCCGCATCGTTCATCTGGATAACGTTGTTGCTGCTGTGCGGAAACAGGGCGCAGAACTTGTTGGCGTCGAAGTCCAGATAGCTCTCGAAATAGGCGTTGTACTGGCCGCTTTCGTAGGTAGCTACCGTGGGGGCCTGACCCTCCAAGTTGCTATTGATGGTGAATTGGTCGCCATTGTCCCAGCAGACATATTTCTCGTCCACCAGGTGGGTTTTCTCGGCGCTTTCCTGCTGAGGGGCCTCTGCGGTTACGAGGAACCGCACTGCCACCTTCTCTTTCTTGCATCCCGTGGCCAACACTAGCAAGGCCATCAGCCATAAGCTATATTTTCTCATTGCTTTCATCCTGTGTTTAGGTTGTTGTGTTGTCATTATTCCCATGAACCCATGGTATATTCGCCGCTGGCGTCGGTATACTCGGTGATTTCCTCGCCGGTGGCCAGGTTCTGGGGGTTTCCACCCA
This sequence comes from uncultured Bacteroidales bacterium, assembly GCA_905234695.1. Taxonomy (GTDB): domain Bacteria; phylum Bacteroidota; class Bacteroidia; order Bacteroidales; family P3; genus Colimorpha. The sequence goes on along the minus strand of CAJOHZ010000003.1, from coordinate 20,840 downwards.
AGAACAGGCGCCCGCTTTCCTCATAGTGCATGGGGTCCACCATCGAGCCGCCGTAGCCTAGCTCTGGGCGATAGGCGAATTCCTCTATTTCGGGTCTTACATAAGTTTGTTTCTTATTCATGGTAGTGATGTTTTTATCGTTTGATGACTTTTTGGATGACGGTGCCTGTCGTGGTGTGGACGCGCAGGTAGTAGGTGCCGGCGGCGCAGCTGGACAGGTCGATGAGGCATTGGTCGCTCTCCACTCGGCGGTGGGCCACGCGGCGGCTCACTGCGTCATACACCTCCACCTCCTGCATTCCGGTGGCCTCCACGGTTACGTGGTGGGTCGTCGGGTTGGGGTAGACGTTCATGCGCAAGGGAGTCGTCGGGGTGATGCCTTCGGTGTGGAAGGTGAGGTAGAGTATCACGATGCTGTCACATCCGTGGATGGTTTGCAGCGTGTCAGTCACCACTACCGTAGCCGAACCCTCCTCCTGTGCTGTGCGGCGCAGCAGGTCGATTTCGGCGGCGGTCAGGTAGAATCCGTAGCCTTCGTAGTCAGTTCCCGGTTCGATGGTGTCGAGCAGCGTGGTCGTCATGTTGCTGTCAATGGTCAGCAGCAGCGTGTAGATGCTGTCCACCATCTCGGTGCTGTCCACTACACTGTGGCGGTATTCGCCGCTCTCGTAGTAGCGCACACCGTCAAACTCGTAATAGTCGCAACTCCGTCCCGTCACGGTGTCGTACACCGGGATGATGTCGGGCGTGCCGAACACGGGGTAGCCTTGGTTCTCGTCGGCGTTGTCCGACCGCCAGAGCGAGAAGCCCTGGTCGGGATGCTGGCGTACCCACTTGTTGAGGGCCAACACCAGGTTGTCTGTGCCATAGGCCGGCTGGCTCATCCGTACGCTGTTGCCGCTGCCGAGGAAGGTGGCGGTGTCGCTTGTGCGGTTGCCAGGCTCGTTATATCCGATAGCGCGCGGGTCGGTTCCTGCCGCGTAGTAGCAGTTGCGGGTGGTCACGCCCGTCGACAACTCGGCGCCGATACCGCCCGACAGGCTGCCGCTGGTGGGCAGTGTGGTGCCCTCCGTGCTGCCATAGACGTAGTTGTTCTCCAGCAACGTGTTCTGGGCGAAGCCCACCAAGCCGCCCACGTTCTGGGCGCTGCCTTGGTTCTCGATACGGACGTAGTTGTTGGCGACATGCGAACTATGGATGGCGCGTTTGGCTGCCGATACCGAGGTGTCGGCGTCTCCGGTGATATAGCCCGCGGTACCGCCGCTGTACACTGCCGTCAGACGGGGCATGTAGCGGCCTTGCGTGCCGTATATCTTCACGTTGTTGCCGAGGCCGATGATACCGCCGCAGTAGACGGCGCTGCCCATGAACTTCGCGCCTGTCGTGATGCCAGTCATTTCGCAGTCTTCGGCCTTGCCGATGAGACCGCCGCTGGCATAGTTGGTCGTGATGTTCGACATGAGGGCGCCTTCTGGGTTGTGGTCCACCACCTGGCAGTCGGTTACCTTGGTGTGGGTGGCTGCACCGGCCAGTCCGCCGACATACTGGTGGCCGTGGACGATGGTGCGTTGCAGTACCACATTGTCAATGACTGCCGAGTCGAGGTGGGCGAACATACCCGCGTAGTCCATCTGCGGCTCGTCGACGATGAGGCCTTTGATGACCACGTTCTCGTCGGCGAGGAAGTGACCGCGGAACTTGTATGCCCGGGTGCCGACAGGAGTCCACAGGTACGCCTTCATATCGTACAGGTCTTTTCCGCCGTGTGCGGCATCGTGGATGAAGACCGTGTCGAAGTAGAAGGAGCGAATCTGCTGTCCGTTGAAACCGTTGACCACGCTGATGAGCCAGGCCAGACCGTTCTCGTTGGTGATGTGTACATCGCCGTTGTAGCGGGTCTCATAGCCAACGGGTTCTGTGGTCACAGCGTCTTTCCAGTAGCCCTCCGGGGCGAAGTAGGCGTAGATTTGGTCGTTGGTGTTGGGCTTGATGTATCCCGTAGACTGGTTGTCGAAGGGGTCGAAGTCCCACATCAGGAACTTGTAGCCAGAGTTGGGTGAAGCATGCAGGTCGAACCGCTGGCCGGGGCAGAAGACGGTATTGGCCAAGTCGATGATCGACGAGGGGTCTTCGTTGTAGTCCCAATAGGCGGCCGCGGTACCCCATCCCTCACCGGCAGGCTGCACCACCAGCGAGGTGGTATAGCCGCGGTAGGTACGGGTGGCCTTGGCGTGGTGGCTGGCGTTGTGTATGGTGTCAGTGAACTTCTCTTCGGGCACAGCCGAGTAGGTGATGCCCGTCTCTGCCGAGGTGGACAGCTCGCATTGGATTTCCACCTCTTTCTGAAGTTCGCAGCCCAGCAGGTTGGTGGCCGTCACACGGTAGTGGTTGGCCAGGTCGGTGGTGCCTTTGGGCATTACCATGCCGTAGGCCAAGGTGGTGTCGCTGTTCGAGGAGACAGCCTTGGCGTAGGTTGCGTCGGCCAGTACCTCGTCTTCAGGGTAGGGGGTGGTATAGGTGCGGAAGGTGTTCCAGTTTTCACCGTTCTTGCGCTCCCATTTGAAGGTGTAGGGATAGAATCCGCTGCACACGTTGAAGATTAGCGTGTCAACTCCGTCGGGACATTGCGAGTATGCGCCCGCACGGTACTCCACTGCCGAGCGGTGGTAGATGTTTCCACCCGCAGGGCTGTACAGCACGTGGGTGGGATTCCCGGCGCCGTCCTCGGTGTAAAGCTGTTTCTGGAAAGTCGAGCAGCGTTGCAGATAGATGCGGTAGGGCGAGAGGGTGGCGTGGTAGAACGGGTTCTCGTTTGTTGTTTCCACCGAATCGTTCTGGAAGTTTCCGTTGGTCAGTGCGTACTGGGCCCACAGCTGCTTTGCCACCGTCACGTTGGCGATCTGGATGGTGTCGCGCACATGTGCGCCGCGTCCGGGGAACCATTTGTTCACGCTGATGCGGGTGCTTGCAGGTATCTTGTATTTGTACGAGATGTAGTCGCTTATCGCATCGTCCATCACCGGGTCGAGGGGCAACGAGGCGGGCGTGCGTGTCAGGAAGACATTCGACAGCGAGGCCATGTGGGTCGGGTCGAAAACGTATTTTGTGGCCGAGGCGCTGGCGTCGGTGTAGGGGGCGGGGCTGGAACCGAAGGTGTAGTAGTAGTTGCGGGTGATGTTCACCGATGAACTCTCGTGCGACGAGCCCAGCTCCAGTTTGCCTTGATGCAGGTGGACGGCGCCGGTCGACTTGTGGTTTGTCATCGCAGCGGCACGGTTCACCACGTTCTTCTCTATCGTCACGTTATTCAGCAGGGTGACATCTGGGGTCTTCGAGTTCGTGCCGCGAACGAGGATGGCGCCGCCGAACAGCGTATCGCCACCTGCACCGGTGGCGGCGTTGAAGTTGTTCGCTATCGTCACCTTGTTGTTCAGCACCACCTTGGATTCGTCCAGCACCATGAATATGGGTCCGTGGGCGCAGATGGTGTCCTTGCTGCTGCTTCCCAAGGTGTCGTACCATTGCCCGTCTTGGGCTTTCAGACAGTCAAAGGTTGCAGGGATGGTGCTATTATCGACGATGTCTATGGGTATGCTGCTTCCGTCAAGTGAATATAAGCATCTGGCTGGACGTGCGTTGTTTCCCCGTTTAACCTTCGTCAGTCCGCCGCCGTCGAAGTGGGTGTTGTAGCAGACGAACTGGCTGTTGTCTCTCAGCACAATCAGCGGGCCACGATAGGCGCCTGCCTTGCCGGGCATCTGCCAGTGGGTACCGGTGTAGCGGATGAAGCGCACTAAACTATAGTCAGAGCCGCGCAGGGTGTAGTTCTCCTCACCGGTCATCACCACGCTGTCCATGATGGCAATCACGTCGCCGTCTTGATAGACGTTCGAATGCAGGGCTTGGGCGAAGGTCTGCACGTAGCGTCCAGGGCTCTTGCCTGTGCCGATGGGTGTTGCGCCGATACCGTCCTGATCTTTTGTGGGCAGGATGCTGGGATCGAGTGTGAGACCGTTCCAGTTGAAGGGGTGCAGAGTCACACCGTTGCGGGTGATGCTGTTGGCCGAGGCCAGGTAGATGGTGTCGCCCTTGGGGCGGGTCTTGACGTTAATCAAGGTGGTCATATAGCCATCGTCCACGCCCGAGGTGTAGTAGAACTTCAGGTACACCTTGCCGACGACAGCGTCTTTCGGGTAGTGCAGCATGCCGTCAAAAATCAGTCGGACGTTCAGGGCGGCGGCATAGCGGCCGTCCAGTGTACCGATACAGAGACCGTCGCCTCCGTTCTCGGTGAAGGGCACCCAGCCCTCTGTCACTGTTGCTCCCATTTTGTCCAGCACACCGACAGTGGAGCCGCTGTGACCGGTCATGTCGGTGTTGGTGGCCGACTGCACGATAGAGAAGATGTCTACCGATGCCGGGTCTACGTTGATTTCGGTCCAGCCTGCGTTGGGAGTCTGGTTGTTGGTGATGACCTCCTCGGGAGTCAGCGTGAGGCCGAAATGGACGTTGTCGGCTGGAAGTGCGTCGGCAGTGGTCATGTGGAAGTAATCCGCATTATCGGTTGTGGGTTCCCATTTGACTGCTTTCAGGTACAGTGTGCGGCGAGTCAGCGAGGCGGGCAGCATCAGTTTGCGCGAGTATTCGTCGCTGAAGCCGTCGTTGTACATAGCCAATACGGTCTCCTCGTTGTCGACAAAGTCCTTGATGACTGTCGAGATGGTCACCACCATGTCGATGGGCGACACCAAATGGCCGTTCTCGTCATACTCGAACAGGGTAAACACCACGTCGCGCGTCAATGTCTGGCTGAATTTGGTAGAGTAGGTGAGGGTCACGTTTAGTTTCGGGGAGACGTTATTGAGGTTGTCCACCATATCGGAGTGGTAGCCACCGATGGTGGTGAGGTTGGCGTTGCCTGAGATAACCGTTTTCAAGAAACAGTTGCTGGAGGTAAGACCCTCTGGCAGGTTGCCGTTGGCCGCGTGGTCGGGGCAGTTGCCCGAGAAGTTCTCGCCGCTGGTGAACATTAGGCCGAAGGTGTAGTTCGGGTCAAGGCGGATGGCGGAGCCGTCGTGTTCTGTGGCACCGGCCATATAGTACCAATCGTTGTTTCCTCCGGTGGTGTCCCATGTGGCGGTGATGAGGCGCATCTCGCCGCCGTTCTCCTCGTCAATCTCCACCGAGCTGATGGTGTAGTAGTGTCCAGAGGCTGAGGGTGGCAGGTTGATGGACCCCGTCGAGATGGCGAAATCGCTCAAGCCGTTGGCGATATCTTCGCTTATGCGGCTGGTGTCCACTTGGATATAGCCTGAAGCGGGGGTGTTGCGGAAGACTTCCGCATCCTCCACGTTGATGAGCGAGGGGTTGTAGTAGAGTCCTGAGGTGGTCGAGGTTCTGTAGACCCGTTGGTTATAGGATAGTTCGCGCTTATCGTAGTCAACATTCGAGTGTGCCACGATGGAGATATGCCTACTGCGACGGAACTGGCCGTTGCCGGTGGTCCAGACGCGGAAGTTGGTACCGTAGTTGCGGTAGTTGAGCTCGTCGTCGTCGCCGAGGTTGTTCTCACATACGCAGCCTGAGAAGAATCCGCCGTCGTCATCGTTGCTTATACCATCTTCTTTGTATCGGGCGGTAAAGTAGGCTTGGTAGTCGTCGTTCGACAGCAGGCGGGCGTAGCCCATCACCGGGCCGTACACGGCACTCGACAACTGTTGGCCGGTACCGTCATCGATGAAGGGCAGTACATCCACATATACGCCGTCGCCCACGATGAGGTTGGTGTAGGGATTGTTGGTGAGGTTGCTGCCAATTCTGTCGCAGAAGGAGATGGAGTCGCACGGTTTGATGTGGTAGGTCGCCGTGTCGCACATGTCGGCATACGAGCCCACCAGCACGGGGTCGACCTCCAGGTTCTTCAGGGCAAGCTTATCGGCACTGCTCTCCACAAGGGTCCCGTCGGGGTGCTGGAACTGCACTTGACCGATATACACCGAGGGGGAGTTCAGCATGATTACGTTGCGGTCGCGCATAATCAAGTCGTCGATGCGGCATAGGCTGTAGTTGGGCGACACATAGGCGCTGTAGCCGTCCTGGTAGCCTGCCAGCGCGATGAATACGCTGTCCAGCAGCACCTCGTCGGCGCGCTGGATGGTGTTCAGTTCCTTCGAGGGATTGGGGCATGCCCAGTTACCGTAGTTGCGCAGGGTGATGTTGCGGTGCACGTCGCCGCCTTCGGTCGAGGTGCCCGACCCCATCAGCGAACCTGCGATGTCCATGAAGGGCAGTGACGAGCCGCTACTCGATGCTGAGGTATTGTATCCATGTCCGTCGATCAGGATGCGGCTTTCTCCGCCGTAGAAGCCCGGCACATTGAAGATATAAACGCCGTGGGCCTCGCCCCAGTCGGAGCCGTTGTAGATGGAGTTCAGCAGGTAGATATCGTGCGGCATGAGGTACTCTGCAGTGTCGGCCACCAGCGTTGACACAAACACGGGTTTGTAGTCGGCATAGGCTGTCGCCGTGCCGTTATATGTGTTGGTCCACACCGGTGAGTCATTCACGGCGTCTTTACCCACGTTCACGTAGACCGAGCCGTAGATGTTACCCAGGTACCCGCCGCCGTAGAGACGGTTCTGAACCTGTCCGCCCACGATGTTGAGGATGGTCGAGGGACGTTGGGTGGTGTTGTTGGCAGCGATGCATTCGTTGGGGTAGCCGTCGTGCACGTTCTCCGAACCGCCATAGATACTCCAGCGCACTACACCGCCGTCCATGTTCAACTGCTTCAAACCATACACCAGTTGACGGCCGTTCGATGCACCATGAGCGCCGCAGTAGATGTGGTTGCGGAATTGGCCGTTGTGTACATTCACTGTCACGTGGGCGTAGTCGTCCGCATCCGAGTGAGCGGTGGTGGTGTCGCCTTTGTAGCAGAGGCCCATGTCACCGCCGCCGTACAGGTTGTTGTCCACGTAGCCGTTGTTGAAGGTCACTGTAGGCTCTTCGCTGTTCGGCAGGGAGTAGGAAGCGCCGTAGTCGCCTGCCGGGTAGTCGCCGTTGCCGGCGCCGTACACATTGAAGTATTTACCGTTGTTTACGGTCAGGATGCTCTTCTTCACCGTGCCGGTGAAGTCGTTGCCGCCGTACAGCATGCGCACGTTGTACTGGTTGGTGCCCGCGATGGTGTCGCAGTTCATGTACACGCGCGAGGTTCCTAGCACATCCGAGCCGTAGCAGCCTCCGTAGAGGGCCGATAGTTTCTGGTTCCATTCGGAGTGGACGGTCAGCACTGCATCCTGCACATCGCCTGCGTTGCCGCCTGCGTAGACATAGGCTTCGCCCAGCACTGTCACGTGCTTCAGGTCAGTGATTGCCTTCCGGCTCACGTTGCCCACGTGGGTGCCATGGTCTCTCACGCGCTCCAGCAGGCCTTCGCCGCCACCGAATATCTTACCCGAGATGTGGGCGTAGCCGTACCGCTGGCCGGCCGTGGGGCCGCTGGTGATTTCCAGATAGGCGCCGTTGTCGGTGGCCAGGCTGTAGTTCATCGTGTCGTTGACTACTGTGCGCGTCGTGCCGCAGTTACCGGCCCATCCGCCGCCGTAGATGTTGGAGTTGATGGTGCCGCCCTGGATGTTCAGGAAGGTCGTGTCCACATAGGGGCGGCCGTTGGTACGCGCGGCGATGGCGTGCTCCACGTTGTCGTCGCCGTAGGGGGTGACGATGTAGCGGTAGCCCTGGGCGGTGTAGTTGTAGTGGCCGTTGCCGCCGCCGTAGAGGTTGTGTATCACGCCGCCGTTGATGTCCACGCGGGTCCATATCACCGTGTCGCTGATATCGTTGCCACCGTAGAGGTTTTCGATGCCATAGGGCGTACCCGACGTGGTGGTGTTGCGCACATCCACGTAGGCCCCGTTCAGCACACGGGCCTGGTTGCAGCCGCCGTACAGGCTGCCGCGCACCGTAATCCGGTTGCTGTTCACAATCAGGTAGGTGCTCAGCGGAGATACAACCTTGTTGAAGATGTCGCGCCGTGCCTCTTCACCGATCATCGCGCCGGCGTTGCCGCCGCCATATACATTGTACAGCATACCGCTGTTCAAGTACACGTCGGGCAGGATGGACATGGTGGCTTGGTTGTTGCCTCCGAAGAGATAGTTGATGTTGTTCTCATTGCCGTCGCCGGTCAAGTCGGGGTCGGCATTGCAGTGGATGATGGCCTTCTCGTACACCGTGGCTGCGTTACCGCCGCCGAACACGGTGTCTACCAGGCCCTTTCCGAAGATATATACATGTGCCGTATCCACCGATGCCGCGTTGCCGCCGCCATAGGCCTGCGACACAAAGCTCGTCGCCGGTTTCCCGGCCGACATGGTGGTGCGGTTCATATCGATGTCCACGTAGGACGAGGGCTGTACGGGCTTGCTCAGGTGCAGGTAGTCATATACCGGGTCACCGTAGTAGTTGTAGTCGCCGTTGCCGCCGCCGAACACACGTCCCACCGTTGCGCTGCCGTCGATGCGTACGTAGGTCGAGGCGGTATCGCGTGTGATGCCCGAGGCACCTGCGTAAGTGCTCAAGTGGGTGCTGGTGGCCGGGCGGTCCTTGCCGCTCACATAGCCTGTGATGTCGTTACCGCCGAAGACGCCGGCGATATCCGTCGTGCCGAACACATGGATGTTGGCATAACCGTGTACCGGAGCGATGCGGCCGCCGGCGAACGAGCCGTGTGCCGACATGTTGGTTTCGGTATGGCCGCCGCCGATGGTGCCGGCGCTGATATTCACTATCACGTTGCCTTCCACGATGGCCACGGTGTCTTTGTCGATGTAGTGGCCGCGGCTGCCATAGTAGACGCTGCCCTCGCCGCCGCCGTACACGCCGCCGCAGATGGTGGGAGCGTAGGTTGTCGCGCTGATGGTGGTGTCTTTAATGGTGACATAGACGTTGCCCTTCACCGATCCTGCGTCGGTCGTGGAGCGGTTGGCCACATCCTCTTCCGGGTCGGCGTATTCGCCCGTCAGGGCGCCCGAGAAGCCTCGGCCGCCGCCGAAGACGCGGTTCTTCACCGTGCCCTTTACCACATGCACGTAGCAGTTGCCCGTCACGATGCCTTCCAGACCGCCGCCGTACACGCAGCCACCGCCCAGCGCGGCGGGATAGTGTACTGAATCCACTGTGCCGCCGGCGATATAGACACGGGCGTTACCCATGATGGCGCCGGGGGTCTGTGCCAGCACTTTCAGGAAGCTGGTGTATCCGCGGCCGCCGCCGCACACCATGCTCATCGTGCCGCCGAACACCTCCACGTTGGTCCGCATGAGGTTGGCTGCGCCGGGTTTGTAGGTAATATCGGCTTCATCCAGGTTACCCTCCTCCAGCAGGTGTCGGTAGTGGAAGGTGCTGACGGGGAGATCTTCGCTTCGGTCGATGACCGCTGCCAGCTCGCCGCCGCCGAAGACACCGTTACGTATCCGGCCGCCATGGATGATGACGTGCGAAGTCAACACCTCGGCCAGCGGGCCGAAGCCCGAGCCGTACACGTTGCCTTCATACGACAGCAGGTCTTGGTTGTTAGGCACCACGTCGCCTTTCGACCCTTCTGTCATTTCATCGCCCGCTTCGCCATAGCCTGCCGTGTTGATGGGGTAGCCGGAGCGTACATAGCCCACGCAGCCGCTGTACATGGTCACCGTAGTGTTGCCCTTCGAGGGCGAGAAGCCGCAGCCGCCGTAGCACGACTCGCTGATGAGGGTCTCCTCGTGGCGGGCGTCGTTGTCGGCGATGCCGACATAGGCGGGCACGCCGATGTTCAGTATTTCGTTGCAGCCGGCACCCAGGTCGGCCAGCTGGTTACCGCTATGCACGTTGCGCGCCCAGCCTTTCTGGAAGTCCACCTGGATGGCCGTGGTTGTGGCGCTTTCCGAGGCGCGGCGCGAGGCATACACGGCACCCATGTTGCCGCCGCCGTACACGTCGCCCAAGCACCAGGCCGTCGGGCCGTCGAAGATGATGCGCGTCACGCCGTAGGCGTCGGACATCAGGCCGCCGCCGAAGATGTCGCCGTACACCTCGCCCACGTTCTTCACCACGCCTTCCACACGCTGCTCGTGGTACTGTACGTCGCCTATCTTGCCCGAGTGGACGGTCACCGTGCAGTTGCCGCCCGTGGCGGTCGAACTATATTTGGTGCGGCGGTCGTCCAGCAACAGGTGGTCGCTGCCGCTGTGGTAGAAGGCGGTGCTGCCGAACACGGGGCCCCGCTCGCCGCCGCCAGCCATCGACACGCGGCCGAAGCTGATGTAGTATTGCAGGTCGTCGTCATAGTCGCCTGCGCTGATGTTGACAATCTTCTCACCGCCGTTCTTGGCGCGGGCGCGTACACGCACTGCCACCAGGTCGGGGGTGATTTCTTTGAAGTTCAAGTTGTCCAAGTCGTACACGTAGAGGTTCTGCTCCCAGAACACTGCGCCCGACGACTTCAAGTCAGGATCCAGTACCTTGTATTCCTCGGCAATGTCGAATTCGGCAGTGTAGGTCAGCGACCCCACATGCAGCCAGTTGGTGTCCTGGCCCACTGTGCCGGAGGTCACGGATGTGTTGCCGTACACTGCGCCGGCAATGGGGCGTTGGAACGACACCTCGGTGCCGTCCAGTACACCCTCCTCGTTGAGGATGTAGTAGTATCCGCGGCCGCCGCCGTACACCGCGCCAGCGATGTCCACCGTCTTCACGCCGTCCGACAGCAGGGTCACCGAGGTGGTGGTGCGGTCGAAGGTGGGAGCCACGTAGGTATAGTAATCTGTTCCTTCCAGGGCGGTGCCGCTGGTGGTGCGGACGAATTTGCCTGTGCCGAAGTCGAAGTAGTAGTAGCCCGAGCTTAGCGAGGCGCCGGTGGTGAGGTGTGCGTCTTTGTAGCCGCCGCCCACCTGTCCGGCCTCACCGCCGCCGTATACCGAGCCGTACACTTTCACGTCGCCATTCATGCTGCTGGCCGCGCCGATGGTCACTGTGGCGGTACCCGTCACCGTGGTGCCCACGCCGAAGCCGCCGCCGTACACGCCGCAGAAGGCGCGGTCACGTCCCGTGGCGGGGTGGATGGGCTCGGGCGCGACGCTGAAGCTCTCCACGCCGTTGTCCTTGCCGATGGTGTAACCAATGAAACCGCCTTGGACGTTCACCGTGCTGTTGCCGGTCACCGACCCTTTGTTGCCACCGCCGTACACAGAGCCCATGATGCCCTCGTAGATGTTCACGGTGGAGTTGCCGCCCAGGTCGGCTGCGTTGCCGCCGCCGTAGACGGTATGGCCAATATAGGGTCTGTGGGCTGAGCCACTTTGGCCGTTCTCGCCGATGGTTACCGTGGCAGTGCCCGAGTTCACGGCGGCCAGGTTGCCGCCGCCGAACACGCGGTCGCGCACGCGGGAGTTATCCTTCACTGTCACCATCGTGTTGCCGGTCATGGGGGCTTCGTCGCCGCCACCACACACTGAGCCGTCGATAACCGAGTTGCCCTCAATGGTGAGGGTTACGTTGCCTGTTACTTGGCCCAGGTTGTCCAGCGACTGGGTGGTCTTGATGGTCTTCTCTCCGTCGCCTTCCCATGTGGTGAGGTAGGGCGAGGTCAGGCTGCCCACATGCACCCAAGTGTACTCCTTCGGCGACTCCTCTTCGAGGGGGAAGGTGTAGTAGCCGGTCCAGTAGTCGTATTTGACGGCATTGTAGTAGGCAGGTTCAGGGGTTTTGTAAACTTGGCATTTCGGTGCAGTAGCCGAGTTACCCGCGCCGAAGGCGCTGCCCATGATATGGGTGTTGGTCAGGGTGGAGGTGACGTTGCCAGTCACCACGCCCACGAATCCGGCACCGTAGTAGTTGTTCTTTACAGTGCAGTCGGTCAGCGTGCTGGTTACGCCGTTGGTGTTGGCTTTCGAGAGCGAGGCATAATTCGTGTGGAAACGGGCCACACGCGATACATCGAGACTCTTGGAGTAAGGGATAAATTCAGCCCCGTAGCTTACGGAGATGGAGGAACCGGATAAAACGCCGGGGCGATAATCCCTCAGTTTGTTCGGCAGCCAGCTGTCTGCAGGGTTGGATTGAGCTTGGTCGGTTTTGGTAAGAATACTGGTGCCGCCGTAACCAGCGCCGTAATAGGTGCCGAAAATGGTGTTGGTGGCGCGGGTGGTCACCGTCTCGCCTGCGGCCATGTCGCCAGCCTGTGGTCCGCCGGCATAAATGCCCACGATGCTGTTGTTGATGGTCACATCGATGCTGCCTGTGATGTTCTTGCCGCCGTTGATGGTCGCATTGGTGCCGCCGCCATAGAATTCCCAGGCCAGGATATGGTCGGCCTTCACCGTCGCGTTGCCGTTGATTTGCGTTTGGCCGCCCGAGGCGTATTTCTTGAAGTGGCCGCCATTGGCAAATAAATAGACGTTTCCTACGTTGTTGGCGACATCCGGATGGTAGATGCCCGAGAGGTAGAACTCATTGTAGTCGCCACCGGTGGCGGTGACGGGGCAGTAGTAGGTAGTGCTTGCGTTTTCGTAATGGCACCCTTGGTTGAATTTCTTGAACCAGGCATGGCCGCCCACGTGAATGTAAAGGGTTCGGTTGCAGGTACCTGCCACATTGGCTGTAACGAACTGTTCGTAGGTGCCGTTTAGCAGAATCAAAGGCTCTGTGTGTTTGTCGCCGGCGGAGTATCTGTCATACTCCACTTGCCAGAAGTGGGCGAGGGCGGTCTCGGTAATCTCAAAATGCCCTTTGGGTCGGTAGATGGGGAGTGCGGCAGGACCGGCATTAGTGGTGTTCACTTTGGTGGGCATGCCGAGACCTGTTAAGGCCACAAAGTCGAAACGCACGGGGTTGATTAGGATACGTCCGCCGCCGGCATGGCTGATGCGGTAGTCGGGTTCGTGGTCGTTGTCCTCGTCCACGCTCATCACGGTGAAGGGACGGTAATCGCTCTTATACCATACATCTCCAATGGTCCGGTAGTTGCCCACCAGCACGATAGCATGGTCGTAGACGGTGCCGCTGTCGGTTACTGCATTCATGGCATCGCTGAGCGTGTGGCGGACGGTGGCGCCATTGTATGTATCGCCGCGGGAGCCGTAGCAGGTGACATCAAAGGTGCTTCCGTATGTGCCAGAGTTAGTGTAGTCGTAATATTTTTCGCTCAGGTAGATGGCGTTGGCCCAATGGGCGTTGACGGTAATCTCTGTCACCCCTTCGGGCACGTTGAAGTAGCCGCCCTGGGCGAACACGCGGCCGCTGGTGGCATAGATATCCTTGGCGGTGCAGTTGCGGTCGGCGAAGTTATAGGCGTTGTCGCCGAGGGTGCTGAAGGTGCCGGTTGTGCCGCCCACCATGCTGGTGATGTCCCAGCCGGTGACAATCCAGGCCTCGCTGGCATAGGCAAAGTGGTCCTGATAGTAGGGCATCTGCACCTTGTAGTAGTTGTAGTCGTAGTTCACCGTGTCCATGTCGGTGATGGTCAGGGTGATGGTCTTCGAGCTGGCCCCCGAGCCGTGGCTGCCGCGGTTGAGGTGGACGGTCAGCGTGCCCAACTTCTTGCCCTCGTAGGCGTTGGCCTCGGTCGAGGCGGCCTCGTAGTTGGGGTTGATGGGCGAGTAGTAGAATCCCCACGTTTTGACGATAGGGTAGGAGGCGATAGCGGTGTCGAGCACCCATTTGCCCACCGCCGCGCCACTGGGCAGCCACCAAGCGCAGAGCTCCTTGTTGCTGTTGAGGATATAACGGTAGAACTCCCAGCGGGTCAGGAACCGCGGGTCGGCTTCGCCCGAGACATCGTAGACGCGGGTGCCGCTCAGTGCGATGCCGTGGCGGAAGAAGTTGTAGGTGTTGAGGCCAGTGTTACCGACGTTGTTGGTGTAGTTGCCGTTCACCACGGCGGCCACAGAGGTTCCGCTGACATTGCCGTAGTTTACGCAGTTGAATACGATGGCCCCTTGGGCGCTGGCGGTGGAGGCGGTGGCTTGGTAGCCCACGATGCCGCCGGCGGTGTTGGTGGAACTGACATGGGCGTAGTTGTAGCAGTTCACCACCCGCGAGGTGCCGTTCAGGTAGCCCACAAGGCCGCCCACGTAGCGGGTGCCTTTCACCATGTTACCGTGGTTGTTGTTGCTGTTACGTATGCCGCTGTTCCATATCACCGTCGCACCGTTGGCCTCGTTGCAGATGGCGCCGCAGTCGCCGTTGGCGTTGGTGGTGCTCTCGATGGCGGGGTTGTCAAGGATTACATTATAGATATGGGCCCCGTTCACCACGTCGAAGAGAGGTTGAGAGGCACCGGTGATGACTTTGTAGTTGCCATCCCAGTGGCCGGCAAAGTTGGGTGCTGCGATAGAGGGGATGCCGCAGCCGGTGATGTCGAGGTCATTCATGACCCGGAAGTACAGACCGCTGGCGTGATAGGAGGGGTTGGACACCACGGTCATCAGGTCGCCCGCGGTGCGTACCTCGTAGGGAGAGCCTTCGGTGCCACTGCCGTTGGCCAGCGTGGAAGAACTCTCGTATCCCCATAGCACTGTCTGGTGGTACTCGTCCGAGGCGTTGTACAATGTCTGGCTTCCGGCCGAGATGGCCACGGCGCGGAAGATCAAGGGGGTGCGCAACGGGAATACCTCGGCAGTGTTGACGGGACCAGAGTAGAGGTGCACTCCAGCGGGCAGGTTGTTGGGGTCGAGGTTGTTGAGGTCGGCCGCGTCGTTGGTGGTCCAATAGATGGCGTAGTGACCTGGCTCGGCGTCGCGCTCTTCGTAGCCGGCAGTGTATTTCGCCGCCAGGGTGATACTGGGCGGTGTGCTGGTGCCCACGCCAGCGGTGTAGGTGGGCGAAATCCAAAGGGAGGCCAATGAGTGGCTGACCAAGTCTGATTCGAAGCAGTTGGTCCGGAAGGCGTGTGCCAGGAAGAGGTCGCCCGTGTGTACCGGTACCGATTCGCCGTCATAGAGATAGATGCTGGTGCCGAGGGGACTGTTCCAATGGGGCTCTCCGTTGTTGATACTGTATACCACCGTGTCGCCCTCGGTGTGGGTGAAGGTGAAACTGCTACCATCGATGACGAATACCGGTGTGGCGCACTTGGTGGGGGTAAAGGTTTCCACTGGCGAACTGCCCGCACTGTAGCCCGCCGCCGGTACGGCGGCGTCGAGGTGGGCGATAGCATTCAGTGTCTGTCCGTATGTGAGCACCGGCTTGGCGGCTGGGTCGTAGAGGCTGCTCGAGGTGGTGGGGGTGCTGCCGTCGGTGGTGTAGTAGAATTTCAGGTGGCTGCCTAGTGTCGCGCTCTCGCGGTGGTTGAAGGTCACCGTGCCGTCGGGGGTCATGGTGATGATCGGCTCGGTGAGGGTGGCGGCTGCAATGGTCCAGCGGCTCTTCCAGAAGGTGGCGGGGCCTGCGGCGTTGTGTCCCTCGCCCCAGAGAGTGTAGGCGGTGGAGATATGGCTGTGTTTCGCACTCTCGGCCGGGGTTTTGGCGGCCAGCGACAGGCGTTGCGAGCTCATAGGCGATTCGGTGGGCTCCAGTCCGTATGTGTTGCAGTAGGGACTTATAGTATAGTACCCGCCCGCATAGGTGCGTAACATAAAATCAAAATGGGTTGTCTGGTAGCCGGCGAAGGGGTTGCCCTGCTCAATGCGCCAGTTGTGCGCTTCGTCCGAGGTACGGTCGTACAAGTAGAGGGTGCCCTTGGTGTTGACACTCTGCTCGGCCAGGGTGTGCCACAGCACGCTGTCGTATGTCGCAGTAAGGTTGTGCAGGCGGTAGACGGTGACACCGTCACTGATGTTACGGGTGGTCTTGATGTCCCACGTGGCAGCGGACATATAGTCGCTCTGCAAGCTTGCGATGCGTTCCCCCGTGAGGTAGTTGTATTCCGGATAGTCCACCGCTGAACCGGGGGTCAGCGAGAGATATTGGCTGCTGCCGTGGGGTTGAATCTTGTAGCCCGAGATGCTGTTCAGCGTGGGCACGCTAGCGCTGGTCTCGGCATAGATGTGGCCCACCTTGCGGCCGAAGTTGATGGGGGCTCCTACCGCCGGGGTGAAGGTGACGGTGACGCCCAGCACGGTGCCGAAATTGGGACCGCTGCCGGTCGAAGTGCCGTTGCGCGTCAGCGTGACGGTCTCGTTCTGGTCGCCGCTGACAGCATAGGTGAAATAGCTGCCCAGGCTGCCCGAGGCGCCCAGGTTGCCGCTACCGTTGTCCCACACCACGGTGGTGTGTTCGTCGACACCGGTGAGGTGGGTCGCTGTGTGGGTGGTGAATTCCTCGGCACGTTGATAGAACTGCAGGGTCTGGAAAGAGTAGTGCCAGTTCTGCCATACCTCGTCGTCGGCTGCGCCGCGGTAGATGGCGCAGTCCAGATGCTCGGGGCAGACGGCCTCGTCGATGGCCACGTCGATGGCCACGCGGAACTGGAACACGTCGCCGCTACGCAGCGAGGCCCAGTTGCCGTCCATGGGATAACGATCGGCATTGATGCCCGCCACGGTGGCGTCCCATGCCTCGGGTTGCAGCAGGTCGTACTGCAGGGTGTGTTCGCCTTCCGGGGTGACGACGACGGAGTGGGCATGACGGATGGTATCCATGCGATAGGCCACCGCCTTCTGGTAGTCAGAACCGTTGGGCGTGGTAGTGGCAATCCAGTCGCCGCCGTTGGTGGGGTAGCTGAGCGATGGGTCGAAGACCACGTAGTAGTTGTTGCCATTGACTCGGGTGCGCAGCGTGTGGGCGTTGTCGCCGGTGGTGCCGCCATAAATCCAGAGGCTGGCATGGCTGGCCACGGGGGTGCTTACCAGCGCGTAGTGCTCGTCCTCCACCGCGAGGAAGGCATCGTGGTAGGCGTTGTAGAAGAGGTCGCCCGTCGTGCTGTTGACATAAGCGGTGCGGGGGCCAGTCCAAATCATGTTAATATGGGGCACGTTGCTGTTGACGGGCTCGCCCTCTGCAGAGGGCTGCAGGGCGTTGGTGTCGTTGGCATTGCCTCCGTTCGAGACGTAGGTGAAGGCATACAGTTGCTCTCCCACGAAGAGCCGCTGCTCGGTCGAGGTGCTGTAGCTGTGGCCGTCCAGGGCGTCCAGCGGGAAGGCCTTGGCCTTGATGAAGGCGTAGCCGGGGATGGTGAGGCCGTTGGCGTAGTCATATTCTGTGCTGCTGGCCGTGGGGGTGGTGCCGTCGAGGGTGTAGCAAATCTTGTAGTGTGTGCCGGCTATCAGGCTGGGACTGTTGTCCACGGTCATGGTGACCGTGTAGGGAGCATCGCTCTGGGCGGTGGACACGGTGAGGTTCAGCTCGGCGTCGTAGGTGAAGTTGTACACGTCCGACTTGAGGCAGTTGTCGGCAAATCCGATGCTCTTGATGCCGCAGCTGGTGGGCATCGGGTCGGAGGGGGCGGTGTAAAGGATGTCACCCTCGTCAGGGGTGCTGCCATCGACGGTATAGTAGACCCGACCTTCGACGGGGGTGCCGTCGGTGGCGTGGTCGCAGGTGAAGCTGATGTCATTGCCGTCCTGGGCAGGGACAGGGGTCATCACCTTACGGGCAGTGAACGTCTCGCTGATGGCAGAGACGGAGAGGTAGCTGTAGCTCCCCATACCTTCGATGCGGGCTTGGAGTTGGTGGTTTTGGCTCAGTTCGGGCTTGTTGTCGGGGTCGTAGGTCAGCCAGCCGCCCCAGCCGCTGCCTTCGTTGACTTGGTAGACGATGCGGTAGTCGGTGCCGTAGGTGAGACCGATGGGGCCGGCGGTGACGGAGGCCAGCGTGACGACGCCTTCAGGGTCCATGCTCACAATGGGTGGTGCCAGGTGGGGGGTCTGCAGTTGCCACCGTGTGAGGTAGAAGGCGGAGGGTTGCGACTCGTTATAGTGCTTGTTGTAGTCGGTCGTCCATTCCTGATACCAACTACGGTCGCTGTTGAGTTGCCGCACCGCTGCATCGGCGGCCAACGTGCCGTTGGTCGGAGCGAGACTGTAGGGCAGGGCCGGTGTGCGGCCGTAGGCCAGCGAGTAGGGTTGCAGGGTGACGGAGGTACCGTTCTCGTCATCGGCATGGGGGGTGAGGACGAAGAGGTGGTCGGAGGCGTTGGGCAGGTCGCCGGGCGACACCAAGTGGGCGGCAGCCCGGTTGGTGTTGTAGGCTGTGTCGTTCCAAGCTACCAGGTATTTGTTTTCGAGTTCGTTGTAGAGCGTGTATGCGGTGTGGGCCTCATAGGTGGTCTGTCGGATGCGCCAAACGCGCGAGGGACGTGTGACGTTACCCACTGCTACCGCCTCCCCGTCAAGGTCGAGGGTGTAGTCGTTGTCGCCATAGTTGGCCAGAAGGTAGAGTTGACCGTCGGCGAAGGCGCTTTGCGTGCCGCTGTTGTTGCGGTAGGTGAGCGTGGTGACGCTTTCGGCAAAGAGGGCAATGGGGGCGGACTCGGCATCGGCCGTAAGGCCATTGTTGTCATAATGGGCCGTCACTTGGAGGGTGCCCTCCAGCGGGTGCGCCGCCGTGGTGTTGTTGCGTCGTAACACTTGTGAGGAGTTTGTACCGTCGAGGGACACAAAGCAGGGAGCTGCGTCGCCGCTCACGTTCCAGTCGTAGGTGATGTTGGCGTTGGGGTGCAACTCCTCCACATGGGAGGTGACGCTGGGCATGGCATACACATCGGTGTAGGCGCGGTTGGCATAGACGAAATACTCGTGGGTGCGGCTCTCATCGTCAACGAAGTAGTAGCGTTTGTGGGTGGGGGTGGAGCGGGTCTCCAGTATCAGTGTGGGATAGACGGAGAGACTGTAGCTTTCGTTCTCGCTGTCGAAGGCCAGCCAGGTACGGTAGGGATGGTTGCTGAAGCCATCGGTCGCAGTGCCTTCGGCGGTCGAGGCAATGGAGTCGAGGGTGAAGGAGCGCACGATGGGGTAGGAGCCCGAGGCCACCGAGGCCTGCTGTACATCGTGGCGTATCTCCAGACGTTCGCCTGACTCGAGGACGGTCAGCATCCATTCGCCGTCGGAGTACATCACTCGTCGTATCGTGATACCGCTGCCACCATGGCCCAAGTGCAGCAGATGGTTGCCGTCTAGAGCCCAGTCCTCATTTCCGGGCAGAGTGCTGGAGGCTCTTAGGTAGAGGCCTTGGGCGGTAAGATAGTAGCGAACGCCTTCGCGGGTGTAGTAGAGGTCGTGGTAGGTGTTGTCGCGCATCCAAAGACAGGTGTTGTCGAACTGGGTGATGGTGCGCAGGATCAGGTTGTCGGGGTCGAAACTCATGTAGTGTGTCACCCCTTCGCCGTCGGTGTAACCCATGGCCCAGAAGCCGGTGTAGGCGGGGGTGATGTGGTTCACCATCGAGGTGAAATTGTCGCCGTATTCGGAGGGCGTACAGCTTGCTGCCACCATCTTGAACTCGGCGGCCTGCAGGCTGATACTGGAACCGGTGGTCACTTTGACGTCATAGGTCGAGGCATCGAAGGGGTTGGGGTCGGTCAACACACCGGGACTGTCGAAGTGGGTGGTGTTGATGTAGATGCAGGTGCCAGGGTCGGAATGCACAGTGCCGGTGGCATCCTGCGCTCCCACGCCCCCTTCGGCTTCGCGGTAAGGGATATAGCCCACGATGTTGGGGCGGGCGAAGCGGCTGGCGGAGTAGTTAACCTCTGCCGACGGGAACTTGGTGTCGCCGATGACGCACAGCTGGAAGGTGGTGCCCATCGCCAGAGTGGAACAGTCGATGGCGTTGATATTCTGGTCGAGGTGGCTGTCCAAAAGGGTGGGGTTGCCCTCGGTGGTGTAGTACACCTTGTTGTCGGTACCGTAGCCGGTATTGCCGTTGGTCACCCGCAGTTCGTGGGTGGAAGTGTGGCGTTGCACTGTGGGGGGGCTGTAGCGGTGGATGGTGTAGGTGGCCACGGCCGAGGGGTCGTTGCCGTTGCGCCAAGCCACCACGTAGAGCACGTCGCCTTCGCTCGCGCCGTCCACGCTGATGTTGCCGCCGCCGGGAGTGGGCGTACCGGTGCCGTCGGTGACGCGGGCGCAGTCAGGGTCTGACAGGTCGGGGGCGGAACCGAAGGCGTAGTAGAGGGTGTCGGTAGCCGCACAAGAGCCGATGACATATTCACCGTGGAAGGCATCGGAATTTGTCGACAAGGTGGGGGTGGTGCAGACAGCCTGCATCGCGACACGCCGCGCGGTCGGCATGGGGTTGGAACCCGTGGTCTTGCCGGAGAGGGCAAGGGCAGTGGAAGTGGACAGTAGACCGCCGGCAGTCAGCAGGACGGTAAACAGCGCTTTCTTTGCAAGAGTGTAGTGCATATTGTCGAAGTGGTTTTTTTTCGTGTTTTTTTTGTTTTTTCCGGGTTGTCCGGGGTGCATTTGTGCCTTGTGTGCGCTTTCATGCGCGTATTTTTGGGCCTCGCGGGCATTCCTGCGCGCGCACCCATAATACGTGCACCGCATTGTTATTATTATAAATAGCCAATGGGGCGTACTTTCAGGCAGAGCTGCAAAGATACGCTTTTTTTCCGAAACAAACTAGAAGGTTGGTTTTTTCAGAAAGTTTAAGATTTCGGCAGGTGGCCTGTGACCAGTGGTTGGTGAGTTTTAGTTTTAAGTTTACCGGCGAACCGCCGGAGGTGATTAGTGATTAGTGATTAGTGACAAGTGAATAGTGACTAGTGATGAGTGATGGGTGATTAGTGACTAGTGATGAGTGACCAGTGATGCGTGAATTTTTTAGTTTTTAGTTTTAATCTTCTCCTAGTCGTCTCTCGGTGTTCCTTTTATGATCCTTCTTCCTTCCTTCGGTACTTACCCTGCTGATATTCAACT
>CAJOHZ010000002.1 GCA_905234695.1 uncultured Bacteroidales bacterium | reverse complement strand
GAACGCCGCCAGCATCGCCGGTATGCTGCTGACCACCGAGTGCGTGATGTGCGACATCAAGGAACCCGAACCCCCGATGCCTGCTAACCCCGGCATGGGCGGCATGTACTAATCGGTACTTGACACCTAATACAAAAGCCTCGGCTGGCAAAGGTCGGCCGAGGCTTTCTTCATGTTTTTAGGGTGCTATCGGGCAGATGGCATGACAACCACCTGTACGGAATCTGAGGCCAGTGTTTTTATGTCGCTCTGATACTGTTCCGGGGTTACGATGAGGCGTTCGAGCGGGGTGTCGAGGGCATAGAATGCGCGGAAATTATGGCAGGGCGTAATGTCCACCTCTCGAATCAGGGTGCCTCGGATGTATAAAGACTCCAATGCAGGGCAGGGGGTCAGGTCGATACTCCGCAAAGGGGAGTGGATGCAGAAGAATTCCACCAGTTCGGGGAACGGGGCAAGGCTGAATGTGTCCAGTTCGGTATAGCTCAGCTCAATCGTTCTCAGATGATGGCATTGCCCGATATGAATGCGTTTCAGCGGCATATTGAGGCCATACAGACTCTTCAGATTGGGCAGCCTGTTGAGGTCGAGTTCGGTGATGGGGTTGTCGCTGCATGCAAGATGTTTCAGCTGGGGGAACATCTCGATGCCCTCCAGCGAGTGGATGCCCAAGTCGTAGCACTCCAGCATCGTCAACGCGCAACCTTCGGCGGTGGGCTTCAACGTGTGCCATCCGGCTTTCGTGGCATAGCCTTTGTCGACAAGCCATGTGCGGAAGACTTTGTCGGGCACCCGCACGGCACGGTTGCAGTCGCATGCAACCGTGCCTCTGTCATGCTGTGTCGAGACACAACCCGAAAGCAGCATGACGGTCAGCAAGGTCAGTACAGAAGACTTCTTCATTGTAACTTGAAGAGGATGGGCAGAGCATACTGGCCGGCAACGGGTTTGCCGTCCTTGATGGCGGGTTTCCACTTAGGCATGGCCTTGACCACGCGCAGGGCCTCCTCGTCGCAGCCTCCACCGATGCCACGGGCAACCTCGACATTGACGATGCTGCCGTCTTCCGTCACCGTGAACTGCATTACGACTCTGCCTTCGATGTTGGCCTCTTTGGCTTGTTCTGGATATTGAATGTTCTCGGAGATGTACTTGTATAAAGCTTCCATGCCTCCAGGAAACTCGGGTGCCTCGTCGAGGACTGACGGGTCGGGCTTGGTGTTGGAGATAACGGGTTCGATGGTGGCCTCGGTTCCGGCATCCGCCTTCTCAGAGACAATTTCATCTCCGGGATTGGAGCCCTCCCGGATACATCCCACCGTCATCAGCAGTGCCGCTATGGGCAGCGCGGCCAGCACTTTCCATGCGCCGAAGCGCGTTTTCGTTTTGTTCATCATGACAATACGTTTTTTGATGTTAATACTGTTGAAATTATTTGTGATATGGCCATATCCGGTGCCTGTGGCCTGCCGATAGAGCAGGTGCAGATAGTCCTCGCGGCCGCATTCGCCCAGCGAGGCGGTGTCGGCCTGGTATTCGTGCACGGCGAACAGTTCATGCATTACAAGCCACGTGAAGGGGTTGAACCACGCCACACAGCACAGCAGGCGCGCCAGCAGCACATCCATCGTGTGCTTTTGGCGCACATGGAGCGATTCGTGGGCAAGGATGCAGCGCAGCTCGTCGTCGTTGAGTCCTTGGGTGCCGACAACTATCTGGTTGAAGAAAGAATAGGGTGTGGTGTCATCGGGAGTGAGGATAAGCGAAGCCCCTTGTGGAATTAGAAAACCGTCCTCGGCCCTGTATACAGAATATTTTCTGCGGAGTTTCAAGACCGCCACGGCCTGCATAACCGTTTGTACCAGCAGGATAGCAAGTGTCAGCACCACGCCGATAATATATACTGCCAGTAGGGTGTCGGTCAGACCGCTAGCCTTTGCATCCGCTGTCACCACTATTTCGTCGCCGTCAAACGAAAGCAACGCAGAGAGGGCGGGCACCTCCGGCATGGACGATGACACCAATGTTTCGGGCATCCGAACCAGAGGGTATGTCAGGCTGAACACCATCGTGACAATAAGATATACTCGCGAGAGCCGCAGTCGGCGGTCGCGGCGAAGCGACAGCATGTAGAGGCCGTAAAACAACCCCGCCGCCAGTGTGGAATAAAGCATCCAGTGTGTCATATAACTTATCTGTTTTCAAGTTCTTTTGTGATTGACTCCAAGTCTTCGAGTGACACCTCCTTGCGGTCTACAAGGAAGTTCACCAGTGCCCGTGCCGAGGCGCCGAAATAGTTCTTTGTCATGCGCCCTAGCATCTGCTGCATGTACTCCTCGCGACTGACAATCGGGTAGTAGCGGTTGCTTCGGTTGAAAGTTTCGTGCGCCACGAAACCTTTCTGCTCCAGGATGCGCACCACCGTAAGCACTGTGTTGTAGGCAACGTCGCTCTCTACGGATGCAACAATCTCATTGGCAAATCCTTTCTCTATCTTCCAGATGGCCTGCATCACCTGTTCTTCCGCCTTTGTCAGTTCCTTGATTTCTGCTTTCTTCATAATTATAAGTTCTGTTGAGTAATTAATTTCTTAGTTAAGAAACGAGGTATTAAACCGAATATTGTATGAAAAATGAAAAAAAATTAGCATTGTCGACACTCCGATGTCCAATCGGCCTCTGTGACTGTGATTTATGATTCTGGGATTAGTCGGACTAATCTAACTTAAAGCGGAGTCTCCAGGTGTGAGTATCGGGGTTGTAATCGTGGGAGAGAATGCGGAAGGGGGCGATTTCGGAGGTGTTCTGCACGTGGGTGCCGACGCAGGCGCAGAGGTCGTAGTCGCCGATGCGGACGAGGCGCAGCGTCTCGCTGGCGTCGTCGGGGAGTTTTCCCAAGTCCACTTCGGGTGGCACTACGTCGCGCTTTACGAACTCATAGGTCACCGGCAAGCCTTGCGCGATGACTTCGTTGACGCGACGTTCAATCTCGGCCACCTGCTCGTCGGAGGGGCAGGTGTCGAGGATGTAGTCGCACTTGCTCTTCTTCCGTTCAATATGCGCGTTTCTTGACCGCGGGCAGCCGAACATCCGCACCATCGTCTGGTTCAAGATATGCTCCGCCGTGTGCATCGGCGGATACTCCTCTTTATTATGAGCGTTTAAAACAGGTTCTTGTTCCATATTGTAAATATTTATCTCATCCAACCGTCCATTCGATAATATTTCTCTAATAGTTTTTGTTCATTATGGGTGACGCTGTCGCGGTGCCACACCTCTACACGCACAGCATAGTAGTCTTCCCAATCGCCTTCGTAGATTACGAAATCCCGTTTGCTCACAAGTGTGGAAAACGACCGAGTGGCGGAGCAAGGGACGGAGGTATTGCGCCGCATTACATCCGTAGACAGGGGAATGTTTTCACTTGCTTCGTAGCATTTCAGGAAAACAGTGCCTGCCGGTAATGCAGGATAAGAAAAGTCGTATATGTAGCGTCCGCCTTCAAAGTCTTTCCATATCTGGAGATAGCTGGCCGCATCGGTGCTGTCGACAGAAGGCTCTTCGTATATGCTATTCCATTCTCCATGAATTACCTTTGATTGCCGGTTTAACGGAATGCTGTATTCCAACCCTTCGGGTATGGGGTGTTCTTTTCCAAATCCGTCCGTGGGGTCAACGAACGGCCATAATAACCATGCCAGAAACATTGCGATAAGTTTCCATGTGAATTTAATCCCTTTAATTGCCAACAGGACACCAACAATGCTGATAGGCACCATTTCAATCACCAACGAACTGATGAACTTAAACCAATGCTTGTTTTTGATTAAGATGACAAGGTGAACAATCATACACGGGATTGACAAAAGCCATACGGCAATTGCCAGGAATTGTATCCAGCGGGCATAACCACACTTTAGGGCGATGATTACAGTGGCGGACAGCAACACAAAAAGGAGAGGTGCCGTCCACCAATATGTTTGTAGCCATTGGATGCAACGACCCGGTCGGTTGTTATGTTTCGCCGTATTCATCGGCGGGTATTCCTCTTTATTATGAGCGTTTAAGATGGGTTGTTGCTCCATAAGAAAACGATTTGTCAATCTGTAGGAATGGTGTTGTCGGTCAGTCTTTTTTCAGCCAGGCCCTCATCTGTTCCAGTTGGGCTTTGTCGGCGGTGCTGTTGCCATGGATGTCGATGTAGCCGACAATCATGTCCCCGTAGTCTTTGGGGTTGACAGTGTAGAACTTGAAGAGGTCGGCCGATGCAGGGTAGAGGAGTTCATAGGGACCGCTGACAACGGTGTTTCCCGACATGTTGATGAACTGAGTTTGGCCATCGGTGGTGACCACGCTCCCGTATCCATAGCCGAGGTATTTAGCCTCTTTGTAGCGGAACGGGACCACCGTCTTGAAGTTGCTGTCGACGAAACCCCACATCGAGTCTTTCAAGACGGCGAGATAATTGCTCGAGTACTCGATGCCCTCGTCATAGTCCATGCCAATGAGCCTTGTGAAGTGGGCGACGAGGCGGCCTTCTTTGTTGTAGATGTCGCATTCCTCCTTGTCGTTGAGCATCGCAAGATAGTTGCTGTTGATGATGTACCACTGTGTGTATCGGCAAGGTATCAAAGAGTTGCCGTTGATGTCGATGGCGCCATATTGATCGTTGGTGCCGCTCTCGTTGTTGACTATGAACATGGAGTTTCCCCAGATGTTGTATTCGAACGCAAGGGGTGTGTCGAATACGAGTTTGGTGTTGCCTTTCGTGTCGATAAGCGAGTGCTTCCCGTTTTGTACGACGATGGCGTAGCCGTTCACAAATTCCCATCCGCCATTTTCATATTTGCAAGGGAGTACGATTCTCCCTTTGGTGTTGAGAAAGCCGTAACGATCCCCCTTGCGGAATGAGGCCAGCCCTTCGCTGAAGGGACCGATAATCTCGTAAGGGCCGATGAGGAGGTTCCCTTCAAGGTCGGTGATGTATTCCTGAGGGTTGGCTTCGTCGGAATCGTCGTAGAAAGAGAGCATACGGTTGTCCCTGTCGAAGCGAAACGGCAGGTCGAACTTGAAGGGGATGAGCGTTTTGCCGTTGGTGTCGACGATGCCGAACTTTCCGTTCAAGGAAAGGCATGCATACCCTTTGCTGAAGATGCTCATATCCGTGCATTCGAGGCAGTCGGTAGTGCGGTCGTATTTCATGGGTAACACCCACTTCTTGTGTTTGTTGAGAAGACCCATCTTGGTGTCGCTCACGACAAGAAAAAGCGAGGTGCCTGCCTGCGGGATGATGCGATATTTGATGGGCAGGAAAATCTTGCCGGAGATGTCGACGATGCCTTGCTGCATGTTGGAATCGGAGACGATGACGAAATTGCCGTCGGCGATGTAGTTGAACTGGTCGTACCGGGCATCGTATTGCTGGATGAGTTTTGCCAGCTGTGAGATGCGTTGCTTGTTCGAATCCACAGGTGCCTTTTTGCCTTGGCCTATGGACAAAATGGGAAATACGATAAGGACAAGAGCGAGAATGTGTTTGGTGCAATAATGTTTCATGTCGGTATGGGTTTTTATGGAGGCATGATGGAGGAGGTGAAGGCAAAGCAAATCCTCCTGATAAATGAGACTGCAAAATTACGATATTATTTTGAATTGGACGGCATTTTTTTGAGGTAATACAAGAAAGTTGAAAACTATGTTTACGGCCAAGTAAATTTTATTATATAATATAAAAAAAAATCGTATCTTTGCACCCGTATTTTTCCGATGAAAAAAGGATTGTTAATAGCACTGTGTGTATTGATAACTACGGCGTTGTGTGTGGCACAGCAGCCGTCATCGGACGTTTCGCCAGCTCCGAAAAACGCTTCCAGCCATTTTGATTTCGCTCCCGGAGTGGGTTTTGAGGTGGATTTTTCCAGGTCGTGCACCAATTTCTCATTCCCGATAGAGCTGCGTCTGTTCTCGGTTGGCAACAAGTTCAATTTCGCCCTCGGAGAGCGCATCACCCTGCATCGCGGCAATGTGGACACGAACTCGTATTTTGTGCAGGAGTACTATAGTTTCCTTCAAGATCCCTACCTCACATACGACCAGTATTCGACATATCTGACCGCCCGGTGGAATCTGTTGCCGTTCAGCGATACCAGTTTTGTGGGCATTTTTGTCGGTGTCGGCTACATGGGTAGCATTAACACCAGTGGCAAGGTCTATATCGATGCTCCAATGCAAGGCCCATGGGAGCGGGCAGAGGAAGAAGTCTATACCCCGATATGCGGAGCAGGGCTGAAAGCGTATCGGTGCGATGGCCTCTTCAAACGGCTGAGTCATTCTCTGCGTTTGGAGATTGGATTTACCACCCCCGGTTTTGAAGTTTCGATGTTTGGCCTTATGGCCCTTACCAGCCCGGTGGACCTCACGGTGGCCAGCACCGAGATGTACTACGACCGCAATCATGAAAACGACCAGCTCTCGAAGCATCCTGTGGTGCTGGAGGGCGACAATAAAACCTCGTATCTCCCCATCACCCTGACCGACCACCTGCTGCTGTACAACGACGTCAAAGGCACGGTGACTCTTGGCTTCTCGGCCAAGGTATATCTCGGGACGGGATACTTTAAGTCACTATTTACCAAGAAACATTAACCTGATTGAAAACAAAACAACATTATACGATGAAAAAAGTCTTGCTATCAATTATGAGCTTCTCTCTGCTTGCTGTGGCCTGCAACAAGGCCGAACTCGGTTCGGGTGTCACACTGGACAACCTAGACACAACTTATTCTCCTGTTGAGGATTTCTACCACTATGCCTGTGGTGGATGGCTCAATATGCATCCGCTAGATGCCGAACACAGTCGTTATGGTGCTTTTGATGTACTGGCCGAGACCAATCAAGAGCAGTTGCGCACGCTGATTGACTCGCTGGTGAACAACCCCAACGAGCCGGGCAGTTATGGTGACAAGATTGCCACATTGTATATCATGGGTATGGACAGCCTGATGCTGCAACAGCAGGGCGCTGCCCCCATCAAACCATATCTTAACGAGATTGCCGCCCTCCGCACCACCGAGGAGTTACAGGCCGAGATGCGCCGTCTGCACGGAAAGGGCATCAACCCCTTCTTCGCTTTATTCAACGAGGCCGACGCCAAGGATGCCAACATGTGCATCGCGTGGCTCTATCAGAGTGGCATCGGCATGGGAGAGAGAGATTACTACCTCAAGAGCGACGGCCGTGAACCTCAGTTGCGCGAGGCTTATTTGAAACTGATGGAGACCCAATTTGCCAATGCTGGCTACGACAAGCTCAGCGGCCTGCCCGCAGACAAGCTGGCCAAGATGGTGATGGAACTTGAAACCCGTTTGGCCAAGGCCCAATACGACAACGAGACCAACCGCGATCCCTTCAAGATTTACAACAAGATGACCCTCGAAGAGGCTTCGGCCAAGACCCCCGGTGTGGCCTACAACAGCTACTTCGCAGAGATTGGCCTGCCCAAGCTGGTCAGCTTTAATATGGCCCAGCCCGAATATTTTGAGGAAGTGGGTAAGATTCTTGCCGACAAAAACCTGGTCGAGAGCGTGAAGGCCTATTACGCTTGGAATGTCATCAATACTGCCGCCAGTTATCTGAGCGACAACTTTGTTAACGCTAATTTCGAGTTTTACGGTCACACCCTCAGCGGAGCTGAACAGTTGCGCCCCCGTTGGAAACGCGTCACGTCGACAGTCGACGGCGCCATGGGTGAAGCGCTGGGTGAATTGTATGTGGCTCGTTTCTTCCCTCCTGAGGCCAAGAAACGCATGTTGGAGATGGTGGACAACCTGAAAGAGGCTTTCGCCATGCGTATTGACCAGGCGGAATGGATGTCGGATGTCACCAAGGACCGTGCCAAGGAGAAGCTCGCCACCATCATGGTCAAGGTGGGTTATCCCGACAAGTGGCGTGACTACAGTGGGTTGAAGATTGAGAAAGACAGCTATTTCGCCAATGTCATCCGCTCCAACGAGTTCGACATTGCCTATATGGTCTCCAAGATTGACAAGCCTGTGGACCGCACCGAATGGGGTATGACACCACAGACGGTCAACGCTTACTACAACCCGACGACCAACGAAATTTGTTTCCCGGCAGGTATATTGCAGAAACCTTTCTTTGACATGACAGCCGACGATGCCTTCAACTATGGTGCCATCGGTGTGGTGATTGGACATGAGATGACCCACGGTTTCGATGACCAAGGCCGCCACTACGACAAGGACGGCAACCTCAATGACTGGTGGGAGGCCGAGGATACGGTGCGCTTCCAGAAGAATGCGCAAGTGCTGGTTGACTGGTTCAACAAGGTTAAGGTGAGCGACAACCCCGAGACCTATGCTAATGGAAAACTCACCCTCGGCGAGAACATCGCCGATAACGGTGGCTTGCATATCAGCTACCAGGCCCTTCAGAACGCCATCGCCAAGAAGCAGGTCAACAAGAAGGAGATGGACGGCTTCACGCCCGCCCAGCGTTTCTTCCTGGCTTATGCTGGCGTTTGGGCCAGCAACATCCGCGATGAGGCCAAACTGATGCTCACCGCTGCCGATGTCCACTCTCTGGCTGAGAACCGCGTGAACGCAACCCTTCCGCATGTGGGTGAGTTCATCGAGGCTTTCGGAATCAAGGAGGGCGACGGCATGTATCTTGCCCCTGAGAAGCGCGCCATGCTGTGGTAAGATTTGGTGAAAAGAAACGGACCCAGAAAACGTGTTATGAAAATTATATTGAAACGTATATTTATAATATCAGTTTTCCTACTTCTGACGTATGACTGCGTTTATGCTCAGGTGAAGGATTCATCAGCGGTAGGACAAAACGACACCACCGCTACCTTCTCGACCCGTAAACGCAGGGTACTCACAGAGGAGCAGCGTCGTCGTTTTAAGGGCGTCGCACTCGGTGTTGACCGCGATACTCTGCAATATATCGTCGCCTCGCCATTCGACAACTGGTTCTTTGGGGCTGCTGCGGGTATTCAGGAGTATCATGGTAACGAACTTGTGCAGTCGGCTCGTTGGAATATGCCTAATTACAACGTCGATTTGGAAGTGGGTAAATGGATTATTCCAGACCTCGCTGTATCGCTTGTTATCCAGTCGTTCGGTCTCAATTCGCAGTCGAAATATGTATTGAATCCATATATTGAGAGGGATGCATCGGGTGTGTATACGGCAGACACCACCAAAGATGGCTATTATCGGTTTTCTGTCCCGGGTGTGGCTGTTGGAGGCTTGGTGACATTGGATTGGACCAATTTCATGCGCGGATATGAACGGGGTCGTGCAAGACGGTTCCATTTCTCCACGCCTATCGGATTGGGCTATGCAGTCAACTTCGGCAAACGGAAAAACGTATATAGAGAGACTACCCAACCCTTTAACCAAGAGCTGTATGCCACCCTTGGTCTTCAGTTCAACTACCGTCTTGCCAATCATATCATCTTTACGGGTAATGCGCGTACCACCATCACACGCCAGTCGTTCGACTATTCCCCCTACGACAATCAGTACTCCAATATCGATATGATGTTGGCGGCTACGCTGGGTATCCGTATCGACCTCTTCAAGGAGGTTTATCTCACCAACTCCAAAGGAGCCTTCGTCCAGGAGATCAATCACAGGTTCATCCCCGTGCAGTCGGACAAGGCGCTTCAAGATATGCGTGACCGTCTGCGTGAATTGAAAGATGACTATGATTTTGAGCGGCAGCAGCGAAATCAGGATTCGGCGCTCATCGCCCAAATGCGTCGTGAAATCGATTCACTCAACGGCATCCTGAATGAAACCG
Organism: uncultured Bacteroidales bacterium; assembly: GCA_905234695.1. GTDB lineage: Bacteria > Bacteroidota > Bacteroidia > Bacteroidales > P3 > Colimorpha. Next base: position 134,826 of record CAJOHZ010000002.1, on the reverse strand, counting down.
AAGGGGCGGATATTGTCCATCAACTATACACCCTCATCAAGTCCAAAGACCATCGTTCGGCTGTGGTGTATTTCCAACTTGACCGTTATGACCTTGACCTCAACGCACTCAAGATATTGGATCGGTTTGCCGAGCAAATCAAGAAGATGCCGGAGGACAGCATTTTCTATATCATAGGTGGTGCTGACTCAGCTACAGGTACGCCTCAGCATAACTGGTGGCTCAGTAACCGCCGTTGCGAAAGTATTTTCCGTGCCCTCACCAAGTATTATGGAGTTAATCCGCGCCAGTTGCAGACGTTCCCCTTGGGCGGTATTTCGGAATACGAACCTTTCGAACTCAACCGTATCGGTATCGTGACCCTCAAGACGGATGACGTTACCGGTGTCATGGAGTCGTTGAAAAGCCATTCGGAGGAGTACCCGCCAAACGCTGGTAAGCCTAAATAGGCTACGGAATGGAGACATAGCATAACAATAAAACCACTATACCAATGAAACAATTGATAGAATGCGTGCCTAACATCAGCGAAGGCCGCGATATGAATATTATCAATCAGGTTACTGCCGAGATTGAGAAGGTCGAAGGTGTCAAGCTACTTGATGTCGACCCTGGCCAAACCACCAACCGTACCGTCATCACCTTTGTGGGTGAGCCGGAGCCTGTCTGCGAGGCGGCGTTCCGTGTGGTGAGCAGGGCGGCGGAACTGATTGACATGCGCAATCACCATGGAGCCCATCCCCGTCAGGGTGCCACCGATGTATGCCCGCTTATCCCGGTCAGCAACATCAGCATGGAAGAGGTGGTGGAATATGCACACAAGCTCGGCCGTAGACTTGGCGAGGAACTGAATATCCCCATCTACTGCTATGAGAATGCCGCATTCCTGCCCGAACGCCGTAATTTGGCCTACTGCCGTACCGGAGAATATGAGAGTCTGAGCAGCCGTCTCGGCAGTGAACAGTGGAAACCCGACTTCGGCCCCAATGCGTGGAACGACCATGTGGCGCAGACGGGTGCCACCCAGGTGGGTGCCCGCGACTTTCTTGTGGCCATCAACTACAACCTCAATACCACCAGTACCCGTCGTGCCAATGCAGTGGCCTTCGATGTGCGCGAGAAGGGCCGTCCCCAGCGCGAGGGAGGCAAACCCAGCGGAAAGATTATCAAAGACGAGAAAGGCAATCCCATCATGATTCCCGGTACGCTGAAAGGCACCAAGGCGATTGGATGGTATATTGAGGACTATGGCATTGCCCAAGTATCCATGAATATCACCAGCATCAAGGTGGCCCCGGTCCATCTCTGCTTCGACGAGGTGTGCCGCTGTGCCGCAAACCGCGGCCTTCGGGTTACCGGCTGCGAGATTGTGGGACTTATTCCCAAGAGTGTGCTCATCGATGCTGGCAAATACTATCTGGCCAAGCAGCAGCGCAGCCTCGGCGTCAGCGAGGAAGAGATTATGAAAGTGGCTGTCAAATCCATGGGACTTGACGACCTGAAACCTTTCGACCCGAAGGAGAAGGTGATTGAATACCTTATCGAAGACCATAGCAGCAAGAAACTTGTGGACCTCACCTGCACAGGTTTCTGCGATGAAACGGCTTCCGAGAGCCCTGCTCCCGGTGGCGGTAGCGTTAGCGCCTATATGGGTGCATTGGCCGCTTCATTGGGCACGATGGTGGCCAATCTCACCGGCGGCAAGGCCGCGTATGACGATGAATGGGAGAAATTCAGCGATGTGGCTGTCAAAGGTCAGGCGCTGAAGACGGAGCTGCTGCATCTGGTCGACGAGGACACCGAGGCATTCAACCGCATCATGAACGCCTTCGGTCTGCCCAAGAAGAGTGACGAGGAGAAAGCCGCCCGCAGCGCTGCCATCCAAGAGGCCACGAAATATGCCACACAAGTTCCTTTCCGCACCATGCAGAAGAGCCTGGAGGCTTTCGAAGTGTGCCGTGCAATGGTAGAGTGGGGGAATCCCGCCAGCGTCACCGACGGCGGCGTGGGAGCTTTGGCGGCCCGCAGTGCCGTGATGGGCGCCCACCTCAATGTCAAGATCAACGCCAGCTCGCTGAAGGATGAGACCTTCAAGAACGATATCCTGGCCAAAGCGGCCGATATCGAATCCCGTGCCATCAAAGAGGAGGCAGAAATCCTGAACATTGTTAACGAGAAAATTGGCCTTTAAGCGATTTCTACCACTCTATCCATCGACAATGGACAAGAAAGAATCCATACAGAAAGAACTCGAGCAGCAGCGTAAGCTGCTGCTCAATTATGAGGAGTTGGCGGTCGATATGGAAGATGATGCAGCCTATGTAGCTCGTGGAAACGGCTTCTGCGATGCCAAATATAGCGAAGATTTCTTAGAAGGTCAGGCGGAAGCCATACGCCGCCGAATCGCTGAACTCACCGCGATGCTCGACCAATAGACCTTCGTCACGAAAAAGAGAAAGGGTGTCCACAGACTTGCTGGGACACCCTTTCTCTTTTTGTTTTGGGTCAATATTATTCAACAACTGCCTCGGAGATGGAACCGCGGTAGGCAGGGCATGTATGGTGAGTGCAGGAACCTGCGATCACCGCGAACACGATAATAATACAAACCGCTATCACTGACTTTTTCATATTGAGAGTATTAGTGTAATTAATATACTGATTAATCAATTTGCAAAAATACAACTATTTTTTCATATAACGGCATATTTGAAAGAATATTTTTCAACTCTAACATCTTTTGTGTTAAACCGAATTAACATTGAGATTCGTCTATTTGGGGTTTGCACTACGACTGCACACTTATAACGAAATTCCGAAAAAGGGTAGGGGATGTCCTATTTTTCAAGACACGGAAATTTGGAAGATGCAGAGATATAACGTGAGTACATTTGTAATACATTTTGTATATACAAATGTAAAATACACTTGTAATCGTAATGATGTTTGTATGTGATTACAAATATAAACGAAAACATTTGTAGAAATTGGCATGTAAATGTAATAATTAGAATTATGTACATTCTAATATATTAAGAATATGTATATTGTGTTTTATAATAGAAAGTATATATTCAAGTGAATATTATGGATTTACACGTATTCTGTAAATAATTTATATATTTGCATAATATCGTTATTTATCAATGCTTTAGGCGGAATATCTTTATTATTGATTTATTACTTTTGCATATATTACAAATGTAAATGTGAAATTTATTTTATGATTATTCAAATTATTTTCTGTATTTTTGCAATCGAATTACGGATGATTACAGATGTAATTGCATTATGTTCCCAATAGTGATGCCTCTACTTCTGTTTCTCTGTAAAGAAGCAATCTAGTCATGTCAGAAAACGTCTACCGAAATATGGTGAACAGAATAAACCTTTTGTTGCAGGCCAAGAATATTACGGCCCGTCAGTTTGCTGAAGAGATTGGCATCCAACCCAGCGGCATGTCCCACATCCTTTCTGGCCGCAATAATCCCAGTCTGGACTTCGTCATGAAAGTCATTCGTCGTTGGCCTGAGGTCAATATCAACTGGTTGATGTTTGGTAAAGGTGAGATGTTTGTGACGCAGCCTGTTACCCAGCTTTCGTATGCCACATCGGTATCGGAACCACGTCCCGCCGCACCCGTTTCCGAACCCATACGGGAGCCCATTGTCTCCGCTGTACCCCAGCCGCAAGAGGTCTTGGTGCCAGAGGCGTCACTGTTCGAACCGAATCTATTTTCGCAGTCGGAGGAATCCCCTGTAAAGGTTGTAGAGGAGCCTGTGGCGGCAGCCCCTGTCGAGGATGTGTTAACGACCCAGGAGCCGTCGGCGGCTCAACTCAACGAGAATCGCGTAGAAACGCCCGCCCGTCCATCTGTACCCGTACAGCCGAATCTGCCGCACAAAAAGGCGGTAAAGATTATTGTACTCTATGACGACCACACCTTTTCGGAGTATCGTCCAGCATAACAACGTACTGAAAGTTATTGAACTACGCGGGGTTTGCGACGCCCCTTGTACACACCTTCAATAAAATATCCGCTCTTGCTTTTCCCTTTGGCGGTGGTGAAAGTGCCGTATCCTGTGAGAATTCCTTCCGGGGTGGTCTGCCCTTCATATAAGGCTCCATTTATGAGTTCCACGCGGCAATACGGCTGGCGCTCGCCGTGTAGGTACGTGACATAATGTCTGTCCAGATTGGGCATCACCACCGTGGCCTCGCCCTCCAGTACGCCAGCTTCCCAATAGCCCTCGATACGGCTGTCATCAGGCATCTTCATCACCCCGAAGCCGTCAAGTAGTTCGCAGGCGTATTCTCCTTCGTAGGTGCATCCGTCGGGATATATGGTGCGCCCTTGGTATCGGCACGAGTCCCCCGTCTCAGGTAGCGGTCCGGAGTAACGGGCTCCGGAGAAATAGTGGATATCGACAATGCCGTCGCCTGTCGTGCCGTGTTGCCAGTTTGCAATCACCTCGGCATCGTATCGGTGCAGTTTCCCATAGCCGTGATACAGCCCTTTGTCGAAATATCCGCTATAGTTGTGTCCGTCGGTGTAATAGAGGTCTCCCTGTCCTTGTCGAACCCCTTCGACGAGGTTACCGATATAGTGGTCGCCGTTGGGGTATTCCACCTCTACATATCCCGTCACATGGTCGTCGTCCCAGAAGAGGTCGAACCTCCGTCGGGCGTCGCGGAAATCGCTACTGTCGTCGGCGTATGATATCTCGCGACGATACCAATAATAGGGACGTCCGTTCTCCAAGTGTACCTGTTCAATCCAGTTGTGGTGCAGGTCGTAGCGGTATTCATTGCGCACTGTGTCCCCTTCCACGGACCATAGGATTACGTTGCCGAAAGGGTCGTATTCGATTACCTTGAACGCCGTTGTGTCGTTACGATCCATCATGTCGCCCAGTAGGGTGGGGCGTCCGGCGCCGTCGTACTCCAGCACCGTCAGATAATCATCGGGCTCGGCCCAATAGGTGTTGTAGCTGATGATGCTTGTGAGGCGGTGGTTGCTGAAACAATGTTGTGTCACGGGGCTGCCTGATGACTCGTAGACAGTCTTGCAGAATCCCTGCGAGGTATATTGGTATGTCACGCGGCTGTTGGTGGGGTCTGCGTGGTTGCGGATTTCGGTCACCCGGTCGGCGGCGCCGTCATACAGGAACTCTTCGGCCAAAGCAGTGTCATCATTGCTGATGGCGAATGTGGCCGCCAGCCGTCCCAGAGAGTCGTAGCGATAGGCCACGGTGTCCACCTCTAAGTTCACCATTACCATGCTGAGGATGTTTCCGTCAGCGTCGAGGAATATCTCGGTCACCGCGCTGTCGGCATCGTGACGCCATCCCCCTTTGTCGGCGACAAACGAGCCGCTCCATATCTGCAGCTTTGTCGCCGACCCCCATAGTTGAGGGTACCGCCCCAGTTCAGTGCCACGGGTGGTCATGTGCAGGGGTGAGGTGTAGCCTTCTTGTCCCCGGGCATCGGGGGCGGAAAAAAGACAAACCGCTGTTAATAAAAATAATATAACCTTTTTCCCGTGTTGCATTTACGATGCAAAAATACATACTTTTTTTCGGGTTTTCGATTGTTTGCTTTTTTTTTCGTACCTTTGTAGCATGGAAACGATGCCTCAAAGGAATACAAGGCGCAAGGACAGAATGTCTTACGCCCAAGTCTTCGATATCAACAGCGGCAACAAGCCGCCGCAGGCTCCCGAGTTGGAGGAGTCGGTGCTGGGTGCACTGATGCTCGACGCCAACGCCCTCAACACGGCCATCGACATCCTCCATGAGGAGTATTTCTACAAGCCCGAGCACCAGATTATCTTCCGGGCCATCTACAAGCTCTTCGAGATGAACCAGCCGGTGGATATGCTCACCGTCGCCAACCAATTGCGGCAGACAGGCGAACTGGAAGCGGCTGGCGGGGCGTTTCATTTGACCGAGCTTACCAGCCACATCGTTAGCGCCGCCCACATAGAATACTATTCCCGGGTGTTGAGCGAGAAGTATATCCTGCGCGAGCTCATCCGCGTCTCCACCGAGACCATCACCAGCGCCTATGACGAGACCACCGACGTGGTTGACCTGCTGGATAAGACCGAGGGCCACTTGATGGATATCAACGACAAGAACTTCCATTCGGATTATCTGCCCGTGGGCGACTTGTTGCACACCGCCACCACCCAAATCAAGGAGGCAGGCGAGAATGAGGATGGCATGTCGGGCCTTCCGACAGGGTTTGTCGACCTCGACCGCAAGACAGCGGGGTTCCACCCCGGCACGCTGATTATCCTCGCGGCCCGTCCCGCCATGGGTAAGACCGCTTTCGCGCTCTCTATGGCCCGCAACATAGCGGTGGATTTCAAGAAACCTGTTGCCTTCTTCTCGTTGGAGATGACGGGTGTGGAGCTGGCTATGCGCCTTATCCAGGGCGAGGCTCAGATTTCGGGCGACAAGCTGAAGAAGGGCAAATTGGAGTCGTATGAGCAGGTGCAACTCGAACAGCGCACCCAAAGCCTCACCGATGCACAGATATATATTGACGACACGCCCCAGTTGACCATCTATGAGTTGCGTGCCAAGTGTCGCCGGCTCAAACAACACCATGACATACAGATGGTCTTTATCGACTACCTGCAGCTGATGAGTGCGGGGACGGATATGTCTCGCAACGGCAACCGTGAGCAGGAAATCAGCACTATCAGCCGTCAGTTGAAGGCCCTCTCCAAGGAACTGGGCATTCCTGTACTGGCCATGTCGCAGCTGAGCCGCGCTGTCGAGACCCGTGGCGGCACGAAGAAGCCCATGCTCAGCGACCTGCGTGAGTCGGGTGCCATCGAGCAGGATGCCGATATCGTCATGTTCATCTACCGCCCCGAGTACTACGGAATCACCGAGGACGAGAAGGGCGCCACCGCCGGCATGGCCGACATCATCATCGCCAAGCATCGTAGTGGCGAGGTAGGGGAGGTGCGCTTGCGTTTTATCGGCAAATATGCCCGTTTCGAGAATGCCAGTTTTGTCCCCACCAGCCAGATGGCATCGGGTGTGATGCCTCAGAATGACCAGTTTGACCAAGCGGGAAACACCACAATCCTCGTGGATTCCAGAATTAACAGGATGGAAGAGGGTGACACGCCTTTCGACATGCCGCCGGACGACAGTTCGCAGTTCTGACCCACCAATGATACGAAACAAACAGAAAATACATATATAAAATGGAAAACATCGATAACCTTACCAAGAAAGACCTCCTGAAGGAGACCATCAAACACATCGATATCAAGAAGTACGACAGCACCGAACTGATTGACGCCATGCGCTGCATGTCGTTCACCAGCCGCGACACTGCCCGTGCAGCCGACATCCTTTGCCAGATGCTGGCCGAGAAAGATTGCACCAACATCCTCACCATCGCTGGTTCGACCAGTGCTGCAGGATGTATGCAGGTGTATGTCGACATGGTGAGAAACAAGATGATAGACGCCGTTGTGTCAACAGGTGCTTCAATCATCGATATGGACCTCTTCGAGGCCTTGGGTTACAAGCACTATGTGGGCACCAAGGAGAATGTCATTCCCGACACGAAGCTCCGCGAGCTGTACATCGACCGTATTTACGACACCTTCATCGACGAAGAGGAACTGCAGGCTTGCGACCAGGCCACCTGCGACGTGGCCGACAGCCTTGAGCCTCGTCCCTATAGCAGCCGCGAGTTCCTGTATGAGGTGGGCAAGTGGCTCGCCAACGGCCATGGCGTGAAGAAAGACAGTCTCATCCAGACCTGCTACGAGTGTGGCGTGCCTATCTTCTGCCCCGCCTTCAGCGACAGCAGCGCCGGTTTCGGCATCGGCAAACACCAGTGGATGCGCCGCAAGGCTGGCAAACCCTATGTCAGCATCGACAGCGTGGCCGATTTCCTGGAGTTGACCGAAATCAAGATGAACTGCCCCGAGAGCGGCCTCTTCATGGTCGGTGGCGGCACTCCCAAGAACTTCGCCCAGGACACCGTGGTCTGTGCCGAAATCCTTGGCAAAGAGGTTCCCATGCACAAATATGCCATCCAGATCACCGTGGCCGACGTGCGCGACGGCGCCTGCTCGTCGAGCACCCTGCTCGAAGCCGGTAGCTGGGGCAAGGTGAGCGAGGAACTGCAGCAGATGGTCTATGCCGAAGGCACCACCGTCATCCCCGCCATCGTCAGCTATGCCTACCACAACGGCGCTTGGCGCGACCGCGAATACAAGAACTGGCAGAAACTCTTTCAGAAATAAGTGATTGACAGATAAGGTCCCTATTGTCTCTCAAAGACCATAGGGACCTTTTTGTTTATGGGGCATTTCTTACCGATAACATTGGAGGAAGTGAAGCGGCTTGGCTGGGAGGCCGTGGATATCGTGTTGGTCACGGGGGATGCGTATATCGATCATCCGTCGTTCGGCGCGGCAGTCATCGGGCGCACCCTCGAGGCGGCAGGCTATCGTGTGGCCGTCCTTCCGCAGCCCAATTGGCGCGACGATCTGCGCGATTTCCGCAAGTTCGGAGCCCCGCGTCTTTTCTTTGGCGTGACCAGCGGAGCGATGGACAGCATGGTGAACCACTATACCGCTGCCCGCCGCTTGCGGCACGACGATGCTTACACCCCCGGCGGACAGGCGGGCTTCCGCCCCGACCGCGCCACATACGTCTATTCCCGCATTCTGAAACAGATATACCCCGACGTGCCGGTCGTAATCGCCGGTATCGAGGCCAGCATGAGGCGTTTGGCCCATTACGACTACTGGGACGACAAACTCTTCCCCAGCATCCTGATGGACACCCCCGCCGACCTGTTGCTGTACGGAATGGGGGAGAGGAGCGTCTTGAAAATCGCCCGACAGCTGGACGAAGGCAACGGCATAGATGCCTGTCACGGACTGCCGCAGGTGGCCTATCGTGTCAATGACATCAAGGCCCTTGACGGCTTTACAGAACTCCATCCGTTCGAGGAATGTCAGAAGAGCAAACGGGCTGAGGCCGAAAACTACCATATCATAGAGCAAGAGAGTAACAAGATTGTGTGTGCCACGCTTGTGCAGCGCCATGGTGACCGATATGTGGTGGTGAATCCGCCAGAGCCGCCGATGACTACCGAAGAGGTAGACGCCAGTTTCGACTTGCCCTATATGCGACAGCCACATCCGAAGTACAAGAAACGTGGCCCAATACCGGCCTTCGAGATGATTCGCTGGAGTGTGAACACCCACCGCGGCTGTTTCGGCGGATGCTCGTTCTGCACCATCAGTGCCCACCAAGGCAAGCAGATAGCCTCGCGTAGCGAAGAGAGCGTCTTGCGAGAGGTGGAGGCCGTCACGAACGACCCCGAGTTCCACGGTGTGCTGACCGACCTCGGCGGCCCGTCGGCCAATATGTGGCGTATGAAGGGGAAGAACCCTGACCTCTGTCGCCATTGTGCCCGATACAGCTGTTCCATGCCCACAATGTGCAAGAACCTCGACAGCGACCACCGCCCGATGATGGCGTTGCTGGAGAAGGTCGCCAGCCATCCGAAAGTGAAACACCTGTATGTGGGTAGCGGCATCCGTTGCGATTTGTTTACAGAGCAAAACGGTGGGTGGGCGTATTTCAGACAGGTGGTGCTGCACCACACCTCGGGTCGCCTGAAGGTGGCCCCGGAGCATACCTCCGACCGTGTACTGGAACTGATGCGCAAGCCTCCGTTTGCACTCTTCAAGGAAACCAAGCATCGGTTCGACGATATCTGCAAACAGGCGGGTCTGCGTTATCAGCTCATCCCTTATTTCATCAGCAGCCATCCCGGTTGTCGTCTGGCCGACATGGCCGACCTGGCGGTGCAGATGAAGCAGATGGGCTATCGCCTGGAGCAGATACAGGATTTCACCCCCACGCCGATGACACTGAGCACCGAGATGTATTATACCGGCATCGACCCGGCCACGATGAAACCTGTAAGTGTGGCTCGCACCCCTGACGAGAAAGCCGACCAGCGTCGTATGTTTTTCTATTACAAGCCAGAATGTCGAAACGACATCACAAAGGCGTTGCGGCGGAGCGGCCTCGACGGCTATATCCCCAAGCTGTATGGCTCGGTGTCTTCGCCCAAGGGGAAGCCGCGCCGCGGATAAAAAAACATCCACGATGCATTTTTTGTATAATATTATTTATACTCCGTCGTTATCCTAAGGTAATGATTACAGAAAATCTAACACGTATCAATGCCACCCTTAGGGACGGAGTGCGCCTTGTCGCAGTCTCTAAGACCAAGCCTGTCGAGGACATTCTCGAGGCGTATGCGGCGGGGCAGCGCATTTTCGGCGAGAACTATGCTACCGAACTGCGTGACAAACATGCGGTTCTGCCCGAGGACATCCAGTGGCACTTCATCGGTCATGTGCAGTCGAAACAGCTGAAATACTACATCGACTTTGTCTCCATGATTCATGGGGTCGACTCTGTGGAGCATCTTATCGACATCGACCATGCCGCCGCCAAGGCGGGCCGTGTGGTGGACTGTCTGCTGCAAATCCATGTCGCGCAGGAGGAAACCAAGTTTGGCTTCCTGCCCGAAGAACTCTCTGATATCGAATCCCGGATATCGAATCTGGAACATGTGCGCATATGCGGCGTGATGGGCATGGCCACCAATACAGCCGACAGGGAGCGTGTGCGTCGCGATTTCCGCACAATCAAACAGTTGTTCGACACGTTGAAGGCCGGCCCCTTCGCAGGGCACGAAGAGTTCCGCGAAATCTCTATGGGCATGTCGCACGACTATGGCATCGCCATGGAGGAGGGCAGCACGCTGGTGCGTGTGGGTTCGGCCATCTTTGGCGAAAGGAACTATGGAAACAAGAACAAAGAAGTATAAATCTTAACCACAATGCAGTTTTTCAAAAATAAAGGACATGCAATCCTGTCTTACGTACTCATCACCGTCGGCATATTGACCTACACCTTCGCGTGGGCGGCGTTCATGCTGCCGGCTCAGATTGTGGGTGGCGGCGTGAGCGGTATCTCGTCGGTGCTATACTATGCCGTAGGCATCAAGCTCCCCATCGGTGTGATGAATTTCATTATCAACGGTATCCTCCTCGTGGTAGGCTTCAAGGTGCTGGGGCCCAAGTTCGGCGCCAATACCATCTATGGCATTGTGATGTCGTCGCTATGCTTCATCCTCTGGCAGCAGGTGCTGCATGTGGAGAACTGGTTTAACGTGCAGGAATTGGGCAACATCGTGTGCGCCCTCCTCGGCGGTGCCATGTGCGGCGGCGGCATCGGATTGACCTTCATGATGGGCGGCAACAGCGGTGGCACCGACATCATCGCACTCATCATCAACAAATACCGCAATGTGTCGCCGGGCAAGGTGATACTCTATCTGGATATCTTCATCATCGGCAGCTCGTGGTTTGTAAGCCATTCGCCGGAGAAGGTTATCTTTGGCTACATCATGATGGTGACCATGACCTATGTGCTCGACCTTGTGCTCGACGGCAACAAACAGAGCTACCAGGTGATGGTCTTCTCGTCGAAAAATGACGAGATCGCCGATGCGGTGACAAAGGAGGTGGGCCGTGGCGCCACGCTGCTCGATGCCGAAGGCGGCTACAGCAAACAACACCAGAAAGTGCTGCTGCTGATGGTGCATCGCACCGACAAACCCCATGTGATGCGGATTATCCACCGCATCGACAAAGATGCCTTCATCTCGGTCAGCAAGACCCAAGGTGTCTATGGCAAGAACTTCGAAAAACTGAAACTGTAAACATTTCAACGCTTCTCAATTGATATGACTCCACTGATTGCCCCTTCATTGCTCTCGGCCGACTTTGGCAACCTGCAGCGCGATATCGAGATGCTTAACCAGAGCGAATGCGACTGGCTCCATGTCGATGTGATGGACGGCCTCTTCGTGCCGAATATCTCTTTTGGCCAGCCGGTCATCAAACATATCAAGAAACATGCCCGCAAGCCGCTGGATGTCCATCTGATGATTAACGACCCCGGCCGCTATGTGAACGACTTCAAAGAAGCCGGAGCCGATATCCTCACAGTCCATTACGAGGCGTGTATCCACCTCGACCGTGTGCTGCATGCCATCCACGATGCCGGTATGAAGGGCGGTGTGGTGCTCAACCCCTCGTCGCCCGTGTGCCTGCTCGAAGATGTAGTGCAGTTCTGCGACGTGGTGTTGCTGATGAGCGTCAACCCGGGGTTCGGCGGACAGAAGTTCATCGAGAATACCTATAACAAGGTACGGCAGTTGCGCGACCTCTGCAACCGCAAGAACCCGCAGTGCCTCATCGAGGTCGACGGCGGAGTCAACCTCGAGAACGCCCCCAAGTTGGTGGAGACGGGTGCACAGGTGCTTGTGGCGGGCAACACCGTTTTCAAGAGCGTGAATCCCGCAGAGACCATCGCGAAGTTGAAAGCTACTGTTTGAAAGTGAAAATGGAGACGAGGGGAAGACTTATCTTGGCGCCTGGCAAGGAGAAGGCAGTGATGCGGAGGCATCCCTGGATATTCTCCGGTGCCGTGAAACGCATCGAAGTGCCCAGTGGCAAGGCGGGTGTTCTCCCTCAGGATGGTGACATGGTGGATGTCTACAGCGCCGACGGCCAGTGGCTCGCCATGGGACACTACCAGGAAAACGAGAGCATCATCTGCAAGGTGCTTACCTTCGACCTGTCGGACCTACGCGACAACGGGCGTACACAGGGGTACGCCCCTACAGAAGGGCTGTTCCGCAAACGCCTCCTTTCCGCAATTGACTACCGCCGCCGCTTAGGGTTCTTCGACTATTTGACGGCACCGACCGGTACTCAAACCACCAACGTGTTCCGTTTAGTCCATGCCGAGGGGGACTACCTTCCCGGCCTAGTGGTGGACTGGTATGCGGGCAACGTGGTGCTGCAAGCCCACAGCGTTGGGATGCACAGGGCATTCCCTCTGCTGGCAGAACTCCTACGTGAACTTATCCCGAGCCTTCGTTCGATATTTGATAAGAGTTCGGCGACGCTGCCCGGTGGCGGCACCGACGGCTACCTGTGGGGCGAGGAGAGTGAGGAGTGGGAGATAATAGAGAACGGCATCCGCATGAAAATCAACCCTTACGAGGGACAAAAGACGGGCTTCTTCATCGATCAGCGCGAGAATCGGAAACTAGTCCTGGAACTCGCCAAAGGTCACCGTGTGCTCAACTGCTTCGGCTATACCGGCGGCTTCTCCCTTGCGGCCCTCAAAGGCGGCGCGGAATATGTCGAGACGGTCGACATCAGCAAGAAAGCCATCGAACTCTGCAACCGCAATGTGGACCTTAACTTTGGCTCCGTCGCCCCCCACCAAGGCACCGTCGCCGATGTGCTGCAGTTTTTAGCAAAGAAACAGGATTCGTCAGCCAATTCTCAATTCTCAATTCTCAATTCTCAATTCGACTTTATTATCCTCGACCCGCCGGCCTTTGCCAAGAATCATCGTGCGTTACAGCAGGGGTTGAAAGGCTATCGCAAAATCAACCAAGCGGCGATGGCAGCGTTACCCAAGGGGGGCTTGCTGATGACCTTCAGCTGCTCGCAGGCTGTCTCGAAAGAGGATTTCCAGACCATGATATTCACCTCTGCCATGAACGCCCACAGGAATGTCCGCATCGTCCGTCAGCTGCCCCATGCCGCCGACCATCCCGTGAGCATCTGCCACCCCGAAGGGGAATACCTCAAAGGCCTCCTGCTGGAGATTGAATAGCCCCCGGCAGCCTATGCTTTTTCCCTTTCAAGGCGAGTATGATGTGTGAGCGATAGTTATCCAAGGCACTGCCCCGGGCAGTCAGTTTCCGAGCCCCTCATGCTGACGATAAAAAGTTTTCTTTCCATATTGGAAAAAAGTTGTATCTTTGCAAATTGAAATGGAACAAGCACAAGTCATCAAACGCATAACAGAGCTAGGAAAGAAGGTTCTTCCCGAGGGGGCTTCTCTGTGGCTATATGGCTCCCGTGCCCGTGGTGATGCTCGCGCCGACAGCGACTACGATCTGCTAATTCTGTTGGACAAAGACTGTATCACAGCTGATGACCATGACAAATACTGCTATCCATTAAGAGAGTTTGGATGGGAAATATGGACAAACATTAACCCGCATATATACACAAAGAAAGATTGGGCATCTTGGTCCTATTCCCCATTTTACAAAAATGTTGAACACGATAAAATCATATTGAGATGAGTTTATCTGAAGAAGAACGTGCAATTGTGGTTGAACTTGAGCTCGAGAAAGCACAGGTAGCCTATAATGAGGCCATCTGGCTTATGGAGATAGCGCAGCGGAGAACAAAAAAATGAATAATTGTAAATAAATAATTTAGAACGTTGTGGAAGTCGATTGCAGAGCAAGCTCACTTGTTTTGCCGAGATGAAACAACGTCATTGAAAATAAGCATTTTTGCTTTGTGCAATAAAAAACAGAAAACGACGTTATCAAAGAAAAAAAATCTATGGAAGACTTGGTATTATCAGTTCCTGTTTCTGATTATGGTATCATCGAGGCGTTGGCTGCCCGAATGGGTTGGGGGATGCGTCCAAGACGTACGTCCATTGACAGTTTCATTGCCTCTTGCCCGACATCTCCGCAGATGACCGATGAGGAAATCGCCAACGAAGTTAATGCTGTCCGTTACGGGAGAAAATGAAAATCTTGTTCGACACCAACCTGTGGATTTCGTTCATGATAGGACGACGGCTTTCTTCGTTGCGCGAGGTACTCAACCGTCACGATGTGGATGTATATGTATCCGATCCTTTGCTTGAAGAGATTCGTACCGTGATAGAACGTCCGAAATTCGAGAAACTCATCTCACAAGAAACTCGTTATTATTTCTTTGAGATGGTATATGACGTATGTCTGTTTACCGAAATAACAGAGCATGCTGTATCTTCAATTCGGGACATCAAAGACCTTTACTTGTTGTCAATGGCCGAGAGTGTTCCGGTGGATTATATTGTCAGCGGAGACAAAGACCTCACTGATTTGAATCAACACAAAGGAATCCCTGTCATCAAGTATGCACAGCTGCTTGAATTGCTGAAGATGAAAACAAAGGAATAATGAGATAGCACTATTCTGCACAACCATTAACGTTATCCTCCGCTTGGTTTCTTCACGGGCGGAGGATTTTTTTGCTGATTGGTGCTATTCATTTTCACCGTGAGTTTGCATATAGAAGCATCTTCCATCGCCAGTTTCCGAAAAGGCGGCTTGCAACTGAACCTATTGGCGGTAGCCTTCATTGCATAGGGTTCAGTGGCAGCGGTGATAATCTCCAAACATAGCATCCAAATACCGTTTTATGAGGGCGTTTTGTGGGCATGTAGGAATAGAATACAGATTTTTTTTTTATGCCATTGTTCTGATATTCATTACTTTTATCAGGAACTTTATCCTAGAAGTGCGTCAGTATCAAAATAAATGCGTATATTTGCAATCGTTTTCCGGTGAGAGTCACTACCGGACGATGCGAAGAAAGCATTTGTAGTTAGTCCGCTAATTAAAGTTCGCCAAATTTTAACCGATGGACTATAATACTGATGCCTTTTCTGTTTTGCCTTTATGTAAGGTCTCTTGACCGCTGCATATTGGGGGCATAGGATAAGGTTCAAATCAGTTTTATATCGGAAAGGTGTTTGGCGATACCTAATTAGCGTAGAACTGAAGCAACTCGAGTTCTATGCTTTTTTAGTATGTATAATCGCCAACCACTGGGAACTCAGGGAGGCACATAAGTTTTCCCGTCACATATATAGGGATATATAGTATGAATAAAAAATGTAAAATTGGTCTGATTGTTTTAGGCGCTTTAGTCATTATTGAAAGCGTATTTATTGCGTGCATATGCAGTATGCCCTATTCAAAGATAAGTCCAGGTTTTAAGAAGGATATTCAGGAAATCAGGGAAATACAACAGGATTTAATGTCAGAGTTAAATCAAAAAGATAGTATAATTGCCACTTTACAATACAAGTTGGACAGTGTACAGCATTTGTAAAAAGCAGAATAAAATTGATTAATAATCGCCAACCGAAGAAATTTCAGGAAGGTACAAAGGGTTGCGCCCGACACGAAACAGGGTGACTTATATGAGAAAAAAACTTTTAATTGTATTTTGTATGTTGTGTTCGTTATATCCAGCATACACTCAAACAAATAGTCTGAAACAGGAGAGAAACGTTTATTGTGAACTTACCTGGGATAGATCTAGTCATTATGTGTACCTTGATTTTGACAGGGATGGTTATAGGAATGTAAGAACTAAGATTGTTGATTCAACGGGGTGTAAAATCCGTTTCTCCACTTTTGATGAAATTACAGAATATATGAATAACAGGGGGTGGCAGTTAAAAAACTCCTATTCTAGCCATTTAGGCGCTAATGTTATTTGTACATATCTTGTATTTGAAAAGACCATGAAAAATAATGAATATAAGTATGAAGGAATATTATGTAAAAAAGATTTTAAGAAAGGAAAAAGAAAATAACAATTAATAACAAGGAATCTCTCCGTATAAGCCGGAAAGCAATAGAGTATACCTTCAAACATTACTTATTCAGAATTTGTTCTCGGTTGCTGTTATTAATTGTATCCCAATATTAAACAGAAAAATAGTATGAAAAAAACAATACTAACAATAATGCTTTTGACAGGAATTACCACGAGTGTATATTCAAAAGCTAATGACCTCCATCCCACAAACGATTCAGCAGTAATTATCACGGAAAGCAAACAAGAGGCCGGTGATAATCATTTGAATGGATTTTTTGATCCGGGATTCGATGGTTTTTTCGCTATTTATTCAAAGTATATGAACCCGTGGAGTACATGGGGCCTGTCTATTGATGGAATTGGGATATGCGATTATTATTTGATTGGTATAGGGGTCAGTTATAATTTCCAACAAATTTCATTCAAATATTTTTCTGAAGAAAATCTGCCTTTTTTGTTATGGGGGGATTTTTACATTAGAAACAGAATATCTTTTACATATTTTAGTCTTACATGTAATGTTGGTGGGGCGGCGTTCCGCACAGGAGTAGAATATGAAAATACTAGAGGTCATAATATAATAAAAAGAGAGCCAGCTGAAAGATTTGCGGTACTGATATCTCCTGGAATAGAAATTAAACTATGGGACAATAATTTAATGTTATATGCTGGATACGATTTTTATTTTTCCAATGTGCCACTTAATAATTGTTTTACCTTTGGTATAGGGTTTGACTTGGGAGAAATCCTGTCGTTATTTGAATAGTCACCACACGTCATTCCTTGTAAATGTGTAAGTATATCAATATTAAAAATATAAAAAAAACCACAACAAATATTATTGTCTATGAAGACCAAACTATTTCCCCCATTGCTATTGATTTGTTTGATTTATACATGTCCGTCAGTTCTCGCAATTAATAATATAACAAACTTGAGTTTATGTCAATCTATTGATTCCAAAGAGTCTATTAGATTATTAGAGCAGAGGTCTCCTAAATGGCTACCGCTGGCTGGTTATATAAATTATCCGGGGTACAAATGGGGAATAACTGCATTTGGTGGAATAGTGGATGTGTGTTGGTGTGGAGATAATTATGTATATCAAATATCCGAACAAGACTACCGAGAGCCCACATGGGCAATTCACTGTGGGTTAGCAGGGAAAACAATAATGATTGATGAAGATTTTTTCTTTCGATTATCATGCAATATTGGTCTTGAAATGGCTAAAACATACAACACGGCAAATGCTACTGGCTCATCTGACTATAAAACCATCCCATATTTTAACATTACACCGTTGATTACAATTAATTGTATGCCAATATATTTTATGCTTGGATATAATTTTGTTCCCAAATTTGATCAACTTGATGGCTTATTGTTTGGTATTGGATTTTCTTTGCCATTAAATAAATAACATTTATTTGCACAAAAATTTTTATATGATGAAGAAGTTAATGTTTTTTCTTCTTGTTGCGGTTATAATTCATTGTAATTACGCAACAGCACAAACAACAGACACCCTATATGTTTCAGAAAAAAATGGGAAATATGGATTGTCAGACAAATTTGGTAATGTTATTATTCCATATCAATATGACAATATTAGATCAAATACTGAACATGGAAAATATGTGTACTTAAAAAACCGCTATGCAATAATACCTGTTCAAAAATTGGGGAATTGGGGTATTATGAATTTGAATGGAGAAAAGGTCACCCCATTTAGATATGACGATATTTTAGGATGGTATTACACCCCAAAGGGTATTCGCATTTTTGTCTGTTTCAACAAAAAGTATGGAGTGATAGATTCTTCAGGGGCAGTTGTCATTCCACTTATATATGATGGTATTGACAGATATCCAGAGAAATCTGGCAGTTCATTAGTCTATGAAAGTAATGTCTATCCTATAAAAAATAAGGCTCAATGGGGTGTTGTGGGAGAAGACAAAAAATTGTTAGTCCCTATTGCTTACGATCACTTTGAGCAATTATCATTAAATAACAAATTAAGATGCGTTGAAAAGAACCATAAAATAGGATATGTTGATGAGTCGTGGAATGAGGTTATCCCGTTCACATACGATGGTGCATCATATTTTTTCCATGATGGTTATGCAATAGTGGGTAAAAAGGCACAAAACACTAAAAAATTTAGTTACAACAAATTCGATACATTAACATCGTCGATGGAAAAAATCTCAATACTAGAGAAGCAATTTGAGCGTTCAACAGGAATAAAAGGATTAATACGCAGTAACATTGATTCATATAAATATAGTAATGGACCAGTGAAGTGGGGTGTAATAGATGGAGTAGGCAATATTATTATTCCATTGGAGTATGACAATATTCAAGCGTTAAATCATGGATATTTCATTACCATGCTGGATGGAAAATTTGGTTTTAATAGTAAAGGAAACTGGATGTGCCCTACAGAAATGGACATTATTCGGATAGATTGTTTCCAAAAGAATGAAGAGAAAATCCAACAAGACAAATTAGGAAAGCGACATTTTTATTATAACTCACATGAAGAAGCATTGGCAATAAGTGGGATAATAATTACTAATATTTGCGTAAAGTCATCGTCAACGAAAAAAATAGGACTGATTTGTCTCTATGAAAAAGAAGATGGGCATGTTTTTGAACAACGATATGTTACTTGTGAATTTGATACGTTTGAGGAATTATTTCATAACCATTATATTTTGAGCAAGAACGGAAAATATGGCGCTATTGATTTTTATGGTAATGTGTCTGTACCATTTGAAAAGAAATCGGTAAATGTGGTTAAAGAAGCCATCCCCGATATTGTTGAATTCTCGAAACATGATTATGTAGATGACTTTTATGATATGGCGAATAAAATGTTTGTCCATATGGGGATGAAGTCCAATAATAACAGTCAAAGTATTTATCAAAAGAGGAAAGGCACAGAAAATCAATCAATAATAATTAATTGGATTGATTATAAACCCACAATTACAAAACAAATGTATGATTTTGAAATTGCAATCAAATCAGATGCCAAAATAAGTGCTGTTAAAGTATACGTCAATGGGGAGTATTTGGAGTCTTACCGCGCACTTAGCGTAATACCCGATGACGGATATGCGTTTAGAAAGAAATATACTGTGCATTTAAAAGAAGGGAAAAATACCATTCGTGTAGAAGCAACCAATGACATAGAAACCGTAGCAGAGGAAAAGATGGTAACATATACAAAAACAGTGATGAAAGAGAGCGGGGAAAAACGTATTGCTCTTGTAATAGGTAATAACCATTATGGCAAAGGGAATGATTTAAACAACTCTATTAACGATGCTCGATCCGTCGCTGCCAAATTACAAACTCTTGGATTCTCTGTTAATACAGCATATGATCAAAATAAGCAGCAAATGGAAACCTCGTTAAGTAATTTTCGAGCCAAAGCAATAGGGTATGATGTAGCGTTGATATACTACGCTGGTCACGGTATGGCTATTGACAATAAGAACTACCTTATTCCAGTGGGTACAAATATGAATGACGAAAAAGTCGCCAAGTATAACAGTATAGAGGTACAGATGGTACTTGATATATTAAATGAATCAGGTTGCCCGTTGAAGATGATATTTTTGGATGCTTGCCGTGACAATCCATTTGCCCAAAAACGGGGTCATGCTAATGGTTTTGGATCAATGGATGCTGCAGAAGGTACAATTATTTTCTTTTCAACAGCTATTGGGAAAAAAGCCTCAGATGGGTCTGTCTCTGATGGACATAGCCCATTTGCGACAGCTTTCTTACGAGTGTTGGATATTCCAAACCTCTCAGAGGATGATTTTTTGAAAGAGGTAACGACACAAGTTAAAACCGCCACAGGTGGAAGCCAATTTCCATTTAGAACATCAGCATTTACCGGGTCGTTTATTTTTAATAAAAAATAATCATGAAACAGAGATTTTCTCTTGCTATATTGATAGGATTGGCCTATTCCATAAGCGCACAAAGTTTGCGATATACTGGTTGTATGGTGGATTCAACTGTTTATTATAGTGTGCCACGTGTTAAAGAACAGGTCTCACGCTCCTATCAACCTTCGGCATTTTCTTTATTAAAATATTGTCCCAAAGTCAAAGATCAAAGAGATTATCAAACTTGTGTGGCATGGGCAACAGCATACGCAGCACGCACTATGGTTGAGGCAATACGAAACGGGTGGACGGACAACATCCAGATTACTCGTGAGGCCTTTTCTCCATGCTTTGTATATGCTATAATCAAACCCGCAGATGCAGAATATTGTGATAAAGGGACTTATATTAAATCAGCTCTTCAAACTTTACAGACATTTGGGGCTCCTAAATACAAAAGTTTAAACAAATCATGCTACTACGCTATCGAACAAAAATATTTTGATGAAGCGAAAGGTAACAAATTACATCATTACAATAGACTGTTTGATTATCAGTATGTAAACACAAAAAATGAGAAAATTTCGGCGGTCAAAAAATCGATAAGTGAGAAACGCCCTGTGGTGATTAGCATGTGGGTACCCAAGTCGTTTCACGAAAATGCAAGTGAATCATGGATATCTAAAAGCACTGACAGTCGTCCAAATAAAGCCGAAAATCATTGGCATGCAATGTGTATTGTTGCATATAATGATTCCAACTTTAACGGACATGGTGGATTTCTGTTGATGAATAGTTGGGGTGATGATTGGGGAGACAATGGGTTTACATGGATTTCTTATGATGACTTTTTTATTTATACAAGGGAGGCCTATGAAGTCTATATGGATCCCATTCCAATATTACCTGATCCTTTTATACAAA
This sequence comes from uncultured Bacteroidales bacterium, assembly GCA_905234695.1. Classification (GTDB taxonomy): domain Bacteria; phylum Bacteroidota; class Bacteroidia; order Bacteroidales; family P3; genus Colimorpha. Next base: position 113,436 of record CAJOHZ010000002.1, on the reverse strand, counting down.
AAAATGATGTTTCACAAAATATCAAGCATGAACTCTTTGGTTTACTAGAACTGCAACACTATTCCGGGGAAATGATGGAGTCTAAAAAGCATGTAAAAGACGGCATTATTTGCTATAGAATTAATGAGAGATATACCCCAGGAATGCGTTTCCGTATTTTCTTGTCAAATTATAGACCAGCATATGTTTATGTCATTAGCTCGGATATGCTGAATAATGTTGAAGCTGTATTTCCCCCCGACAAACTAACAAGTGCGGCTCTTACATATAAAACCAACCATATCGCCATCCCCGACGAAACTCATTGTATCCAGATCAGAGAAGAAGTGCTACCTGTTACTAATTATTTGTGTGTTTTCTACTCAACAGAAGAACTGGATTTTGAGAAGTTATGCATATCTATAAAAAATACCAAAGGTTCAATTTACAAAAAAATACGAAGTGTAATTGGTGAAATAATGGTAGCGCAGACAGATGTCAATACGTATGACAATGAGATTCGATTTGAAGCCACATCAGAAAAAACAATACTGCCTCTGGTAATTGAGATACAGGCAGAATAGCATTTAAAAAACATCAACAATTATTACAAGTGTGTTATAGTTTAAACTTTAAAAATTATTGACTGTTTAAATTTGATTTAGTGATATGCAAAAAATAACTTGGGAAATTGAGAGAGCGTCACTCCGAGATGCCTTTTCTATCTATCTTGTTACACCACACTGCGTACGGAGTTATTGAGAGTTTACCTCTTTAGGACAATTTTGTCCCTAAACATTACTTAATAATAATTTTAGACACTAGTGCAAAAATGTAATGCAACACAATAACAGATGAATATCGCAAGACGTTTTGATACAATATTAATCAGGATATTACCACTATGCTTCGCGTTTATAGTTGCCGCCTGCGGCCATGAAGGTGGTGGTTTCGACCCACGAGACACTGTTCAAGTGCCTGAGGGAATCACGGGTGAGGACAGCATCGCCTATATCGAGAATGCAGTCATACAAAGTCCAATCTCTGCGGAAGATTTGTTGAACTTGGCAGAGATTCACACTTTCGACCACTGGATGGAAGTCTGGTTGGAGCACAAAAAAGATGTGTATGAATCGCTGAAAGAAACCGATATGAACAAGTCCGAACTGGACGAGATTTCCCAGAGACTTATTGTGACACACAGCGACTCATGCGCCATACGCCTGACGAACCGCTTTATGCGCATGCATCATGTGGTTGATATGAACGGTGATGCAATGGATAAACTGCAATGGGCCGTGGCGGTCAATGCCATCATTGACACTTTCTGCACCGATGTTCCCAACGCGGACCGAGACTCTGCACTCAACTATATCATTGCACTCTTTAATAAATTTTCGCCACTAAACCAGCCAGATATGAATCTCGAATGTTATGTTGAGTCATCAATCGACTATTACTATACCATTGAGGCTTATCGGAAATGGCTGGAGAATGTGCCAGACAACCTTAAGTCGTTGGCGCAGGAAGAGTACAAAGCCTGGCACGACCTCAACGAGGCACGTTTCTCTATGTGGCGCGACGTGTCGTCCACGCAATCTTGCTACAGCGCAAAGCTCATGGAAATAGAGGTCTATTACCAGAATTTGGCAGAGAACCGTCGCGCAGAACTGGCTGTAGAGTGGGACATCGTCATCAAAGGACATCCATACAAACAAAAAGGGAAGTCGGTAACAACGAAACAATGGGAGCAATGGATTGTGGAGCGCTCTCGCCCGGAAGACTATGACCTTATCATGGAATTTGGTTATGACCATTACCTGCCGTCCGAAAGCACTGTTACCGAGTGCGTTTCGGCGTTGAAAGAGACATTTTCCCGCTGGCTAAAAGCAAGACAAGCATTGGCAGCAGCCTTGCCCAAAGACCAGGGGATTTCATACGACAACCTCACTGCCGATATCCACAGCCGGATTGTCGGGGCAATCCCCTCCCTGATACCTTACTATGGAATGGATGGGGAGGTGCGATATTGAACAAACACAATAATAATATGAAGCAAGTAATCATTATCTTATTAGCACTTTTATTTGTCAGTTGTTCAGGCTCAAGTGACAAGCAACCAATCAATACTGTAACTTTGAACGTTGGTGACAGCATCACAACCATTGACAATGTGGGCTATTATTGGATGCAGATATCCGATGACTCTGCCAAAATCAGCGCCGTAAAAAACGGCGATATTGTCAACGAATGTCTTGTCACGGGCCCTGTTTATGGAGCTGTCGCTGCTGAAGAGAAACCTTTTAGCGAACGATTCTTCTACATCCTTTGTGGAGAAGACCAATATCAATTATTCGATACAAGGAATATTCCTAACGAGATTAATCTGATGACTGAGGATGATTTGGAAAACTACAACATAGAAGACGAGGAAGCAGATTTAATCATAAACCTTTAGATAAATACAGCGTCTGATCTAATCAAAGACGGAAACCATTACCCCCTCAAGGTGGTGTCGATAGGGTAGTCTGCGATATTATTCGTCTGCATTGAAGGAATAGTCTATGTATCAATAAGATACTAATTTCGAATTTTTTTGTCTCACAATGCAATAACGTAGTGGGTTCGCCGTTCCCTTTTTGTGGTGTCGGTGTTCCCTCGGAGTTATTGCCAAGTTCAACCCGAATTCCTCCCATATTCTTCCCATCATCGATGGGAGGATCATGGGAAGATCATGGGAAGAACATGGGAAGATCATGGGAAGATCACAAAAATCACACCGAAGTTTTACCGAGACTTCACCGAGACCACTACGGAGGATGACAAGACAAATTATAAACTTTTAAACATTATACAATTATGGCAATTTTAGAAGCATTATTTCCGATGAGAAAATCGGCGGGGGCATTTACGTTCAAACGCAGGAAGGCTGATGGGCGTATCATCGTTACCCAAAAAATCGATTACTTCCACAACCACCGCACCACGCTTTCGATGAAGAACAAGCTGACGATGATTAACGCGAGAGCCATGTATAGGTACTTGAAGCCCCAGATGCGTGAGAACATTGAGGCCGACGGGAGCAACCGTAATCCCTACCTCACTTATCTACACCTCAACAAGCCCATTACCCGTTGTTGGCTGCCTCAGGAGGAGTCGCGGCAAGGTAACGCCATTCTGGAGCCGCACTATATCAGCAATGGCACGCTGATTCCCGTACTGTGTCAGCTGGACGACGAGGACAGGATGTTGACCGACATCAAACTTGGCCTGACCACCTTCGAAGGGGTGACAGTGGGGGAGTGGTCCCGCGATTTGTTGAAGCACAACCGCCACTACCAGCCGAACGACCTGCTGAAGTTCGTCTACTTGCGTCAGGAGTCCAGCCATGGTTCACACTGCGATTTCCACCGCATCAAAGACGAAAGTTGTGTAGTGATGCTCGAAGAGTCTGACGAACGACTGCTGTCGGCGGTGGTGGACACAACCTTGTGGGGTGTCCTCGACGGGTGTTTGGCGATGCGGCAGCCGTTGTCGTATGCCGCCGCCACGGTCGTACACCTGCATCCCGAGGAGTTTCCGCTGTATCACGATAGGTGGACGGTCTTCAATGCGCTTAGACAGCATCTTGCAGCAGGACTGCCCTTGTCCACATTCGTCAAACCCGATACCCGGCCGTTGACTTACAAAGTGTCGCGTCAGCAACTGATGTGTGTCAACCCCTTGATCGACGAGTACTCCTCAGAGGAATGTTTCGCCAGGGCCGCCAGCGAATTCGGCCCTATTCGCGACTTTATGTAGTCTTTGGTCGTTTGCGGGGAGGGTTTGGATATTTCGGGATTTTTTTCTCTTTGGGATATACTTTGTTTTGGCTTTCTGCGTTATTGGTTCTAAATATCCGTTCAGAATGGAATTAGGTTACCAGAAGATTGACAAATACGACGAGGAATGTGTGGTGCAGATGGCGGCACACTACAAGGAGATTCTGCGCCTGCTGGGTGAGGATCCGGATCGCGAGGGCTTGCTGAAAAGCCCCGAGCGTATCGCCAAGGCCATGCTTTTCTTTACCAACGGCTACGACCTCAACCCCGAAGATATCCTGCGGTCGGCGATGTTCCATGAGGACTACAAGCAGATGGTGGTGGTCAAGGACATCGAACTTTACTCGCTCTGCGAGCACCACATGGTGCCCTTCGTGGGCAAGGCGCATGTGGCTTATATTCCCAACGGCACCATCGTGGGACTGAGCAAGATACCCCGTGTGGTGGATGCCTACGCCCGCCGCTTGCAGGTGCAGGAGCGTCTCACCAAGCAGATCAAAGACTGCATCCAGCGCACCCTCAACCCGCTGGGCGTGGCCGTGGTCATCGAGGCACAGCACATGTGCATGTCGATGCGCGGGGTGCAGAAGCAGAACAGCGTCACCACCACCAGCGACTTCACCGGGGCGTTCATGAACGACCCCAAGACCCGTGAGGAGTTCATGCACATCATCGGCGTGAGCCTGCATTAATTCAGTGTCCAGGAAAACATCGTTTTATGAAAAAAATACTATTCTTCTTAGTCCTTACTACCTCCTTCATGCTTCTCCCGGCGCAAATCACCCATACCGCCAACGGCATGGTTGACGAGAACGCCAACGCGATTCTCAAAAAGGCTGCCGACAAGATGAAGGGTACAGTCTGTTTTACTATCACCGTGGCCAACTACGATGCCGACCACAAAGAGACCTTCCGCCAGAAAGCGGATATTCTGTATAAGGCCCCGAAGTACCGCGTCAAGTCGGGCGACTTGGAAATTTACTGCGACGGGAAGAGCGTGTGGCAGCTGAATACCACCGCCAAGGAGGTGGTGGTCACCAATATGACCGACTCGGACGACGACCTCACCAATCCCGCCAAACTGCTGGCCAATTACGCCAAGAACTACCGTCCCAAGTTCATCCGTGAAGACGAGGACGGCACCGCGGTGGTGGATCTCCAGCCCAAGAAGGCCCGGCAATACCACAAGCTCCGTCTCTTCATCAATGCCAAGACCGGCGCGCTGAAGAAGATTGAGCAGCACAACTACGACTCCACGCGGGGCGAGTATGTCGTGTCGAATTTCAAAGGGGCCAGGGCCTCCGACGGGGACTTCACCTACACTGCCGCCCCCGGTATCGAAGTGGTGGATATGAGATGAATTGAAAATTGAAAATTGTCGGCGTTAGAAATTTTCAAGGTGAAACTATTGCTTATAGAGACGGCCACGCAGGTTTGCTCGGTGGCCATTGCCGACGAGGGGGGTGTGATTGCCGAACGCCGTTCGACGGAGCCCAATGCCCATTCGTCGCAACTCACGCCGTTCATCACCCAGCTGTTGGAGGCGTGCGGCCTGCGTCCCGCCGACATCGGCACGGTATGTGTGTCGGCCGGCCCCGGAAGCTATACGGGTCTGCGCATCGGCGTGAGCACCGCCAAGGGCTTATGCTACGCCCTCGGCATCCCGCTGCTGTCGGTACCCACCCTGCAGAGCATGGCGGCTCAGTATTATGCCCAGCACCCAGGGTATGACGGCCTGGTGTGTCCGATGATTGACGCCCGCCGCATGGAGTGCTACACGGCGTTCTATGCCAATACCGCTGTCGACGGTCAACGGACATCGGTCAGCGAACTGCGGGGCACACAGGCGGACATCATCGCCGAAGGAATATATGATGATTACCTCGACCGTGGATCGGTGACCTTCATCGGCGACGGCGCGCCCAAGTGCTTCCCGCTGCTCGGCAGCCATCCCAATGCCCGGTTGGATGCCGCGTTTGCCATCTCGGCCGCAGGGCTTCTGCCGGTGGCCTTGCAGAAACTGGAATCCGGGCACCAGGAGGATGTGGCCTATTTCGAACCCTTCTATCTCAAGGACTTCGTGGCCAAGAAATCCGTTGTACGTGGACTTCGATGATTCAATGATAGGGTATACACCCATACAAATGAGGGCGTACACGGGAGTACGCCCCTGCAAATAAAACAAAAAAATTAAACCTTGCTGAGGTATACACTGAAACGGCTTATGTATGGACTCCTGGTGTTGCTGGGGGTGCTGACGCTGGTGTTCTTTCTGTTCAACATCCTGCCGGGCGACCCCGCGCGGATGATGCTCGGCCAGCGGGCCGACGAGGAGAGCATCCGCATCATCAACCGTGACCTGGGACGCGACAAGCCGGTGGGCCTGCAATATGTCAACTATCTGAACGACCTTCTGCCCATCTCGCTGCACAACCACCGCGATTCCACGAGCTATTTCTACCTCGATGCCAACAAATACGCCCCCTATGCAACCCTGCTGAAGGTGGGCAGCACCTCGGTGGTGGCGAAGGCTCCCTATCTGCGTCGCAGCTACCAGAGCAAGCGGCGGGTCTCCGATATCATCGCCACGGCGTTCCCCCAGACCGCCCTCCTTGCGGTTGTCGCGCTGGGCTTCGCCCTTGTGCTGGGCATCCTTTTGGGGGTGTTGTCGGCCCTGTACAAAGACACATGGGTGGACCGTGTCACGCTGGTACTTTCCACCATGGGGATGTCGCTTCCCTCGTTCTTTGCGGCCATCCTGATTGCCTGGTTCTTCGCCTATGTGCTGGCGGACTACACGCACCTCAACATGTTCGGAAACCTCTACACCGTCGACGACTATGGCACCGGCGAGTATCTGGATATCAAGAACCTTATTCTGCCAGCCCTGACGCTGGGCATCCGTCCCTTGGCGACTCTCACGCAACTTACGCGCAACTCGCTCCTTGAAGCCCTCTCACAGGACTATATCCGCACTGCCAAGGCCAAGGGTATGTCCTTTGGCCGGGTGGTGTTCCGCCATGCGCTGCGCAATGCCCTCAACCCCGTCGTGACGTCGGCTTCGGGTTGGCTGGCCGGCCTGCTGGCGGGAGCGGTGTTTGTGGAATATGTATTCGACTGGAAGGGGATGGGCGTTGTGATTGTCAACGGACTGGACCAATACGATTTTCCCGTGGTCATGGGGGCAATCCTCTTTATCTGTGTGCTGCTGATTGTCATCAACATCCTCACGGACATCCTCTATGCTGTCCTTGACCCGCGCGTTCGAATCCAATAACTTTTTTTCATCACCCGTTGGAAACCACCTCTTTGTTTGCCACCGCCAGTGCGAAGTCCAGCAATGAGTCGTAGCGGTAGTCGGTAAGGTGGGGGTACTCTTTCGCTATCTCCGGGCGGTCGCCGACCAGCACTGTCTGCATTCCAGCCCGTCGTCCAAACAAGAGGTCGGTCATGCTGTCGCCCACCATAATGCTGTGTTTCAGTCTTATGTCGGGGAAATCCTTGCGGGCTTTCAGCGCCATCCCGATATTGGGCTTGCGGAATTGGCTGTTGGAGGAAGCCAGTTCAGGACAGAAGTAGATGCGGTCGATGCGGCCGCCTTTCCGTTCCACCTCGTTGAGCAGTTTGGCGTGGACATCGGCCAAGTCCTGCTCGGTCATCAGGCCCTTGTCGATGCCTTGTTGGTTGGTGACGATGATGATAGGGTAGAAGTATCGCACAAGGAGTGCGAGGGCTTCCGGCACTCCGGGAAGAAGTTCGAACTGCTCGGGACGCCGCACGTAGTCGCCGTCGATGCGCACGTTCAGCACACCATCGCGGTCCAGGAACAGTGCCCACCGCTCTTCCATGCGTTTCACTAGCCGGTAATAGTCGTCGGGCACCCCGATGTCAATAAAGTATGCCGCCGAGGGGTAGGCGTAGAAGGCCTCCTCGCGGTAGCGCCCTTGCAGAATCTCTTTCTCGAACGAGAACGCTTCCCCCACCTTGCGGTCGGCCAGAAGTGTGCGTTGGAGGCGGTAGATGCCTCCGTTGATGGTGCCGGCCCCGTGGGCGGCATCTTTCTCGGCGAAGCCGATGATGCGGCCTCCGACGCCGGTGGCGACGGAGCCGTAGCGGGCGGTATCCTCCACTTCGCGCAGCACCACGGACAGCGGTCCGCCGTGACTGGCGTGGAAGGCCTCCAGCTTGCGGTAGTCAATCTCGAACAAGGTATCGCCGTTCAGCACCGTGACATTCTCTTCGGTGCAGTGCTGCATGGCGTTCACAATGGCACCGCCGGTGCCCAGCGGGGTGGTTTCGCGGGCATAAGAGAGGGCCAGCCCTTCGTAGTTGTCGCCGAAATGGTTGGCGACAACCTCATGCATGTAGCCTGTCGCCAGCACCACATGGTCAAATCCGCTTCCTTTCAGGTAGTCCAACAGGATGGCGAGGAACGGACGGTGGCCGATAGGGGCCATCGGTTTGGGCACGTCGCTCACCACTTCCCGCAGCCGTGTGCCGAATCCGCCGGCCAGGATGATTGCTTCTCTCATGGTCAGGCCCTGGGCTTGTATTCCCCGAACAGGGCCGTCTCAACCAACTCACAGATGATGTGGCCTATCATGATGTGGCATTCCTGTATGCGGGGAGTGTCGGTGGAGGGTACGTTCAGTAGCAGGTCGCTCATGTCTTTCATCTTGCCGCCGGTGCTTCCTGTGAGGGAGATAATCATGATGCCCTTCTCGCGGCACACCTCATAGGCCTGCAGGATGTTCTTGCTGTTGCCCGAGGTGGAGATACCTACTAGCACATCGCCTTTGTGGCCAGTGCCTCGCAGCAGGCGGGCGAAGACTTGGTCGTAGCCGTAGTCGTTGCCCACAGCGGTGAGGTACGAGGTGTTGCAGTGCAGGGCCTCGGCGTTGAGCGGGGGACGGTCGAAATAGAATCGGCCGCTGAGTTCGGCGGCCAGGTGCTGGGCATCGGCGGCGCTTCCGCCGTTGCCGCAGAAATGTATCTTGCCGCCGTTCCGCAGGCTGTCGATAATCATGTCGGCGGCCTGTTGTATATGGGCAATGAAAGCCTTGTCAGACAGCAGAGCCTCCTTGGAGGTGATGCTTTGTCGTATGGCTTCTTGTATTCTGTTCATAAAGGTCTGTGGTTTATGGGTGAATGATGTTTGTCAGTCGTTGATGCGCCAGGTCTTCAATCCGTCGGCAGTGAACTCGTATCGTTTCGTGGTGCCTCCTAGTTGATTGAGGGCATTGGTTACCTGGTAGCGTGTCATGCCGGGACAGTAAAAGAACATGAATCCGCCGCCGCCGGCACCGCTGATTTTCCCGCCGGTGGCGCCGGTACGGATGGCGGTGTCATAGATGTTGTCAATGTAGGGGTTGGTGATGCTCTTGGCCATGTGTTTTTTATGCTGCCATCCGAAGTCGAGGATGCGGCCGATGTCGTCAATGTCGCCCTTGAGCAGCGACTCTTTCATCTGCACAGCCTGTTCCTTCAGTTTGTGCATAGACTCGATACTCGTGTTGTTGCGGGCTTTGACATTCTGTTGCTGCTCCTTGATGATGTCGGCACTCACATGGCTGGTGTCGGTGTAGTAGAGGACGAGGTTGTGGGCCAACTCGTCGATATTGCGTTGGCGAACCCGCAGGGGGTTGACGATGACGTTCTCGCCGTGGAACTCCATGAAGTTGAATCCGCCGAAGGTAGCAGCATATTGGTCCTGCTTGCCGCCGGCCATGCCCAGGTCCACACGCTCGATCTCATAGGCCAGCCGGGCGATGTCGTATTCGCCGAGGGGCAACCGTAGCCATTCTACGTAGGCGCCCAATATGGAAACCACCAGGGTGGAGGAGGTGCCGAGTCCGCTGCCGGCAGGGGCGTCCACGAAAGAATAGATGCGCACCGACAGCGGCTTGTGGGTGAACTGCCGTACAATGCGGTTGTACACTCCTTTGTGCAACACAAAGTATCCGTCGGTGTCCACCTCCATGGCGTTATCGTAGGTCTCGCAGTGGAGGTGGTCGGGGGTGTCGAACACCACCTTGCCGTCGTCGGTGGGGATGATGGTGGTGTAGGCATACATGCTGATGGTTGCGTTGAGGATGGCGCCGCCATAGATGTCAGAGTAGGGGGACACATCGGTGCCGCCGCCGGCCAGTCCCAGTCGCAGGGGGGTCTTGCTTCGTATAACCATAAATCAGGCTTTCGGTTTTATTTGGTTGGCAACGTCTGTCAGGGTATCAGTCATGACCGACCAGGCGTATTTCTTTTTTTCTTCGCGCACGCCAATGGTGAATTCTGCCTCGTGCCCTTCTTTGTAGTAGCGTACCAGCGCGTCGGCGATGGCTTGGGCCTCGGGAGGGACGACATAGCCGATCTTGCCGTCGGGCACCGTCTCGGCTAGGCCACCGACATTGGTGACCAGCATTGGCTTCTCAAAATGGAAGGCGATTTGTGTCACCCCGCTTTGCGTGGCACTTTTGTAGGGCTGGGCCACGATGTCGCAGGCGCGGAAATATTGGTTGACCTTGCTGTCGGGTATGTAATCGGTATGCAGTATCACGATGTCGTTGATGTCCAATTGCCGTATGCGGTCGGTATAGGGTTTGGGGTCGCCATAGAATTCTCCCGCCACAAGCAACTTTACGCCCATGTCCTGCAGCCGAGGGTCGCCGAAGGCGTCAATTAACAAGTCAAGCCCTTTGTATCCGCGGATGAAACCGAAGAAAAGCACGTAGTGACCTTCCTTTGGTAATCCCAGGCGACTGCGGGCTTCTATCTTGTCGATGAGGTCGCCGTAGTGGTCGTAGATAGGATGTGGGGCCCAGTTTTTTGGACGGTTTTTGTGGTCGAAGTGGGAGATGTCGGTCAATACCGACTGTGAGAGGGCTGTGAAGCCGTGCATGGCGTGCACGAAGTAGCCAGGCAGAATTTTGTCGAGGATGTTGGGCTCGTGGGGAATCATGTTGTGGATGAGTCCGATACAGCGAATCTTGTTGTTGCGTCCGCGGCACACTTGCCGTGCGATGGTGCCAAAGGCGGGAGCCATGAATGCCATCCAGTAGGCGAAAATCACCAAGTCGGGGTTCTTTTTGCGAATCTCGCGTCCAACTCGAAACCAGTTGAATGGGTTCACTGAGTTGATGCGGCGGTAGATAGTGAGTCCTTGGGGGGCGGGGTCGTTGGTGTATTGCGTTTTGCCCGGGAAGAGCATCTTTGGATATTGCAGAGTGAAGGTGCATATCTCTACGTCGTGCCCTTCCTGTTGGAACTGGAGAGCAAGCCTCTCGTTGAATACCGCGAGCCCCCCTCGGTAAGGGTATGCTGTGCCGAGAATGATAATTTTCATTGGGATAGGTTGATGTGCGTAAAGCCGTAGTTGTTTGGAACTGCAAAGATACAACTTTTTTTCGATTATACAGATTTTTCACCTCCATAGCCATCCAAGTGGGCCCGCGGCCTCGCATTGTGAAAAATTGTGAATGCGACAATAAACTCTCCGCTTTTTTGTTTCTATAGCAAAACCAATATCCAAGTCTTGTTATGAAAAAGATACTTCTGATTGCCCTCATGCTACCTCTCGCGGCAGCCACTCAGGCCCAGCGCTACACCGACTTCAGCGGCGTTGCGGCCTCCACCATCGACGGCGTGGTCCATATCCGCACCGAGCAGACCCGCCTCACACCCCTCTACCAGTCCTTCTTTGGATTCATCATCAACCAAGGCATGCAGCGCAAAGTATACAGCGCCTATGGCTCCGGTGTTATCGTCTCCACCGATGGTTACATCGTCACCAACAACCACGTGGTCCAGGATGCCGAGCGCATCAGCGTGACCCTCAACGACAAGCGAGTACTCTCCGCCCGCCTCGTCGGCAACGACCCCGCCACCGACCTCGCACTCATCAAAGTCGACGCTACCGGCCTCAAGCCCATCCCTTATGGCAACTCCGACAGTGCCAGGGTGGGGCAGCCCGTCCTCGCCATCGGCAACCCTTTCAACCTCACCTCCACCGTCACGGCAGGCATCATCAGTGCCAAGGCTCGCAACATGGGCATCATCGATAACGCCCGTGGCGCGGAAAGCCCCATCGAAGCCTTCATCCAGACCGATGCCGCCGTCAACCCTGGCAACTCGGGCGGCGCCCTGGTCGACGGATCGGGTCGGCTCATCGGCATCGTCACCGCCATCGCCTCGGGTGACGGCTACTACACCGGCTACTCCTTCGCCATTCCCTCCAACCTTGCCCGCAAAGTTGCCGGCGACCTCCAACGTTACGGCTACGTCCAGCGCGCCTACCTCGGTGTCAACGTGGTCGAGATGACCTCGCAGACCGCTCAGCAGATGGGCCTCAGCGAAGTCCGCGGCATCCTCCTCGCACGCCTCGTCCCCGACGGTGCCGCGGCACGCGGCGGCCTCCACCAAGGCGACCTACTCCTCAGCATCGCAGGCGTCGAGGTCAACTCCTTTGCCGAAATGATGGAGGAACTTGGCCGCTTCAGCCCCGGCGACCTTGTCGACGTCACCTACTACCGCAACGGCACCACACATTCCGCCACCGTCACCCTCCAGAACTCCCAAGGCACCACCGACGTCATCCGCCCCAAAAAGTAACCGCAACCACTTCCGCGAACCCGCCCCCACGGCACCCCTCGCACTTTTTTTCTCATAATCAAAAAAAAAGTTGTATCTTTGCATTTTGGAATAAGTACGTCTATGAAAAAACAACTCTTCCTCTTTGCTTCGCTCTGTGTGTTGACAGGCAGTGTGTTGGCTCAGACCCTGGCCTTCGACGACATCAGCATGAAATATGGCTATAAGAATTCAAACGGCATCTGGCAGATTGCTCCGCAGTATCAGATTGCCTTCGCATTCCAAAAACAGGACCGCAAATTCGCCGTGGTGAAATACGACGGCCGTTGGGGCTGTATCGACGAGGCCGGCAACATGGTTGTCCGCAATATCTTCCCAACACAGGAAGAGGCTCAGGAGGCCGGCGAACAGTGGTATGGTGCCGACGAACCCGGCAAGTGGGTCTATCCGGCACAGAACAACGCCGACGGCCGCTGGGGCTTTGTCAACTACTATGGCCAGTGGAAGTTTGAGCCAGTTTACGAACGGGCCGGCAAGTATGAAGGGGTCGAACCCATGAATTTCGCCCCCATCCAGCAGGATGGCCGCTGGGGCTGCATCGACGGCAAGGGCATCCTGATTATCAACAACGTGTTCCATTCCGAAGAGGACGCCCGTGAGGCGGGTCGCCAATGGATTGTGGGTCGTCACTACGACACCTGGCGCATGGTGGTCACCAATCCCCAGAACCCCCGTCGCTACGGCGTGGTGAACTACCTGGGCCGTTGGGTCATCCAGCCCCGCTACCAGCTTATCCGTCAGTTCGCCAGCGAGCACAACTACATCTACACCCAGGCCAAGAGCCGCAACCGTTGGGGCAATATCGACCGCAACGGCAACGTGATAAGCGACTTCATCTTCACCAAAGAATCCGATTGTGTCTATGCCCTCACGCAGATTGAGCATGGCCGTCCGCGCGACGATTGGCGGCTGCCCGAGGTGCGTACCGACACCAACCTCTGGGGGTGGGTGAGGGCCGACGGCTCGTGGGCCATCCAGCCAATTTATCTCGAAGTCTCCAATTTCCCCAACGATACAGGCCTCTTCGCCACCGCAAAATGCGAGAATGGCCTTTGGGCCAGCATCGACAACGAAGGCCGTCTGCTTTCGCAGCCGGTATTCATCCTCTCCAGCGAAGCCGCCCGTGCAGGCAAAGAGTGGGATGATGACAATACCAAAGGCATCGAGGACGCTGAGTTGGGCCACTGGCTGCACCCCATCCAGGAGGCTGGCACAGGCCATTGGGGCTATGTCGACTACAAAGGCAATTGGGTTATCCAGCCCCGTTTCGAGGATGCCAAACCCTTTATCTCCAAATGGAACAACCGCGTGGCTCCTGCCAAGATGGAAGGCCACTGGGGCTGTATAGACCATACCGGCCAGTTTGTGGTCAAGCCGATATACAACAACTCGGCCGACGCCTATGTGGCAGCCCGCAGTTGGTCGGCGAAACGTAAATTCTGACCATTCAGACCACCCTCCCGTGGACTATATCATCCAGAACGGAACTATCGTCAACGAGGGCACCATCGCCCTCGGGGATGTGTATATTCATGACGGCCGCTTTGTAGAGAGTGCCGCCCAATTGCACCGTCCACAGCGGTTTGATGCCAAGGGCTGCTATCTCATGCCGGGTGTTATCGACACCCATGTCCACTTCCGCGACCCCGGATTCCCCGAAAAGGCCGACTTCGCCACCGAGAGCCGTGCCGCCCTCGCCGGAGGTGTCACCTCGGTGATCGATATGCCCAATACCGACCCGCAGACCGTCACTTTGGCTGATTTGGAAGCCAAGGAATGTATCGCGGAGGCCAAGAGTGCGGTCAACTACGGCTTCATGATTGGGGCTACCAACGACAATACAGACGCCCTCCTCGCCCTCCCGCCCGAGCGGTATGCCGCCATCAAGCTCTTCCTCGGAAGCAGCACGGGCAACATGCTGGTGGACAACTCCGAAGTGCTGGACCGCCTGTTTCGCGACAGCCGCAAGCTGATTGTCGCCCACTGCGAGGACGAGCATATCATCCAAGCCAACCAGCACAACTACAAACTTGAATATGCCGGCACCGACGGAGAGACCGCCGCGCTGCATCCCAAGATACGCACCACAGAAGCCTGCTTCGTGAGCACTTACAAAGCCATCGAGCGTGCCCGCAAATACGGCACCCGATTGCATATCGCCCATATCAGCACGGCCACCGAGCTTTCTCTGCTGAGCAACCAGTCCCTGTCCGAGAAGCACGTCACCGCCGAGGTGACACCTAACCATCTTTGGTTTGACGACCGCGACTATGCCGCCCTCGGCAATCTCATCAAGTGCAACCCCGCCATCAAGAGCAACGACGACCGAATGGCGTTGTGGAGTGCTTTGGCCGATGGCCTCATCGACACAGTGGCCACAGACCATGCTCCCCACACCCTCGCCAGCAAACAGCGCCGTTATTTCGATGCGCCGGGTGGCATCCCTTCCATCCAGCACTCGCTGCAGATGATGCTCGAAGGTTTCTTCAATCCCGCTGCCAGCGGCCGTGACGATGCGGCAGGCCTCCTGCAGGAGTGGTTCCCCCTCGTGGTGGAGAAGATGTGCCACAACCCTGCGGTGCTGTTCGGCATCCAGGGACGCGGATTCATCCGCCCAGGCTATTTCGCTGACCTCGTGGTCGTGGCCCCCGGCGAGACCGTCGTTACCCGCGAAGGGCTGCTCTACAAATGTGGCTGGAGTCCCTTGGAGGGGCAGACGCTGCACACCCGCATCCGTCAGGTGTTCCTCAACGGCATGCCCGCCAACCAAAGCACCGCACAGAAATTAATGTTTAACCAATAACAATTTATACCATGAGAAAGTTATTTGCCACTGTTTTTGTCGCCAGCATGGCGCTTTTCACTTTCAACGCATGCGATAGCGTCAACCAGGGTCTGAATCAGGGAATGATGGAAGGATATGTCGAATTGGCCAACGAGGATCTCCCCGAGGTGATTGACGAGGGCTACACCCTTGACAAGGTGGAATGCGTCGATAACGTTGTGATATATTACTTCACCGTGACATCCGAATTGATGGAAGGATTCAAGATGACCGAAGAGTCTGTAATGCACGAAGAGGTGTTGAGTGGGATGTCTGCCGGATATGCGGACGAAGACCAGAAGAAATTCCTGGATATCGTCATCAAGGCCCAAGGTGACATCAAATACGTTTGGATGGACGAGACAGGCGAGGAATATGAGGTTTTAATTTCCTGCGATGAGTTGAAAGCAGCGATCACTACAGAATAAGTAACTCCGTAACAACTGAAAACCATAAAGTGGAGTCTTGAAACATGAGAGAATCATTATACTTGACATTGGTTGATGTACTTGCAGGCATCGTTATTGTTGCGGGTCTGATTCTGCTGGCATGTGTCATCGGAGGTGCTAACCGTCGCCGCAGGAAAGACCCCGTGCGGGCGCTCAGCGGATCCCTGCCTCCCGAACACAGTGCCAAGTATGAGTATAGCACTTCAGCGGTGGTGATTCTATGTATCTTCGTTGTCGCCTTATTTTGGCTAATGGTTTTGTTGTCCCCAGTATTGTTTCCCAATAATGATCCCATACCCCTATGGGTCAATATCGGACTTCCTGTCCTGCTGGCATTCTTAGTGGTTCTCTATTTTTTGACAAATGGCGGATGCTTAACTTTCGACGAGAAAGAACTGGTAGTGGAGAAATGCGGCGTATTGTACGATGGCAATCGGATTTCAGCCAAGAAACAGTCGTTCAATATTGCCTGGAGTGAGATAGAAAGCGTTGACTACAGCCGCAAAAATATCGTCATCATCACTACCACCGGTGGTTGCCGTATGGGTGTCCGCCCATTCCTCTACAGCGGGGGCGCTATGCGCGGATGCAATACTGTGGAAATAGGTATGCGTATAGACTACTACGCCCATTATTTCGGTCATGGGGAGCAGGACATCAAACGGATGTCCGATCACTCCCGCTACCCCATCGAAGTAGATGCCCTGTTTGCCTATGCGGGGATAGGCGTGGTGGTTTGTATCGTCATCTCTTTGCTGGGGTTCTTCATATCCTCCGACAGCGGGGAATACGACCCCTTGGAGTATCTCCAGTCCAATGTCGAAAACACCCTCGAAGGCCTCCCGTATGCGCTTGATTCGACACTCACATTCTCCGATGTTCAACTCGATGACAACTACTATACCGAGGTCTATGAGTGCAACGAGAACTACTACAACATGGATACACTCCAGCAGATGCTAGCCGACGACCCAGGAAATTTAATTGACCTGAACGACTCCAATACAATCCAATTGTTCAGTCTACTGAAAGATGCTAACCGCGGTTATTGCGCGAAGTATATCGGCACAACCTCCGGCAAGACCACTTCATTCTGTTTTGAACTTGAAGAACTCTAAACAAACACAAACAATTTATACCATGAAGAAGATTCTTGTAACCTTTTTTGTTATGTTGATGATGGCGGCCTCGGCCAATGCTGCCGGCCGCAAGACAGCTATTGACCCGATGAGTTTACCCGTTCCTGCCCAGCAGCTGGTGCAGCAGCATTGGCCCTCCTGTGTGATCGACAATGCCTGGATTGACGGCAAGGAATATGAAGTGTTGCTTTCCGACGGCACAGTTATCGAGTTCAACGCCAAGGGCGTATGGAAAGAGATGAAGTGTACCGATGGACTGCCAGTCACTCTCGTGCCGGTGTTCATCACGCGCTATGTCGTAAACCGTTACCCCAAGATTCTTATCATCGGTGTCGAGAAGATGAAAGGTGGCTACGAGGCCACTCTGGCCAACGGCTACGAAATCCAATTCGACATGCGTGGCAACGTCACCCACGTCGACGACTAGTCCCGATTTTTTGCCGTACAGGCCCCGCAGGGGCAATATCCAGTTAGCCCAGGGCATCGCTTTGGATGAGATGTAATATAACAAACAAAACCGTCCCGCAGGGACAATAACCTGTTAGCCCAGGGCGTTGCCCTGGGCTATCCAATAATTGGCCTTTCAGGCCGGAATTAGCACCGGCTCGGGCGGAGATTCTAGAATTCAAGAAAAGTGAGGGTAAATACGGAATAAAAAAGCCGAGACCGTGCGGTCTCGGCTTTTTCTGTTTGTTGCAGGCGGAGCCTGCACGCTGTGTTATTTCTCCAGACGGATGCGGGCGTCGACGGCGGTGACGTAGCGCGGGTTGCCAAGCAGTGGGTTGAGGTCCATCTCGGCAATCTCGGGCGCGGCCTGCACGAGGGCGCTCACGCGGGCAATCTGGTCGGCATAGAGGTCGATATTGACACCCTCCTGTCCACGCACACCTTCCAGAATCTTGTAGCCTTTGAGCTGCGTGAGCATCTCCTTGGCTTCGGCGGCGGTGATGGGGGCGAGGGCGCTCTGCACGTCTTTCAGCACCTCGATGAAGATGCCGCCCAGGCCGAAGAAAATCTGATGGCCGAACTTGGCATCCTTGATGGCACCGATATACACGTCGATACCGTCCAACATCGGGTACATCTCCACGGCATAGGTCTCGGGGATGACGATGAGGCGGTCGAACTCGCGGGCCACGGTGTCGAGGTCCTTCACGCCGAGGGTCACGCCGCCCACGTCGCTCTTGTGCAGCGGGCCGACAACCTTCATGACGAGGGGCACATCCTTCGAGCAGCCCACCTCCTTGGCGAAGGCGAGGGCATCCTCTTTCTTGCTGACCTCGACGCTCTTCTTGCGGCTGATGCCGGCGGCGTCCAACAGCTCGTTGTAATCGGCAATCTCCATGTAGCCGTCCTTGCAACGTTCCACGGTCTTGCGGATGCGGGCCACGTCAATCTTAGGCTGCTCCACATGCTCCGGCTGGGGCTTGGGGGTGTTGTAGACCTTGCAGATGGCGTTGCCGAGCACGCACTCTTCGGGGAAGTTGATGTTGCCCTTGGCGATGAATTCGTTGATTTCGTCCTTGACGTTGATGATGCTCGGAAGCACGGGGAAGATGGGCTTCTTGCAGGTCTTCATCTTCTTGTCCAGCAGGTCATAGACCTCCTTGTTGGAGAAGAGTCCGGGCGAGCCGAAGATGACCACGGAGAAGTCGATGTCGGTGTACTCGTTCTCGACGGTGTCGATGATATATCCCAGCTGCTCGGCGGTGCCGGTGGCGAGGAAGTCAATGGGGTTGCCCACAGAGGAACCGCCGAAGAGTTTCTCCAACAGGGCGGGGCTGGCGGGGTGTTCCTTCAACGAGGGAATCTCCATGCCGCCGTTGCTGAGCACGTCGGTGAGCATCACGGCGGGGCCGCCGGCGTGGGTGATGACGGCGCAGCGTTTGCCTTTCAGTTCAGGATACATGAAGACACCGCAGACGGTGGTCAGCTCCTGTCGGTTCTGGCAGCGGACAATGCCCGCCTTGCGGAAGAGTGCATCCACAGCGGCATCGTTGGTGGCCAAGGCGCCGGTGTGCGACGAGGCGGCACGACTGCCGGCGGCGCTGCCGCCGCTCTTGATGGCAGCGATATGGCAGCCCTTGTTGATGAGGCTGCGGCTGTGTTTGAGCAGACGTTGCGGGTCGCCGATTTTCTCCATATAGAGCATGATGACATGCGACGACTTCACGGGGTCGAAGGTCTCGTCAAGGTGCTCCAGCACGTCCTCGATACCCAGCTGGGCACTGTTACCCACGGCCCAGACGCTGTTGAACTTAAGGCCGTTGCTGATGCCGTACTCCTTGATGAAGACGGCGGTGGCACCGCTACCGGTGATGAAGTCCACGCCCTTGGGGTCGAGCGGGGGGATGGGGGTGTCGAAACAGCCGCTGTAGTTGGTGTTGAGGAAGCCGGTGCAGTTGGGGCCGATGAGGGAGCCGCCGCCGGCGTTGATGCTGTCGACGATGTGCTTCTCTATCTCGGCACCCTCATGGCTCTCCTCTGAGAAACCGGCGCTGACGATGATGAAGCCCTTGGTGCCTTTCTGCTGCGTCAGCACGTCGACCGTCTGGGCGCAGAACTTGGCGGCGATGCAGAGGATGGCGCAGTCCACCTGGGGCAGGTCGTCCACCTTGGCGTAGCATTTGATGCCCTGCACCTCGGTCTCTTTGGGGTTGACGGCGTAGACCTGGCCTTTGAAGGGGCTCTCCAGAAGGTTCTTGAGGGCTTTTCCGCCGGGTTTGTGTATGTCGCTCGAAGCACCGCAGATGACGATGCTCCGGGGGTTGAGAAGTTCTTTTGCTATCATTGTTTCAAGTTTAAAGGTTCAAAGGTTTCGAAGTGGCCTCCACTTTTAATTAAGCGAAGCGATCTTACTTTGCCACGGGCATTTCCTTCAGGGCGGCGACAAGGTAGTCGAAGAACTTCTTGCAGCTCTCGATGTTGGCGCGCTCGTCGGGGCTGTGGGGGCTGTTGAGGGTGGGTCCGAAGGAGATCATCTCCATGTCGGGGTACTTGCCGCCCAGCAGGCCGCATTCGAGACCGGCGTGGATGGCGACCACGGCGGGCTCTTTCTTGTACAGCTTCTTGTAAGTGGCCTTCATGGTCTTCAGCAGACCGCTCTCCATATTGGGCTTCCAGCCGGGATAGGCACCCGTGAGCTGGCAGCTGCCGCCGGCCAGTTCTGCCAGGCAAACCAGACGTTCAGCGAGGGCTTCCTTGGCGCTGTCGACCGAGCTACGCAGCAGGGCCTTGACGGTGAATTTCTTGCCGTTGGTGTTCATGATGGCGAGGTTGAGGGAGGTCTCGACGAGGCCTTCCATGTCCTTGCTCATACGGATGACGCCGTTGGGGGCAATCATGACGGTGTTGATAATCTTCTGGGTGTCGGCCTCGGTGATGACCTTGGGGGTCATGCGGATGGGCTCCACCTTCATGAAGAAGTCGGGCTCCACCTTGCCGAGTTCTTTCTTCACCCAGCCGGCCACCTTCTCCAGTTCGGCCACGATGCAGTCCTTGTGAGCCTTGGGCATGGCGAAGGTGAGGGTGGCGTCGCGCGGGATGGCGTTGCGCATGTTGCCGCCGTCGACGCTCATGAGGCGGATGCCGCATTCGGCCACCCAGCGGATATGGCGGAACATAATCTTATTGGCGTTGGCACGGCCGGTGTTGATTTCCATGCCGCTGTGGCCGCCCTTGAGACCACCGATGGTGAGGCGCATGGCGCAGTAGCCCTTGGGCGCTTTCTCGGTGGAGTAGGGGATGCTCATCGTGGCGTCGATGCCGCCAGCGCAGCCTACATACAGTTCGCCCTCGGTCTCGCTGTCGAGGTTGAGGAGGTATTTGCCTTTCAGTTCGCCCTTCTTCAGGCCGAAGGCGCCGGTCATGCCGGTCTCTTCGTCGGTGGTGATAAGCACCTCCAGCGGGCCGTGCTGGATGGTCTTGCTCTCCAGCACCGCCATGGCGGCGGCCACGCCGAGGCCGTCATCGGCTCCCAGGGTGGTGTCGCAGGCATACACCCAGCCGTCCACTATCTTGGTCTCGATGGGGTCTTTCAGGAAGTCGTGCTTTTTGCCGGCACGGGCCTGAGGCACCATGTCCATGTGGGCTTGCAGCACCACGGGGCAGCGGTTCTCCATGCCCTTGGTGGCGGGTTTGCTCATGATGATATTGCCGACCTTGTCGACACGGCAGTCGATGTGACGCTCCTTGGCCCATTTCACGAGGAATTCACGGACGATCTCTTCGTGTTTGGACGGACGAGGGCAACGGGTGAGGTGATAGAAGTTACCCCACAGTTCTTTTGGTTCTAAATCTTTAATTGTCATGATATTTAGTGTTTTAATTTGTTTTCAATAGTATCTGCGAAATTACAACTTTTTTTCGATATAAATGTTAATTGGGGCAAATTTATTCTTGTCAACAGTTTCAAACGCTTTATAGACAGTGCAGTATCATCGTACCGTGGAGTGCAGGGAATTTGTTCCGTCACGATGCAATAAAACCGGAGGGTTGGCGTTATGTAACCGAAATAATCTACAGCGTGAAATGTTCAGTTTGTCCACGGGGATGTGACGCCAATCGGGTTGAGCGGTATGGCTTTTGCCAAGCCGGTGTCGAGCCTGTGGCGGCGTCGGTATGCGCCCATCGGGGCGAAGAGCCTCCCCTCAGTGGTGAACGGGGCCTTTGCAATGTCTTTTTTTCGCATTGTAATCTGCGCTGTGTCTATTGTCAGAACCACGCGGTGAGCCGCGGCCTGCCAGCGGCGGACAACGCCCCTGCATATCGCGGTGTGGAGGCCATCGTGGAGCGCATTGCCGAAGTGTTGAAAGAGACGGAGAATATGGTGGGGTTTGTCACCCCGTCGCACTATGCCGATGCCATTCCCGCCATCGTGGAAGCGCTGCACGCCCGCGGACTGCACCCTGTGACGGTGTACAATACCGGCGGCTACGATCGTGTGGAGACCCTGCGGAAGTTGGAGCCTTATATCGACATCTATCTGCCTGACTACAAATATGCCGATGCGGCGTTGGCAGAGCGTTATAGCCATGCCGCCGACTACCCGTCGGTGGCGCAGGCGGCACTGGAGGAGATGTACCGCCAGAAGGGGTCGGGGCTGCCCACCGACGGGCGCGGGCTGGCATACAGGGGCATCATTGTGCGCCATCTCGTGCTGCCGGGCCAGCTGGACAACACGTTGGCAGTACTCGACCGTATCGCGGAGGTGTCGTTCAACCTGCATGTGTCGCTCATGGCGCAGTACTACCCGCCGCGGCCAGGGCTGCCCGACGAACTGGGACGAACCCTGACGCCGGAGGAGTACGCCTGTGCGGTGGACCGGCTGCAATCCCTCGGACTCTGTCGTGGGTGGGTGCAGGAACTCGACGCGCAGGCCTGTTACAGACCCGATTTCACCCGCCGAGAGGCTTTTGAACAATCTTTTTGAACCCAACAGTCATGGTTAAGCGATACACGGAAAAGAAACGCGGGAGGCCGTTCCTGCCGGATGCAATCTTCACTTTTAATGATACTGCAGCCGTGATGTTTAGGACAACTTACCTGAACCATGAGTTTGTGTCTGCACTCAACGCTGCCTATCGGCTGCGCCTGTCGCGGGTGGCCGACATCGAACTGAAAGGGGGCGACCACCCCTGCTACAGTTATTACGACGAGCATGCGCGGCTGGCATACGTGGTGATAGGACGTCCGGTGTCTGAGGACAACACGGGCTGTTTCGGCTATTACGACAAACTGTTGCTGGTGCGGGGACGTGATGCGTGGGACTTCCAGCAGCGGATTTATCGCGACCTGACGGAGCCGCGCCCCGAGCCCTCCACCGATGAACCGTTGGACAGGCAGCACTGGGAGATGTTGAACCAGCTGAACGAAGGGGCGTTTGTCCTTGACACTTTCTGCTTTGGCCAGCAGGGGGCGGTCACGTCAATGTATAGTGGCCCGATTGAGGATATGCCCCACAAAACCGCGGTTTTCATAAAAAATCTGCAATCCTTCCTCACCTCCCTTTTCGACAATCTGCAGTGGCATCTGTGTAACGAAGAAGAGGAACTTTGACCAAGTCGGCGCGATGCGCTAGGTGAGGAATATTTTCTCCACAGGCTGTGTGAATCAAATATTTTTAGTAAATTTGCAATCCCAAAAGCAGTTGTACCGCTATGCAGCCGAAGAAATCCATCTCTGCCATAGTCAGGCATTTACCTATTATCGCCAAGGCGTTGTTCATGCTCGCCCCCGCAGCGCTTATCCCTTTGATGTTCCCCAGCAGCGGCCAGGGAGAGCATTATGACTATGCCGTCGGAGGCATTTGGCGCAACAACGACCTTGTAGCGCCTTACGACTTTCCTGTGTTGAAAACCCAGACGGAGCTCGACCAGGAAATCCATGCCGCCAAGTCCAAATCGCTTCTCTACTATACCCGCGACAGCAGTGCGCGTGGCCAGGCGTACAAACGGCTGGAGCAGACGATGCGTCACCGTCCCGGTCTTGATGTGCGCCGCCTGCGCAAAACCATGGACAGCATCTACCGCATCGGCTATGTGGAGACCCCGTCCGACATGCCCGATTTCGAGAGCCACACCTTGGTGTTGCTCACCGGCAATGTGGGGTCGGAGCGGATGCCGTCGGAGTTTGTCATGGCCCTCGATATCGCCGACCCGTTGCTGCGCGACACGCTTATGCAGCCCGACATCGTCTTCGATGCCAACCGCACGCAGTTGGAGCTTGACTCGCGCCTGTCGCTCATCTCCATTGCCACGGATATGATGCAACAGGGCGACCTGATTGTGGCGAAAGGGGAGTATATCACCAAAGAGAAGGCCCAGGTTATCCACTCCCTTGAAGTGGAGAACGACAACCGCTTCCATAAGCACTACAGTCCAACGGGACGTTTTCTGGGTCAGCTGGTTCTCTGCATCATCGCCTTCCTGGCATTGTATATGTTCCTGAAAAACACCCGCCACCCCATCCTTGAGGACGGTCGCAAAATCACATTTGTGCTGACACTCATCCTGCTTATGTCGGGAGCCACGGCGGTGGTGGTGCGGACCAATCCGGCCCTGGTGCTGGCGGTGCCGCTATGTATCGTCCCGGTCATGATACGGGTGTTTTTCGACATGCGTGTGGCCCTCTATGTGCATGTCACCACCATCGTGATTCTAGCCAACATGGTGCCCAACCCATTTGAGTATATCTTCTACCAGCTTATCGCCGGTATGATGTCCATTGTCACGGTGCGTAACTTCGAGAACCGGAGCAAGTTCTTCGTGGTGAGTGTGGTGATTTTCTTTGCCTACTCGCTTATCTACACCTTCGGTGTGTTGAGTCAGGAGAGCACGCTTGCGGGCATTACGGCGGAACGCTATCTGGTATTCATGGTCAGTTCCATCCTGACGTTGCTGGCCTACCCGCTGATTTATGTCTTCGAGAAGCTGTTCGGCCTCACCACCAACCTCACACTCATGGAACTCTCGTCGACCAACACGCCCGCCCTGCGCGAGCTGTCGCGTCGTGCGCCGGGCACCTTCCAACACGCCATGCAGGTGGCCAATATCAGTGAGGATGTCATCAGTGAAATCGGCGGCAACGCTTTGCTGGCCAAGGTGGGAGGCTTGTATCACGACATCGGCAAGGTCGAGGCACCGCTCTTCTTCACCGAGAACCAGAACAGCGAATTCAACCCCCACGACGAATTGGACTATGTGGACAGCGCACATGTGATTATCCAGCATGTGCGCGACGGATTGAAACTGGCGCACAAGTACCGCCTGCCGGCCTCGGTGTGCGACTTCATCCGTACGCACCATGGCACCACGGTGACGGGTTATTTCTATGCCAAGCAGAAGAACGACCATCCCGACGAGCCCATCAACATCGCCGACTTCCGCTATCCCGGTCCCACGCCCTTCACCCGCGAGTTGGCTGTGGTGATGCTGGTCGACAGTGTAGAGGCGGCCTGCAAGAGCCTCAACAACCACGACAAGGAGAATATCGACCGTCTGGTGGATGCCGTCATCGATGACAAAATCAAGAACAACCAGCTGCAGAACTGCAACATCACCTTTGGCGACTTGAAGAAGATTCGCAAACTGCTCAAGAGCAGGATGCTGAGTATCTACCATGCCCGCATCTCATATCCCGTCGTCAAGGAATAAAAATGTACTTAATTACACTCAATTCATAATCATGCAAAAGAAAATCTTTACCCACACTGGCATTGTACTGGCCCTGCTGGCCATCTCGTTCCTCTATTTCCTCCCTCTGCTGCAAGGCAAGGCGTTGCCTCAAGGCGACGTACAGAAGTTTGAGAGCATGGCCAAGTCGCAGAAAGACTACCATAAACAGACGGGCGACTATACCACATGGTGCCCCAGTATGTTCAGCGGCATGCCTGGATACCAGATTACCAACAGCCCGCAGCACTCGGTCTATCAGGCCATGCGCGATTTTCTCAATATGTACTGGCTGGGCCGCCACAACGATGTGGGCGTGCTGTTCCTGTTGCTGGTGGGTTTCTATGGGGCGCTGATTGCCTTCGGAGTCAGTCCCTGGCTGGCATTGCTGGGCGCGTTGGCGTTTGGCTTGGGCAGTTACAATATCATTATTATCGAGGCCGGCCATATCACCAAGGCATGGGCCCTCTCCATGATGGCCCCCATCCTGGCGGGCATGATTCTCTGTTTCCGCGGCGCCGCAACCCTCAAGGAGGAGCGTCGCAAAGGCATCGGTTGGATAATCTGGGGCGGCATATTGCTCTCGTTCGCTCTAGGCACGCAGATTGCATTCAATCACATCCAGATCACCTTCTATACGGCCATCGTGTGCGTCGTGGTCGGATTGGTCTATCTGGTCTATTCCATCAAAGACAAATATTTCACCCGCTTCCTGATGGCGGTGGGCATCCTGCTGGTGGGGGTTGCGCTGGCATTGGCCTGCAATACCCGTCACCTGTTGGTGAACCAAGAATATGTGAAATACACTATGCGAGGCGGCTCGGAAATCACCGTCACCCCGCAGGACCTCTATGGTGAAGACATGCCCCTTAACCACAACGCCAATGCCGATGGGTTGGATATCAATTATGCTTTTAGCTGGAGCTACGGAGTGGGGGAGACCTACACCCTGCTGGTACCGGGCGCCATGGGCGGCGGCAGCGTCGAGCCGGTGGACAAGAGCAGTGCCACGTATAACAACTTCCGTCAGGAGAGGGCACCCCTCTATTGGGGCGACCAGCCCTTCACCAGCGGTCCCGTATACTTCGGCGCGATTGTTGTGTTCCTATTCCTCTTCGGCCTCGTCGTGGTCAAAGGCCCCGAACGCTGGTGGATATTGATTGCCACCATTATTGCCATCCTCATGTCGTGGGGACGCAACTTCATGCCCTTTAACGAATTTCTCTTTGAACATCTGCCCCTGTACAATAAGTTCCGCACCCCCTCCATGAGCCTTGTGATTGCAAACGTGCTGATGGTACTGATGGCGGTGCTGGGTCTGCGCGAGGTTTTCTCGCCCCGCGAGGGTCGTACAGCCAAGCAACTGCTGCGGGCGCTGTATATCTCGGCCGGTACCACGGTAGGCATCATCCTCGTGGGATTGATGCTTTGTGGCGGATTCAGCTATAGCGGGGCCAGCGATGTGGAGATGGCCCACCAGTATGGCGACCAGTGGAGAATGATTCAGGACATCTTTATCCAAGACCGCAAAGCCCTGTTCGTAAGCGACTCGTGGCGCAGCATCGGCTTCATACTCGTGGCCGTCGCCTTGCTGTGGATCTATCTGAAATGGATGTTCGACAAGCAGGCCAAGAACCCTAATCTCTTTGCACAGATGGGCATTCTTGCCGCTTTGCTGCTGTTTATCGTCGTGGACCTTCAAGGAGTTGACAGCCGTTACCTCAACAAAGGCAATTATGTGCGCAACGCCAATCAGCTCGACCAGCGGCCCGAGCAATACGACTACGACATCGATGCCCAGGCGGCCCGTTTCGGCGACCAGGACTTCCGCGTGCTGAATCTGGCGGTCAACACCTTCAACGATTCCAAGCCGTCGGCATTCCACAACCAGATTGGTGGCTACTCCGCCGCCAAACTGCGCCGCTACCAAGACCTGATAGACTTCTATATCGGCTATCGTATCAACCCGAACGTGCTGAACATGCTCAACACCCGATATGTGGTGATGCGCGACGGGCAGGTGCAGCGCATCCCAGAGGCGTTGGGCAACTGCTGGTTTGTCCATAACATTCGTCCTGTCGACAATGCCAATGACGAGATTCTGAAACTGAATGAATACAATCCTGCTACTGATGCTATAGTCAACGTGAGTGAGATGGGTGACAAGATTCAGGGGTTGTCCAAGCCTTGCATTGAAGGATTGACAGAGCTTCCGTGGGATAGCACCGCCACCATCGAGATGGAACACAAGCAGCCTGTCGACATCAACCGTCTGGTCTACCACAGCCATTGCAGCACCCCGATGTTGGCCGTCTTCAGTGAGATTTATTATGCGCCCGACTGGCGTGTCTATATCGATGGCCAGCCCGCCGAGTATTTCCGTGCCAACTACATCCTCCGTGCCATGGTGGTGCCTGCTGGCGACCATGAGATTGTCTTCTGCAACGAGGCGCCCACTATGCATCGGCTGGACACCATCACCTTGATATGCTCAATCGTCACCGTCCTGATTTTTGCAGGCACGCTGGTAATATACTATAGCAAACGCAGAAAGAAGGAAGAATGAGGATTCTGATAGTACGTTACAAGAAAACCCGTGGGATCCCCGAAGGGGGAGAGCAGGGCAGTGAGAATAACCTCATCGTCCTGCGTCAGATTGCCGGCGAGGAGAATGTGGACACCTATTTCATCCACGACGAGGCCCATCGTCGTTCCTTGCTCGAGTATGTAGAAGGCGTGCTTTACATGCCTTTCGGTTATTACTTTGGACTTACGCCGAAACGGGTGCGCGAAATCGTGTCTATGGCACAAGGGTACGATGTGGTATTTGTCGACCGTTCTGTCTTTGGCATTATCGCCAAGCGTCTCAAAGAGACAGGTTACAAGGGGCGTGTTGTCTGTTTCTTCCACAATGTCGAGGCCGTCTACTTCAAAGCAAAGTACGGGTGTTCGAACCCAATGCGGTGGCTGGTGGTGCCCTGTGCCGACCGCAACGACCGCTGGAGTTGCCGATATGCCGACAGCACCATTGCGCTGAGCACTCGCGATGACGACGAACTCTTCCGTCGTTACGGGCGCCATGCCGACCAGCTTATCCCGGTCGCCTTCGTCGACCGTTACAAGCGCGACAGCTATACTACAGAATTCACTTCAGAGAAACCCTTGTGCATGTTTCTCGGGGCCTATTTCCCAGCCAATGTAGAGGGCATCGAGTGGTTTGTCAAGGAGGTACTTCCACATGTCGATATCCGTATGCAGATAGTAGGGAAGGGAATGGAGAAGTTGAAAGAGGCCGACTGGATGCGACCTGATATCGATATACGCTCCAATGTGCCGGACCTGGAGCCCCTGTTTGAGGCAGCCGACATCATGGTGCTGCCCATTTTCAAGGGGAGCGGCATGAAAGTGAAGACCTGCGAGAGCCTGATGTATGGCAAAAACATCATCGGCACGCCAGAGGCCTGGAGCGGCTACGAACTGGATTATGCCAAAGCGGGGGGCTGTTGTTATACCCCTGCGGAATTCATTGCCAGCCTCAACGACTTCTGTACCAATCCGCGGCCTCGCTTCAACGCCTACAGCCGTGAGGTATTTGTCGAAAAACATTCCGCCGACCGCATGGTCGAGAAATTCCGCTCTGTCATTTGTGTGTAATTCAGCCTACTATAATGATTGAAAAATTGAATTGGTATTCGGTTTACAATATGAACAAATTTTATGCGTTATTAAAACAAATTGTAATGAATTAATGAATATGGAACAGAGCATGGAATTGAATCGGGCACAGTTGGGTATTCTTCGGCTCCTTGGGAGGATGAAGACTTTGGAGCAGGTGGAAGAGCTGCGGAATGTGATTTCCAACTACTATGCTCAAAAGGCCACCGACGAGATGGACAAATTATGGGATAATGGTGAATGGAGCGAAGCTCAAAACAATGCTGTCCTTAACGAACATCTGCGCACGCCCTACCGCGTATGATACGTGTGGTTCTTGACGCAAATTGCCTGTTGGCAAGCATTTCCTCCCGCAGTGAGTACTTCATCGTATGGCGTGGATTGCATGAAGGAAAATATACTTTATGTGTCTCAAATGAGATTTTGGCTGAATATGAGGAGATAATTGCGGTCAAGGCAAACCCGACCGTGGCTAAACATGTTGTCGATGCTTTGGTGGACAGCGATTACGTAGAGTTTGTAGATCCACAATTCAAACTTAGGCTTATTACGCAAGACCCCGATGACAACAAGTTTGTGGATTGCGCTTTCGCTGCCAATGCCAGTTTCATTGTCTCTCATGACCATCATTTTGACATCCTGTCATCAATGGCCTTTCCTAAAATATCTGTATTGAAACTGCAAGAATTTGTTCTACTGCTTAAATAGCTGGTTATTAGTATTGTCAAAAAAATATGAGGCTTGTATTGTGATAATGCAAGCCTCTCATATTGTCAAATAATACGGTCTAAGTCTTATTTTTGGACAGTATCAAGAAAATAGTGGAGGAAGGTTAACGGCTAATTCATCTGCCGCCGATACATACGCTCTCCGTTGGTTTGAGCGCGTTTTTTGTGGTCACTCATGGTCCACTTGGGGTCTGGTGTCATGAAATGGTCTCCATAAAGTGTACGAAGCCATTCCTCGGTACGGTCGGGTTCATATACTTCCACACCGAGAAAATCATGCTTAGAGAATGTGCTATCGGGAACTGTGCGTATGATAGTTGGGAATCCATCCGAGGCGTTGGCTTCGCGCCAAGGTTTGCTTTCATGGGGTAAACAAAGGTCGCAAAATAAGTTTCCTTCGTTGTCATGATAGAAATAATGAATGTCTACATGAACACCTTTGTAGTCGTATTTATCAAGACATATACGTCCGGTAGCTTTGATGTAATACTGCCGGAGGAGGGTGAATCCATGACTACGCATTGTGTCTACAAGTTGGTCGGTTCGTTCTTCCGCAAGCAATCCCATATCAAGGTCATAGTCAAAAGGAATGAATCCTTTCTCACGGTATGCACCCAGCAAAGAACCAAAAGCCAAGAATAGTTTTCCGTCACACTCGTCGGTGGCAGTCACTGCTTCGCGCAGAGCTTCGAGGCCGAATTTCATAAACGCCTTGTTTTGGCGCTTGGTTTCCATTTTGTTGTCAATCTTCATCAGCCATTTGTACAGACCAAGGAAGGTAGCCACCTTGACAATAAGTTCTCTCATTGCAATATTTTTTCGTAAATGTTTCGAATGACCTCTTCGTCCAATTTCACAGGGTTGTTCTTTAAGCGAATGGGGTTGACAGAATGAGTTAATACATCCAGTTCGGATTGGCGATCGCCACTTTTTGGATGCGGCATATCAAGGGCAAACATGATGGAGCGGAACATCATCAATCCTTTGTAGGCGCTGTCACATTCCATGATTTGCCCCAGCCATTCAAAGATGAACTCCAGATGGTCTTTCCCGCGGGGATCGACACACATATCAGGGTGTTCCATCATGTACATCCACACCTCGGGTAGACATAGTGCAACGGCGTGTCCGTGAGGAAGGTTATACATTGACGTGAGTTTGTAACTCATCGCGTGGGGAGCTGTGGTTTGTGTAATATTGATGGCGCGGCCGGCATAGTTGGCGGCCATCATGATATACTGCGCATCCTCTTCGTTGTTGTGTTCGATATAGCCATGCCAGTGATCCATTATCATCTGAATGGCAATCTTGCTGAATATCATGCTTTCGTCAGTGGAGTTGATGCTCCACAAAGACTCTATCCCTTGGCATAGCGCATCCAGCATTGTGCATTTCTTTTGGTAGAGAGGCAGGCTTTTTAGCAGTTTAGGCTCCAAGATGGCGTAGTTTGGGATAATGCTCTCATGATTGATAGACTGTTTCTTGCCATCGAAATAGATAACCGCGAAACGGGTACTTTCGCTTCCTGTACCGGCGGTGGTAGGAATGGCAATCAGGGGCACATTACTATCTGCACATTCTTGTTCCAGATAGTTGCGCGAAGCGTCCATTTTGCAGTAGAGCTTGATACATTTGGCCACATCGATGGTGGAACCACCACCAACGGCCACAATGGCATCGCACTTATTTTCGTTGAACAATTCCACACCTTTGCAAACCTGTTCGTACAATGGGTTGGGGGTGAATTGGTCAAAGGTGACCGCAGGGTTGAAACAATCTTTTATCGGCAGAAAGGGGAATGAGGCATCGCATACCAGCATGTAATGCTCACTGCCTACCTCTTTCAATGCTTTCAATATATTCTCATATCCGTTGAGTATCTGCTGCATGATTGTTATTGTTTGAGAAATGCCATCAATGCCTCTTTGTTCTGTATGGGTGTAGTTGTTGGGCGGCCCAAGTCTTTTCGATTGCCTTTCTTTACTCTTATCTCAATCAGTTGCAGTCCTTTACTATTCATATTACCCAAAACATCTTTCAGCTGTTTGGGGGTCGATACGCTCACTACATCTTCATAATGCATGGCATGGGCTATATTAACCATATCAATCACATGTCCCACTGTAGGTTGACCACCTACGCTATCGTGGGCTCCATTGTTGAATACCACGTGGACATAGTTCTCTGGACGCTTGCTGCCGACAATGGCCATGTTGCCCATGTGCATAATGCTGGCACCGTCACCGTCAAAGCAATACACCTTGCGCTCGGGGTGCTGGAGTGCTATGCCAAGGGCAATCATAGAAGCGTGTCCCATACTACCAACAGTCAAGAAATCACGCTCATGGTTTTGGCCCATCGCTGTGCGGTATTCAAATAACTCACGGCTAATCATACCTGTGGTACTAACAATGATAGCATTAGCGGGAATGCTGGCGGCAACAATCTGTATAGCCTCTTCGCGACTCATGTTGTAGTCGTTCTTTACTACATTTTGCAGCGCATAACTATCAAAGGTGTCTTTTTCTACCACCAAGGCATAGGCATTGCCACTTTTGTGGATGCTGCTCATGGCTTTTTCTATCTGTAGAGCGGCTTTATCTTCCTCCTTGCTCAACACTTCATAGTTGATTCCCATTACGTTGAGCAGCCCAGTAGTAATTTTCCCTTGTTTTACATGTTGAGGTTCGTCATGCACACCGGGACGCCCACGCCAACCTATCAACAATAGTATGGGGATGTGGTAAACCTCTGGGTCGGTAAGTGATGCCAGCGGATTCACAGCATTCCCCTCTCCGCTATTCTGCATATATACGCAACCGACCTTTCCTGTGGCCAAATAATAGCCTGCGGCTAATGCTACGGCTCCGCCTTCGTTGGCAGCTATGATATTATGGTCATCATCACAGTGGTCAGTAATATAAGCACAAACGTTTTTTAGCAGAGAATCCGGTACACCTGTGAAGAAATCAATACCTTCTTGCTTTAGTTTATTGATAAAAAAACTCGGGGTAATCATTTCTTTGTTCCAGGAATTAACGTAAGTATTTCTTTGATGGGCATACAATAGTCGTTAGATGCTTCCAGGCTGCGTTGGTGTGTGAGGATACTTTTGGCACAATTTACCATTGCCGGATAGGCACTACGTAGCATGTGGTTGGCATAGATAACCACGTTGATTCCCCAAGAGGACAACTCGTCTTCCGTGAATTGGTTGTATGTTGTAGGTACAGCCACAATGGGGGTCTCTATATCTTTCTGGCGGAATCGTTGACAGAATTCTTTGATATCCATGCCGTCTTTGTTTTTTGAGTGTATCATAATGCCATCGGCTCCTGCTTCCACATATGCAAATGCACGTTCAAGGGCATCCTCCACAGGCTTTCCTGCGATAAGGCTCTCGATACGGGCAATTACCATAAAGTCTTCTGTTATCTGGGCGTTCTTACCCGCTTTAATTTTCGTGCAGAACCCTTCAATGGAGTCTTGCGTCTGGACGGCATCGGTGCCAAACAGCGAATTTTGTTTCAAGCCTACTTTGTCTTCAATGATTACAGCAGAAATACCCAGACGTTCCAGTGTGCGAACAGTAAAGACAAAGTGCTCGACTTTTCCCCCTGTATCACCATCGAAAATAACAGGCTTGGTTGTAACTTCCAGCGCGTCGTTCAAGTCGTGTAGGCGAGTGGTGATGTCTACCGCCTCAATGTCGGGCTTTCCCTTGCTTGTGCTATCCGTCAAACTGCTAGCCCACATGCCGTCAAATTCCTGCTTTACACCGTTTACCTCCACGCTGGTATTTTCGATAATCAATCCCGTCAAACCACTATGGCTTTCAAGAATACGCACAATCTTCTTTGCGCCAATTAGGCGACGCAGTCTTTTCATTCGTATCTCAGGTGTGGTGCCAATCTCTTTCAGGCGTTGGTTCATCGCAGTGCTGCTGATTCCTTGCGTATAGGGAATGTCGATGACTTTTCCGCCCCATTCAGCCATGCAGTCGATGATCCGTTGGCGTGTTTTTTGCTGAACGCCTTCTTTCCAATCATCGCCATGGACAACATAGTCGGGTTTCAGTTCGCGGAGGTTGGGCACATAGTCCAAAGTGGTTTGTGGGACTACACGGTCAACCCCCTTGATGTTGCTAACAATCTCCGCACGTTGTTCGTATGTGAGATAGGGGAGTCGTTTATAACTTGCTATGGCTGCATCGGTAAGCACGCCGACAGTTACACTGCCAAGTTTACATGCTTCGTGGATGATATTTAGGTGTCCAGGATGAATCATGTCGGCACTCATGCCTACATAAACACTCTTTTTATCCATAAGTTATTTATAATTATTTAATTATTAGCGTATTGTTGTAGTTTGGGTAATTCATATTATCTTGCAAAGATACATTTTTTCCCTCATTTAACGTGTATAATGTGTTTTTTATTTAAGTGGACACTAATGTATGGTACATACACTGTGACGTCCTACCAGACACAGTCCGTCTGACAGGGCTTGGTATGACAACACGATTGTCAATAGGGATAAGTAAGTTGCAGGAGTTTTCCTTCCTTACAAATCTTCCTTGAAAGTGATTTTCTTGTTTTGCTCTTCGCCTTCAACAATGTATGTCTTTATCTCGGGCATATACTGACGCACTACGCCACAGTCGTCGGTGGCGGTGAAGTTTGGGTCTTGTAAGGCACGCTGGTAGGCATCGCGGATGACAGGTAGGCGGAATGCCTGTGGGGTTTGTGCTCTCCACATTAGTTTTCGTTCGGGAATCCGCGCCACGAAACGTTCTCCAGACAGTTCGCGACGTACTTCCCATACGGTATCGGTGCTTGGCACACCAACTCCTACGGCTTCATGTTTACCCAGTGCTTCCAGTACATTTTTGATGATGTCTGGCGATACCCAAGGTCGTGCTGCATCGTGCAGAATTAGGTTAGTGTCGTCAGGGTAGTCCAGATAAGCGGCAATGGCGTTTAAACTTGAAAAGTACCGTTCTTCACCCCCCTCCAAGAGGTGCGACAGTTTTTTCCATTCACGGTTGGTTGCGATATGTTCCATGTGCTCCATCCATGACGGATGCACAACTACCGCTATTTCATCAATGCCATCAACTTGCTCGAAGGCATCTATGCTGTGTTCTATTACAGTTTTGCCGTCTAGCTCAAGAAATTGTTTCGGGATGTCATTTCCCATCCGTTTACCTGTTCCACCGGCCAAAATAATTGCAATATTCATTGATGTTGGTTTTATCGGAGTAGGGTTACCGTGCCGATCTTCACTTGCCGGTTCTTAATTGAGGTTTCGTCTTTGTAGAAGATGATGTAGGCATAGCTGCCTTGGGGACATTTGCCTCCGTTATGGGTGCCGTCCCAGCCCTCGTTGATGTCGGTACTGTGGTATGCAATAGTACCCCACCTGTAGTATATGTATATCTCAAAGTCCGTTATTTCTTGGCCGATAACTTTGAAAAGATTATTGATATCGTTTTCCGGGGTAAAAACATTAGGTACCCAAAGTGCAAAGTTATGTTCTAGAGGTATAAGAATGCTATCGTCTGAACAGCAACCGCCCCAAGGGTCGTGGCATGCATGTACGTGATAAACTGTTCCCTTCTTGGGTTTTATTTGTATGGTCTGGTTTCTTGACATTTCCTCAGTCAACTCGGGGTCTGGGGGAATGGATGTCCACAGAATATATGGAGCGCTTGTATTGGCAGTGAGCGAATGATACCCTCTGTTGACGTAATTATAAGAAATTGATAGGGTTGGGTGGTCGACTCGGGTGAGGTAAAGTGTATGTACATACAAGCTATCCCTGCGTATGTGGGTGGTGGTGCCGATGATGCTATCAGCCTCGATGTAGAATCCATGACCTGTGTATGGTACTCCAATGCAGATAGTATCGTGGTATGTTTTGTAAACAGAGTCATCCCGTATTACATGGAGTGAGTAGATGATGATACTATCACAATGGTAAAGTGTTTGTTCATGTATGGTGTCGTGGTCTACTTCGTCATAGTATGTTCTTCCTGCGAAATGTACGGGGAGATTTGTATAGTGTACTGTGTCAAAAATTTCTTGTTCGTACGAATTATGGACGCACAGCTGTAGGCTTCGGTAGATCTGGGAGGAATCCAGACAAGACATTGTGGCAGGGAAATGGAAGGATGCTGTCAAAGAAAAGCACCCAGTGTCGGTAGTCGTGAAATGATAATTATTACCCGCAGAAAGGCGTGTGCTGTCTAAAAACCAAACAACAGAGTCATACGGAATACTGCTCTCGGCTTGGATGGCGATGGACGTGTCCCCTTTGTAACAATCAATCCTGTTTACAATAGTCCCGTTGTATAATAATCTTCCATTGGCTCGGGGGGATATGTCTGTTCCAACAAATGTAGCATAACTTTCTCGGTTTCTTCTTCCATATATCATTGCGCTGAACCCATCCCCCCCAGCGGCATTAATGGTATGAGCCCCCTCGGTAATGTTTTTATAAGCTACTACATATTCCGATGTTCCAGGTACCGAGAGAAACAATCCAGACATTGAAACACCGTCAATATAGACGTTTCCGGTGTCTGATGCACGTGTAATCACCCTGACGTAGTGGGTCATCGTGTTTCGGAAAGAACGAGAAGAGAATGTGATGTTTTTGATGAATTGCCCAGCAGGTGGTATGGATACCATCGATGGGTCCCCAACGCCATTGTTTCCCTCGCTGGCCATGAATAGGCATACTGATACAGGTGTTGATGTATGCAGGTATGTTCTGTCTTCGGATGCTGATAAAGAAAAACTATATATTTCTCCCGTATTTCGTGTGGCCACATAAGAACCATTCTTGTTGATAATGCAGTTGTCGTGTAGCGATAATACTCTTACGTGGTTTGGAGTATTTGAACGGGTACTTGGTATGACAAAGTCAGTTCCCCATAGGTTTGTGGGGAGGCTTTGGTCAAACAAATAATCACATGAGCTTGTTGCGTTTGGATTTGGAATAACGGCGCAGTAGTGCCCGGAAAATACGGCTACTCGTTTATTGTTCCGAACCTGGACGGTACTGTTTGTGAGGTCTCCACCTGGGGACTGAGCTCCTCTTAATTGGCATACTTGTCCCTGTTGTAGATTGAAGGTCTGTGTTATATTTGCAGAAAATCCGTTAAGGGTAGGTGCCGAAGGCGTTATGTCTACGACAGTCGTTCCCGTATCAACAGCTACAACAAGGAACGAAGTGCGGAATACGCCAGTGGAGGCACTGGGGAAACTCTGTACGCGGTAGTCTGTCCCCAAGGCTATTGTAGGTAGTATTACCGTGACATCCAAACTATTGTTTCCCTGCAGGGCGGCATATAGAGCAATCGAGTCTGTGGAGGTAATGTGGAGTCCGGTCCATTCCGCTGTGCCAGACTGTGCGGTCATCGCTTCGTTGTTGGTTAGTGTAAGAGACGCCACCTGATTTGGAACAACGTTCATCGTTCGGGTATATCCCGTATGATGGTTTTGAATGGTTACTACACAATTTCTGGGGCCAGAGGCGTACACGCTGATTTCGGCTGGGTCACCGTTTGTATTGTGGAAATACAGGTATGAAAGCCAGAAATCCGTACCCATGGTAGAGCATTGTGCCTTGATTGACCCAGGCATCGACAGCACTAGAAACAATATGGGCAGAATTAGCTTTCTCATAAACCTTTATTGGTTCTTAGGAAGGAGCAGGACGAAGAGCATGGCGGCGGCGAGGACGGCAAGTGCTTGGGTGAGGATGGGAGTGCCGACGAGCACGGCGGAACTTATCAGGAGCGCCTTGAGGGCGTAGTAAACTCCTTTGCCCACAAGGATGGCGGCAAGCATCAGGCCGAACTGCGCCCAACGGTTGGCAGAAATCCGGCTTTCGAGCAGGCTGTAGAGACCGGCCACGGTAAACAGCTCGGCGGCCATGCAGAGGGCCTTGGCAGGGGTGGGCATTCCCACGACGAGCATCGACACTACAGGCATGGCTACGGCTAACAGCAGGGCGTTCGCACTGCGCAGGTTGTGACGGCGGATGCGGGTGTTGCGCACCAACAGCAGTGAGGCCATCAGCATCAGTAACATGGGGTTCAGTTGATAGAGCGGTAGCGCAGTAAGATGGGAGAGGGTGGGAACCAGACAGGCGGCACCCAGCAACGCCGCATCCACGGCAGCAGCACGCCATAATGACGCACGAACCACATTCCCAGTGGGTTGGTTTGTTGTATACATACGGTTGTTTTTTGCAAAGATAGGAAAAAAATATAAATAAGAGCAATTATCGGTCAATTTTTTTTCAAAATCCGAGGCATCGTAGTGACTCTAGTGTACTCTCGGTGAGGCTTTTATGTTCATTTTTCCATCCCTTTACTCTTATCTTGCACATACCCAGTACTTTTCCCGCACTTCTCCCGACATAGGTCGGAGAAGTGTCGGAGATATGTCGGGGAAACGTCGGAGAAGGGCAAAAGGCACATAAGCGTCACCAAAGGACCACACCGAAGTCACTCCCTTGTTGGAAAGTTTTAGTTTTCAGTTTCTAAATAGTGTCAAGGATATTCTTTATCACATTTGGGTGAAGAAAATTTGCGTTATATGAAAAAAAAATCGTATCTTTGTATTTTAAGTGTGCAGCGCAACGTCTGCATTATATATTGAGAAACAACTTTTTTAATACTAACGATGAATTCTGAAAACGAAAAAATCACGCGCGTAGACATCGAGACTACAATGAAGACCGCCTATATCGACTATGCGATGTCGGTAATCGTGTCGCGTGCGTTGCCGGATGTCCGCGACGGTTTGAAACCTGTCCAGCGCCGAATACTCTATGCCATGAACGACATGGGTATGTTCTACAACACCGCCTACCGCAAGTCGGCTACCGTGGTGGGTGAGGTGCTGGGACAGTACCACCCCCACGGCGATTCGTCGGTATATTTCGCCATGGTGCGTATGGCCCAGCCGTGGAATATGCGCTACACGTTAGTGGATGGCCAGGGTAACTTCGGTAGCATCGACGGCGACAGCCCCGCCGCCATGCGTTACACCGAGTGCCGCATGGAGCAGATATCCAACGAGATGTTGGCCGACATCAAGAAAGAGACGGTCGACATGATGCCCACCTACACCAACGAGCGCGAGGAACCCACCGTGCTGCCGGCCCGTATCCCCAACTTGCTGGTCAACGGCTCTAACGGTATCGCGGTCGGTATGGCTACCAACATGCCAACCCACAACTTGCGCGAGGTGCTGGACGGTTGCATCGCTTTTATCGACAATAACGACATCACTGTGGAGGAACTGATGCAGTATGTCAAGGCGCCCGATTTCCCCGGCGGTGGTACGATATACGGCTACAACGGGGTGCGCGACGCTTACACAACCGGTCGCGGCAGTGTAGTGCTTCGTGCCGACACGAGCATCGAGGTGGACAATAAGGGTCGTAACATCATTGTGGCCCACACCATCCCTTATGGGGTCAACAAGAGCGAGATGATCAAGCGTCAGGCGCAGTTGGTGAAAGACGGCAAGATTGTCGGCATCACCGACATCCGCGACGAGTCGGACAAGGAGGGTACACGTGTGGTGTACATCCTGCGTCATGATGTGGTGCCCAATATCATACTGAACAAGCTGTTCCAGTTGAGCGAACTGCAGAGTTCGTTTGCGGTCAACAACATCGCGTTGGTCCACGGCCGCCCGATGCTGCTCAATCTGAAAGACCTGATTCGCAATTTCGTTGAGCACCGCGAAGATGTGGTGACCCGCCGCACCCGTTTCGAGATGGCCGAGGCAGAGAAACGCGCCCATCTGCTGGAAGGTTTCCTGCGGGCCATCGACATCATTGACGAGATTATTGCCCTTATCCGCGCATCCAAGACTGTCGAAGAGGCCCGTCAGGGACTGATGGACCGCTGGCAGTTCAGCGACCTGCAGGCCCAGGCCATCGTCGAGATGCGTCTGCGTCAGCTGACCGGTATGGAACGTCAGAAATTGCAGG
Source organism: uncultured Bacteroidales bacterium (assembly GCA_905234695.1). GTDB lineage: Bacteria > Bacteroidota > Bacteroidia > Bacteroidales > P3 > Colimorpha. Next base: position 73,990 of record CAJOHZ010000002.1, on the reverse strand, counting down.
ACGAATACGACGAGAAACTGCGCTTCATTGCCCGTTGCAAGGAGATTCTGGGCGACAAGAATGTTTTGTTTGAGGTTATCAAGGGCGAGTTGTCCGAGATTCGCGAGAAATACGGCGACGACCGCCGCACCGCCATCAAGTACGAGGCTTCCAACTTCCGCATCGAGGACACCATCCCCGACGATGAGGTGGTCATCACCATCTCGCACATGGGCTATGTGAAACGCACGCTGCTGAACGAATACCGCGCCCAGACCCGTGGCGGTGTGGGCTCGAAGGGCAGTTCGGTGCGCAACGAGGACTTTGTGGAGCATATCTTCATGTGTACCAACCACAACTACCTGCTGTTCTTCACCGAGAAGGGCCGTTGCTACTGGATGCGTGCCTTCGAGGTGCCTGAGGGCGAGAAGAACTCGAAAGGCCGTCCCATCCTCAACATGATTAACATCGAGCCCGATGACAAGGTGAAGGCCTATGTCAATGTGGAGAACCTCAGCGATGCGGAATACCTCAACAACCACTTCATCGTGATGTGTACGAAGAACGGTATCGTGAAGAAGACTTCGCTGGAGAGCTATTCGCGTCCCCGCACCAACGGCATCATCGCCGTGGGTATCCGCGAGGGCGACGAGCTGGTCACTGCCCGTCTTACCGACGGCAACAGCGAGTTGCTGATTGCCTCGAAGAAGGGTAGGGTGGTGCGCTGCGACGAAGGCGAGTTCCGCGAGATGGGTCGTGGTGCTTCCGGTGTCAAGGGTATCACATTGGAAGGCGAGGACGATGCCGTTATCGGCCTCCTCTGCTCAAACAACGACAACGACGATATCCTTGTGGTTAGCGAGAACGGTTTCGGAAAGAAGTCGAAACTGAAATACGACCCCGAAAAGAATCTCGGCTATCGACCCACCCACCGCGGCGGAAAGGGCGTGATGACCATGAAGGTGACCGACAAGACCGGTGGCATCGTGGCCCTTACCAACGTCAACGACGACGAGGACTTGATGATTATCAACCGCAGTGGTATCACCATCCGTATGAAGGTGAATGAGTTGCGTGTGCTGGGCCGCAATACCCAGGGCGTGAAACTCATCAACCTGAGAGGCAAGGATTATATTGCTTCCATCACCAAGGTGCCTTCCGACAACGAGGAGGAGACCGCGGAACCGATGCCCGACATCGACGGTGAGAACATTGATACAGAGATTCCTGGAGACGGAACAGAAACCTCCAACGAGACCCCCGAGACGGAGGAATAGGGGAGGGCACTGCAAGAAATCCAACAGAATCCATACATAATAGAAACAAACAACTGACTCAAAAAAACAACCAAGCGAACTTCCGCTTAAAAACTGATAAAAAATGAAAAAAATCGCATTCATGCTGGCCTTTGCAGCCATGGGGCTTGCCGCCGGCGCACAGTCACTGATGGTACAAAGCGCTGCCAGTCAAATGAAAAAAGGTTACCTGAACAAAGCCAAAGAGTATATTGACAAGGCTTGTGTCCATGAGGACACCAAGAACGATGCCAAGACATGGTACTATGCAGGCTTGATATACAGCCAGATTGGAAACGATGCACAGAAGTACAAGAACATCTCGGAAGGCTGGCTGGAGAAGGCCAAAGAGGCGGCATTCCGTTGCAAAGAGCTGGATACCGACAAGGAGTTTGCTGAAGGTAACGGCAATGTGTTCGGTTTTGTTGGCAACGAACTGTATAAGCAGGCTGTGGCTGCCTTCAATACCCAAAACTGGGACAATTGTATGCAACTCTGTGAGGAGTCGGTGCGTGTGTTCAACGAGTGCGGCAAGAAACAATATGCCTCCGATTCTTATCTGTTGGCCGGCCGCGCTGCCATTTACGCAAAGAGCAACGACAATATCAAGAAGTATTTCAAGCCGCTGGTGCGTACCAAGACCAAAGAGAACCTGGTGTACAGAAACCTGTTCAACGTGTACAAGAGCGAAGGCGACACCAACGAGGCTGTGAAGCTGGCCCAGAACTATACCAAGTTCTGCCCGGACGATTACAATGCCAACATGCTGCTGGCTGAAGCTTATATGCTGAAAGGCAATATGGAACAGGGCAATGCTGAGATTCAGAAGGCGTTGGAGAAGACCAACGACAAGCCGGATGTACACGCCAATCTGCTGGCTGCCGCTGGCGCCACCAAAGAGAGCGTGGAGGACTACGAAGGTGCCGAGGCGAGCTACAAAGAGTCGCTGAAGGTGCTGCCGAACCAGTTCCTGGCCAACTTCGGTCTGGGCAAGATGCTCTACAACCGTGGTGTCAGTAAACTCGACGCGCTGGAGAAGCTGCCGCTCGACGATGAGGAAGGTGCCGCTTTGCTGAACTCCCAGTGCATGGAATTGTGGCGTCAGTCGATTCCGTATTTCAACAGCGCCATCAGCTACATCGACGGCATGGATGCAGAAGGTCAAGGTGTCAACCGCCAGAATCTGTATCACTGCCTGCAGGCGTTGAAAACTGTCTACGCCCGTCTGGAGATGTTCGACGAGTTGAAAGTGATCAACGCTCGGATGGATCAGTTGCAGAAAGCTGCACAATAAATCGCAATAAAGACAAGCAAGAAAAACCGGGGCTGAATGAATTCAACCTCGGTTTTTTAGTGCTATACAATACTACGAGTATCGGTGATATGTTAACTTCTATATTTCAGTGCTTTACAAGGTTTCTTTGTCTTAACCTTACAGATACAAAGATACGAATAATTTTTGACATAACAAACTTTTGAAATGTTAATCTTTGTTAAATAATTTACGAATCCATTTGATATAAAGAGGTATCAAAATAGGTATAACAATAATAATTAGAACAACTAATAAATACATAGCCTTATATATTTGATTTGCAAATATACGAAAATTATTTTATTTCATAAAAAAAAAGTAAAATATTCAATAAAACAATTTTCGACAAGCCGACAAATCAAAGCGACCGAATCCTGCTAACGTCGAGCGCAAATCCTCCAGCACAACATGTCTACAACTGAATATATCCATCATGTCGTGAGCGTTCACGCGCCATTGAACGCACAAGCCACACGCATGCGTGAACGCGACCACTCATGATGGAAATAAAAACCAGCAACACAGATAAAGGGGCAGGAGCCGTTAGGCGCTTTGCTTCCACTACTTGTAACCAACATCCCGACACATATAGTGTATTAATGTAGTAGTACACATGTAACCATTTCACAACACCAAAGAACAAAATGAGAATTACCAATTTAAGGAACCACTTACACTCCGTTTTAACCAACACAGACCAGTCTGCCACAACACGAACCAAATATAGGCGGGAGCCAGCCGAAAGAATACAGGCGGGAGCCAGCCGAAAGAATACAGGCGGGAGCCGGCCGAACGGGGACTACCACTTACCACTTCGCTATAACCACACACAGCCACAACACGAACCAGATACTAAAATCGCGGTCGCGTTATGTCTCACACAACTCAGAAAATTTCTTTTGAACGCGAAAAAGAATGTTTCATTCTCACATACAAATCATTCCATGAATGAGATTTATTGTGTGGTACAGGTCGTTGTATAGTCTCAACTTCGGATTGTACAGATAATTCATCATATAAAACGTGGCAGACTTTAACAAAACGCATCAAAAAATAATCTTTACAAAAACCTCTATAATGTAACTTAACGCTACATTCCTTCTGTGACAACTTATTACGAGTATATGGTGGTTTAAGTAATTCTAACACCTCATGCGCATCATTATAAGAAACAACCCGTAACTGACACATTATTGTAAATAAATCAGTCAACTGCTTATATAGAGATTTTATTTGAGGATTCACCAAACGACAGTTTGACGGAAAAATATGTGTACTTATATAAGCACCATAGTTTATTTCATGTATTTGAAAATCGCTTTTACTAGTATAGACAATCTTATCACAGTTAACATTTTTTCTGTAATATTCCATATCTTTCGCTAGAAATGGATAACCAATACCACCATGACCTATTGATGTACGTATAAACGGCTTATTCCAATGTTTGCACAATGATTTAGGTTTACCAGCATATTTAGCAGCATACGCAGCAGCACCATCGCCACACTGACCGAAATCAAAGCTTTGAGGCTCACACATAGACCAAGCGTCAAAAATATCTTGTGCCAACTTATTATGCTCATATGGCATCAATTCATTACAATGGTATGGATTATTCCACAATATAACATGATAATGTGGACGACCATATTTTGAACCATACTCACCTGCTACTAAATACCGAATATCATGTTCCAAACCTTTTCTAGTCCAATTAATACGCAATCTTTTCCAAAACCTTTGAACATCTGTATACTTCAATTCACCACAATAAGGTAAATACTTAGGCGCATATGTAAGTGTAAAAAAATACGGAGGACAATCATATAACTCCGATTCCAACCTACAACGATTTACCAAATCGTTTTGTCTCTTTTCCTGGCATGTAGGACAAGAACCACAAGAGACTAATTGAAACAAATATTCAGCCTCATCATTAAATTCAACTACATATCTCTGTAAATCCTCAATATGCCATTTTTTATTTTTATCCAATATACTATGAATTATATGACCTTTAGACACCGAAGCATGATTCAACGTATTTACACAAGGTAACGGTGACTTTGCACCATACGAAATTAAACGCAGTGCATTTTCATTAACAATAAGTACAGGCTCTGTACATTTAGGTATATAAAATTCTCGTTCCACTGATTTCAAGTATAGTTTCTTCGAAATTACACACGGTGTGTGTCAATTTCACTTAATAGTCAAGAAGGGGGTTTCGCTTTACAAAAGCTCATGCAAAAAGGGGCGCACCAGCGCCCCATTTATCAAATCAATTATGAACACTAATACCAACACCAAAAACATCTCGTATAACACACGTAAACGCAGAAGTGAGAATAGAAAAATACTTTTCCTGAAGAGAATCATATTTACCTTGCTGCAAATTGTGTTGAACTTGCGAATAAGTTTCTAGATTGGCAAAAGCAGCACCACCAAGAGAAACAGCCTCCATAATAAGTTTTTCACAAACTGCTTGCTTTTCCGCTGCAGTAGCATTATTTAAATTTACCCGTGACTTAATCTCATTAGAACGGTCTTCAAATGTTTTAATCATTTCAAAATACTCACGCCTCAAATTCTCCGTTTCTTGCTTTTCTAGACCAGCCTTGGCAAAATACTCGTCCGCACGCGCATTAATTTCACGCATAGTAGCATTAAATCTTTCGTCATAATGTTGATAGTCTTTAAGATTAAGCATAACGCGAGAAACAGACTCCCGAATATCCTGTTCGAACTTATTAACAGTCATTCTATACAATTCAGCACGCGCACCACGGAGGTTTTTCTTATCTAGCAAGTCATTAATATAAGCATCGGTCTTTTTCTTAGTGTCTTCAGCAAGTTCACGTTGGATATTGACCATTTCAGTGGAGTTACCTGCTTCGACTTTCTTTTTATCAGTATCGGCTTCAATATTCTCAATTTGTGCATCCAACAAACGAGTATTATTAAAAGTACTAACACCTTGAGAGAAAGAGTTACTAGGCATTTTTGCTTCGGGAACATCGGTAGAAGGTATCATGGAGGATGCAGTATTGCTTTGACCATAAATCAAATTCGGATTCAAACCAGCATCCTTAAAACGTTTCATTTGTGCCTGAGGCGTATTATATTGGTTTTCACGATTCCATTGCTGAATATTGGATTCAATGGATTTATCCATTAAAGCACGCTGTTCTTTACGCTGTTTATGATTGTTATACATTGTAACACCACCAGAAATAACAGCAGAACCAAGAGCAGCAGCAGCAGCATCGTCAAGACCGAATAAATTACTGCGCAATGGCTTGAGTGGGATTCTGTACATGTTGCTGACGTTTTTGATTACGTTTGAAATCTTTTATCTTACTCTTTGCATCTTGTGACGCCTCCCAGGCAATATTCATATCAATACCACGCTGGTTTTCAAGAGGCATGGCCTCAAAATCCTTAATATTGTCATGATAAGACATACTTTCCAAAGAAGAAGAAGAGATAGAGCGACCCTGCGAGGTCAATTTATCCATTTGAGAAGGAGTAATTGCCTGGTTACTCTTTACATCTACCTCATACACCTTATTGATAGTATGACAAAATTTGACAGGAAATCTAAATTTCATATTTAAAAAGCGGTTAACCTATACACCGCAAGGTTTTGAAAGTGAAACGAAACGTCAAATAATACGAGGAATTGCAAATCGCGGAATTGGTAATTTCGCCTTTACATCAAACCAAATTTGACCGAATATCTTATCGTCATTTTCATTGACACTGAAAACATCAGTCAAATCCTCGGACTTGATATACAGAAAATCCTCATTCAGTCTAGGCCTAGAACCAAAAATGCGCTGCATCAAGAAATTAGCCATAGTAGTACGGAATTGTCCATGTACCTCATCTTGCATACTGACATACTCGGAAAACGGGCGATTATATCCAAACACCTCGGTTAATTCTTCATCAGTCAACTGCAAAGGTGCAATCTGATGGGCATAAACAGGCTGCAAACCGATGTTGTTGAACTGCGGGTTATGAAACTCCAAGCGGTCAAACTTAGTGAAATGCCGAGGCAACATCTGAGAATAGGTCGGTGTGGCAGAAAACCACATAATACCCATAATGTAACAAGCTTCATCGCAAAAGCACTTGATACCGCGAGAACGAGAACGGAAATTGGCAACGCCAGCAAATTCACCAAGTTTTGTCTCGGTATCATTAGAACCTGTTTGGTTGACAATTTTTCCAACATTCATTACAGAAGTATTGCCACCAATATACTCGGGGAATTCCTCACCGATAGGAGGACGAGTGCCATAGAACTCATAATACAGATTCCTATAAAGAGAGCCTCCAGCATTAGCCTTCATAAAACGCTCTTCATAACGCTGCATGCAATTAGCGTTGCGAAAATCATTAATAGATATACCAAAGTCAATGGCCTCTTTAAGCCTCATAACAGAAGTCTTGTCTGCTACTTCCTCATAGTTAGAAATACCCATAATATTACCTTGACCGTCAGTTGACACAGCAATATCATAGGGGTCACCGTCGGGTTCACCATCACCGTCAACAGGCTGCATATGGAAAATGGCTGACTTACCAGCATTGTTTGTAGTTATACCAACAAGAGGTGCGTTACCAGCCTGTGGTGTAGGAACACAGGTTGTAAACAAGTCGTACTCATAAGGAACATTAAAAAACGAAACAGGCGTAGTATCGTCAGCACCGTCACCATCATTTGTCAAATACTCATTATAAGCAATTTCACCATCTTTCATGAACGGAGTCACGCGGGTATTACGGAAGAAATAGTTATGAATAAATTCGTAAGCACGGAAACTAAGTGCATTGATAGGAAGTTTTGGAGGTGTGAGAACATTGTCAGTTGAAAAGATAGAGGTATCATTGGTCATCTTTGCGACCTGTCCCTTATAAAGACAATCACGCTCAATACCGAAAGTTTTCAAAGAAAGATGCGAAACAATATTACCTTTAGTGACAATAGGCTCATCTTCAGTTGTCGAATAGTCACCAACCAAAGTATAATCCATATCAACGGAGTTAGTTTCACGGTCGATAGAGCGAGTTTCAGTACCAAACCACGGCCACAAAACATTATCCCAACGCATACACAAACGTGTATAGAAATTAGGATTAGTCACCATTCTATTAAACCACGTTACAAACTCGGCTGTCGGACGGAAATAGATATTGAAACGATTATAAGTAACAGGAATGTCGTTACTAGATACAAAACCTGTGTCAACTTCTTCAATCTCGTCAATGGGACAAGTCCATCCTGTCAACTCGTCAAAATCCGAAAGTGATGCACAAGCAACATAAGAAAGAGACAAGTTATAATAGACCTCAAAACGATGTCGCGGGTTTTCGTTAATATCATTCAACAAATGAAAGAACAGCGACTTACCAACGAACTGAGAAATAGAATGACCAGCAACAGTAACTGGAGTAGCCGATACAATAGTGAATTTGAACAGCGCATCGGTTCTCAATATTTCATCCGTCAGACGTGAGGACGTTACCGCCTGTGTGGAAACATCCATAGTTGTAGGAAACATCAATCGTGTCCAAGAAATGGAAGGGGAATGTCCAAAAGTCTGATAAGAACCAGCATTGTTAACTCTAGACCACGTAAATTGACCGCCTTCATTAGTCTCAATAGCAGCCTTTTCAGTCGGAATACCCATATAATCGGCAAGACTTCCTGTAGTTGCCCAGCCACTGGGACGTGCAATCCACGGAACCTTATGGTCGCCAACACGGCATTCGAAATCCTTCCAAGATTTCATCAAAATACGCTTAGGAATCTTGAAGAACGAAATATGTTGCCTAACAGGTGTCTGTATCGGAAAAAGCATTGGCTGTACATCCATCGCTGAGTTCAACTTGATACGAAAGGAGGATTTACCAGGCGCATCAAAAACAAAACACGGATAAGCACGGCCAATACGGAATGTACCATTATAAGCGTGCGAAAGGTCGAAAATACTAGTCTCGACATCGGGCTTCGATGGACCAGCATTTGCAAATACATTTTTGTCAGCCATACTAGAAGATGTTTAGAGCGTTAGCGGACACAGTTGTACCAATACCAGCAAGGATAATACCTGCTGCATACAACAGAATTTTGAGAATGCGGAGTACCCATGATGTAGAGGGTAACTCAATTCCGAGTTCCTTGAGAATCTCGGGAAGTTCATCGTCATTTGCACGAAGCACGCGCAACTGGTCGTCTGCGTCAAGGTTAGCAACAGCACGAACCAAATTTTTTGTTTTGTTAGACATAAAATTAATTATTTGATTGTTAAACATTTACTGCCAAGTAACTCAGCAGCCTTAGTTACATGTATAGAATACTTATACACCTCGTTACCGACATGAAAAAACACACCAACCAGCACACAACGCGGTGTGAAATGGATTTCAGTCCAATCGGCTATCTGTGCATAGGCTTTCGCCTCAGAGAAATTCGGAATGTCGTGACAGATAGTACTGCCAAAACGACCAACGTAAACTGAATATATCATGACTAAACAGATGTATTAAAACAGTAGGATTGAACACCACGTGTATAATCATCAAAAGTAAAGTTACCACTATAAGTTACAAGGTAACTACGAAGTGTAACATTAAGAACATGCTGATTATCTAAATAAGCGTGAATAGATATTTCACTCGGATTAGATTCGCCAGATATAAAAGTCTGTACCAAAAAAGTGGCTACATCATGTACACTAGTAAACTCAATAGTGTAGAGGCTTGGGTCACATTGTGACATCTTACCACGGAAAAACCGGGCGCAATTCTCTATTTTCATAATACACAAATTTTAAAATCTCAATATTTCATTGGCTAAATCAATTGCAATACGAGCAATCACTTCCAAACGCGAAGGCCATTTTTCATTAATTTCCTTTACGGTAGCCTTGCGATAATCAGACATTAACAAATCTAAAGTCTGCATTTTTTCATTAAAATCTTTTCTTTTCATTTCGTTTCCTTTCTTTATATAGTGACACAAAGGTGGCTCAAATCTGAGCCACCAATTGTTCGAGTTTCATAATATCATCTTTCATACAATCGGCAATATACTCATTGTTGCCACGCAAATAGACCTCGTAGATTTCCTTAATCTTAGCGAGAGCCTCATTTTTCTTTTCAATGTTTTTCATTTTCGTTTCCTTTCTTTATTTTGGGTTAATAATTATGAGTATCGGTGTTATGTTAAGTAGTGTATGGAAGAGTATATAATGAGGGGCTCTCCCGCCTTGGCGAAAGAGCCCCCTATTATTGTGCTTCTGGAATCAGTTTATTTTTGCCAGTACCGAAACTCCACGAGAATTGGATATTTGGAAGTAAGTTGAACTTTCGGCTTGCATACGCGAAACTGAGACGGTGTCGTTGGGTTGTGTTTCCAGTATATAATGAATCTCGAAATCGATGGACTGGCTGTTGATGTCCTGATACTCGTCAAATATCAGCTTGATGTATTCGGCGTTGTTGACGTGCTGTGTGTGGTCAAGCATGGAATTTTTCACTGGCATGGAGAATACCGGCTGCAGGCTTTCGCCGTTGCCGGGAAGTCGCATCTTGAAGAGTTTCTCGCGAGCGGTTGCCACATCTGGATGCGCTTCGAATTGCTCCATAAGGGTGTTGATACGGATGACATGGCGGGTTTCAAAATCGATGACCGCCCAATAGGATGTGCCAGATACAATGGCGTTCCCGTCGGGGTCGAGCATCTGGTATTCGCGGACGGCGAAGAGCCCGTCAGTGCCCCGAGACCATGTTTTCAGGGTGACCCTCTCCCCTGCTTGGGGGAGTCTGTCGACATGATAGAACACACGGCAAAGAACCCATGCTTTACCGTTGTTTTTCAGTTCTTTGAACCCAATTTTATTGTTCTGTACATGTGCGTCGGCGGCTTCCTGAAACAACCTGGCCATGCCCCACATGGTCAGTTGGTCGTTGCGGTCGCAGATGAAGCCCGGAATGGTATAAGGTATCGTTAAGTACATCGGTAGATTACATTCTTTCAGGTAATTGGATGCCTAATATCTTCATTGTGTTGTAGAGAGCCTGGGCAACGACGGCGCACAACTGTACGCGGAATGCCTTGATGTCGGCATTCTCTTCGCGAAGGATGGGGGTATCCTGATAGAAACTGTTGAAGTTCTTGGCCAAATCGTAGGCGTAGTTGGCCACCATGGCGGGACTGAAATTCTCGGCCGCCGTGGCAATGGTGCCGGGCAGGTCGTGGAGGCATTTGATGACCGCACGCTCTTTATCGTCCAGGCTGTGGTTGGAGATATTCAATTTGTCGCTCAGGGTAATACATTGTTCCTCGGCTTTCCGGACGATGCTGCGGATACGGGCATAGGTGTACTGGATGAAGGGACCTGTGTTGCCGTTGAAGTCGATGCTCTCGGCGGGGTTGAAGAGCATATTCTTGGCGGGGTCTACTTTCAGAATGAAGTATTTGAGTGCGCCCAAAGCCAGGATGTGGTATAGCTCTCTGCGCTGATCTTCTGTTAGGTCGTCGTTCTTTCCGTGTTCGCGGCACATCTCTTCGGCGGTGGCTTCCATCTCTGTGATGAGGTCGTCGGCGTCGACCACGGTGCCCTCGCGGCTCTTCATCTTGCCGTTGGGCAGTTCCACCATGCCATACGAGAGGTGGTAGACTTTGTCGGCCCAGTCGAATCCCAGTTTCCCAAGGATGAGTTTCAGCACTTTGAAGTGATAGTCTTGCTCGTTACCCACAACATATATCAGTTGTTCCGCGCCGAAGTCGTTGTGACGCAGCAGTGCCGTGCCCAAGTCTTGGGTCATGTATACCGATGTGCCGTCCCTGCGCAGCAGGAGTTTTTGGTCGAGGCCGTCGCCGGTGAGGTCGCACCATACAGAGCCGTCCTCTTTGCGGAAGAGGACACCCAAATCAAGCCCTTTCTGTACCAACTCTTTACCGAGCAGATAGGTATTGGATTCGTAGTAGATTTTATCGAACCCCACCCCCAAACGGCGGTAGGTCTCGTCGAAGCCGGCATAGACCCAGCCGTTCATCTTGCTCCAAAGGTCGCGGATTTCCTTATCGCCCTCTTCCCAACGTTTGAGCATCTGCTGGGCTTCGAGCATCAGCGGGGCCTGTTTCTTTGCCTCTTCCTCTTCCATGCCCTCCTTCACCAGTGCCGACACCTCTTCCTTATAATGTTTGTCGAATTCCACGTAGTATTTCCCCACCAGATGGTCGCCTTTCATGCCGCTGCTTTCAGGGGTCTCGCCGTTTCCGTAACGCAGCCATGCCAGCATGGATTTGCAGATATGGATGCCACGGTCGTTGACCAGGTTGACCTTCTTGACGTTGGCGCCGTTGGCGGCCAACAGTTCGCTTACCGACCAGCCTAACAGGTTGTTGCGGATATGGCCGAGGTGCAGAGGTTTGTTGGTGTTGGGAGACGAATATTCCACCACGACCGGCTTTGCGTCGGGGGCGGCATTCGTCAGGCCATACGCCGTGTCCCCTACCCTTTCGGCGACAAACTGCATCCAGTAGCTGTCGGCGACGGAGAAGTTCAAAAAGCCCTTGATGACGTTGAAGTCGGACACTTCCTCCACCATTTGTATGACGGCGGCCCCGAGGTCGTTTCCAACCTGTTCGGGACTCTTGCGGGCCTGTTTCACATAGGGGAACACCACAACGGTATAGTCTCCGTTAAATTCTTTCTTGGTGGTCTGCAGGGTCACCGTCTCAGGAGCGGCTTCTATACCGTACAGATTCTTCAGTGCAGTGGCAACAGCTTGTTGGAGCTTCTTCTCTATCATTTCTCAATGAGGGATATAAAAGGGTTTGTTGTATTTTTTGAAAATGCAAAGATACGATTTTTTTTCGTATTCCATAAATAAGTACTATATTTGCAAATCTTAATCAACTGCACTTATCTTGTAAACACTCTGTGTATGAAGAAGTTAATTTTATTGCTAGCCATTTTTATGGCGCCTGTTTTGGCGTTTGCAGGCGGGGAAGCCGACCTGAAGATGCCCGAAGGATTTGCCTCGCAACCCGACACGCGAATACTTTATTGGGGATTTTTGATTGTGGCCGTGGGACTGCTGTTCGGGTTGCTTCAGTTTGCGAAGGTCCGCAGGCTGAAGGCTCATCAATCAATGCTTGAGATAGGAAACGTAATCTTCAAGACCTGTTCCACATATCTCAGACAGCAAGGGAAGTTTTTAGTGGTGCTTTTCGTCTTTATCGGAGCGGCCATCGCGTTGTATTTCGGTGTGCTGTCGGGTATGCCGTTTGGCTCGGTTTGCCTGATTCTCGGTTGGACGGTTGTCGGTATCCTGGGTTCCTACGGTGTGGCATGGTTTGGTGTGAGAATGAACACGTATGCCAATGCCCGTATGGCTTTTGCCTCGCTCCGTCGCAAACCGCTCGACCTGCTGAATATTCCTTTGCGGGCGGGTATGAGTATCGGCATTGTGCTGATTTGTATTGAATTAGTGCTGATGCTTGTGATATTGCTCTTTATGGGAGACTTGGCGGGGAGCTGTTTTATCGGCTTTGCCATCGGCGAGAGCTTGGGCGCGAGTGCGTTGCGCATTGCGGGCGGTATCTTCACGAAGATTGCCGATATCGGAAGCGATTTGATGAAGGTGGTCTTCAAGATTGGTGAGGACGACCCGCGCAACCCTGGTGTCATTGCCGACTGCACGGGCGACAATGCCGGTGACAGCATTGGACCTACCGCTGACGGTTTCGAGACGTACGGTGTGACGGGCGTGGCGTTGGTGAGTTTCATCCTGTTGGCGATTCGTCCGGACCTGTTTATGGAGCGGTGTGGCGGCGACCTTGAAGCCGCGACGGCAATTGCGTCGTCGGTGCAGGTGAAGCTGCTGGTGTGGATATTTGTGATGCGTATTCTCGGCATCGTGGCTTCGGTGCTGTCGTATTATATCAATGGAGTCCTGGCGAAAGCACGGTACAGCAAGGCAGACGACATCAATTTCGAGAAGCCGTTGACCTCGTTGGTGTGGATTACCTCCATCATCAGCATACTGGGAACTTTCCTGGCTAGCCACTTTATCCTTAACACGGAGGAGGTTAACTCGATTGTGCCGAATCTGTGGCTGGCGCTCTCGGTCATTATCAGCTGTGGAACGCTGGGTGCAGCACTTATCCCCGAGTTCACGAAGCTGTTCACCTCCCCCACTTCGAAGCATGTGAACGAAGTTGTGAAGGCTTCGGAACAGGGCGGAGCATCGCTCAATATCCTCAGCGGACTTGTGGCGGGCAACTTCGGCGGTTTCTGGACTGGCATCGTCTTCTTTGTGCTGATGATTGTGGCCTACATTGCTTCGACGGCGTTCGGCATCGGCGATGTGTTCGGGAGCTACTACAGTATCTTCGCCTTCGGCCTGGTGGCCTTTGGAATGCTGGGTATGGGTCCTGTGACCATCGCGGTGGACAGCTATGGGCCTGTGACCGACAACGCCCAAAGTGTTTACGAGCTTTCGCTTATAGAGGACGATGTGGAGAAGACCACGCGAGAGGTGAAGGAGGAGTTCGGTTTCACGCCTGATTTCGAGAAAGCCAAGTATTACCTCGAAGCCAACGACGGAGCGGGCAATACCTTCAAGGCCACTGCGAAGCCGGTGCTGATAGGCACTGCCGTGGTGGGCGCGACAACGATGATTTTCAGCCTTATCCTCATGATTCAGGAGAAACTCGGCATAGAGCCCGAGACGGTTCTGAATTTGCTCAACCCGTACAGCATCCTGGGCTTCATCCTCGGCGGCTGCGTGATTTACTGGTTCACGGGTGCCTCAATGCAGGCCGTGACGACGGGCGCCAACCGGGCTGTGGAGTATATCAAGGAGAATATCAAGCTGGACACCAACGCTCCGAAGAAGGCCGATACGGCCAAGAGCCAGGAGGTGGTGAAGATATGCACGAACTATGCGCAGCGCGGCATGATCAATATCTTTATTGCCATCTTCTGCTTTGCGCTGGCGTTTGCCTGCCTCTCGGCCCCGACGGGTGAAGGCGAGACCCTCAATAACGCCCCTGTTTGCCTCTTTATCAGCTACCTTATCAGCATTGCAGTGTTCGGATTGTTCCAGGCGGTGTTTATGGCCAACGCGGGAGGTGCATGGGACAATGCGAAGAAGGTGGTTGAGGTGGATATGCAGGCCAAAGGAACGCCGCTGCACGACGCCAGTGTGGTAGGCGACACGGTGGGTGACCCATTCAAGGACACCTCGTCGGTATCGCTCAACCCCATCATCAAGTTCACCACCCTGTTTGGAGTTCTTGCGATGGAGATTGCCATCAGTGACGGTTTCCATACGTATGCCCCGTATGTGGGCATTGCGTTCCTGCTGATTGCGCTGTACTTTGTGTACCGTTCGTTCTACAGGATGCGCATCAAGTAAAACGGAGGAACAACTGCAATAATCATGAAAATGGCCGCCTTGTTGGGCGGCCATTTTTTGTGACGAGAACCGTCACAATGTGAAAAAATTAAAAAATATGCCCAATATATTGTTATATCAATAAAAAAGTGTATTTTTGCAGACGATTTCATGTTCTGTTTTATGAGTGACCATGGTTTTCTGAGACGATTCACATCCTTTGTATTTCTAGCTGTCAGCCTATATACGGCCCACGCGCAATGCCCCAATATCACGATTCACGAGCGTGTGGACCATACTCGTTCCCGTTTGTGCCGAGCCAATGGATGGGATACCGTGGTGAACTGCCGCTCGCAGACGATTGTCATGAATGCCGATTTGTTTGTGACGACGCAGCATTTCAACGGCACCTATCTTGTGGAAGAGATACCATACAATCCGCCCGAGCCGTTCACCTTCGGCACGCGGATGCCTATCGGAACCGACGATGATTTCGGTCCCACGATAGCAATCAATTTCCCGTTCTGTTTTTTCGGTTACCGAAAGACGCAAATCACCATTGGCGCCAACGGGTTGGGGACATTTACGCAGGGTGCTGGCAACCAAGGCTGTCCGTGGCAATACTCGGCGGGGTTGCCGTGGCCGAACGGAACCAGCGGCGCGCCCACACTGACCTATATGCGAGATGCAATCTACGGGGTATATGAGGACACCTACCCTCCTGCGGCGCCGGCGCCCCGAGGCATTTATTATGGGGTTTCGCCCGCCTCGGACTATCCGTGTCGTCACATCTGCTTCAGTTGGAACCATGTGCCGCAATTCGACCACAGCGGTTCCGATTCGTCGACGCATAACTGCACCTACCAGATTGTCATTTATGAGGGTACCAATATCATAGAGGTGCATGTGGCGGACCGAATGCCGGCAACTTCGTGGAATGGCTCCAGGGGCATCATCGGCATACAGAACGCCACGGGCACCACACAGGAGTCGCACTACCACGATTACCAGCATATCTCGGACCCCACGTATTATATCGAGGCCAACAAGCCGGGATTTTTCGCCCCCGAAGGGCTCAACCCGTTCACCACCTCCATCCACCAGCGTGCGTGGCGCTTTACACCGCAAGGCGATACCCAGAAGAACGTCACCTGGTGGCGGCTGATAGAGAGGCCCGGCAATCCAACTCATCCCTACGATACGGTGGAGTTTTCGTTTGACCCGATGGATACCAACGGCTACTATATGCAACGGGACAAGATGAAGGTCTCCGTCACCCCGACATGTGTGACCAAGTATCTTGTGAAAACGATATATGAGAGCGCCACGGGCGACTTCTACACCCTTATCGACTCAATTATCGTGGGGGTGGATACGGCGGCATCGTGTGAGCTTTACAGCGAGAATTCCAGTATCTGCGAAGGACAGGCCTCGTCGGTCAATCTAATCTATCCTGCGCAACAGCAGACACTCGACTCCTGCACATGGTATGCCGAGAAAGAATATAACGGAGTCCGCACATTGATGCCAGCTTCCGCCCTTACCGACAACTTCACCTCTGTCATTCTCCGAAACCAAGCGGGTACGCTGCCACCCAACCATATCGACACGGTGTGGATGTTCTGCACGGCACAGTTCAAGAACGGTTGCAGACATATAGACAGTATGATGATACGTACGTTCCCCAATTACGATTATTACGACACTATGGGCATCTGCCAAGGCGGCAGTTATACGTGGTGTGGGCAGAACTATTCCCACCCCGGCGACTACTCTCGGCATTTCACCTCGGAGACGCAATGCGACAGCACCATGCACCTTCATCTGATGAATTTCGCGCCCAGCTACACCGTCGACACGGTGCTCGACTGCGCCCCCTATACCTGGATAAACGGCACCACATACCATGCATCCAACGTCGCCACTCGGGCAGAGGACACCATCTTGCTGCATAACGCATGGGGCTGCGACAGTACGGTGTCTCTTGATTTTACCTTTATCCCGATGAAGGCCATTATCGCCCACACTCCCGAAGTGGCCACGCTCGACGACCTTACCATCGAGCTCACCGACCAGAGCTACGGGCACGACAGCCGCAAGTGGCTGATGCCCGACGGCACCACCTCCACTGGGCAGACCACTATGTCAATTTTCCGCTCACCGGTGTGGATTCGATGCGGGTGCTGCTGGCGGTACACAACAACTATGGGTGCGACGACACTGCTGCAGTGGTTATCCCGCTACACAAGGTGTCCAGTTTTGTGCCCAATGTATTCACCCCCGACAGGAACGACAATAACCGGTTCTACCCTAGCCTCAAAGGAAATGTCAGCGAGGTGCAGGTGTGGATTTTCGACAGGAGGGGTCAACAAGTATACTATTTCAAAGGTCCTGACGGCTACTGGGACGGCACCGACGTTCACGGCGGACGCTGCCCGCAAGGGACATACGTCTACATGATGCGATACCGCCACTCGTTGGAGCCAAACGTCACTCAGGAGACAACCGGGACCGTCACACTCGTTAGATAAACAAACTCATGATTACTATTGCCATTGTAGGAGCCACAGGACTTGTGGGCGGAAAGATGTTGCAAGTGTTGCAAGAGCAAGGCTTTGCAGGGTGCGACATCATTGCAGCCGCCTCGCCCAAGTCCATCGGCAAGGAAATTGAATTTGCTGGCCGCCATTTGACGGTGGTCAGCGTGGAAGAGGCCATCGCCCGCAAACCCCAATATGCGGTATTCTCCGCCGGAGCTTCCGCTTCGCGGCAATATGCGCCGCTATTCGCCGCCACTGGATGCACGGTGATTGACAACTCGTCGTGCTGGCGCATGGATCCCAACGTGCCGCTGGTGGTGCCGGAAATCAATATGGATGCCGTAGGGAGCGACCATCGCATTATCGCCAACCCCAACTGCTCCACCATCCAAATGGTATTGGCCATCTCCAGCCTGCACCGCCGCTATGGCATCCGAAGACTGGTCATTTCAACATACCAGAGCGTAACCGGTACCGGCATCAAGGCCATCCGCCAACTGGAGTCCGAAGAGCGGTACTTCGCCGACCATCAGGTGCCCAGCGCCCGTCTGCGGGAGACTATGCAGACGGAACTTGGCGACAGCTACCAGCCCGCCTACCCCAACCAGATATTCCGCAACCTCTTCCCCCACGGAGGCGACTTCACTCCCGACGGATATACTACCGAGGAGTTGAAGCTGGTCAACGAGACTCGTAAAATATTGGGCGACGACACCATTCAGATTACCTCCACGGTAGCCCGTGTGCCAGTGGTGGGAGGTCACAGCGAGGCCGTCAACGTGGAATTGCGGCAAGACTATGACCTCGACGAGGTGCGTCGACTGATTGCCGGAACCCCGGGAGTGGTGTTGTGCGACAACCCCGATGAAAACCGTTATCCGATGCCGGTGATGGCCGAAGATACCGACGCGGTGTATGTGGGGCGTCTGCGGCGCGACTTCTCGCAGCCCAACACACTCAACCTTTGGTGTGTTTCGGATAATCTGCGCAAAGGTGCCGCCACCAATGCCATACAGATACTCAAACGACTGACAGAACGCTCTCACGTATGATACTCAACCGAAAACTTTTTGCACTTGCCTCAGCGATATTGCTGCTTTGTGCCGGCTGTGGCCAGAAACCACTACACGATGAATCGCGCACCTTCGCCAACGACACTTGGATGCGGTTCGAGCCGGAACATTTCATGGTCAACGTGACCAATACGGACGACTGTTTCAATATCGAGGTCTTTGTCACCGTTGATACCGCCCGCTACCGGGAGTCCTCCATCCCCCTGATGCTGGAGGTGGAGAGCCCCGACCACGAGAAGAGAACCCTTTTCAGCACACTTCCCTTGCGCAATCTCAACGGCAACTGCCTCGGTACCTTTACCGACGAGGGCTATCTGGTGTGCCACCAGACGGTACGTGACTATTATTTCTTTAACAGCAAAGGCGTGCATACGCTGACGTTGGGCCAGCGTACCAGCAAATACGAAATCAAGGGTATCAAAGAACTGAGGCTTACCATCAACAAGGCTGAGCTGGAATACCCCAAATGATAGACAAGAGCATCAACCGGCATATTGACCGTATTGCCTTGCGGCTCAAGACTATTCCTGAGACGCCGGGGGTCTATCAGCACCTCGATGAGGCGGGCAATGTGATTTATGTCGGTAAAGCCCGCAACCTTCAACGAAGGGTCAGCTCTTATTTCTCACATTACGACGACAAAAGCGCCAAGATTCGTATGTTGGTGCGACATATCTACGACATACGGGTCACAGTGGTGGCCACCGAGGTCGATGCCCTGCTACTGGAGAACAACCTTATCAAGCACTACCAGCCGCGCTACAACAGTATGTTGAAGGACGACAAGACCTATCCGTACCTCTGCATCACCGACGAACCCTACCCCCGCATCCTTTTCACCCGCAACCGACAGACCAAGGGACAATATTTTGGACCCTATCCCAACCAGCGCATCCTGCGTGAGTTGCAAGACATTATCCGTCAACTTTTCTCCTATCGTACTTGCGGCGCACGTCCCAAATGGGGAGAGTCGGAAAAGGAACAGGGAAAGACGCGCCCCTGCATGAAATACCAGTTGGGGTTATGCAAGGCACCCTGTGCAGGTCTCCAGTCACAGAAGGAGTATATGGCTGACATCGAGAATATCCGAAGCATTCTCAAGGGTGATTTCGATGATATTCTCGGCGACATGAAGCGGCAGATGATGGCCCTGGCTGATGAGCTGCGGTTCGAAGAGGCCGACAGCATGAAACGTAAGATTCGTCTTTTGGAGGAGTATCAAAGTCGCTCCACGGTAGTCAACACCAATGTTAAGGACGTAGATGTATACAGCATACTCTCCGATGAGAAGTATGCCTATGTCAACATGATGCGCATTAAGCATGGCGGGATAATCTACAGTTTCTCCAACGAAATCCGCAAGCAGTTGGACGAAAGTGACGAGGAGATTCTTGCCACCGTGGTTCCGGCTTTGCACGAGCAGACCGAGAGCACCGCTGTCGAGGCAGTCCTCCCCTTCAAGGTGACGGAGTTGCCTGAGGAGTATCTGCGGCAGACCGTCCCCACACGGGGTGACAAGCTACAGTTGTTGGAACTCTCGCTGCGCAATGTTCGGGCATATCAAATCCAATGTCGCCATCAGCGTGCGCTGGTCGATCCTGACGAGGCGGCCTCGGTGCGTCGCAACGACAAACTTCTGGAACGTATACAGAAAGCCTTGCAGTTGCCCGCTTTGCCTGTCAATATCGAGTGTTTCGATAACTCCAACATTCAAGGTGCCTATCCCGTGGCTGCCATGGTACGTTTCACCAATGGTCGCCCAAATCGCAAGGAATACCGCAAATACAATATCAAAACTGTCGAAGGTCCAGACGACTACGCTTCGATGGCAGAGGTGATTTATCGGCGCTATAAACGTCTCTCAGAAGAGGGACAGCCGTTGCCAGAGCTGCTGGTAGTCGATGGAGGTAAGGGACAGATGGAGGTGGCACGAGAAGTGCTGTATGACCGACTGCACCTCGACATCCCTATTGCGGGATTGGCCAAGGATGACCGGCACCACACTTCCGAATTGCTATATGGATTTCCTCCCCAGGTGGTGGGACTCAAACCTACCGATCCCCTCTTCCTCCTTCTGGAGCAGTTGCAGAACGAGGTACACCGTTTTGCCATCACCTTCCACAAAGACAAGCGTAGCAAAGGCACGTTCCGCACTCGCCTCTCTGATATCCCAGGCATCGGCGACACTACCGCCCGCAACCTGTTGCTAAAATTCGGGTCGGTAAAAGCGGTACGCTTACAGACAGAATCCGACCTTGCCAAGGTGGTGGGACCGGCGAAGGCAAGAGTGATCATTGATTATTTCCAGGCCAATCCCAGCGACTAGAGTCCGGGATTGTAGGGATGGTGCGCCAGCCAACTATTCCGATAATTTGGGATGGCACTTACCTCTTCGCCGAACCAGCAAGGAGGTACAAAAGTATCTGCTACTGCGGTATTGGGAAATTCTACCTCCACCAGTCTCAGCCCTTCGTGGGCACCATGAAACAGGTCTAGTTCGGCGGTCAATGGCATTGGTCCATCCAGCGGAATACGGTAGCGCGTTTTTTGAACCATCAGACCATCGCATTTCTCTTTTAACAGGATGTATTTCTCTGCTGTTAGGTGGAATTCCTCTTCTCTGTTGTGGATGGCAGACGAACCTGTGCAGACCTTCTCCTTTACGGTAAGCCAATACACATCGCCCATCCTGCGAATGCGCAGGGTGGGCGATGTGCAGAGGTAGCCTTGCTCAATCCCTATATGGGGGTAACTGTCAAGAGATTCAGGCAGGGATTTTACGAGATATTTCCGTTCTATCTCCATGTGTGGTATAGACTTATGCCAGCGTGGCAAGATACCGGCTGACATTCTTTTCGATGCGGCCGGTGACGTCGGCACAATCTTCCGCTTTCTGGAACTTCTCGCCAGTAATGTGTTCGTAGAGTTCGATATAGCGGTCGGTGATGCTGTTGACAATTGCGTCTGTCATTTCGGGCACCTTCTGGCCTTCCTTGCCTTGGAATCCGTTATCCATCAGCCATTCACGTACAAACTCCTTGGAAAGTTGCCGTTGATGTTCGCCTTTGGCCAGTCGTTCCTCGTAACCGTCGGCATAAAAATAGCGGCTGCTGTCGGGTGTGTGGATTTCATCGATAAGATAAATTTTCCCGTCGCGTTTGCCAAACTCGTATTTGGTATCCACCAATATCAAACCTTTGGAGGCGGCTATTTCCGTGCCGCGCTGGAACAGGGCCAGAGCGTATTTTTCCAGTTGGTCGTAGTCTTCTTTAGATACCAAGCCGGTGCGGATAATCTCTTCCCGCGAGATATTCTCGTCATGACCTTCGTCAGCTTTGGTCGTGGGGGTGACAATCGGTGTGGGGAACTTTTGGTTTTCTTTCATTCCTTCAGGCAGCGGCACACCGCAAAGTGTGCGGGTGCCGGCTTTGTATTCGCGCCAGGCCGAGCCGGCGAGGTATCCGCGCACAATCATCTCTACTCGGAATCCTTCGCATTTCAAACCCACGGTGACCATGGGGTCAGGGGTGGCCATCTTCCAGTTCGGGACAATATCAGCTGTGGCATCCAAGAACTTGGCGGCAATCTGGTTGAGCACCTGACCTTTGTAGGGAATGCCCTTGGGTAGCACCACATCGAAGGCAGAGATGCGGTCGCTCACCACCATGGCCATGTATTTGTCATCGATATTGTACACGTCGCGCACCTTGCCCACATACAGACCTTTCTGCTTGGGGAAGGAGAAATTAGTTTTGATTATTGCGTCCATTGGGAATATATTTTATAATGTTTTTGCAAAGAAGGTGAAATTCACCCGCCCGTAGTGTCGATGCTGCCAGAAATGGGGATGATCTTCAAATTGGAATTCCTCTGGGTGCTCCAGAATGAAGATTCCGTCGTCGGTCAGCAGGTCGTGGGTGAAGACGAGGTCAGGCAGTTGTGGGAGAGTTTCCAGTGCATAGGGAGGGTCGGCGAAGATGATGTCGAACTTCTTATAGGCTCGTTTTAACAAATCGAAAACATCTGTACGCACCACATGAAGGTTCTGGACACCGAACTGCTGCGCCGCCGACTTGATGAAATCGGTGCATTGATTGTTGATCTCTATTGCGGTCACTTCTTTGGCTCCTCGCGACACAAACTCAAGCGACATTGCACCGGTGCCGGCAAAAAGATCCATCACAGTGCACTCTTCGTAGTCCACATAGTTGTTGAGGATATTGAACAACCCCTCGCGAGCCATGTCAGTGGTAGGACGCACTGGCAGCGAGGTAGGCGGGTTGAGGCGGCGGCCTTTGAGAGATCCTGCAATGATACGCATGGTGGGTGGAGGTTGTGGTCTATGCCAACAATAGTGTGTGGCGGTAGATGTGGAGGGTTTGCAATTCGGGATTGAGGTATTTATAGGAACGTCCTGTGTAGAGAGTGACGGATGGGAAATAGTGTTGCAGTTTCCGATAGATGTCACGTCCCACCTGTCCGCATATCGCCAACTCCATGTCGGGGGTCTCCATGTGAAGGTTTTTCATAATGCCGAGGGCATGGTATAGGCATTCATTTTCGTCGGCGGCAGGCAGAGTGTTGCTCAGCAGCAGATGGCCGTCGTAGAACGCCTCGAAGTCGGCCTTGCAGTCGCGCACATGCATCAGCAGACATGGGTGTCCTAAACTCTTTTTCAGTATCAGTTCGTTGACCAGCATGGAATGCTGATTGTGGATGTCGATACCTGGCAGGGCCACTTTGAAAGCTGTGGTGGCGGCCTGAGGGGCTGTAAAGACCATATAGGCTTTCAATGACTGCGAAAGAATATGGCAGATGCTCTGCTCACGTTCCACGGTGGCGACCATCTGTAGATACTGGCGGTCGCGTGTTGGGTCGTATAACTCTTCAGGAATCCACACAAATTGGTCGCTCGGCACGATGAGCCGCATTTGTGCGGTATTCAGGGTGTCAATGCCTTGTTCTGCGAAGAATGCCTTGACAAGGCTTACCGTCTCCCCCAGTGGTCGGTTGAGGTCACACTCAACTTCGCCCAGTGTGAGCAGCACATCGGCGGCGGTTACCGAAAAAGAAAATCCATTTGACCGGAGGCAAATGGATAATCTTGAATCGTTATTGGCCACCGCTTTATCTGTCGTGATAAGAGTTGTGACTTTATATGACATCGTTTATTCGAAGTTGCCGTCGGTGATTGCCTGGGTCATATCGCCCACTTTCCATCCTGGGAAGCGTTTGTTCTTGATAAGCTCGTCAATCTTGTTGATGACTAACTGCTCGGGAAGATCCGAAAGCAGGTCTTCCATCATTACCAAGCATTCGAACACAGGCAACTGGTAGCCAGACTTCTCGATAAAGCCAGCCTGCAGCTGGAACTGCTTGTCGGTACCCTTGGGATAGGGAATGTAACGGAGGTTGAGAATTTCCTCGTCGGTGAGGTTGAATTTCGCCTTCGGGGTCTTACGCAGGTTCTCAACGGGGTTAACAAACTCGACAACTTTGGTCATGTAACCAGCCTTGATTTTGTCGGCCTCGGTCATTTCGTCGATTTCCACATCTTCGGGAATCTTGTCGTAGTTGATAACCTTGCTTACCACACTCAGACTGTCCTCGTTGAGCAGACGGTTGAACAGGGTGTCGAAACTGCCGGTATAGTGGCCATAGGTGGACTTGTAAGCCTCTTCCAGTGTGCGGATGGCTTTCAGCTTGTCGGCACTGGCTTCGCGACGCACCTCATACTCGTCGTTGAATTTGACGGAGGAGTGAATCGAGTTGTACACTAAATAGGCGAGAGCCGCTGCAACGACGGCCAGCAAGATAGAGACTATTGTTCTGCTTTTCATGTGTATAGTTTTGTTTTTTATTTCTTCAAATGATGTGCAAAGATACGAAAAAAGTGAGAAGTGGAGAGAAAATTGTGGAAAGTTTTTTTTATTGCTGTTCCCGATGTATTAGAACTACGTGGCAATCAAAGTTTTCCGACAGCCATTCGGCGAGTCGTTCGGCGCAATATACTGAGCGGTGCTGTCCTCCGGTACAACCGAAATAGACAGATAGATGGGTGAAGTTGCGTTCCAGATACCGTTTCACAGAGGGACCTACCATCTGTTTTGCCGCGTTGAGGAAGTATTTCACCGCGGGGGCGTCTTGTAGGAACTCTATCACTGGACGGTCTTTTCCGGTATAGTTGAGATATTCTGGATAACGGCCGGGGTTGGGCAGCGCGCGGCAGTCGAAGATGAAACCGCCGCCGTTGCCCGAGGTGTCTTGTGGGAGGCCTTTCTTGTATGAGAAACTGCCCACCTCCACAGTCAGGCCCTCCGCTGCCGGAGGCTCGGGACTGATACTGCGTTCAGCCAGGGTGCGCCACACCTGTTCCAGATGGGGCAATGCTATTGGCAGTGGTTGGTTCTCCGTGACGATGCGTAGGTTGTGAAGTGCCAATGGGATACTGGAGATGAACTGCTCTTTCTTTTCCAGAAGTCCTCGGAAACCGTATGCTCCCAGGGTCTGCATGATGCGGATGCGCACATAAGCATGAAACTGTTGGCGAAACACTTTCGTGTCTATCGGATACCGATTGGCCAAGCATTGGATATAGTATTCCAACAGCTCTTGGCGGATGACTTCGGGTATTTCACTTCTGGCGCTGTACAGCAGAGAAGCCACATCATATTGGGCAGCCCCTCTCCTTCCCCCTTGGAAATCTATGTAGTATGGGGTGTTTTCGTATAGCATGATGTTCCGTGCCTGGAAATCACGGTAAAGAAAGAATCCGCAGTCGGCTTCCAACAGGTAGTCTGTTAAGAGGCTGAAGTCGCGCTCTAGCAGTTCTTCGTCGAAAGGAGTATGGGTGAGTTTAAGGAAGTAGTACTTGAAATAGTTCAAATCCCATTGGATGGATTGTCTATCGAAGTCGCTCCGAGGATAGGCGTGGGTGAAATCCATGTCGCGGCCAGCCACTTGCATCTGTGCCAGGTCGGCTAACACCTGTTTGTATAACGTTAGCATTCCGGCATCGAAGCCTCCGCCCGCTTTTCGGTGGTCAGAGAGATGGCTGAAGAGGGTAACATCGCCGAGGTCCTGCTGCAGATAGTACTTATGGTCGTCACTTACGGAATATAGTTCAGGGACGTGTATTCCGCGGTCGCGTAAGGCACGACAATAGTAGAAGAAGGCTTCGTTCTCACGCACATCCTCGTTGTAGGCGGCGATGCATTGTTGTCCTGTAAGGCCGTGCATCCGCCAGTAGAGGCGGTTGCTTCCATTGGCGTGCAGTGATTGGTACTCCATGCAGCGTGTGCCGGACCACTGCTCGAACAGACTTACGATGGTCTCTTCGGGATTCATGATTTGGTGGGTTCGGAAAGTTCGTCAAGCATCCGGCACGAGCCCGAGAAACGGGCACCGGGTTCTATCGAGAGCCGGTCGGTGATGATGTCGCCTTGCACCCTTGACGAAGCAAAGAGGGTCAGGAATTCCTTTACCGACACATTTCCCGTGACTACACCGATGATGTTGGCGTTCTGGCAGATGATATTGCCCTTTACCGCACCTTTCTCTCCTACCACCAGTTTGCCGGTCAGGGTGATATTGCCCTCCAGTATCCCGTCGAGACGGAAGTCTCCGTTGGCGGTGATGTCACCTTTGATGGAGGTGCCTTCGGTGATGGTGTTGATGGAACTGTTGACAGTATTGCTCATGGTATGGGTTATTTTTTCTTGTAATATTTTTGGTAGAACAGGGAGTATGCATCCACCCGTTTGCGGTTGTAGAAGGTGGTATAATTCTGTTTTGAGATAGCGAATACTTGATAGTCCTCCGATGAATATTTCATCAGCGGGCTCTCTTCACGTTGCAGGTGACGGCAGTAGTCGTATGCCTCGGTGGCGTTGCGGAACTGGTTGATGGTAATCATCTGTGTCGTGTCGGTAAACATCAATGGGCTGACGCGATAACCTGCGTTGGTGTAGTATACCGCGTTAAAGTCGCCAATCTTCAACTGTAGGTCGGTGGCACGGATTTTACGGTCGTTGATGAGGATAATGACATAGTGAGGCATCGCTTCCTTATAGCGAAACAACTGTGCTTCGGGTGGCAGACCGTCGTCTTCATTGCCGATTGTGGCAGATGTGCGGCTGTCTTCGGCACGCCGACGGGTGGCATTTTCGGGCTTCAGCCCATCGGGTGTGTCGGCAACGGTCTCGTCTCCCCCGCTGTTGCCCATATACTCGCCACCTTCTCCGCGCAGGTAATCCAACTGGGCCTGGGCCAGCGGAACAATGCTGTCGGTAGAGGGGTAGTCGCGTACGATGGCCTCGAAGGTGGCTACTGCCTGTGCCTTGTTGTCCATGCGGGCATAGGACAGACCTTCCCAGTAGCGGAATTTGCCCAGCATTGGGTCTCCGTCATACACCTCCTTGGCCGCTGCTACCCCACGTAGCACATCGTCATAGCGACGCTTGCGGTAATGGGTGTATACAGCTTCGTAGTCCTCCCTTACCAGCTGGCTGCGACGCATGATTTCCTTGTAATAATCCTCGTCCAGAATCAAGTTGGCGAAGTCGCTGTCGGGAAATCCCATCAGCACCATGTCGCGATAGTAGTTGGCACTAGGGGTATTCCCCTGTTTGTCATAGATTTTGTACAGCATGTAGAATGCCTGCACAATTTCGGGGTTCGTGGTGTAGTTGTTGGCCATCCTCAGGTAGCATTCCAATGCCTTGGGGATGTTGTGGATGCCGTCGTAATAGATATAGCCTGCGTTGAGCAGTCCTGAGGCGGTGGTCAGTTGCATGGAGTCTTTCTCCGCCTGACTTTTGGGCAGGTCTTTGAGGTAGTAGGCCACATCGTGCGGGTCATCGGGGTTGCCACCGGGGATTTTCTTTACATCCACGCTGTCTTTGGATTCGTCTTTCTCATTCTTGTCCTCTTCGTCGCTTCCGTTGTCGGCGTCGCCCATGGCAGTCATATTCATCCCCAACAGTCCTTTCTTGGAGAGAAACCAATAATCTTCCAGCATCCGCATTCCCCATCGCTGGCGGAAGGTTTCTTTGCCTTTTTGTACAGTGTTGCTGTTGTAGAAGTACCAATCGCCTTGCAGGGTGTTCTGCTGCGATTTTCCGTCGGCGGCCAGTTGCTCAAGCAACTCTTTTTCTTTGGCTTCGGCCTCGGCTTTCTTCACCTGCTCGATCTTCTCGTTGATAAGGTTCAACCGCTGCGATTCGGGCATCTCGGACACCGTGATGAGGCTGTCGTTACGGTCAATGACGCGGGTGTAGGCCACCAATGATGTCAGTAGGTCGTAGCGCGACTTGATTTGAGTGTAATGTGGATAATCGGACTTGATGATGGTCATGGCTGTGTCATAGTACAGTTGCGATTTGTCATAGTCCTGGAATTTGTCGTAAAGCACACCCGCCAGACGAATGGCAGAACGGGCCTTTTGTGCGGGGTTGGTTGTCGATTTCGCCACAGAAGTGCGGAAGTTCTCACAGGCTTTCTTGTACTCGCGGATGCCCATATACATCTCGCCTTTGGCATAGTATATCTGGTCTACGAACTCTTCGTTTTTCTTGTCTTTGAGCATCTTGTCCAACAGTTTCTCCAACTTGGCGCGGTCTGTATGTTGCAGGTCGGCGCATGAGGCGATACTGAGCCGTGCATTGAATTCCATCTCGTAGTCAGTGGTGTATTTCAACGCCTTCTCGTAGTATTTGGAGGCAGTAGGGCGCTTGTCTTGTTGCTGGTATACTTGTCCCAAAATATAGCAAATGCGGGCTTTCTGAGCTCGTGTGGGTTTCTCGTCGAGGGCTTGCTTGAGAAACTGCACCCCTTTCTTGTATTTTTCTTGAGGTAAGGTGCATTCTGCCATGGCCAGATAGAGGTTCAGTCGCTGGTGTTTGTCAAAGTTTCCCTTGCTTGCCGCCACCACCAGTTCGTCCAAAGCCGTCTCGGCTTCTTGATAGCGTTGTTCTTGGGTTGAACAGCGGGCCAGCAACACGGCTGCCTCGTCACCCACGGCGGTGCCGCTGTACTGATACACCAGGGTTTGGCACGTACCCGCGGTGGTGGTAAGGTCGTGTTTGTAGAAGGTGGCATAGGCCGTCAGCAGATAGCAGTTGGCGATATAGGGTACATGCTCCTGTCCATCGACAAAGATGCTGTGTTTCTTGATGCCTTTCACACCCTTTTCCACGGCTCTATCCAACTGCGGACTGGCCGACATGCTTTCCTCCTTGCTCCCCAGTTTGTATACTGGTAGCAGGCGTGTGTAGTCGTCCTTGCTGCTTTTCTCCAGTTGGGCCACGGCACTTTTCAAACTTTCGTTACCATTCCACCAGATGTTGTAGTGGGTGGTAATGTTGTGATACTGCACGTTGGGCCAAGTGGCCTTCTGTGTGGAACACCCTGCGAGAAGTATGAGGGAAGAACTAAGAACTAAGAGATGGATGCCGGGGAGGCTTCGGAATCTCATTGTATTGAACATCTTGTGTCGCATATTATCTTAGTTCTTGAAGTCGTGGATTCTACTTCTGTTTAGACATTGAATCTGAAGTGCATGATGTCGCCGTCCTGCACCACATAGTCTTTCCCTTCGACAGCAATCTTGCCTGCCTCACGGCATTTGGCTTCGCTACCAAGGGTTACATAATCTTCGTATTTGATGACTTCGGCTCGGATAAAGCCACGCTCGAAGTCGCTATGTATAATACCTGCAGTTTGAGGGGCTTTCATCCCTTTCTTGAAAGTCCATGCGCGACACTCTTTAGGCCCGGCCGTGAGGAATGTCTGCAAGTTAAGCAGTTTGTAGGCGGCTTTAATGAGGCGATTGACACCCGACTCTTTTAGCCCTAGGTCTTCGAGGAACATCTGTTTTTCCTCGTAGGTTTCCAGCTCGGCGATATCAGCCTCGATAGCGGCTCCAATGACTAGCACTTCAGCCTCTTCGTCAGCCACAGCTTGTCGCACAGCCTCGACATACTTGTTCCCGTTTACTACCGAAGCCTCGTCCACATTGCACACATACAGGATGGGTTTGGCGGTGAGGAGCATCAGATCTTTTGCGGCCTCAGCTTGTCCTTCGTCCAGTTTGACGGTACGGGCACTACGGCCGGCCAGCAGGGCTTCGCGGTAGAGGTCCATTACCTCTACCAGCTTGCGGGCTTTGGCATCGCCCCCTGCCTTGGCTTTCTTCACCTCCTTGTCATACCGGTTCTCGATGGTTTCAAGGTCTTTGAACTGCAGTTCCAGGTCGATGGTCTGTTTGTCGCGTATGGGATCCACGCTACCGTCGACATGGGTGACGTTGTCGTCGTCAAAGCAGCGCAGCACATGGATGATGGCATCTGTGGTGCGGATATCACCCAAAAACTTGTTGCCCAAACCCTCGCCTTTGGAAGCACCTTTTACCAGTCCCGCGATGTCCACAATCTCGACTGTAGCGGGCACTACGCTGGCGGGACGTTCCATTTCCACCAGTTTGGCCAGCCGCTCGTCAGGCACGGTAATGACACCCACATTGGGCTCGATGGTGCAGAACGGGAAATTGGCAGCCTGTGCCTTGGCATTGCTCAGGCAGTTGAAAAGTGTTGACTTGCCCACATTAGGAAGTCCGACGATACCACATTGGAGGCTCATAATTCAGTTTCAATCAGGTATTGGTTACGTGTAGAAGAGTTGCGGCATATTAGTTCACCGAGGAATCCGGCCAAGAAGAGCATGGTGCCCAATAGGATGGAAAGCATAGAAATGTAGAACCATACGCTGTTTGTTAGCGAGATGTGGCCACACAGCCGCAGGATGCAAACCACCACAAAGGCCACGAAGCCCAGCAGGAAGGCCATGCTGCCGATAAGACCGAAGAAGTGCATCGGTTGCTTGCCGAACTTCGACATGAACATGATGCTCATCAAGTCAAGGTAGCCGTTGATAAAACGGTTCAGGCCGAATTTTGTGACGCCAAATTCGCGTTTGCGATGCTGCACCACCTTCTCCCCTATTTTGGAGAATCCTGCCCATTTGGCAATGACGGGGATATAACGGTGCATTTCTCCATACACTTCGATGCTTTTCACTACATCATGACGATAGGCCTTTAGACCACAGTTGAAGTCATGCAGCATGATGCCGCTCATACGACGGGTTGTCCAGTTGAAGAACTTGGAAGGTATGTTCTTGGCAAGTTTTGAGTCGTAGCGTTTCTTTTTCCATCCACTCACTAGGTCGTATCCGTCTTCTTTAATCATGCGGTACAGTTCGGGCACCTCGTCAGGGCTATCCTGCAAATCGGCATCCATGGTAATAATCACATCGCCATTGGCATGCTGGAAGCCTACGTTCAAAGCGGCCGACTTGCCGTAGTTGCGGCGGAACTTGATTCCGCGGTAACGCGGGTTACGTTCATGCAGTTCTTCGATGACGGCCCATGAACGGTCCTTGCTGCCGTCGTCGACCATCAGGACTTCGTAATCGAAATGGTGCTCCTCCATCACTCGGTCAATCCATTCGGCCAGATGGGGTAGCGACTCGTCTTCGTTATAGAGCGGTACAACTATTGTAATGTCCATATTGTAAATGTTTTATTTTGTTTCTTTTGTAGATTTCCTCTCCCGTACGGGACTCTTCTCTGTGCGGAACAGCAAAGCGGCGAAGAAGGTGATGATGATGCTCATCACCGCTGACCGGATGGCTCCAATAAGAGCCCAGTCGCCAGCCGTATAGGCTCGCACCAGAGCGATGGACTGCTCTGTCGTGCCATTGGACGACTGTTGCATTGCGGCGATACGGCTGTCGATATAATGCTGCACCAGCCCCGTCTGCCACACACCGCAATAAAACCACGTCCACAGGCCGTAGACTACGGCGCTCACCACCCCGATGCCCAATCCCAGTAACATCAGCTCTTTGAGGGTTACCCGCCCTTCGGGCAATCCGAGGCGGTATCGGTAGGTGGCGAACATGGTGCAGATAAGCAGAACGGCTTCCGTGACGAGGTTTTCCGGCTCGGCCAATGGTTTGTCGGAAGATGCATTCCACACCGTCGCCACCAGTGCCATCAAAGCCCCTGTCAATAGCCCATATAGCAAGTATGCTTTGCGGTAATTTCCGTAAATTGTTGAATTATATCGTCTAAAAAACTTCGCCATAACAATTGCTAAATTGCAAAGATAAGAAAAAAAGCGCATATATATAAATTACAGCGAAAAATACACGCTTTCTTCCTTTGCAAAATGGATTCGGACAATTCTCAAATTGTTCAAGCTAGGTATTGGAGCCACTGCAGTGAGGCGGCGGCGGTGTGCTGCAACAAGCAGGTACGGTGGGCGAGTTCCTCTTCCGAGAAATCTTGTTGCATAAGGCGCTGCAATGTTTCCCGCTGGGCTTCGGGGGTATCGGCTACATGACACACCTCGGCAAAAGGTGTCCCGCTGAGCATTGCACTGTTGACCAAACAATGCCGTCCTTCGTAAAGGGCATTGAGTAGTTTGAGTTTCAGACCCGTGGGCTGTGCGGTGACAAGCAGATTGACGTGTGCCTCCCGTATCAGTCGTCGCATGGTGTCATCATCGGGGTTGGAAACCAACTGCACATTGGGGCATTGCGCTACCCGCTCCTGTAGGACATTATCGGGGTTGCGACCTGCGATGACCAGCGGGATTTCGGTATTAGGAAACACGTTGTCGAGGAGATAGATGGCAGCTTGGCGGTTTTCGATGACGGAGAGGTTTCCATGGTATAGCACGTACTCGCCACGACCGGACCTAGACTCGACAGTGGTGTGTCCGTGGAATGAGGTCACCTGCACCACCTCATTACATCCTAACTCCTTGAAATGACGTGCATCCTCGTCAGTCACCGCCATCACTAGAGTGGCTTGCCGCAAAACGGGTTCATAGCGGCGTAGTTTACGGGCTTCAATGCGGTAAAACCAACGTTTCCATGCGACAGGCTCTGCTTGCGCCAGTCCAAGGTAGTAGTCGTGTTCCACGTTGTGTGCCCGAACGGCGATTTTACGTCCTTCAGGAGCCAACTGCTCCAACACAAATGCGTTATGAAGGCCTTCCAGCACAATAGGGTAGTTATCGCAGCGCAGGCGTTGCAACAGTGCTTGCGAACAGCGCGAAGCTACAATATAAGGTCGTCGGTCGAATTGGTGCCGCCAGCCAGTTTCTCGTGGGTAGTAGTGCACTTCTTCGCATATATTCGCCAGTTCTGGGGCCTCGGCTCTCCCGTAGGCGTAGCAGTGTAGATGCACCTTCACCCCTGCCGCAGAGAGTGTGCAGACGCGGTTGTATACATCGATGATACCACCATAGTCGGGCGGATAGGGAACATCAAACGAAACAAGGTGCAGATGCATAGGCCGGGTGGAATCAGATGTTGAGGGTTAGACCATCGTACGCAAGTTGTACATGCGGTGGCAGACTGGCGTTGACTTCGGCATACAGGCCCATTTCGTGGCTTACATGGGTGAGGTAGGCCTCACGTGGAGCAATTGCCTTAATGACCTCCAATGCCTCAGGAAGGCAGTAGTGAGAGAAATGTTTTTCCTTTCTCAAGGAGTTTATAACCAATACGTCAACTCCTTTTAACTTATCAATCTCTTTAGGTGCGATAAAATTGGCATCGGTGATGTAGGCTAATTGTCCAATGCGGAATCCTAGGATGGGGAGATCTTTGTGCATAGCCTTGACCGGCATCACCTCCGTGTGGCCTACGATGAAAGTGTGGTCGCCATCGAGTTCATGCAATTCGGCTTCGGGCAGGCCAGGAAACTCGTGGGGAAGGAACACATAGCGATAGTCTCGTTCGATGGCGATGCGCGCCTCGCAGTTGCAGTAAATGTCCATCTTCTTATGCTGCACGTAGTTAAACGAGCGTATATCGTCCAATCCTCCCACATGGTCGCGGTGAGCATGGGTAATGAGAATTCCGTCGAGGTGCGAAACATCGTGGCGCAGCATCTGTTCGCGGAAGTCGGGACCGATATCGATAAGGATATTCTCGCCCCGGTCGGTAGTGATAAGAGCCGAGGTGCGGAGATGGCGGTCGTGAGGGTCATGCGAGGTACAGACCGCACATTTACATGCAATAACGGGCACTCCTTGTGAAGTACCCGTTCCTAGAAAAGTCAGTGTCATCAGTCGTTCTTTAGCGTTAGCCTGAATCCCACGCCATGGACATTGACAATCTGTACACGTGGGTCGGATTTCAGGTATTTGCGCAACTTGGTGATATAGACGTCCATGCTTCGAGCGGCGAAGTAACTGTCATCCTTCCAAATCTTCTGCAGGGTACTGTTACGGTCGACCAACTGGTTGTAGTTCATGGCGAACATGCGAAGCAGTTCGCACTCCTTCATGGTGAGCCGTTGTACCTCTTCACCACAGGTGAGGGTCTGATGGCTATAGTCGAACACGAAGTTTCCCACATGGAAGATATTCTTGTCCGGTTTTCCATCGTCGAACGAGCGGCGGATGGTGGCGTTGACGCGGGCCAACAATTCTTCCATGCTGAAAGGCTTAGTGACATAGTCATCGGCTCCAATTTCGAAACCTTTGAGCTTATCAGCCTCCAGATTTTTGGCAGTGAGGA
Organism: uncultured Bacteroidales bacterium; assembly: GCA_905234695.1. Lineage (GTDB taxonomy): Bacteria > Bacteroidota > Bacteroidia > Bacteroidales > P3 > Colimorpha. The sequence goes on along the minus strand of CAJOHZ010000002.1, from coordinate 39,768 downwards.
ATATAATGGGAATGCGCTTGTCCACGCGACGGATTTCTTTTGCCACTGTGAAACCGTCCTTGACGGGCATCATGATATCGAGGATGCATGCATCCACGTCATCATTCTGATAGGCGTCAAGGGCAGCTTGGCCGTCGGGGGCCAGCGACACCGTATACCCTTTTTGTGTCAGGTATGCCTTCAGGATAGTGCCCAGGTTCGGATCGTCTTCTGCAACAAGCAGTTTTATACCTAGATTCATAGCGCTTGGGATTATTCTTCGACAATGGTGATTTTCTCAATTAGGTCGCCTTGCCGGATTTTGTCAATGACATCCATGCCTTCGACCACCTGTCCGAAGCAGGTATGTACACCATCAAGGTGCTGTGTATTCATGCGGTTGTGGCAGATGAAGAACTGGCTGCCGCCGGTGTCTTTGCCAGCATGTGCCATGGAGAGGACACCGCGGTCGTGTCGTTGGCGCGGGGCCGAGGTCTCGCACTTGATTTGCCAGCCAGGACCACCGGTACCCACACGTGGGTCGCCTGGGGTGCGGCTGAACGGACAGCCTCCCTGAATGACGAAATCAGGAATAACACGATGGAAGCGGAGTCCGTCATAAAAACCAGATTTGGCCAGTTTGACGAAGTTCGCCACAGTATTTGGAACATCTTTCTCATATAGGTCCACTTTCATGGTTCCTTTGGGTGTCTTGATTTCTGCGTACATCTCGTTGCGTATTTGTGAAAAATTGCGATCAAATTTTAAGTTTTAGTACAATATTAACTTAAAAAATTGCAAATTATTGTGTCTTTTTGAAAACTTTTTAGCGAAGAAACACGTCATCAGAATTTCGAGGCACTACGGAACGTGCGGTTCCACCGCATTTTATGATGTTCTTTGTCCCATGAGAAGAGGATGAGGCTGGCCTTACCCGCAATGTGGTCTTCGGGGACGAAACCCCAATAGCGGCTATCGACAGAGTTATGGCGGTTGTCGCCCATCATCCAGTAATAGTCCATCTTGAATGTGTAGGAGTTGGCCACTTGACCGTTGATGAGTATCTGTCCGTCGCGAATCTCCAACTCATTGCCTTCATACACCTCTATGACACGTCTGTATAATGGCAGGTTTTCGAGATTAAGAGGCAAGGTCTCGCCTTTGGCGGGGATATGTAGGGGGCCGAAGTTGTCAACGCTCCAATGGTAGCCATCGGCATAAGGGAAGAGTTCTCTGGAGTTGTCGGCCTCAGGGTAGACGATAGGCTGGATGTCCAGTACACCATCGCTAAGTTTCAGCGACTCTGCCATTTCGGTAGTGAGGGGTAGTTCATAGTGGGTGTTATCCGTGTATATCATCAGGTTATAGGCATTCGTCATATCTTCTTCGCTAACCCCAATGCGGCTCAGCAGGCGGCCAATATTTACATCGCTGCGGAATCGCACCGCGTAGGTCTGCTGGCTTTGGGGCGGCTGTTCTACGGCGTTGCCATTGATAAAGACCTGCTGGTTGATGATTTGGAGTTCTTCGCCAGGCAGGCCGACACAACGTTTGATAAAATTTTCACGTTTATCGACAGGACGTACCCGGATGTGGTTCTCCACCATCCGTCCGTAAACGAGGAGCTGTTTTGCATTTAGGGTGGCTTCGCGCCCCATCTCACGCACCACATCGTGGTAACTGCGGTCATGGCTCCACGCGGTACATACGGTGTCGCCGTCGGGGTAGTTGAATACCACCGCGTCGAAACGCTTCACCTTGCCAAATCCAGGATAGCGGTGGTAGGGCAACTGTATCCAGTCGAGAAATGACTCACATTGGCCTTTGGTGAAGGGCATGGTGTTATGAACTAGCGGAATGGCCAGCGGCGTCATCGTCACACGGGGACCATAGGCCAATTTTGATACCAGCAGGTAGTCGCCCGTCATGAGCGACTTCTCCATAGAGCTGGAAGGAATATTGTAGAACTCGCCTACGTTGCCGCGAATAATGACGGCTGCCACCAAAGCGAAGGCAATGGCCTCCATCCAGTCGCGGCCCTCGCTTACCTTAAGGGGTGGCTCAACGGCGGGGTCGTGGTACTGCCATTGACTGAGGCCCACGATAGGCAGGTAAATCCACGGCACGATGACAGCGGCCAACTGCTCCCAGAAGTTTTGGCGACGGAATATCTTGGCGGTTTCGACCACCAGCAGCAGGAAGATGAAGATATTGATGCCCGGCAGCAATAGGTATAGATACCACCACCGGCTTTTGCCGCAGAGCTTGACCCACACCACGAAATGGTAGATGGGTATCAGCGCTTTCCAGGGGGCCACACCGGCTTTCTTGAACACGAACCACAGGCCGAAAATGCAGCCCAGAAAATAAAGAATGAGAAGGATGTCGTATAGCATGTGTTGCGAAATTGTTTAATTGTTATTGGTTTATTGGGTAACTTCGCCCGAGGGCATTGCGTCTATATAACGGCGGGTGCAATACATTATTGTATCCACCGCCTTTACAAGTATGTTTTTTTCCCGCTCCCAGCAGAGCTCCTCCCCTGCCCTTTTGAAACGACTCGCCTTCTCCTCCTTCGGCATCTCGGCCCAGTGATAGAGGGTTTGCCTCAACGTGTCGGCTAGACGATGGATATACGACTGGTAAGTTTTACCGCTCTTCTCTGCAGGACAAGGCTCAGTGAGTGTGCCGGTGCCGTATTCTTCCAGCACACGGTGTATCTCAGGGAAATCGGTGGCCAGTATTGGCACCCCCGCCATGGCGAAATCGGCGATACGATTAGGCAGCGAAAAGCGGTAGTTCAGACCGCGGTCTTCGAGTAGGCAGATGCCTAGGTCGGCGGTGACGGTCAAGCGGTGCAACTGTTCTGGCTCGACACGCCCCAAAAGGGTAATCCGATCCTTCCAGGAAAGCGTGCCCACATAGCGGCGCATGGCCTCCAGTTCATCTCCGTCACCGGCCACCACAAAACGACAATTGGGTAGAAATTCTAGTGCGTCGACCACTTCACGTACACCGCGTCCCACATTGACGGCCCCTTGGTACAGAATGGTGTATCCATCGCTTTTCTCTGCGGGCAGAGGCTCTGCGGCGTAGTGCCAGTCGGGCACGTTGCGCATCACCTTCATGGGCACGCCGTAGCGTCGTTCGTATTCATCGGCCACGCTTTGGCACACGCTGAAGGCTTCGTCCACATAGGGCAGGCTGTGTTTCTCAATCCACATCCATACGGCTCGCACGCGGGGTTTCTCCACCAATTCGGGCACCTCGGGGAAGAGTTCATGGGCATCGAACAAAAGTCGCTTGCGACGCAGTCGTGCCGCCCAGCAGCAGGCCAGCAGGGTATCGGTGTCGTTGGCATAGAAGGCATCGGCACGCTTGCACATCAGTTTCAGCCACAGCCGCAGGTTATACTCGGCATAGAACACTGCTTTGCGGCGAAACAACAGCCGCATACGTTCCATGCGGTAGGGTCGTGGGCCGGGGTCACTGCTCCATGGCAGCCGTCTTCCCACAAGTGTGACGTGGTAGCCCGCCTCGACGAGGGCACTGCATGTGCGCCCTACTCGCTGGTCGGTGACAAGGTCGTTTGTAACGGCTACGACGATATGCAATTTCTGCTCTCTCATTCAATTTTTTTTCCTCCCTTATAACGCAAGAAAGATTTTTTTCGTACCTTTGCATTCGAAAAATGCATACATATTTCGTCGACGTCATATTGCCACTGCACATCCACGGTACCTACACCTATCGGGTACCGCAGGAGTATAATGATGCTATAAAAGTCGGGCAACGAGTTGTAGTACAATTCGGTACTCGTAAACTATATGCTGCTGTGGTACGGCGCATCCATGAGGAGGTGCCGCAATACAAGGTGAAATACCTGCTCTCCATCCTTGATGTCAATCCTATCGTCGACGAGCATGAACTCTGCTTTTGGGAGTGGCTGGCGGAATATTATATGAGTTATGTGGGCGATGTGATGGCCATCGCGCTGCCATCGGCGTTTCGGCTGGCCAGCGAGGCCTCTGTGACCATTCATCCCGATTTCTCGGGCGAATTATCTGACCTATCGGCTAACGAACTGCGTGTGGTCAACCTGCTCAGCGATCATCCTGTCATGACGGTCGATGAGATTGGCAAGGCCATCGGGCTGCAGAAGATGATGCCATTGCTCAACACCATGATAGAACAGGGCATCATTGTGATGGATGAGGAGTTGCGTGAGCGTTATGTGCCACGCACATCGACCTATCTCTCGCTGGCTTCTGAATACCATGACTCTGACCGTGCCCGAATGCTATTTGACACGTTAGAGCGGAAGAAAAGCACTCAGAAGCAGGTGGATTTGCTGATGCGATTCATGCAGCTCAGCAACTTTGGTCACGAGGCTGTGGCCCGTCGTACCTTGATGGAACCCACCCCAGAAGGGTCATCTCTCTCCGAGTCGGCCCTCAAGACGCTGGTGCGCAACGGTGTGCTGGTGTTGGAAGAGCGTGTGGAGTCGCGCCTCCAGCATTTTGACAGCACATCCTCTCCCGACAGCATACAACTCAACGACGAGCAACAGGCGGCCTACAACTATCTTACCCATTGCGACAAGCCGGTGGCACTGCTCCACGGGGTCACTTCGTCGGGCAAGACGGAAGTCTACATCCGCCTTATCGCTGACTGCATCCGCCAAGGTCGTCAGGCGCTCTTCCTGTTGCCGGAGATTGCCCTCACAGCACAAATCATCAATCGATTGCGACGCTATTTCGGTGACCGTGTGGGAGTCTACCACTCCCGTTTCAATGCCTCACAACGGGCAGAGGTATGGTATCGCACCATGCATTCCGACCCGGCGCAACGTTATCAGGTGCTCCTCGGTGCTCGCAGCGCCACATTCCTCCCTTTCCGCGATTTGGGATTGGTCATAATCGATGAAGAACACGACAGTTCCTACAAACAATACGACCCCGCCCCCCGTTATCACGGGCGCGATGCCGCCATCTACCTTGCCCACCTCTGGAATGCCCGCACGGTCCTCGGGTCGGCCACGCCCTCCGTCGAGAGCTATTTCAATGCCAAACAGGGGAAATACGGTTTCTGCGAGATGCACAAGCGGTTTGGTGGCCTGCAACTGCCCGAGGTGTTGTGTGCCGATATGAAGGAAGAGTCCAATCGCCTCCGACGCGAGTCGGGTGGCACGGCGCCGATGGCTACCCACTTCTCCAAATTCCTCCTCGACCACATCCGCGAAGCCCTTGACCGACACGAGCAGGTCATCCTATTCCAGAATCGGCGCGGATTCTCGCTGCGTATAGAGTGCGACGATTGCCACTGGACCCCCAAGTGCCAGCACTGCGATGTCTCGCTGGTCTACCACAAGGCCTCCAACAGTATGCGGTGCCACTACTGCGGCTATTCTGTACCGCTGCCCACCGAATGCCCCGCCTGCCACTCGCAGCACCTCTCCATGAAAGGCTTCGGCACCGAACGCATCGAGGACGACCTAAGCATAATCTTCCCCAAAGCCAAAGTGGCACGCATGGACCTCGACAGCACCCTGCAGAAGAACCGCTACCTTGAAATCATCAACGACTTCCAAGACCGCCGCATCGACATTCTGGTAGGCACACAGATGGTCACCAAAGGGCTCGACTTCGACCATGTGAGCGTAGTAGGTATCGTCAGTGCCGACAACCTTATCTATTTCCCCGATTTTCGTGCCTTCGAGCGGGCCTTTCAGCAGATGACGCAGGTGAGCGGTCGCGCCGGTCGCCACGGTCGGCAGGGCAAGGTCATCATCCAAACCTACAACCCCTACCACGAGGCCATCCGCAATGTCATCGACAACGACTATACCGCCATGTACGAAAGCCAGATTGTGGAGCGCAGGGTGTTCCGCTATCCGCCCTATTACCGGCTGATTGACATCACCCTCAAACACCGGGTGAGCGATCTCCTCAACGAAGTCGCCGACCTCTATGCCTCACAGTTGCGTGGTGTCTTCTCTACCCGTGTCATGGGACCCGAATACCCTAGCATCACCCGTGTACGGGGGTTGTATCTCAAGAAAATCATTTTGCGTTTCGAACGCACGGAACCTATTGCTGAGGCCAAGCGTATAATCCTTGACATCGCCGACAAACTCAAATCCGACAAGCGCTTTACCGCACTTCAAGTTCACTTCGACGTCGACCCGCAGTAAAGACGTGACATGACCCTATAGAAAAGGGGGAACGTACATGTGATAGCGTTCCCCCCTTTGTGTCTCAATTCTGTTGATTTTTAACGCAACACCACACGACGGGCAGCGCCGTTGCCCAGCTGGACAAGGTAGACCCCCGTGACGGGCATACGGAAACGCTGGTTGGCGGTGGCCTGCGGGGTGCTGCCCATCAGCCGGCCTTGCACATCATATACACGTATCCTAACTCCTTCGGCGCCTCGCACGGTGATGGTGGTGCCGCTGACGGTCACCTCGGCCTCGGGGAATTCCGCCTCGGAAACGCCTGTGGGCACAGGTGGCATGTCGAATAGGGCCTGCAGCGTGATATCCTCCGTCATCACCACATGGCGCGGGTTTTCTGTACTGCCGTCGCTCCACTCCACAAAGAAATTGCCTTCCACTGGGATGGCGGCAATCTCCACGATGGTGCTGTCGCTGAAACGGCCGCTGCCGACGGCGATGCCCGACAGCGGGTCTGCACTGACCGTAAGGGTGTAATATGCCAACGCAACACCTACCGTGTCATGTATAGTCAGTGTGTCGTACACCGTGAGGGTATCGTGGACCAGAAGGGTGTCCGTGATGGTCAGCGTGTCGTGTACCAAGAGGGTATCATGCAGCATGAGGGTGTCGCGGACAGTCGTGGTGTCGTGGATGAATACCGTGTCGGCATCACTGACGAAGAAGGCGGTAAATGTTGTGTCTGTGGCTACAATCACCTGTCTGGGGTTGTCCGTCACGCTGTCGTTCCAGCGGTCGAAGCGGTAGCCGCAGTTAGCCATTGCCGTCAGTGTCGCCGTATCGCCCTCAGCGTACGATCCGCCACCAAGAACAGTTCCCATTGTGCTGTCTGATGATTGGGCTGTTATACTTGGGCAAATGCTTAGTATATTAGTGAAGAGGTTCCAATTTGCATCGGCACGATATGCCGCCTCTGCCCCGCAGGGAACATATATTTGTGAATTGCTAGAAATTCCAATATTATTAGCCAAAGCCGGTGGAATTTGGGACAATAATGTGATTGACGTCACATCTGTATAATAGAAGACATTTTCTCCAATAGAATCTACCGTACTAGGAATGGTAACGGACGTTTGCGGACCTCTGTACGCCAAAAGGGTAGTCTTTGTGCTGTCAGAATACACAAAACCATTCTCAATAAAACCATTAACACTTAATGCTCCCCAAGGAATTCCTGCGGCATTACCGTGATATACAATATTAGAAACTAGTTGGAAAGCGTTAATTCCGATAGTGGAAACGGCATTTGGTATAGTAATGGAAAGCACACTTGTACACCCCCCAAAACCACATACACCAATAGTAATAACGGAAGTAGGAATAATAATGGACGTCAATTTTCTACACGATGCGAAAGCATAATCGCGTATAGTCGTAACAGAATTAGGTATAGTTATTGAAGTCAGGTTATTGCACTGCCAGAAAGTATATGGCTCAATAGTGTCAATATTTTCGGGAAGCGTAATGGTTGTCAAACTTTTACACATATAAAAAGCCTCAGTCCTGATGCTGGTGACGGAGGAAGGTATGTTAATGGATACAAGGCTATCACAATTATAAAAAGCACCAGTGTCAATTAATGTAACTGTATTGGGAATAGAAACAGTGGTGAGATTTCTACAAAAAACAAAGGCACCAGAACCAATAGCAGTAACAGTATAGGTGGTACTATTATTGCTCACTGTGGCGGGAATGTTTAGCGTTCCGGCGCATGGCGTGCCGTGCCCCGTCAGCGTTACCGTTGCCGTACCACTGTTAACGGTATATTCCAACGGGATGCCGTTGGATGTAGTATCGGTGAAACTCTGTGCACAGACAGTGCCTGCCATCAGAAACAGACTTGTCAAAAGGAGATAATATTTCTTCATAGTGAATACTTTTAGAGACTGCAAAGATACGTATTTTTTCTCAAACGGAGGGAAAATATTTTTCAACTCCATTTCAATGTCGACCGCAATAATGGTTTAGCGGAGCAGGAGGACAGTTCCCACGTATGTTTTGTTGGGAAATGCAGTGGTGGTGCAGTGACAGCGATAGACGTAGGCCGCCTTGCGGCAAAGCTGTCCGCGGTAGGTTCCGTCCCATCCCTCGTTGATGTCGGTGGTGTGGAAGATATTCTCGCCCCAGCGATTGAAAATCCACAACTCGAAATCGCTAACCCCAACACCTATCACACGGAACTCTCGGTTGCTCTCGCCCTCGGGAGTGAAGACATTGGGAAACCACACCTCACTGGGCTGTATTTCGGGAATAAATACCGGCAGTCCCAACGTGGTGTCGGCACAGCATCCGTGTCGGCAGCAGGTGGTCATGGTCACCCATACGCTATCGTCTAGCGGTGGGGAAAACCTGAGGGTGACCTGTGCACCTGTGCTTTCCTGCCCGTCGCCATAACTCCACTGGGTGGTGGCCTGGTTTGCTGTGCAGTCCTGAAAGCGGGCCAGCGGCAAGGTGGCATCCACGCTGTCGGTTTCAACGACAAGGCAAGGCACTGGAAGTTCTTCGACGATGACCCTTGTCGAGTCCAACACCTCATCGGTGGTGGAACATAGATAATAGGTGGTGGCGACGGTGGGACGAACCACAATAGTATTCTGCCCCTGTAAGGCGTTCAGCTGCGGGTCATCGGGTATCGCCCTCCAATGGTAGAGGGGTTCCGTGCCGCTGGCGGTGAGGGTGACGGAATTGCCTATGCAGATGGTGTCGGCACTGGCGGTCAGCCGCCCGATCACCTCTTCCATGGTCAGATGCAGGAAAAGGATGGAGTCGCATCCGTTGGCGGCGGTGAGCACAAAACGGTAATCGCCTGCGGCGGTTAGTGCATGACCGTTAAAGTACAGCGTGTCGCCAGGATGGAGGGTCTGCGACACATCGGCCGTGGATACTGGCAGGACGGTGAGGAATAGCAGATAATAGTGGCGCACCGTGTCCTCTACGGTCGACCGTTCAAATAAGTAGTCGCCTGCAATGCCTGTCTGCATGGCCGTGATTCTGAATCCATGTTCCTCGTAGGGCTGGGCTAGGCAGATGGTATCGTACAGACGTATGGTATCACACGGCAGCGGTGCCATGGGTGCCCCCAAATTGTAAGCATAACTCTCCACCCTTCCATGGCCATAGACGCAGGCTTGGAATGGGCCCAGGCTGTTACTGAGGCGGTGCAGGGTGCTGTCCACCTGTATACGGGCAAAACTATAGTTGTTGTCGATGACGGTGAATGAGGACGCCACACTGCTCCCGTCAAGGGTCATCCCGGCCACATATTCATTTTGTGTGACGATGGTAAGATGGTGACTGTGGATGCGGACTGATTCAAAAGGTTTGAAACTGGCTTGTCTGATTCCCCTGCTTAACGGATGTATCATCAACTGTGTCCCATCGCCGTTTTCGCCGTAGTAGTCGGAACAGGGTTGGTAGATGCCGACGCATACGGGTTTGGTTGCGGTGAGACGTTTGACGGTATTGGAACAGAGGGTGAACTCGCGGGTCTGTCCACACTGCAGAGTGTCGTGCAGACTTCCGTCGGTAAGTGCAATTTGGCAGTTGTCCTCCAGTGAAGTTACTCGCACGATATCATCCATCGTTCGGGAAGGCGTGGATACCAACAGAAATTCCATCCCCCAGAAATCGGAGGGGATGGCCTGCTCCATGATATAGTCGCCGCTGCTGCTGTTGGCGGGAATGTACGCCAGCGAGTTTCCTTGGAACAGGGCGAAGGATTTATTGCCTGTCACGGTCATGCCTGAGAAGGAAGCGGGGGCGGGGGCGGAAAGCAGACATGTCTGCCCTTGGGAAAGGTGTAAGGTATAGGTGTTGCCAGCCCCTACCGGACATCCTGATGCCATACATGGCAGAAGCATCGAGAGCATGGTGCTGTCCTCCACCGCCACAAGAACCACTTGGGACGATGACTGCGAGCTATGGTTGGTGTTCCCGGGGTAGTCCTGCACCATGTAGTGGCTACGCAACGAAGGGGTGGCGAGCACCTGCGTGATACCACAACTGGCCAGTTGGTTGTCCACTACACAGAGCGATATATTGGCCGTGGAGGTAACATGGAACGCATTTTCTGTGGCCACGCCAAACACGGTGTAGCGAGCATAGGTTTCAGGAAGGGTAATGTAGAGATAGCCGCTCGCCGTAAGCGAGGCCGTCTGCGACCATCCGCTGGAGGGATGCGTGACGGTGACGGAACAAGGTGTGTCACCAAGCGCAATCAGTTTGTAATACCGAGGTGTCTGCGTGCCCATGTTCAATGGCAGTGCGACCCAGAAGTCCTGTCCCACCATTGCATTGTCCGAGTCTTGGGCATAACATACCGACGTCACTGCCCTAAAAGACAATAAGCACAGCAGTATGATACATCTTAACAGCCTCATGCATGTATAACGAACAAATAACGGTTTTATTGTGAGGCACAGATATCAATCTTGTACTGGAGAGAGTCTTCTGAACCCTCGGCGGAGCCACGCCATCAGGGGATACATCCCCATGACGACTGCCAGATACTCCGTCTTGCGCTCCCGCGGAAGCGAGGAATTGAACAAAATAATACGGTTCACCTCGGGGAAGGTGTGTAGATAGAGTTTCCGCCAGCGGCCACTCCCCCACTTCTCCAGCACAGGCAGCAGCTTGCCCCGTACAAGTACCTTCTTCTCTACAAATTCAGTTTCGTCCACCGGGCAGTGCTGCATTACATAGTCGTGCATAAGCGTGTAGTTCTCCATGCATTCCTTAAGCTGCCTCATGCAGTTGTATACGTTGGTTTTATGGCTGACAGAGGTCTTGTGGTAGCAGTAGTGATACAACGGCTGATGTACCACCGCCAGTTTCTTGCATAGATGAAGCAGCTGCACCGTCTGTACCCAGTCTTCTAGGTAACTAGCGGTCGGAAATGTCAACTGCCGGTGCAATTCCGTGCGGCTGATGCCGCACCAGAGGAACGGCCACAGCCGGCCATGGAGAAAATCGCGCACGTAGTCGCCCCCGTGTGAAGGGGTATGGCTGCGCGGGCGGTTGCCACTCCCTATCCCTTGGTAGAAATCGCATAGCACCATGTCGTCACTTTCTTGTACCGCTTTCTGGTAAAGGGTGGCGTACATTTCCGGTTCTATGTAGTCGTCGCTGTCGCAGTGGGCCACATATTCCCCTTCAACGAGTTTCAACCCTTCTTTGCGTGCGGTAGGAATTCCGTTGTTGCCTTTCAGCCGCAGCAGGAGGGTCTGTGGCTGTCGGTGTGGATAGCGCTGCAACACTTTCTCAACAATCTCTGGCCCTCCATCCGTGGAGCCATCATCGACGAAGATGAACTGCATCTCGTCGAGGGTCTGCTCAAATAATGACACGGCACACCGTTCAAGATAGGGCGCCGTGTCGTAGAAGGGTATTATGACAGTGACTGCGGGAGAATGCACTGCTATTTGTTGAACTGAGGGTTATGTCAGAGAGGCAATCTGGGCTTTGAGGGCGGCAATCTTGCTCTCTGCATCGGCTTTCTTCTGTCGTTCCACGGCTACCACCTTCTCAGGGGCTCCGTTGACAAACTTCTCGTTGCCGAGTTTCTTCTCCACGCTGGCCAGGAATCCTTCGGTGTAACGCAACTCTTCCTGCAGTTTCTTCAGTTCGGCCTCCTTGTCGATGTTTTGGCTCATGGGGACAAAGCACTCCGTGGTGCCCACAAGGAAACTCAGCGCACCGTCGACCTTCTCTTCCACTCGCTCAATCTTGCCGGCATTGCCCAATTTGCGAATGATGCCGTGGAAGGTATCTGCGCAGGTTCCCTTGATGTAGAGGTCAAGTTGTTCCTTCGGGGCAAGGCCTTTGCTGCTGCGAAGGTTGCGCAGGCCCGTGATAATCTCGCGCGCTTGGTCGAAGTCGGCCAACAGCCGCTCGTCGTAGAAGACACTGTGCGGCATGTGCTGGTTCATGATGCTGTAATTGGCATTGATGAATGCAGTTTCCTCATCGCTCTTTCCGAAGGTCTGTATTTCGTGCCATATTTCCTCGGTGACAAAGGGCATGAAGGGGTGCAAGATGCGCATCAGACGGTCGAAGATTCCGAGGGTGGCCGAAAGGGTCTCGTTGTCGATGGGTTCGCCGTAGGCGGGCTTGACCATCTCCAGATACCACGAGCAGAAATCATCCCATGCCAGCTTGTAACTCTTCATGAGGGCTTCGCTAAGGCGGAAGTCGTCGAAATCCTTTTCAATCTCTTCCAGTACCTGAGCCATACGCATCTCCATCCATTGGACTGCGACTTCGTTGTTGCGGAGGGTGTCGGATTGGACAGATTTGTCCGAACCGTCGGACACCGTCCATCCTTTAATGAGACGCAGTGCGTTCCACATCTTGTTGGAGAAGTTGCGGCCCTGCTCGCAGATTACCTCGTCAAAAGGAATGTCGTTGCCTGCGGGGGCAGTGAGCAACATACCCATGCGCACGCCATCGGCGCCGAACTTGTCAATTAGTCCTATGGGATCCGGGCTGTTGCCGAGGCTCTTGCTCATCTTGCGGCCTAACTTGTCGCGCACAATGCCGGTGAAATAGACATGGCGGAAAGGTACCTCGTGGCGGTACTCTTCGCCCGCCATAATCATTCGTGCCACCCAGAAGAAGATGATGTCGGGGGCAGTGATGAGGGTTTCGGTAGGATAATAGTACTTAATCTCGTCGTTGTCGGGGTTGCGGATACCGTCGAAGAGGCTGATGGGCCAGAGCCAGCTGCTGAACCAGGTGTCCAGCACGTCTTCGTCTTGACGGAGAGTACCGGTATAGCCATATTTTTCTTTGGCGATGTGGGCGGCATCCTCTTCGGTAACGGCGACGATGACTTCAGTTTTGCCGTTGATGTCGATGTACCAAGCCGGTATACGCTGTCCCCACCAGAGCTGGCGGCTGATGCACCAGTCCTTGATGTTCTCCAGCCAATGGCGGTATGTGTTCTTGAACTTGGCGGGGTGAAACTGGATGGTGTCGTTCTCAACCACCTCGAGAGCTTTCTTGGCCACATCGGTCATACGCATGAACCACTGTGTGCTGAGTTTAGGCTCGATGACGGCATCGGTGCGCTCGGAATGGCCCACTTTGTTGGTGTAGTCCTCAATTTTTTCGACAAGGCCAGCCTCGTCGAGGTCTTTCATGATTTGCTTACGGCAGACGAAGCGATCCATCCCGGCATACTGCATACCTTTATCATTGAGGGTGCCGTTGTCGTTGAAGATATCGATGGTCTCCAGTCCGTACTTCATGCCGAGGTTGTAGTCGTTGATGTCGTGGGCAGGGGTGATTTTCAAGGCACCCGTACCGAATTCGCGGTCTACATACTCATCCATGATAATCTGCACGCTGCGACCTACACCGGGAACAATGACATGCTTGCCTTTCAGGGCGCTGTAGCGTGGGTCTTCGGGGTGGACGCACACAGCAGTGTCGCCGAGGATGGTTTCCGGGCGTGTGGTGGCCACCACGATATAAAGGCCCTTCGCGTCTTTCTTGATGCCGGAGTTGTCGACTTCGTTCGACGGGACTGACACATCCGATAGGTCGGACAAATAATACTTCAGATAAAACAACTTGCCGTGGCTCTCCTTGTAGATAACCTCTTCATCGCTGACTGCGGTGAGGGCTTTGGGATCCCAGTTGACCATGCGTACGCCGCGGTAGATAAGGCCTTTGTTGTAGAGGTCCACGAATACGCGGATGACGCTCTCATAGCGGATGGGATCCATGGTGAATGCTGTACGGTCCCAGTCGCACGAGGTGCCGAGGCGGCGCAGTTGTTTGAGTATGATGCCTCCGTGCTCCTCTTTCCATTCCCACGCATACTTCATGAAATCCTCGCGGCTGAGGTCGCGCTTGTCGATACCACGTTCCTTGAGCATGTTCACCACTTTGGCCTCGGTGGCGATGCTAGCATGGTCGGTGCCAGGTACCCAACAGGCGTTGAACCCTAACATACGGGCACGGCGAACCAGCACATCCTGAATGGTGTTGTTGAGCATGTGGCCCATGTGCAGGACGCCTGTTACGTTGGGCGGCGGGATGACGACTGTGTAGGCCTTGCGGCGAGTCGTCTGCCCGGACACCGGGTCGGGTTCGGAATGGAAGAGTTTCTTCTCCAGCCAGAAGGAATACCATTTCTCCTCCACAATGCTGGGATCGTATTTTGAAGCAAGAGACATGAAAAGTAAAAACTAAAAAGTAAAAGAATCATTATAATGGTAAAAACTAAAAGCCAAAAGCGCGTCTCCCGCCCTTTTAGTTTTTAGTTTTTACCTTTTACCTGAATATCAGACTTCCCAGGTGTCGCCAGAGTTGAGCAGGTCGTCCATGCATTTGTACTTGCCGTTGGTCATCTGCTCGTCCATCTGCTCCTCGTAGAGCTGGGTATAGCTGACTTTCTTGACATTGCGGATAACGCCGAGTGCCACGGGGAGGTCGCCGCCCATGTGGGCCAGCATCATGTGGATGCCGGTGTCCTCAGTAGTCTCGTCGTGTACCATGATGTCGTCAATGGTGATGCCGTTTTCGCCGAGGGTAACCACTTCGAGCTGACGGCCATTGAAGCGCAGACCTTTTTCCTTGTTCTTGCCGAAGAGCATGGGCTTGCCGTGTTCCAGCACGATGGTGCGGTCGTCACGGACAGCGCGGTCGGTGATGGCGGCATGTGTCTTGTCGTTGAAGATAACGCAGTTCTGCAGTACCTCAACCACAGAGCAGCCGTCATGCTTGGCTGCGCGGGTCATGCATTCGGTGCTCAACTGCGGCACGCAGTCGAGGGTGCGGGCGAAGAAGGTGCCCTGGGCACCCATGACCAACTCGCCAGGGTTGAAGGGGTAGTCGATGGTACCGAAGGGCGAGGTTTTGGTAACTTGGCCGAACTTCGTCGTGGGGCTGTACTGACCTTTGGTAAGACCATAGATTTCGTTGTTGAAAATCGTGATGTTGAGGTCCTGGTTACGGCGCACCGCGTGGATGAGGTGGTTGCCACCGATGGCCATCGAGTCACCGTCGCCCATGTTCACCCACACGCTGAGGGCGGGATTGGCGAGTTTTACACCCGTGGCGATAGCGCAGGCGCGACCGTGGATGCTGTGGAAACCATAGGTGTCAACATAGTAAGGAATACGGCTGGAACAGCCAATGCCAGAGACCATGCAGACGTTCTCTTTCTTGTAACCCGTCTTGGGGAAGGTGGCCAACAGGGCGGCGAGGATGGCGTGGTCGCCACAACCGGGACACCATTTCACCATCTGGTCGCTTTGGAAATCCGCCTTGGTATATTCTTTATCCGCTTTGGGAACAAAATGCTTTTCCATGATTTTTTTCTTTTTCCTAGATGCTCTAGAAAATCTAGATTATCTAGAGGTTCTAGTTATCCAATTAAACTATTGAAGTGTTCTTTCAGCTCACCAACTTCGAAGGGCAGGCCCATGATTTTGTTGTACTGGGTCATGGGACACTCTGGGAACTGGGTGCGCAGGTAGCCGGCGAACTGGCCGTTATTCAGTTCGCAGACCACAATCTTCTTGTATTTGCGCAGGATGTCGCCAGTATTCTTCGGCAGCGGGCAGATGTAGTTGAAGTGGGTATAGGCCACTTTCTTGCCTTCGTTGTTCATCTCCTCGACGGCGAGGGTGAGAGCACCGGCGGTGCCGCCCCAACCCACCACAAGCAGGTCGGCATCGGGGTTGCCAGTGACTTCCTGGTCGGGGATGTAGTTGGCTACGCGGTTGACCTTCTCCTGACGGTTCTTGGTCATGAGAGCGTGATTTTCGGGGTCGGTGCTCAGAGGCCCGTCGGGGCATTTCTCGAGACCGCCGACACGGTGGCTCAGGCCGGCCATTCCAGGCAGAGCCCACTCACGGGCGAATTTCTCCTCGTCGCGACGGAACGGACGGTAATCCGGGTCGTTCTCCTTGGCCAGACGCGGCTTGATTTCGGGCATGTCCTTCATGCTGGGAATGCGGAACAGCTGGCTGCCGTTGCCCAGATAGCCGTCAGTGAGCAGGACGACGGGGGTCATGTGCTCAAGGGCAATCTTGGCGGCGTTGAAAGCCCAGTAGAAACAGTTGGCACTGCTCGATGCAGCGACAACCACGAGGGGAGCCTCGCCGTTGCGGCCGTAGAGGGCCTGGCCGAGGTCGCTCTGCTCGGTCTTGGTGGGCAGACCCGTGGAGGGACCGCCACGCTGCACGTCGACAACCACAAGCGGGAGTTCGGTCATCACTGCCAGACCCAGCGCTTCACTCTTCAGCGAGAGACCGGGGCCGGAAGTGCTAGTGCATGCCAATGCACCGGCATAGCTGGCGCCAATAGCGGAGCAGACACCGGCAATCTCGTCTTCGGCTTGGAACACACGGGCGCCAAGGCTCTTGTGTTTGGCCAGTTCGACCATGACGTCGGTGGCGGGGGTGATAGGATAACTTCCGAGGAAGAGACGGCGACCGCTCTTTTCGCTGGCAGCCAGAAGACCCCAAGCAGTAGCCACGTTACCGGTGATATTGCGGTAGCGGCCGTGCTCCATCTTGTCGGCCTTGGCGACCTCGAAGATGTGCGAGTGCATCACCTCCAGTTTGTCGGCATATTCATAGCCCTCGGTCAGCACAGCCTTGTTCAAGGCCACGACGGCGGGTTTCTTGGCAAATTTACGTTCCAGATAGGCGAAGGTCTGGTCCAGCGTCTTGTGGGTTGCATAGAAGATGATGCCGAGGGCAAACATGTTGCGGCTCTTGTCGGCGGTCTTCTTGTCAACTCCCTGTGCCTCACCGATGCGTTCGGTGAAACTGGTGACGGGTGCTTTGATGATAGTGTAGGCACGCTCAAGTTCGTCGGTGAAGGGATTGTCCTTGTAACCGGCCTTCTCCATGGCCTCGTCGGTGAAGGTGTCGATGTCAACAATGACGGTGGCACCTTTCTTGGCCCATTTCAGTTGCGACTTGAAAGCCGCGGGGTTCATGGCAACGAGGATGTCGCATTTGTCGCCGGAGCTGTAGATGTGGTTTCCGACATGCACCTGATAGCCCGACACACCCGCGATGGTATTGTGCGGGGCACGGATTTCAGCAGGATAGTCGGGGAAGGTGGCGATGTCGTTTCCTGTCAGGGCAGAAGCGTCGGAAAAGAGGGTACCCGACAACTGCATACCGTCGCCGGAATCACCAGCGAAGCGGACGACGAGGTCGTCTTTATTAACTATCTGATTGTTGGACATTTTAATATTGTTTTTTAGTTCTTTTACAGAAAAATTGAGAATGCAAAGATACAAATTTTATTTAATAGTGCAATACTTCCCGCGGAAAAGATTATCTACACAATTCTGTTCAAACTGTTGGAACTCCTTTACCGCCACGTCGGTTGGGGGTTGATATTTTGTCTTTCCCCTCATTAGGCTTTTAGGGATTGCCTAACCCACACTTTTGGTGAAACCAAAATGCTAAAGTGTGTGTCTTACCGAATCGTCTCCGTGGTGAGAAAGTAATCCCGGTGTGGTCCTTATGTGACGCTTATGTTCTTTCGGTGTTCCTTCGGTCCTTCTCCAATGTTTCTCTAATACTTCTCCAATACTTCTCCAATGTAGATTGGGAGAAGTGTGGGAAAAGTGTTGGGTATGTGTAAGATAAGAGTAAAAGGATGGAAAAAGGGACATAAAAGCCTCACCGAGAGCACTCAAGGACTACAACGAAGTTGTCTGAATGGGGGTGGGAAAAAAATAAAAACACCTGAAATTAGATTTTTTTTGTATCTTTGCAAAAAAATTTACACTCATCATGACACATAAATTATCTTTTGCAATACTTGTTATTGCACTGCTTTACAGTCAACTCGGATACACTCAGGATGTGGGCACGAAAGTCTATGGCAATGGCGACCGTTATACTGGTACCCGTGACTCGCACGAACGCCGTGCAGGCTATGGCACCTTGGAATTTGCCAATGGCGACCGTTATGACGGCGAGTGGAAGAACGATGTGTTCCACGGCCAAGGAGTGTATAAATACCACGATGGTGGTCGCTATGAGGGCACTTGGGTGAAAGGTAGTCCCAAAGGAGAAGGCACCTATTACTATGCCAACGGAGACAAACTGACCGGCACTTTCGACGAGAACCGTACCGGGAAGGGCATCTACACCTTTGCCCCCGATCCCAAAGACTATTATGAAGGTGATTTTGTGAATGGTGTTTGCCATGGCTATGGTGAGCGTCACTGGGCCAACGGCACCGTGTACAAAGGCAAGTGGATGTTCGGCCGTATGGACGGCAAAGGCGAAATCGTGTACGAAGACGGCTCCAACTACAAGGGCCAGTGGAAGAACGGCAAGTTCGACGGCAAAGGCACCGTGCTCTATTCCGACGGTTCGCACTACAAAGGTGAGTGGAAGAACGGAAAATACGACGGCGAAGGGGTCTTGACCGAGAAGGACGGCACCGTGATACATGCCTTGTTCAAAGGGGGGGAAGTCTTGAAGTACCTCGATTGAAAACAACAGCGAAACATTATCTTTCCAGCATGAAGAAGATACTCCTTGTGGCGGCCCTGCTGACCGCCTTCAGCGCGGTGGGACAGACCGTGCGTCTTGACAGTCATCCGAAATGCGACGCCACCTCCCGTGTGGCGTTGCTGCGCCAAAGCCAAACCAAAAGCAGTGCGGCAGAAGTAAAGCTGTTGGCCGAAGTAAGCGAACGGTTTGATGCCGACGCCTTCCGGGCCAAAGGTATCACGGTGGGTGTCCGTGCCGGCCACATTGTCACCTTGCGACTCCCACTGGCATTGCTCGGCGAAGTGGACCAGTGTCCCGAGATTGTGGGCTACAGCGTGGCACGCCCGCTCTATCCGCACCTCAACAAGACCCGTGTCGATACCCGAACCGACAGCGTTCATGCCGGCAATGGTCTCCCGCAGGCCTACACAGGTCAGGGTGTGTTGGTAGGTATCACCGACTGGGGGTTCGACTACATGCATATTAATTACAACAACAAGGGGCGCAGCAATTTCCGCCTGCTCCGTGCATGGGATCAGTTCCGGCAAGCAGGACCTGCTCCTGACGGGTTCGACTATGGCACTGTGTTCAACACCCGTGAGGAATTGAAAGCCGCCGGTGGCGACACGGCTAACATCTACGACTATGGCACCCATGGTACTCATGTGGCGGGCATAGCGGCAGGACGCGGCATTGACGACAGGTATGTAGGCCAAGCCCCTGACG
This sequence comes from uncultured Bacteroidales bacterium, assembly GCA_905234695.1. Classification (GTDB taxonomy): domain Bacteria; phylum Bacteroidota; class Bacteroidia; order Bacteroidales; family P3; genus Colimorpha. The sequence goes on along the minus strand of CAJOHZ010000002.1, from coordinate 20,349 downwards.
CCAACCTACTGTTCGCCACCTTCATGCTCGATGAATACTCGTGGCTTGACGCGGTGGAATGGATGTGGCAGGTATCGAAACAGGAGCAGAAACGACTGGTCATCAATAGCAGCTGGGGCATGTACACCCTTGGCCCAATTGACGGCACCTCATACCTTAGCCAGGCCCTCAACAGCTACAGCGACAGCGGCATCGTCTTTGTGACCAGTGCAGGCAACTGTGGCGACGACCTCTTTCATATCTCCCGTACTTTCACCGCCGACAGCGCTGATACGTTACGCACGGTGGCCGAATACTATGGAGGCAGCGAAATTGGCCAGGCCCTTATCCTCTGGGGGGAGCCAGGCAAGGCATTCGATGTCTCGTTTGCCATGGTGCGCAACGGTGAGCCCACCCAGATGCGGTGGGTCAGCACCACTGATGGCGACCGTTATCTGGACAGCGCACTGGTGGCCGGCAATGACAGCACGGGCTACGACACGCTCCATTTCAACATGACGGTGGAACAGTCTTGCCGTTTTAACCAGCGGCCGCATGTGCTTATTAATGTGGACAAAAATCCCAACTACCTCATCCATCTCTTTATTACTGCCACGGAGGGAAAAGTACACGCATGGAATGTCTGTAACCTCTCCAACGGGGCAGGCAATATGGGCTGTGTATATGCCCACCACAACCTGCAGGGCTATAGTGCAGGCGACAACATCAGTGGTATCGGCGAGCCTGCGGCTGCAGCCAACTGCATTGCCGTTGCTGCCCATCGTGCTGAAACCCGCAAGCCCGACGGCACCATAGTACCGGGAGGTTTGACGACATTCTCCAGCCAGGGACCAGTCATCGACGGCCGCATGAAACCAGAAATCTCTGCCCCTGGTTCCAATGTAATCTCTTCCATAAGCTCATATACTACCAGCAGCTATACATCTTCGATGACATACTCCTTCAATGGACGTACCTATGTGTGGGCTGCCATGAGCGGCACCTCAATGTCGTCGCCCGCCGTCACAGGCATTGTTGCCTTGCTGCTGCAGGCCAATCCTGATCTCACTTCAGCGGAAGTGCGTGAAATTCTGTGCAGCACCGCTCGCAACGATTCTGTTACCGGACCCCTGCATGAGCGCGACAGCATCAGTGACCGCTGGGGATGGGGCAAGGTGGATGCCATGGCCGCTGTTAACGAAGCATTGTCCCGTGTAGATATACAGACAGCCAGCGAGGAGTTCTTTGCCAAATCGTTACAACTCTATCCTAATCCCGCCGCCACGACAGTTACCGTGCTTACGGGGCGCCACACGCCTGAGCGGGTCACCGTCTACACAATGGAGGGCCGTCCTGTTATTCAGAAAGAAATCACGATGGAGGGCACCCTTGATATCTCCCGTTTGGCACGGGGTATCTACTTTGTGCGCTGCGGCGCACGCACCGCCCGTTTGGTTCATTGATACTGACACATGCTCAAGATATTCCGCAACGACATCTTCTTGCAAGCCGTCATCATCTTGGTGGTGACGGCTGCGTTGTGGCTAGACGCACTGATGAATCCCCAACCGGTGTTGCTGCAAGGAGGCGGATACCTTTTCTGCCTCTGGGCAGGGAGGCTCAGCCCATTGGCGGCCACCCTCACCGCCATCGGACTGCTGCTGGTCGAAGGATATCTGTTCAACATGATATTGTACCGTCACCGATTGGCCAACAAAGGCACGCTGATGCCGATGCTGTTCTTCATTGTCGCCATGAGCTTGGGGCCACAGCAACTCACCTTCACCCCTATGCTGGCGGGCAGTCTCTTTTTGATTCTCACCATCGACCAGATGCTGCTATACGATGGCACCCTGCTGGCACTCTCACTTTCCAACCTGTTTGGAGCATCGGCTTGTCTTGGGTTAGCCACCCTCTGTTGCCCCTCGATGGTGGTGTTCCTGTTGCCTATGCTGGTGACCATCATCAATTACAGCCAATATGGCTGGCGCAACTGGATGATGGTGGTGTTGGGTTTGCTGGCTCCCTATGTTGTGCTGGAGACCTATTTCTATATGTCCGACCAGTCGTTCTATCGAAACTACCTGCTACTGTACGACCTCACTGACCTGCATTTGCGCACAGACGGCCGTCTGGTTGACTGGGGCGGAAGCCTCCTTTTCACACTACTGCTGGTCTTCGGTCTTGCAGCCTTGATTGTCGACAGCCAGAGTAAGGTAATCAACTACAAAAAGAACACCACTGTGGTGTCACTATTCATCCTCGGAGGGGTGGCCATGACGGCCTATAACCTTGTGGTACCGATGCCCACTCAAGCCTATGCTATCCCCTTTGCCTGTTGTGCCACGGCACTGTTCTACGAGAAAAAACGTATGGAATGGCTGTGGAACCTCCTGCTACTTGTCGTCATCGCCCTATTCGTCGCCTGGAATCTGCTATAATCCCTGATATGCTGCTGTCACAACATACGCCCGATTTGATTGAATGCGGCTGCGACGAAGCCGGCCGCGGATGTCTTGCTGGAGCGGTATTTGCGGGCGCCGTTGTCTTGCCCAAAGACTATCGCAACGACCGACTCAACGACTCCAAGCAGTTTACCGAGGCTCAGCGTTACGAACTGCGTGACGAGATTGAGCGCGATGCGCTGGCATGGGCAGTGGCACGGGTGGAAGCCGACGAGATTGACCGCCGAAACATACTGCGGGCATCGATGCACGCCATGAACATAGCCGTGCAACAACTCTCCCTTACCCCCGAGTTGCTTTTGATTGACGGCAACCGATTTTACAACGAAGGGCTCATCCCCTACTTCACCGTGGTAAAAGGCGACGGAAAATACCTCTCCATCGCCGCAGCCTCGATACTGGCCAAGACCTACAGGGACGACTACATGCAGGAACTGCATCGCCGCTACCCACAATACGGGTGGGATCGTAACAAGGGCTATCCTACCGCCGAACATTACCGTGCACTGGCACAGTATGGCCCCACGCCATTGCACCGCAAGAGTTTCAAATTGTCTAAACCAATCCAAGCATAACATGGCCACCCTCTCTCCCATAAAGGAACAACAGCGTGTCCGCACCCTCCAGCGGTTGGCCTCACTGCCTCGCAGGAAGAAGATTATGCATTTGGATGATATACACTCCATCGGCATTGTCGCCCGTGCTTTGAGCGACGATGACAAGGTTACCCTCAACCAGTTCACCCGCCACATGACCAACCGCGGCATCAAAGTCACCACAATAGAGATGCCTGCCGACACCGCCACAGTGCAAGACCACAACGGTTTGCCCACAATGGACTTCATTGCTTTCTTTATCAAGGAATCCTATGACCTGTTGGTCAACATCGCCACTGCCGACGACCCCTTTGGTCTATATGTCACAATGAAGAGCAGAGCGTTGTTGCGGGTAGCTTACGACGACACCACCCAATTGCCTTCACCACTGGCCGAGCAATGTTACGATCTCTTCCTACGCGGCCGTGGACCGCGGGTGTTGGCAGAATACCTCACCCAGCTCCTCACCTACCTCACCCAAATCAGAAAATAAACAGAAAGTACAGATACTACATCCATGAAAAATCCATTCACCGGTACCGGGGTTGCACTAATCACCCCGTTCAGAAAGCAGGACACCATCGATTTCAGCAAGCTGGAAGCATTGATTAACTATAATCTCAACAGCGGAGTAGACTATATTGTCGCCCTGGGCACGACCAGCGAGGCGGCCACCATGACCGAAACTGAACGGCACGCTGTGCAGGACTTCATCGTGGAGTGTGTCGGAGGACGCAAACCCATCATGCTTGGCATGGGTGGCAACAACACACAGGCTCTCACCGACGCTATTGCCAAGACCAACTTCGACGGCATCAGCGGTATCCTCTCTGTGGCGCCTTACTACAACAAGCCCAACCAACGGGGACTGGCCCAGCATTTCAAGATGGTGTCGGAAGTGTCGCCTGTGCCAGTGGTGATTTATAATGTTCCCGGCCGGACGGGGGTCAATATCGCCGCCGAAACAACCCTCCAACTGGCCAATGAATGTCCCAATATCATTGGCATCAAAGAGGCTTCGGGCAATCTTGCGCAAGTGATGCATATTATCCGAAACAAGCCGGAACGGTTCTCCGTCATCTCGGGCGATGACGCTCTCACCTATCCTATGCTCACACTGGGCGCATCGGGGGTTATCTCGGTGCTGGCCAACGCACTGCCGCAGGAAATGTCGTCAATGGTCAAATTCGCGCTCAAAGGCGACCTCAAGAAGGCGCTACCCCTCCACTACCGCATGTTACCTTTGATGAACGCCATTTTCGAGGAGGGCAACCCTGCCGGCATCAAGGCACTCATCGAGATTGAAGGCTATGCCAATAACGTGTTGCGTATGCCCTTGGTGAAGGTGAGCAAACCGCTGTACAACAAGATTTCCTCACTCTATGACGAGTTTAACGCTTAAGGCTCGCGAGACGTTTGCATACGACCGTTACGCCACAGAGGCCACTGGCATTAGCATTGAGGAGGTGCAGCCTAACCATGCCCGATGCTCGGTGGCGCTGCTTCCGCGCCATCGCAACGCTATGGGTGCGGTGATGGGCGGCGTAATCTTCACGCTGGCAGACCTGGCCTTTGCCGCTGCCGCTAACAGCGGCTGTCTGGCAGACAACACCCCGCTGGCATGGGTCTCGTTTGATACCCATGTCCAGTATCTCGCACAGCCCCATGGCAACACCCTCACCGCGACGGCCACCTGCTTACGGCAGGGACGCACCACGTGCGCCTATTCCATCACTGTCAGCGATGAGGAAGGAACCCCTATCGCCATGGTCACTACCTCAGGCATCCACCTTCCGCAAAGCAAAATCAACTAACACCACTCATTCCGCATGACCCTCGACCAACTACGAGCCCCTGTAGCCAGCGAATTCCAACAGTTCGCAGAAGAATACGGCCGCCGCATCTGGCACCAGACGCCCTTGTTGGACGAAGTGGGCCGCTATCTGGCCTCTTGTCCCGGGAAGCAATTGCGGCCTCTGTTAGTCTTATTGTCGGCCAAGGCATGCGGTACAATGCACCCTCATCATATCCGACTGGCGGTAGCCATGGAACTGCTACACAATGCCACCCTAATGCACGATGACGTGGTGGACGAATCTGACCAACGGCGCGGACACGACTCTGTGCGACACCACTGGGACAACCAAACGGCAGTACTGTGCGGCGACTACTATCTGGCACAGGTGATGACGCTGCTGCACGAGGTGGGCGACAACGAGATATCAAAACTAGTGAGCCATACCGTTGCCGCCATGAGCCAAGGTGAGCTTTGGCAACTTTCTCTTACCCGGCAAAAAAGGACCTCCCTGAAAGATTACCTCACGGTCATCGGATATAAAACCGCTTCACTGATGGACACCTGCTGTCGACTGGGTGCTATGTCCTTTGGAGAGACTCCTACAGGAGTGTATATTGAAAATATGCAACAGTTTGGTTACCATTACGGAATGATATTTCAATTGCAGGATGACATGAAGAGCCTCGACAAGTTCCATGACGCAGCTTTACCCGAAGGCATTGACCCTCTCGGATTGATTGCAGACCATGCCCGTCAGGCCCGTCAGGCCCTTGAAGGAATTCCCGAGACCCTCGCCCGTACCACCCTGCTCACATTGCTCTCCCCTTCCGCCCCCCTTCCGGAATAGGGTGAGAGAATCATTAACAGTAGTGAGTCGCGTACATAACGGGATTCTTTTCATTACAAACTATCACACAATTCGTTAGATTTTCCGCAAAGGATTATTGCGGAAGTTTGTCGCGTTTAGCCGGCACTAAAAATAACCACTAATAGGGATTGTGCAGACATGCGGCATTTACGATCTTTGCAAAACAAAATCAATGTATGCCATGAGCAGAATTATCACAAAAGCAGTTGTTTGCACATTGTTGATGGGAGCCGCAACCATTTCTGTGTCGGCCCAACAGGACAGCTCCGCCAAAGCGAACCGCCTCACTATTGGTGGTTACGGAGAGGCTGTATACAAATACAATTTCTATAGCGACAATGTGTTCCGGTATTCCCACGCCGACCGCTATGCTGACAGCCGTGGTCACGGACGGGTGGACCTGCCTCATGCTGTACTGATGCTAGGCTATGATTATGGCCACGGATGGAGCATGGGCACTGAAATAGAGTTCGAACACGGAGGTGTGGAAGCCGCAGTTGAGAAAGAGACAGAAGAAACTGGCGAATTCGAGCAAGAAGTGGAGCGTGGTGGTGAGGTGGCATTGGAGCAGTTCTGGGTACAGAAGAGCTTCAGCCCCGCGTTGAACATCCGTGCAGGGCATATCGTAGTGCCTGTAGGCATGACCAACAACAGCCACCTGCCCACGCAGTTCTTTACCGTTTATCGACCTGAGGGCGAGAATACTATTTTGCCCTGTACATGGCACGAGACGGGTGTGAGCCTGTGGGGGCGTGCGGGTGCTTGGCGGTATGAAGTGCAATTGTTACCTGCCTTGAATAGTAACCTGTTCAACGAGGCAGGATGGATTCACAATGGATCTGCCTCACCATACGAGTTCCGTCCTGCCAACAGTTTGGCAGGAGCGTTCCGTGTAGACTGGATCGGTGTCCGTGGCTTGCGGATGAGCATCTCGGGCTATGCGGGCAACACATTCAACAACGACATAACCACCACCGTATATCAAGAGACATCGAAATACTATGGTGCCACTGGGACAGTGCTGGTAGGAGCCTTCGACTTCGCCTTCAAAAATAAGTATTTCATGGTGCGCGGAAACGTGGACTACGGCTATCTGGATGATGCCGACCTTGTCTCGACTCGCAACAAGAATCAGACCACTATGACGGGCAATCCCTATCCCCACACACCTGTGGGGCGTAATGCTTATGACATCTCTCACGAGGTGGGGCTCAATCTCATGGCCTGGAGTTCGACTGACCAGAAACTTTACCTTTTCGGCCGTTATGACCAGTATGACAGTTATGTGCCTGCCGAGGGATTTGCCGATATCGAATGGACTGCCCGGCAAGTGCTGACTATCGGCGTGAACTATTTTCCGCTGCCTAAAATCGCCGTCAAAGCCGAATGGGGACTACGCCGGTTCAGTAGCCAATACAACCCTGAACCCTGGGTAGCCGTCGGCATGACATGGGCGGGATTTTTTAACTAGATATCCGAAATCAATACATCAACTAAACTTCAATACCATGAAAAAACCTTTAGTAAAACTCTGCATGGCGGTGGCGTTGACTGCCGCTGTATGCCTGTCGGGCTGCAAAAAAGATGAGCCAGTCCCTGAACCCGGAACACTTACCAACGACGAGCAAGCGGCAGCGGAAGTGGCCGCCCAGTTTGTGGACCACACCGTGGCCCCCACATATGGTGCCTTGGCTGCCAAAGCCGAGTTGTTGGCCGATCAGCTGGCTGCGTTGAAGGCCAATCCTTCCCAATCTGGTTTGCAGACTGCCTGCGAGACATTCCTTGCCGCCCGCGAGGAATGGGAGAAAAGCGAAGCCTTCCTCTTCGGCGCAGCGGGCGATTTCGGCATTGACCCGCATATCGACTCATGGCCGTTGGACGAAGATGCCTTCCACACACTGATGAACAGTCCCGCTATGCTAGCCGCCCTTGAGGGCGATGATGGCGATGTGGTAGCTGGTGAGCGACTGGGAAACGCCCTGTTGGGATTCCACGGCATCGAATACATCCTGTTTACTGACGGACATGCCAAGAATATCTCGGACATCACTGCCGACCAATGGACATACGTCGTGGCTGTGTCGGGCGATTTGCGCAACCGTTGCTATCAGCTAGAGGTGGGCTGGATGGGCGACAATGCCCCGGCGAGCCATATCTCTAAACTCGACGAAATGGAGATGAGCTATACCGTGGCTGGTGGCAGCAGCAGTTACGGCCAAAACATGAAGAATGCCGGCAAGGCTGGAAGCACCTATGCCAGCCGGAACGCTGCCCTCATGGCCATCATGCAGGGCTGCTCGGATATTGCCGACGAAGTGGGCAGTTCGAAAATCTACGCTGCATGGCACGGCGAGGACATCACTTATATCGAGTCGCCCTACAGCCAAAAATCCATCATCGACTTCCATAACAACATCGTCAGCATCCAGAATGTGTACTATGGCGGCGTGGTGGGGCAGCGCAACAACGACAAATCGTTGCACAAATACCTCAGCGACCGTAACGCCTCGCTGGATGCCACCATTTGTGCCGCCATCGACAACGCTCTGGCCAAGATTGATGCCATGCCAGTTCCCTTTGTATTGCACTATAGCGATGCCGCTAACGGGGCTGCCGTGGAAGCCTGTGCTGAGTTGAGCGATGCATTAGGTACTGCCATCGACTATCTGCGTAATAACTAAACCCATCTAATCTAAAAAAACAAATATGATGAGACACACACGTTTATTCTCTTTGGTTGCTGCTTTCACTCTGGTGGGGCTAGTGGCATGCAATAAGGATCCGGAAGAGATCACCCCTATAGAACCCGGCAGTCCTGCCGCCGAGGGAGTTGAAGAAGAGACCTATGCCGGTGGACGACTGGGGACCACCTTCAACCAATCGGCCTCGGCCTTCGAGGACCCCACCCCTGCCGTTGAGCAGGCTGGCATGGTGAATGCCTTCAAATACGGGGAATTCTTCTTTGAACACACGGTCACCCAAAACAACCCGCCATTCAACGGTTTAGGACCGTTGTATGTACGTTCGTCATGCGAGGCCTGCCATCCAGGCTATGGCCACGGCCGCCGTATGGAGCGCTATCGCGCCGACGACTGGGGCAACGGATACCTGCTGGTAGTGTATAACAAAACCCTCCCCAATGAACCCTACGAGACCTCGGTGGCCGGAATGCCACAAACAAAGGCGGTGGCTCCCTTCAAACCCTCCATTGACGAAAGCAAAATTGACATTGCTTGGCTCAGTTACACTGACGAATGGGGAAACACCTTCCCCGACGGCGAGAGTTACAGCCTGATATACCCTGAAGTCACCATCCCTGAAGATGCTTTTTACGCACCGCTTTCCGTACCCTATGCCAATCTGGGATTCCGTTTGGAAAGCACCATCGGTATCTATGGTACAGGGTTACTTGACGCCATCCCCGACGACTCGCTCAAAGCGCAGTACCTGAAAGAATACGAGGCTGGTGCGGACCTCAATCCTGCTATCTGGGCCGGCGCTGACTGGGCATCATTGTACGGCAACACTACCCACCCCAAACGGTTCACCTACGCGCTGAGCCGCGGACCCTTGCAGGATGCCGCTGGCGCCAATGCCATCTGGAATATCACAAACGTCAACCGCAGTGACCGCCGGAGCCATTATCTCAGTCTCAACAAGAGTATCTATGCCACCCGCGCCTCGCAAGACCCCGAAGTACAGGCCGATTTTTACCGCTACTTCCCCCAATGGAACAAGAGTGGCGACCCCGAGACCGACATCTACAATTACCTGATGTGCGACACGTTGCCCGCCGAGATGAGTGACCAGAATTATGTAGACTTCATGGTGTGGCATCGTGGTTTGGCAGTACCTGCCGCCCGTAACCTAGCCGACCCCACCGTTCAACGGGGACGCAAGCTGTTCCGCGACCTGGGATGTGCTGCCTGCCACCGTCCCAGTTGGACCACAGGTCCCGACAACTTCACTGACCCCAACGGCTTTTTCAGCGATGCCGACGCACGGCTGCCACGCTATCCTTATCAGAAAATATGGCCGTATAGCGACATGGTCCAGCACCGTCTCCGTATGCCCAACGACATTCGCACAGGCTGGTGCCGCACCACCCCGCTGTGGGGGCGTGGGTTATCGCCTGTATGCAGCGGTCATGCTGATCGTCTGCACGACTGCCGTGCCCGTAACGTAATGGAAGCCATCATGTGGCATGGTTGCCCCGGCAGCGATGCCCGCTGGACAGTGGAGAAATTCCGCCAACTGTCGAAAGAAGATCGGGAAGCCGTGGTCAAATTCATCAACGCCATCTAGCATGTCACGGAAACTCTCGAAACTATGGCCACTCATCCTCATGGTGCCGACGGTGTGCGTGTTCGCCGTCGGTACCATTGTGGAACGCAGCCGCGGACATGAGGTGGCCGTCGACCTCTTCTATGGTTCCTGGTGGTTCTGCCTGCTGTTAGCCGTGTTTGGAGTGGCGGCGGTGGCCGCCGTGGTACGGCACCGTCTGTGGCTTGTTCCTCACCGACTGCTGCTCTGCTCCTCGGTGGCAATCATCTTGCTTGGCGGCGCGCTCACCTTCTGGACTGGACAGCACGGTCATGTTACCATGCAGCCCGGCAAGGCAACCACCTCTTTTACAACTGATAGTGGTGACACGGCGATTTTGCCGTTCACGCTGATTCTTGACCGGTTTGAGGTGGTCAACTATCCTGGAACTCGGGCTCCGATGGACTTCGTGAGCCATGTAAATATAGAGGGAGAATCAGCGGATATTTCCATGAACCACATTCTGCGCAAAGACGGATACCGCTTCTACCAAGAGGACTACGATTCCGAAGGAAACTCCACGCTGAGCGTGGCGCACGACCCCGTCGGCATCGCCGTCACCTATCTCGGTTATCTGATGCTGCTGGTGGGACTGGTATGGATGTTTCTTACGCCCGGTTCGCGTTTCCGCCGTATGTTGAAAGGTGGCACATTGCTTTTGCTGTTGACCTTCGGCGTTACTGCCCACGCCACTCCACGCACCCTGCCGCAAACTGTCGCGGATCAAATGGGTCAGGTGTACGTGCTGTACAAGGGGCGGATATCTCCGCTGCAGACCCTCGCAAAAGATTTCACCACAAAACTCTATGGAAAACCCACCTATCAAGGGCTTTCCTCAGAACAAGTACTGGCTGGATGGGTCTTCTATTTCGATGACTGGAGCCAGGAGCCGATGATAAAAGTCAAAGGGGTTGATATGCATCGGCAACTGGGCATGGAGGGTGCCTATACCTCGTTCAGTAACCTGGCCGCCCATCAGGACCTGTTCGAAAGGCACCCTATGCCTGGTGGAATGCGTGCCATACACGAGAAATACAATCTCGTACAAATGCTTTTCAGCGGTCAGATGCTTAAAATCTATCCACTGGCCGACAGCAATGGAACCATCAATTGGTACTCGCAAAGCGATGACCTGCCCCTCGGGGTTGGCGACGACGAATACCTTTTTGTCCGAAAACAACTCAGCTATTGTCAGGAGTTGGTGGTAAGCGGCGACTTCGAGACGCTTTCAACGGTGTTCGAGAAGACTCGACAATTTCAGCAGAGACAAGCTGCAGACCTGCTACCCTCAGAGAGTCGCATCAATGCCGAACGACTCTACAATGCCCTCACTACCGGAAGATGGTTGGCGATGCTCTGCATCACACTCGGACTGCTAACATTCGCGCTGGCGCTGTACTGCCACAATCGCCACGAAAAGGTGGCCTGTATCAACAAAGGAATTGCCCTGGTGGCAGTGGCGGCACTGACCCTCTTCCTGCTGCTTGTCGTCATACTGCGCTGGGTGGCGGGAGGCCATGCGCCCATGGCCGGCGGATTCGACAGCATGAATCTGATGACTATCGGCATCGGCGTCATCGGTCTGCTGGCAACTCCCCGACACAGACTAGCCCCTTCTATCGCGTTGCCCGCCATGGGATTTTGTCTTCTGGTGGCCATGATGAGTGGATCCAACCCGCCGATAACCAACCTCATGCCCGTGCTGTCCTCACCACTGCTAACACTCCACGTCACCATCATCATGATGGCCTATGCCCTTTTCTTTTTCGTCATGCTTAACAGCTTGGCGGGGCTCATCTTGCGTTCCCAAACCACCCGACTGCAACGCATCAGCCTGTTGCTACTGTACCCCGCGACTGCATTGCTGGCCATAGGCATCATGATTGGCGCGGTATGGGCCAATGTCTCATGGGGCTGCTATTGGTCTTGGGACCCCAAAGAGGTATGGGCGCTTATCACACTGCTGATATACCTCATGCCGCTGCTCTACGAAAAGAGCCTTCGCCACCATCCAAGGCTCTTCCATCTCTACTGTCTGTTGGCATTTCTGAGCGTTGTCATCACCTACTTCGGCGTCAACCTGTTGCTCGGTGGGATGCACTCCTACGCCTGACAACATTGAACCCCTGGTATGACTATATCAAAGCAGGGCCGCGGTACGCGGCCCTGCTTTTTGGGTAAGCGCTCTTTTACATAATGAATTTTTTACGGGTGATACAATATAATAGGGAAAAATGCGTTTTTAGCAAGAATATTTACGTATCACAAACACTTTTGACGTATATGAAAAGATTTCTCTTAACCTTGACCGCTGTGGCGATGGCTTGTATCGGCATGGCACAGAACGCCCAACTGCCCCAAAACATCACGATAAAGGCTTTGGACGGAAGCAGTGTGCAGACTTCTGCCCTCCAGAATGACGGAAAACCGATGATCATCAGCTTCTGGGCCACTTGGTGCAAACCCTGCAACCGCGAGTTGAACACCATCAAAGAGGTTTATGAGGACTGGCAGAATGAGACCGGTGTGAAACTGGTGGCCATCTCGATTGACGACGCCCGCAGCGCGGCTCGTGTGAAACCCCATGTTGACGGCAACGGATGGGACTACGAGGTGTACATCGACCAAAATCAGGACTTCAAACGCGCTATGAACGTGGTCAATGTACCCCACACCTTTGTGGTGAATGGCAAAGGCGAAATCGTGTGGCAGCATACCTCATTTGTCGAAGGCAGCGAGGAAGAGCTGCTGGAGGTCGTGAAGAAGGCCATGGAGGATTGAAGATTTATAGATACCTAGACTTGATAGATTTAACAGACCATGAAAAGGGCAACAGCCATCTTACTTCTTAGTTCTTCTCTCTTTCTTCTCGTCGCACCTGCGGTGCGGGCCCAAGGCATTGCCGGTGGCCATGTGACGGGCAATATTCAACTGGATGGCCAGCTGACACGGACCGACACCCTTATCGGTGCCGAAATGAAACCCGAGAGGGTGCTGCTGAACGGCCGGGCCGACATCCTTTACACCAACGGAGACTTCATCGGAGGTCTCCGTTTCGAGATTTACCAGAACCCAATGTTGGGATTCGACAATCGCTACAAGGGGCAGGGCTTCTCGAACTATTTCGTCAGCTACATGGGCGAAAAACTGAGCATCACCGCCGGTACCTTCTATGAACAATTCGGTAGCGGCATGATTTTACGGGCTTATGAGGATCGGTACCTCGGCCTGGACAACTCGTTGCTGGGCATGAATGTCGCCCTGCGTCCGGTGGACGGTGTTACCATCAAGGCTTTGGCCGGAAAGCAACGCTTTTTCTGGGAATACGGCGAGGGGCTGGTGCGCGGCATTGATGGTGAGCTAAACCTCAACAGTCTTCTCAAACCCATGTCCGAGAGCAAGCTCCGCTTGACCCTTGGTGCGGGGTTCGTGAGTAAATACGAGGAGGGTGAGACGCAACTCAACCCGGCCAACCCAAGCTATAAGCTGAATATCCCGTTGAATGTGGGGGCCGGTGCAGTGCGCATGGATATGGCCTACCTCAACTGGGGTCTGCAAGCCGAATACGCCCGCAAGGGCCAAGACCCGAGCATCATGAACGACTATATCATGAAAGAGGGCGAAGCCCTGATGCTGAACCTCACCTATTCGCAAAAGGGATTCAGCGCCAACGTACAAGCCAAGCGGGTGGACAACATGTGCTTCAAGTCTCAGCGCGCGGTTACTGGCGAGATGCTCTATATCAACTATATCCCTGCCATCACCAAGCAGCACACTTACGCATTTCTCAGCATGTACCCCTATGCCACCCAGACCACTGGCGAGACGGGGCTGCAAGGCGACGTGATGTACAAGGTGAAGAAAGACACCTGGCTGGGGGGTAAGTACGGCATGGATTTGCATTTTAACACCTCCATCATCGCTGGTCTTGACACCTCAACAGTGGGGGGCATGGGAACCAACGGATATACCGCCACCTATTTCGGAGCAGGCGATTTATACTATGGCGACGCCACGCTGGAGGTGGCCAGGAAGTTGACTTCGTCACTGAAACTGACTGTGACGGGCGGCTACCAGGTGTTCAACCCCGTGGTGGAAGGCCATGAGGGCGACTTGCACCACAATATCGTTGCCATCGGAGACCTGACATGGAAAATCAACAAGAAAAACGTGCTGCGTTTCGAAGCCGAATGGTTGGAGAGCGACAGCAAATACGACTACAATGTGAACGACAAACGCTGCGGCGACTGGATTATGGGATTGGTGGAGTATAACTTCACCAGTGCATGGTTTGTGTCGGTCAGCGACCAATACGCATACAAGGACGGCATCGGCAACTACTACAACGTCAGCGTGGGCTACACCCACGGCGCCACCCGCCTCCAGCTTGGCTACGGAAAGCAGCGCGAAGGGCTGCTGTGTATCGGCGGCGTGTGCCGCCCTGTGCCCGCCAGCAATGGCCTCACCTTCAGTTTGACTAGCTCGTTCTAAATCGAAAATTGATAATTATGAAGAGATTCCTATACTTCCTGGTTCTTAGTTCATCCCTCCTATTCCTCCTCGTCTCTTGTGACAAGGTTGAAGAGGAGCAGTATTGGGTATATGCCGGCGCCAATGGCACATGGTACGACACCGATGAGGACGTGCCTGCCGTGCAGCGGGCCTTTGTGGAGAAATACACCGGCGTGCGCTGCGTAAACTGCCCCAAGGCCGATGTGGTGCTTCACGATGCCCTTGCGAAATATGGGGAACAGCTGGTCGTGGTGGCCATCCACTCCGGCGCCTTTGGCGAGCCCTACAGCGGCGACGAAGACCTGCGTACCGGCGACGGCTCAAAATGGTATGAATATTTCGGCATCAGCGGCCAGCCCGCCGCCCTGCTGATGCGGGCGAAAAACGGTGCCGCATGGGATATTTTCACTCCCACGAGCAACTTCGACGACAAGATTGATGCGGTAATCTCCCCCGCACCGGAGGTGTCCATCAAGGTGGTCCCCGTGGCTGACGGGGGCAAGACCACCGGCGCCGACATCTATCTGTCGTTCGAAAAGACGGTGGACGACTCTCTGACGCTCACCTTGCTGCTGACCGAAGACAAGATATACACCGCCCAGGACAGCCGCACGAAGGCCCGAATCGAAAACTATGAACAGAACCACGTGTTGCGGGCCATCATCACCGACCCCTGGGGCACCGATGTCGCCGCCTCGGGCGCAGCTGGCGAAAAACGCACGGTACGCCTGCCGTTCGATATGAACGAGCGGTGGCACGCGGAAAATTGCCATCTGGTGGCTTTTGTATCGGACAAAAGCTCCCGCAGGATACTCAATGTGGCTCAAGCATCCCTCTAATTTTCAATTTTAATCTTCAATTGAACAAGCGCATCCTGGGGCTGGCCCTGCCGAATATCGTCACCAACATCACCGTCCCTCTGCTGGGTATGGTGGATATGGCCATCGTCGGGCACCTCAGCGCCAGCCATATCGGCGCCATTGCCATCGGAACTCAGATTTTCAACCTTATCTACTGGAATTTCGGATTCCTGCGTATGGGCACCAGCGGCTTCACCGCCCAGGCTTACGGCGCGCAGAACATGCGCGAGGCGGTGCACATCTTCCTACGCGCCTTCGCCATCGCCCTGGCGGTGGCAATCCTGCTGCTGGCGCTGCAATGGCCTTTGGCTCAGATGGCTCGGATGCTTTTCGAGGGCAGCGACAATGTGATAAGGCTGGCTCTCTCATATTTCTATGTACGCATCTGGGCCGCCCCCGCCACGTTGGGGCTGTATGCAGTCAAGGGGTGGTTCATCGGGATGCAGAATTCCCGCCTCCCCATGTGGATAGCCATCTTCCTGAATATTGTCAATATCGGGTGCAGCCTCCTCTTTGTCCTGGTGCTCCATTGGGACATTCGCGGGGTGGCGCTGGGCACTGTCATCGCTCAGTATAGCGGCTTGGCCGTGGGACTTTTCTTCGTGGTAAAGAAGTACGGGAAACTTTTCAAGGCAACTTTGACCGCCGGCGGCCGGCCGCCAGCAGCCAACATCGCCGATGCCTTGCGCTGGAAAGCCATGCGCCGTTTCTTCAAGGTGAACGGGGATATCTTCTTGCGCACCGTATGCCTGGCGGCCGTGTTCACTTTCATCACCATCGCCAGCGGCAAGATAAGCGACGAAGTCTTGGCAATCGACGCCCTGCTGCTGCAGTTCTTCACCCTCTTCAGCTATATCATGGATGGCTTCGCCTATGCCGGCGAGAGCCTGGTGGGCCGCTACATCGGTGCCCAAGACCGAAAGTCGCTGCGACAGGCCGTGCGGCTGCTGATCATGTGGGGCTTGATACTCACTGCCGCCTTTACTGCGATATACGCCGTTGCGGGCGACGGCATATTGAGACTGTTCAGCGACCAGGATGAACTGGTTGCCGGGGCGCATCCGTATATGTTCTGGACACTCATCATCCCCGTATGCGGCTTCGCCGCCTTCCTGTTCGACGGCATCTTCGTGGGCGCCACGGCTTCGCGCACCATGCGCAACAGCATGTTCGTGGCTTCGGCAGCGTTCTTCGCCCTCTATTTCGGCATCAAGCATTGCTGTCTCCCGTCATATCAACATACCGGCATTTCCACATATCAATATCATTGGAACAACATCCTCTGGACCGCCTTCATGGCCTACCTTTTGCTGCGCGGCCTGTTACAGGCCCTCTGGCTGAAAAAATCCGTATATAATCAAATTCATTAATATCCCAAAAGATGAAACGCATTACCGAAAAACTACTCTTACCCATCCTTCTTCTGTGTGGCCTCCAGGCACACGCCGTCTACGTGACAAAGATGCCCGTGGCACAAATACAGCCCAATGGCGACACTGTGCATTTCTTTGTCACCGGCGACGAGTGCTACCACCGCTACCACGACGCAAACAACTACACCATTGTGCAACGAACGGATGGCTACTGGGTCTATGCCGTGGCCGATGCGGAAGGCAACCCCTCTCCCTCGTCCTGTGTGGTCAGCCCGGCCACAAACCCCGCCGCCGAGGGGCTCACCCCCGGCCTCACCATCAGCCGTGAGGAATGGGCCAAGCACCGCCGCGCATGGGAGATTCCCCCGCAGTACCGCACGGCACAGCCCAAGACGGAAGGACGCAACCACGGCGACTACTGCAACCTGGTCATCTTCATCCGCTTCGCCGACGACTCGTCGTACCGACGTTCGTTCAACTCCATCGACATGATGTTCAACGACTCTTCAACCAGCACCGTGCCTTCATTGTACAACTATTTCAAGCACGCTTCGTACAACAAGATATTCATGCGCACCTACTACGCCCCCGCGCCCACGGGCGACACTATCAATTCCTATCAGTCCCCACACCCCCGCGGATATTATATGCCTTATGCCGACAACAACCCCGTGGGATACACCAACTACAACCAACGCACCGACCGCGAGTTCGAACTCCTTGTGGGGGCTGTCGAATATATCAATACCCATGCACCCGTGCCGACCGACTACGTATTGGACTGCGACGGCGATGGCAGTATCGACAACGTGAACTTCATCGTCAAGGGTTCCTACACCGGATGGAGCGACCTCCTCTGGCCTCACAAGTGGAACCTCTACGGTCGCGAGGTATATATCAATGGCAAACGGGTCAACACCTTCAACTTCCAACTGGAAGGGTCCGGGTCAAACTATTTCGGACCTAGCACCTTCTGCCACGAGATGTTCCACTCCCTGGGCGCCCCCGACCTGTACCGCTACAACACCGGCACCTCCATCACCCCGGTGGGCAGCTGGGACCTGATGGCCGGAAACGCCAACCCCCCTCAGCACTCCATGGCTTACATGAAATACAAGTATGGCAACTGGATCGACAGCATCCCCCTGATCACCACACCCGGACGCTATACCCTCAACTCCGTCGCCGACAGCACCAACTCCAACAACTGCTACCGCTTCCCCAGCTCATCCCCCGACCAATACTATGTGGTGGAGTACCGCAATACCGAGAACAACTTTGAATCGGGCATCCCCGGCAAAGGTCTGATTGTGTACCGTGTCGACACCCGCTTTGGCGGAAACGCAGGGTATGACGACGAAACTGTGTTTGACGAGATATGGATCTTCCGCCCAGGGTCTACCTCGCGATATGAGAACGGAAACCTGGGAAAGGCCAGTTTCTCTCGCGATACCCGCCGCACCGAGTTCTCCCCCTCTACCGACCCCTACCCGTTCCTGTCCGACGGCACACGCGAGACAGGTTTCGCCATCACCAATATCGGTTCTGCCGGCAACACCATTTCGTTCACATACAGCAA
This sequence comes from uncultured Bacteroidales bacterium, assembly GCA_905234695.1. GTDB lineage: Bacteria > Bacteroidota > Bacteroidia > Bacteroidales > P3 > Colimorpha. The sequence goes on along the minus strand of CAJOHZ010000002.1, from coordinate 1,996 downwards.
CCATCCTGTGCCGGCCGACCTCACCACCAAACGTCTTACCACAGCATCGGCCTCCCTGTCTTGGATCGGCAATGCCGACGCCTATCGCGTCCGCTATCGCCTGAGTGGAAGCAACAGCGCATACAAGACCCGTCTGGTTCACTCTAATCATGCAACCATCGCCAACCTCCTGTCCGACAACACTTACGAATGGTCTGTGCGTGGATTGTATGGAAACAGTATCAACGACACCTATACCGACAGCACCTCCTGGGCTAGCTTGAAAACATTCCACACCATGCTTTGCAACAACGCGGTGGTCGACACCATTGGTAATTCGCTCACCCAGCAGCGCACAGGTTCGATATACACCAGCGGGAAAAACTACAACTACTCCCAGCAGTTATACAAGGCCAACGAATTGGTCGGCGCCATGACCATCGGCTCCATCTTCCTGCATTACGCTTACACTTCCGACCTAAGGCGCGAGAATTGCACCATCCTGTTGGGCAACACTACAATTGACCAATTCAACGATTCTGTAGGCCCCGTCCCGGGTTCGGAACTCACGCCTGTATTCACCGGTACACTAACCCTTGTCCAAGGATGGAACGAAATTGTGCTTGACAACCAGTTTTACTACAACGGAACCGACAACCTCGTCGTGGCCATCGACGACAACTCGGGCGACATCGCTCGGCCAAGCGAGAAGTTCTACGTCCACAACACTACAGAACACCTCACCCTCACCTACTCCGACACAGAGAAAAACCCTGACCCCAACCAAGACACCATCCAAGGTTCACGCCTTACCATGACCTATCGCAACAACATCCAGTTCGCAGGCTGCCCCGACAACCGGAATCAGGTGTATGCATGCATCATCTCCAACAACGATGAATGGGGCACCGTGGCGGGCGAAGGACTCTATAATCCCAACGAGACTCTGCGCATTTATGCAACTCCCTTCCAAGGATATGAGTTCGTGGAATGGGACGACAACGACCGCACCAACCCCAGGGATGTTGTGTTGACACAAGACACCCTGTTCGTTGCCTATTTCGAGAAAATCACTATAGGAATCGACGAAGCCGAGGCCGACAAGGGATATCTCATTCTCACCAGCCAGCGGCGACTCACCGTATCCGGCGCGGAAAATTATCCGATAGAGGTGTTCGACCTCATGGGGCGGAAAGTGGCAGGCATAGGACGCTCCCACTCTGCCGAGATTACATTCACGCTGGCACACAGTGGAATATATATCGTGCGTGTGGGCGACCAGCAACCCGTAAAAGTGCTGGTGCGATAACGCAACCGATTGAGAAAACGGCACAGACCGCAATATATCAAAAAAAAAATGTATATTTGTAAATCCATATCTCACAAAGAATATAGCATAATTAATAACAAATCAAATACTTAAAATAATGAAAACCACACCGTACACCGATTTGCACATCTCCCTTGGTGCAAAGATGGCCGAATTTGCAGGCTACAACATGCCTATCCAGTACACCGGTCTCGTCGAGGAGCACAACAACGTCCGCAACAACGTGGGCGTCTTCGACGTCAGCCACATGGGCGAGTTCCGCGCCAAAGGCCCCATCGCCAAGCACTTCATGCAGTATGTCACCACCAACAATGTTGAGGACCTCTTCGACGGCAAGGTGCAATACACCTGCCTCCCCAACGGTCAGGGTGGCGTGGTCGACGACATGCTCGTCTACCGCGTCCATGACGACGAGTACTTCATGGTGCCCAACGCCGCCAACATCGACAAAGACTGGAACTGGATGAGCCAGATTGCCGACAAGATGGGTATGGAGCTCGGCAAGGACTTCGTCAACGAGAGCGAGCAGTGGGCTCAGCTCGCCGTCCAGGGTCCCAACGCCCTCAAGGCCATGCAGAAGCTGACCAGCGAGAACATCGTCGACATGGAGTACTACACCTTCAAGATCCTCACCTTCGCCGGCATCCCCAACATCATCCTCTCCACCACCGGTTACACCGGCGCCGG
>CAJOHZ010000001.1 GCA_905234695.1 uncultured Bacteroidales bacterium | reverse complement strand
CACCTCTTCCCATTCCGAACAGAGAAGTTAAGCCCCGCATCGCCGATGATACTGCACTTGTTTGTGGAAAAGTAGGTCGCCGCCAATCTTTATAAGGGAGTCTCGGTCGAGGCTCCCTTTTTTCGTTGCACCCGTCCCGGGGGGCAATGATCGCACCCCCGCCGCGTTATAGGAATAGATGCGATAGAGCCGATAGATGTGATAGAGCTTTGGTATTATTATTCTGGCCAAGTGCAGCTCAGTTGGTCTAATAATACCGGCAGAATTGTGGGGCAGCTGTTGCTTTTCCCGATTCTCACGATAACAAGGTTCTTGTGCGGATTGACGTAGAGCACCTGCTCGCAGATGCCCAAGGCATAGTAACCTGAATATTGCGGTCGGATGAAACCTTCATAGTTGATATTATACCAATTGAAATGGTATCCGTGATAGCTGGTGTCGCAGTCGGCGGTTTGACGTATCCAATCCTCGCTCACGATGCGTCGGCCTTCCCACATTCCATTTTTAAGATAGAGCTGTCCAATTTTGGCGAGGTCTTTGATGGTGAGTGCGATGTCGCCGAAAGTGTGTGCGAAATCGTGTTTGCGGCTGTCGATATTGACCAGTGCAGGATGCTCCATTCCCAGAGGTTTCCACACACGTTCGCTTAGGTAGTCGGCATACCGTTTGCCCGAGGCACGTTCGATGATCACGCCAAGAATTGCAGACGTCATGCTTTCGTAGCGACGCTGTGTGCCTGGCTCGCAACGGAACTTCAGCCCTGTGATTTGTCGCATAATGTTGTGTCCGTAGTTCAGTCTCGCCATTGCATTGATCATCTTCAAGTCCTTCAGTGTGGTGAACTCGTAAGTGTCTTCAAAATCCAGCCCGCTCCTCATGTCCAGTAGATGCCGGATGGTCAGCTTCAGCCACATTGGGTCTTTCTTCTTCAGTTCCGGCAGATATTCGGTGACAGGGTCGTCGATGCTATGGATGTAGCCATCGTCGATAGCGATGCCGCACAAGAGCGATGTGATGGATTTGGATACGGAAAAGATGGTGGCCATACGATTGGCCGAGAAGTCGCCCTTATAAAGCTCATATACGATGCTGTCGTTATGGATGATGACGATTCCCTGTGTCTGGCTTTCTTTGGCGAGCGCCTCTCCAAAGGTCATAGAATCGCAACGATGAGGCTTATTGTAAAAATACGTAGTGTCAATCCAATCGGCCTTCTTTTGCGCCACAGGGAATCGGAAGTGTTGTTCGCCATTGGCGATGGTGTCGTGTTCGCGTTGCTCGAAGCTGAATATGTCGGGGCCTCCCTTCCCATCGGTTTTTAATCCTCTCACGATTGAGCAAGAGGAAACGGCGAGGACGCAAACGGCAAGCGCCAGTATTTTTATTGATTTCATGCTTTAGATAACGGAAAAGGCATGAAAATATTGCGTTTACAGAAACCGCCACCCGACAGGGTGGCGGTGTAAAAGTGAAGTTCCAAAATAGGGCTCAGTCTTTTCGGACGGGTTCGGAGGTGAGGCCGATGCCGAGTTTCTTGAAAATCTTGTGGTCCACCTCGCTGGTCATTATCGTGGTGTGTGCCTGGCAGCCGTCGAGGAGGGGCAGGCAGTCGAGGGCGCGGCGGCAGTTGTCGTCGAGCAGGCTCAAGATGGAGAGCGTCACCAGCACCTCGTCGGTGTGCAGGCGCGGGTTGCTTCCGTGGAGCATCGAGACTTTCGTGTGCTGGATGGGTTCTATCATCTTCTGCGAGATGAGTTTCACGCTGTGGTCGATACCGGCCAGATGTTTCAGTGCGTTGAGCAGCAGAGCGGCGCAGGGACCCAGCAGGTCGCTGGTCTTGGCGGTGATGAGGGTGCCGTCGGAGAGTTCGATAGCGGCGGCATGTACGCCTTCTTTCTCGCGACGCTCCTTGGCGGCCACGGTGGTGCGGCGGTCGTCGGTCGAGATTTTTGCCTGCTTCATCAGCAGTGCTATCTTGTTGACTTCGTTGGTACTGGATTTTCCGTTGGCGTAGTCGCACAGGGCCGTGTAGTAACGGCGTATGATTTCGTCTTTGGAGGCTTGGCAGCAGACATCGTCGTCGGAGATGCAGAATCCCGCCATGTTGACCCCCATGTCGGTGGGCGACTTGTAGGGGTTCTCACCGTAGATGCCGTCGAAGATGGCATTCAGCACGGGGAAAATCTCGATGTCGCGGTTGTAGTTGACGGCGGTCTTGCCGTAGGCTTCCAGATGGAAGGGGTCGATCATGTTGACGTCGTTGAGGTCGGCGGTGGCGGCCTCGTAGGCGATATTCACAGGGTGCTTGAGCGGTATGCTCCAAATGGGGAAGGTCTCGAACTTGGCGTAGCCGGCCTTGATTCCGCGACGGTTCTCCTGGTAGAGCTGGCTGAGGCATACGGCCATCTTCCCGCTGCCGGGGCCGGGGGCCGTGATGACCACCAGGGGCCGCGAGGTCTCGATGTAGTCGTTCTTGCCAAAGCCGTCATCCGAGTCGATGAGTTCCACGTTGGTGGGATAGCCCTCTATAAGATAATGATAATAGACGTTGATGCCCAGCCGCTCCAAACGTTCGCGGTAGGCGATGGCGCTGGATTGGCCGTTGTAGTGGGTGATGACGACGGAGTTGACCATGAATCCTCTCTGCAGGAATGCGTCGCGCAGGCGTAGCACGTCGACATCATAGGTGATGCCGAGGTCGCCACGCACCTTGTTCTTCTCGATATCGACGGCACTGATGACGATGACAATCTCGGCATCGTCTTTCAGTTGCGTCAGCATCTTCAGTTTGCTGTCGGGCTCAAACCCCGGCAGCACGCGGCTGGCGTGGTAGTCGTCGAATAGTTTTCCCCCAAATTCAAGATAAAGCTTATTGCCGAACTTGCTGATACGCTCTTTGATGTGTTCGGACTGTATCCGAAGATACTTCTCGTTGTCAAACCCGTGTTTCATGATCGAAATGATTAAAAATACGGGATTCAAAAGTATGACTTTTTTCTGAATGGAAAAGAAAAAAAATAGGATACACAGCATATCCATCTGTCCGATAGCGAGAAAAAGTTATCAACAGACATTATGGCACTGTAAAAAATCGGAGCCCTGACGAGGAAGGAAGCACATTTTTAGAGTTCTCTCGGGTTGCCTTGTGGCGTATGCACGTATAAGTCAAAATCCATCAATTCCATCCAAACAGTCTCTAATTGAAAAAAAAGTTGTATCTTTGCACTTTCTATTAGTAGATATAATAAATACGCAATACTATGAAAAAGACACTTATCCTCTTATCGGCCATGCTTATGGCTGCAACGATGGTCAATGCCCAGGACGACAACGCCCCCGCGGGCCAGTGGACGACTACCAGCACCCCGGCTTTGAAGGCCAGCGAGTTTTTCTTCGACAACTGGTCCTCCAGCGGTAACTCGCAGATTGATGTAACTGGCACCTTCTTCGGTAACTACAAATACACGCATCCCAAGTTCGTGTGGGACAATGTGGCTGACCTCGCCTATGGCTATGCCTGGCAAGATCTGGACGACTCTGATACCTCCGCGTTCTTTGAGACCCGTCGCAAGAGCAACGACAAGATAGACCTCACCAGTGCCCTTTCGTGGAACGCCTACAAGGGCTGGGGCGCCAGCTTCACGGCCAACTTGAAAACTCAGTTCGGCAACGGCTACGAGTATTCCGGTTTTGGCGCCGAAGCCGAGAGAACCAAACAGTTGGTGTCGGGATTCTTCTCGCCCGCATATCTGACCACGGCTCTCTCCTTCGAGCACAAGCGTGATAACTGGTCGGTCTCCCTCTCGTTCCTGACCGGTAAGACGACCTTTGTCACCAACGACTCCCTTATCCTGAAAGGTTTGACATACGGTGTGTTGCAAGATGACGGATTTGATCCCGCCGACCCCGCCACGTATGGCAAGATGCGTCATGCCCACTTCGCTCTCGGTAGCTATGTCAAGGCCCAGTATTTGAAGAAAGACCTCCTGCCCAGCCTTGACCTCTACGCCCGTGTGGAGCTTTTCTATGACTACCAGAAGAGCAAGAACATGAGTTGGGACGACCTCTCGAAGACCAAGTACACCGGTGTCGAGATGGAGAGCGATGAGAGAATGGCGAATTTCGCCGCCAATCATCAGAAATGGTATCAGCGTCGCGCCTTCGAGACCGATGTGGACTTTGAGTTGAAACTTGACTATCGTTTCTCCAGCCACATCGCCGCCAACTTGGCTGTCAATCTGAAATATGATACCGACTTCGCCGGCTTCGGCCGTGGTGGTCACTGGCAGCTCTACCAGATGGCAGGCGTGCAGATCTTCTTCAACTGGAAAACCCCGAAAAGTTGATCCCGCCGCTCCGCTTAAAGGATAATGTGACACCTTAATCTCTGATTTATGGAAATAAAGGAGATATACGCTGTCTTCGAGAAACAAATAGCGCACTATCATATTGCCGATTCCGTTGATGCCCCGGCCGACAACCCCTATGCCGAGGGGTCGTTCGAGCATCTGTTGTGGCAGAAGAGCTATATCGACACGGTGCAGTGGCATCTGGAAGATCTCGTCCGCCCCGACGACGTGGACCCCGTAGAGGCCTTGCGGCTGAAACGGTGGATTGACCGTTCCAACCAGCAGCGTACCGACCTGGTGGAGCGCATCGACGACTACTTTCTATCCCTTTTCCGCCATGTGATGCCGGCTCCCGATGCGAAGATTAACACGGAGACTCCGGCATGGGCCATCGACCGCCTCTCGATATTAGCGTTGAAGATATACCATTTCGGCATCGAGGTCGGCCGCACCGACAGCACCCCTGAACATCGTGAGCGTTGCAAAGCCAAGTACGACACGCTGCTGGAGCAACGTGCCGACTTGACGCAGGCCATTGACGACCTTCTCGGTGAGCTGGCCGACGGCCGCAAGCGGATGAAGTTGTACCGTCAGATGAAGATGTACAACGACCCGTCGCTCAACCCGATGCTGTATGGGAAGAGACAGGAGAAGTGAGAGATGATAGGTGAGAGGTCGGAGATGAGAGGTGAGAGATGAATGGCAATGGGCTATCGTAAGCATATTCTTGTAATCCGCCTGTCGGCGTTTGGCGATGTGGCCATCCTGCGGCCGGTGCTGTGGCACCGTGCGGAGGCCAATCCCGACTGCCTCTTTACCTTGGCGGGTCCGCCGCGGCTGGAACCGCTTTTCCGAGGGATGGACAACGTGCGTTACCTACCCACCCCTAAAGCCGCCCCGCGCGACCTGTATCGAACCCTTGCCCCGTTGAAAACTGACTTGGATTCGGGGGCGACATTTATGGTGGCCGACATGCACCATGTCAACCGTGTTATTGTCTTGGACTGGCTGTTTCGTCTGCATGGCATACCCGTCCATACCATCCACAAGCACGACAAGCCTGTGCGCCCCACCTGGCGCCGTTATGACGAGGTCTTTGACCGTTGTGGGCTGGCAGGCCACATGCAGGAAGCCCCGGCTTGCTGGGAACCCAAACCCTCCGCCGGGAGGATGCGCACGGTGGGCATTGCCCCCTTTGCCCAACATGAGGGGAAACGTTATCCGATGGCGCTGATGGAGCAGGTGGTGGCCCGTCTTGCGGAAGACGACACGCTCTGCATCCAGCTTTTCGGAAGTCCTGCCGAAGCGGCGCTGCTGCAGGCGTGGGCCGACCGTTATCCCCGTGTGGAGGTGATGGCCGGGAAGGGCAGTTTCGAGGAAGAACTGGAACGGATTGCCGCCTTGGATGTGATGGTTTCGATGGATTCCTCCAATTTACATTTTGCCTCTGCCCTTGGGGTGCCGGTGGTCAGCATCTGGGGGGCTACGCATCCCAGTCGCGGCTTCTATGGCTGGCGGCAGAACCCCGACTGGGCGGTACAACTTGACATGCCCTGCCGCCCCTGCTCAAGATATGGCAACAAGCCCTGCCGGCTAGGAGGGTACCCCTGCCTTTCCGGGATAGTTCCCGACGAGGTGGTCAAAAAGGTCTATTCCCTTTGGGAAGGGAATGATTGAATAAAGCTGATTGATTTTAGGAGAGGGGGAGCGTGATGGTGAACGTGGAACCGTGGCCGGGTTCGCTGGCGACCGACACTTTCCCGTTGTGGAGCAGGACGACCTGGTAAACATAGTTGAGCCCGATGCCGAATCCCTTTACGTTGTGTACGTTGCCTGTGGAGACGCGGTAGAATTTCTCGAAGATATGCTTCTGGTCCTCCTTGGCGATGCCAATCCCTTGGTCGGCCACGCGCAAGACTGCCATGTCGCCCTCAGTGGCGGTGGAAACGGTGATATGCGGTTCTCCTTCGGAGTATTTGATGGCGTTGTCGATGAGGTTGTGTGTCATATTGGAGATGTGCAGCTCGTCGGCGAAGAGCGCCCCATTGATGGGCTGCAGGTCGAGGCCCAGCGTGCCGTGACGGTTCTCGATGGTCAGGGCGAAACTCTGTGCCGAGGACTCGACGAGGGTGTTCAGGTCGATTTCCTGCAGGTTGAGGGAAAATCCCTTTCTGGACATCTTGGCGCTTTGCAGCATGGTCTCGGTCATGACGCGCATCCGGCGGTTCTCGTCGCTGATGATGTTGACGAAATTGCGGCGGGTATCGGCATCGCTGTTCACAGAGTTGTCCCTCAGCATCTCGCACGCCAGGCTGATGGTGGCGAGGGGGGTCTTGATTTCGTGCGTCATGTTGTTGATGAAGTCGGTCTTCATCTCGTTCAGTTTGCGCTGTGAGTAGACCGCGCGGATGGAGAGCATGAAGAGGAAAGTGACGAGCAATATCATGCCGATGCTGGCGAGGGTGAAGAGGTTGGCCTTGCTGCTGAGGATGATGGGGGAGGGGGGGAAGGACAGGACAACGTAGAGGTCGTCGTGGGAGACGATGCCGTTGGCGTGGAAGTTGAACTTGTAGGCGGAATTGCGCAGCTCATGGGTGTCGGCCGAGAGGGTGGCGTATAGCAACGTGTCGGAACTTGTAGACAGCACACCGATAGAAGGCTGTAGGTCGATACCGTTGATGACCAGCTCCTCGCGGATGAGGGAGTCAAGCAGCGGGAAATTGAATTTCGAGGCGTCGATTTGCTGCCGCGGGTTGTCTCCCCGGGCCGAGTGGTCGTTGAGTCCGGCGCCTGTCACCAGCCGGTTACGGGCGTTGAGCAGCGTGTTGTATTGGGTCAGCACGCCAGCCTCGCTGTCGGAAAGGACGACCCCTTGGCGTGCATAGGCACTGTCCTGTGAAGAGACGCCGAAAGAGACTCGCTGCTCGTCGTAGAAGAGTTCGCTGTTGCAGCGGACAATATCCTGCATCTTGTCGTTCAGCTCCTCGATGCGGCGGTAGCGCAGCAGGTGAAACCGCTCTTTTTGATTTACATAGTCCTCCACCCGCATTTGGTTGATCTGGGTGAAGACATTGTCCATGGCGTTGTTGACGCTGATGTTGAACAGATTGTCGCTGATTTCGGCGGAACGCTTGGTCTGTACCACTTGCAGGATGACCAAACTGATGGCGGCAAGGGCGAAAAGCGTGGAGAGGAGTATCAAAAAACGCCGTTTCATGGACTGGTGATTATTCTATTATATAACGCTGTAAAAAGAAAAAAGTTTCGTTTTCCGCCATATTTAAGAAAAAAATGTTATTTTTGCAGTTTGAAATAACGCTTTATTTATAGTTGACATGAAAATTGGTGTGATTATGGCCATGGACATTGAGTATCGCAAAATGTGCGATGTCCTTGGTGGCAAGTCCCAAGGTGTCTTGGGCGGCAATGAGATTATTCTTTGGCAGTGCGGTGTCGGCAAGGTCAATGCGGCCATCGGCACTATGGAGCTGATTATCCAGCACCACCCCGACTGCATCATCAGCACGGGTCTGGCGGGCGGCATCGACAACTCGCTGCATGTGATGGATGTGGTGGCGGGTGCCCGGATGGTCTACCACGACGTGGATTGCGGAAGCAACTTCGAGCGCGGCCAGATGATGGGAATGCCCACCTATTTCTATTCTGACGAAGCCCTTCTCCGGCAGGCGCTCGGCCTCGACGGGGTTGACGGGATGCATGTGGTCGGAGGGTTGATGTGTACCGGCGACCAGTTCATTACCTCGCGTGAAGGACAGGCCGCCATCAAGGCCAATTTCCCCGAAGGCCTGGCCTGTGAGATGGAGTCTGCCGCCATCGCCCACGTATGTCACATCAAGAAGATACCCTTCCTGGCCGTCCGCGTCATCAGCGACACACCCGGCAATACCGACAACCACCAGGCCCAGTGGGACACCTTCCTGGCCAACATGGGGGAACATTCTTTCCATTTTGTCGAGAAATTCCTCGAAAGATTGTGAATAGTGATTAGTGACAAGTGTTTAGTGATAAACACTTCAACAATTAAACGATTCAACAATTCAACACTTGCTCCACAAGGTCGCCGACCTCAGTTCAACGATTAAACAATCAACCTGCAAAACATACTATGGAAGTTATTCAGAGTTTTACCATCGACCATACCCACCTGAAACCGGGCATCTATGTTTCCCGTGTCGATAAAGGATTCACCACCTTCGACCTTCGCATCACCGAGCCCAACCGCGAGCCGGCTGTCGCCCCGTCGGCCATGCACAGCCTCGAACACCTGATGGCCACATGGTTCCGCAACTCGTATGCCAAGGACGATGTGGTCTATGTCGGCCCCATGGGCTGCCTCACGGGCATGTACGTCATCATGACGGGCAACTATACTGTCGAGGATATGCGCTCGCTGACCATCGAGTGCCTGGAATGGATTCTCACCCAGACGGAAGTCCCCGCCACCACGCCCGAAACCTGCGGAAACTGCCTGCTTCACGACCTGCCCATGTGCCACTGGGAGAGTCGCCGTTATCTCGACCGCCTGCGCAACGACTTCCATTGCGAGTACACCAAGCTGCAGGTCACGTTGGCCGACGGCAAGGTGTTCGCCGATGCCTGATCAGATTTTTTTTGAAAAAAATGTATCGGCAAACAATAATAATGGAAAAACCGAGTTATTAATCCGGTCAAAAGACAACAGGCCCCGTAGTTCAGCTGAATAGAACGTCGGATTCCGGTTCCGAAAGTCGTGGGTTTGAATCCCGCCGGGGTCACAAAGGAGAAATTCGAACTGTCGCAGTGCCGTCGTCCGGATTTCTCCTTTCTTATTATCCACACTCGCCGAGGGTGTCTTGGCGGGATGCTAACAAAAAATGGTATGAGAATCTCTTATTTCTTCAAAGATACGAAGCCCTTCGGACAATTGGTGGGGCTGTTTGTGTTGCTGCTCGTATGTTTCGTCCTTGCAGCGGGGCTGCAGCTGGCCGTGCCCGCCGGGGACGGGGCTTCGGGAATCCGTATGGAACTGGTGATGCAGGGGGTGTCGCAGTTGCTCATCTTCCTGCTGCCCGTGGTGCTGTTTGCAGTGCTTTTCCGCGAGCGGGCGGGGCAGTTCCTCGGTTTCTGCAGCTTCCGTTGGTGGCAGCCATTGTTGGCCATGCTGATACTGCTGTTGCTGATGCCCGCCATCGACTGGCTCACCAAATGGAACGACGACTGGGACCTGGGACGGATCGGCGAGCGGCTGAGGGCTGTCACCGCGGCGAGCGAGGCCGTGGTGGAGCGTATGCTGTCGCTCACAGGCACGGGCGACTTCGTGTTGCAGTTGCTGGTGGTGGCCTTGGTGCCGGCGGTGTGCGAAGAACTCTTCTTCCGCGGCGGCGTGCAGCAGATTTTCAAGGAGTGGTTCGGCAACGGCCATGTCGCGGTGATTGTCACGGCATTCGTCTTCTCCATCGCCCACGGCGATGTGTATGGATTGGTGCCGCGGTTCGCCATGGGGCTGCTGCTGGGATACCTCTTCCTGTATACGGGCTCCATTGTGGTGAATATCTGTGCCCATTTCCTTAACAATGCGGTGATAGTGGTGATGTATTACCTGTACCATCGCGGCACGATTGCCTTCAATCCCTCGGAGCAGATGATGCTGCCGTGGCATGTGGTGGCCATGTGCGGTGTCGGGGCCCTGCTTCTCTTCTGGCTGTACTATCTGAAAAAGCCGTCGGACGACAGTCATAAGTCTTTATAAAAGAGGGTGAAATTTCGGGGAAATAGCATCCAACATACCCTCTTTCGAGGGTCTGGACAAGTGGAATGATAAATTTTCTTATTTTTGTAAATAGGTGAAATTTAATACTTTGTATATAAATTTTTAGTCTTTTTAGGAAAAAAGAGTGAAGAAAATTTTTCCATGTCGAAAAAAAATCCTATTTTTGCAAACAGTTTTGTCCCTCGGGATGAACGAATAAAAGATAAATTTTTACACATAAATTAAATAATTAAACAAAATGACAAAGGCAGAAATTGTTGCGGAAATCGCACAGAAAACCGGTATCGAAAAGGTCGCTATCCAGGCCACCGTTGAAGAGTTCATGACTGTTGTTAAGGATGCCCTCTCGGAAGGTGAGAACGTTTACCTCCGTGGTTTTGGCAGCTTCATCATCAAAAAGCGTGCGGAGAAGACTGGTCGTAACATCTCCAAGAACACCACCATCATCATCCCCGCTCACAACATTCCTTCCTTCAAGCCCGCCAAGACGTTTGTCAACGATGTGAAGAAGAGTGTCAAGTAACTATTAAATCAGTTGGAAAATGCCTAACGGAAAGAAGCACAAGAGACACAAGATGTCTACGCACAAGCGCAAAAAACGCCTGCGTAAGAACAGACATAAGAAGAAGTAAGTTTCTTCGAGTCTAAACTAATCTAAACACTAAAACAAATTACACAACGATGCCTTGGCATCTGTTTGTGTAGTTTGTTTTTTGTTTTCAAGGAGAAAAGAAGGGCACAGGGCTACGGCGAGTGGATGGCAGAGGTGAGAAGAAGTGGGGGAGGGTGTCTCTCCCTGTTGGAAACATCACAATAGTACGTCAATATATATACACGATAAATGAATAAGGAACTCGTTATATCCGCTTCGGGCAATGAGGTGCAGATGGCGCTAGTCGAGGACAAGCTGTTGGTGGAGTTGCATAAGGAGAAGCTGGATAACAGAATACAGGTGGGTGATATTTATGTGGGGAAGGTGCGTAAGATAATGCAAGGCCTCAACGCGGCCTTCATCGATGTGGGCGAAGACAAAGACGGCTTCGCACACTATCTGGACTTGGGACCGAATTACGGTTCCGTCGACAAATACATGCGTCTGGCCATGAACGGGGACGCCGCGATGGCCACGCTGAAAGGGTTTTCACCCGAGCCTGTGCTGGAGAAGGTGGGGAACCTCTCCAATGTGTTGAAAGTGGGTCAGCTGGTATTGGGACAGGTGGCCAAAGAGCCCATCTCGACCAAAGGACCCAAGTTGACGGGCGATATCTCGCTTGCGGGGCGTTATGTGGTGTTGACACCCTTCGTTACCCGCATCTCCATCTCGCAGAAGATCAAAGGAAACGAGGAACGCAACCGCCTGCGCCGTTTGATGCAGAGCATCAAGCCCGAAGGGTTTGGTGTCATTGTGCGTACCGTGGCAGAGGGGAAAGGCGTGGCCGAGTTGGATGCCGACCTGCGTCAGCTGATGTCGCGGTGGGCCGACATGACGGAGAAACTCAAGCATATCACCGGGCCGCAGAAAATCGCCTCGGAGTTGAGCGCCACGTCGGCATTGCTGAGAGACGTGCTCACCGACGACTTCAACGCCATCTATGCCGACAACGAGGATGTGTACAACGACGTGCGCCGCTATATCCAGATGAACGCCCCCGACAAGGTGGACATCGTGCATCTGTACAAGATGGAAACTCCGATATTCGACCAGTTCGGCGTCTCGCGCGACATCCGGCGCGCCTTCGGGCGGATAGTCACCATCCGGTCGGGGGTCTACCTCTATGTCGAGCATACGGAAGCCATGCATGTCATCGATGTCAACAGCGGCAACCATATAAAATTCGGCAACGGACAGGAGGACACCGCCCTGCAGGTCAATATCGAGTCGGCCAAGGAAATTGCCCGCCAGATGCGGCTGCGTGATTTGGGAGGCATCATCATCGTGGACTTTGTGGATATGGCCAAGGCCGAGAACCGCAAGCAGTTGTACGACGTCATGTGCGAAGAGATGTCGCACGACAAGGCCCGCCACACGGTGCTCCCGCTCAGCAAATTCGGGCTGATGCAAATCACCCGCCAGCGGGTGCGTCCCGCCGTCGAGGTCAATGTGCAGGAGAAATGCCCCCTCTGCGAGGGTACCGGGACCATCAAGTCCAGCCTCGTGGTGGTGGACGAGATAGAATCCAACCTGCGCTATCTGGTGTCGTCGCAGAACGAGCGGAAGCTCACCCTGGTGACCCATCCCTACGTATATGCCTATCTGACCAAAGGACTGTGGAATATCCGTCGGAAGTGGATGTGGAAGTACAAGCTGCGTCTTAAAGTCAAGCAACTGCAAAGCTACGGCCTGTTGGAGTACAAGTTTATGAACTCGATGGGAGAGGAAATCTCCATGTAACCGCGATGAGAGCACTACGACGGGCGTTATCGGCGGGGGTGTTGCTGCTGTTGCTGGCAGGGGTGTACCCGTTGCAAGCGCAGGGAATAGACGTGTCCAAATTCCAGGGGAAGGTGAACTGGACCAAGGTGGCCAAAAGCGGCAAGGTCAAGTTCGTCTATATCCGTGCCACGGAGGGCACCTCCATCAAAGACCCCTATTACAAGACCAACCTGGAAAAGGCCCGCAAGGCGGGGCTGAAGGTGGGAAGCTACCATGTCTACAGTAGCAAGACCACGGCGCAGAGCCAGTTCGCAAATTTCAAGTCGATGGTGCCGAAGAAAAACCAGGACCTCATCCCGGTGCTCGACATCGAGGGGCACCACAGCGGCCGCCTCTATATGGCACGGGTCGACATGCTGCTGAACCTGATGGAGAAGGAATACGGTGCCAAGCCCATGATATACACCAGCGAGAAGGTCTACAAAGAGCATTTCACGGGCAAGAAATACGCCAAGTACCACATCTTCGTGGCCAAGTACAAAGGCACGCCTGCGATACGCTACACCCTCTGGCAGCATTCCAAGTCGGGCTATGTCAGCGGCATCAGCGGCCATGTGGATTTGGACAAGTTCCATCCGAAGCACTCCCTCAACGACCTCTACCTTCCGGGCCGCCGGCCCAAACCCAAGCCGAAGCCCAAGCCCGCGGCCGACAGTACCGCCAACACCACGGCCAAGACCGCCACGACTGATAGCACGGCGAAAACCACAACGCCGATTAAGAGTACTTAAAAGGTACTCTTGGTCTTATCCTCTCTCGACTTACCCCTCATGAGGCTTCGCTCGTCCTTCGGTGTGGCCTCGGTGAAACTTCGGTGTGATTTTTGTGATCTTCCCATGATCTTCCCATGATCCTCCCATGATCTTCCCATGATCTTCCCATCAATGATGGGAGGAATATGGGAAGAATTCGGGTGGAATTTGCCAATATCTCCGAGGACACTCCGACACCACATAAAAGGTGCGGCGAAACCACTGCGAGACTACAAAAACAACAAAGGGGCATCGCTCAAAAATAGAGGAGCCCCTTCAAAATGAACAGAAAACTTCGCAGACTACCTTATCACTACCACCTTGCGGGCGGGGTGGTTCCCGACCTTTATGAGGTAGGTGCCCGATGCGGGCACCTCGAGCCGTAGGGGCGTACCCCCGAGGATGTCCTCGCTGCGCCGTGTGGCCAGCAAGCGTCCCACAGAGTCGTACATCCGCACTGGCTGTCCATCGCAGCCTTCCACCACAATCTGGTTCCCGTTGCTGTACAGCATTATATCGCCCACTCTGAGGTCGCCGTCGAAACCAGTCACATTCACAGTATCGCGGTGGACGATATACACCGTATCATGGATATAGACAGTGTCAAAGATGTAGCGATTGAGGTAGATGGTGTCGTAGATATAGTTGTTAATAATCACGGTGTCGTGGTAATAATGTGTGATGATAATCGTGTCATAGTAATAGTTGTTGATGGTGTCGTGGTAATAGTTATTGACGGTGTCGTGAGTGTAATTGTTGATGACCACGGTGTCGTACACATAGTTGTTGACGATGATGGTGTCGTACTGGAAGTTGTTCACGATAGTCGTGTCATAGATGTAGACGTTGTTGATAGTGGTGTCGTAGACGATGGTGGTGTCATACTGGTAATGGTTGATGATGATGGTATCATAACGATAGTTGTTGTAGATACTGGTGTCGTAGGTATAGACGTTCACAATCATCGTGTCGTACACTAGTGTCGTGTCATAGCGGAAGTGGTTGTAGACAGAGGTGTCGTAAGCGTAGTTATTGTAGATGGTCGTATCGTACTGGTAGTAGTTGTGGATAACTGTGTCATAGACATTGTAGATGGTGGTATCGTATTGGTAGTAGTTGACCAGTACGGTGTCGATAATCTCCACGGTGTCGTGGACTATGGTGGTGTCATGCACTATGGTGGTGTCGTGGACATATCTGGAGAAGTAGGCTGAGATTGTGGTGTCCGAGGTGACGGTCAGCGAGTGCGGATTCTCAATGCTGCCGTCGCTCCAATGGTCGAAGTAGAAGTCTGCATCCGGCGTGGCGGTGAGTGTGGCGGTGATGTTGCTGCAGGTGGGCTGCGCAATGTTCACGCTGCCGTGGTAACTCTCGCCTATGCTGACCGTGTAACCATATTCTTCTTGGATATTGGTAAAACCATTCCATCCATTGGCGGCTTGATACGCTGCCAAAGATCCACAGGGCACATGAAGGGTTACGCCAATATGTCTCGTAAATACATCATGATATCCATCATTGTTCTCAATCGATGGTGGCACAGACCGTAAAGAAAACACATCTGTCAGGCTGTTGCATAAAACGAATGCACAGTCTCCAATCGAGGCAACAGAGCTCCCGATGGTGACGGATGTCAAACTGCTGCAATTCTGAAATGCCCAAGCTCCAATTGAGGTGACGGAGTTGGGAATTGTTACCGACGTCAGACCACTGCAAGCTTCGAATGTCCATTCTCCAATTGAGGATACCGAGTTGCTGATAGTGATAGTGGTCAGTCCATTGCAGCCACGAAAAGCTCCGTTGCCAATACTGGAAATGGAGTTTGGAATAGTGATTGAAGTCAATCCACTACAGCCATAAAATGCAGAGAAGCCAATTGAGGTGTCAGAGTTGGGTATAGTTACTACTGTCAGATTGCTGCAATTTAGGAACGCATAGTCACCTATCGAAATGACAGTGTTGGGAATAGTTGTATTTCTACATCCTGCTATCAACCTATTTGTTGCAGTCTCAATTATTGAATTGCAGTTACCTCGGCTGTCATATATGATGTTGCCACTTTCTACTGCGATTGATGTTAGGCCACTGCAATCATAAAACGCTCTTTCGCCAATAGATGTGACGGAACTGTGAATTGTTATCGAAATCAGACTGTTGCAGCCATTGAAAGCATTTTGTCCAATGCTGGTGACGGTGTTGGAAATGATTACCGAGGACAAGCCACTGCAGCCACAGAACGCAAAGCTTCCTATAGAGATGACTGTGTTGGGAATAGTAACAGAAGTCAGCCCACTACAATACCAGAAGGCGCTATTCCCAATGCTAGTGACGGCATAGTTATGGCCACTGTATGTAACACTGTCGGGAATGATAAGATTGCCTGTTGGCATTGTGTACCCTTCCCAATCGCCGTCAAATGATTGTCCAGGAAATGTCACAGATACGCTGTTGCCGCTGCTGCCATTGGTGCATGCATAATACAGTGTCTGCCCGCTGGGGGCGACGGCGGAGAAGTCGTAGGCTTGTGCGGTTCCTAGCCCCGCGAGGAACAGAAGAATGAGAGCAAGTAAGTTCTTTTTCATCTTTGCGTTTTTTGGTTCAAGGCCTCGGCACGGAGGCGGGTTGGTAACAACACAAAGAAAGTGGAGCCATCCATTATGACCCTATTTTTCGTGAGGGCTGGACTCCCATTGTCGTAAAATAAAGGTTCAGTGATTGACTCCACATGGATGTATCATAAACATTTGAATACAATCCAATAGGAGCATTGTCTTTCCTTTATTCCTAACGACAATTGTCAGTGAAGTGTCCAGTTTCACGAATCGGAATAAGGCGAAAATGCGCTTTCTCGGCAAACCCCTCCTTTCGGTTTGCGACTGCAAAATTACAAAATTATTCTGATATAGCAAGAAAAAAGAAACCTCTGCAAAGGTAATTCCCTTGCGGAGGCAACAAGATTTATCTGTGTGTGGGACCTTATTCCTTCACCATCGCAGCGATTGTGTCAATCATCTTTTTCGCGGGAACAATATTGCGTTGCAACACCTCGGGTTCCTCATCATAGGTGCAGTTGTAGTCACTTTCCTCTCGCATCTGTTCCATTTTGGTTATAGATTCTATAGGCTTTTCTATCTCAAGACTTACAATTATCTTGCGTTCTTCATCGGATAATCTCATGCTACAACTATTTTGTCTTTTTCTACATTCTTATAGAAAGGATTGTAAGTCCAGGAGTTCCATTGCTTCTTTGTGAAAATCCGAGGGCTAATATCCTCATTTAGGTCAAGTCCTAAGTCAAACAGCGGGTAATTGTAATTATCATAGTCAGTGGCTGTCAGTGTGTCTTTGTCCAACAGAATCAGCAAATCATAGTCGCTGTCGGGGCGGGCGTCGCCACGGGCACGGGAGCCATAAAGCCACAACGAAGCACCCTTGGGAAGGATCTTCTTGCCAAGCTCGGCGATGCGTTTGATGACCTCTGCCTGTTCCATTTCAATTTGCAAAGATACATAATTATTCTGATATGACAAGAAAAAAGAAATCCCTGTCAGCAACAAATGAGGAAATGGGAGAGGTTTGCTCGCTATACCGAGCCGCAGAATAGTGTGCGAAGCAAACATCATGTGTTTCAAGAAATTGCGTTATTTTCAATAAGGATTTATGCGGGAAAGTAAGTTGCCGCTATTGTTATAAGGAGTTTCATCCGTTTTTTTTTACACCGATATGCAATAATATTGAGAGTGTTGCGTTATGTATAAAAACTGTTATGATATGCCTGTAATTAGTCGCTTTTATGGAATAGTTATCAAAATGTTCTTCAAACCGAAAGAACATGAGCCTGCCCATATTCATGCCATCTATGATGAGTATGTGGGCATTTTCGACATCTATACATACGAGATGACGATGGGTGACCTGCCTCTTCAGGCACAGCGACTTGTAAAAGAGTGGCTACGCACCAATGGCCCTGCTCTCATTGAGATGTGGAACACACAAATAATCAAACAACTTCCTCCGTTAAAATGAATACGCTACCTCGCATAAAAACGGTTGTACCCATGGACGGTTACCAGCTTTCCGTATTGTTTGACGACGGTAAGAAGGTCGTTTATAATGTGTCAGAAGATATTGATACGATTAGCGCGTTTGGCGATTTGCGTAGTGTTGATGGTCTATGGCCGCATGTGCAACTTGATAAAAGCCGTACGGTTGTCTATTGGAATGATTGGATAGACTTACCGTCGGATACTATCTATGAATATGGTCAATAGATTAAAAGGAGTTCCAAACGGGACTCCCTAAATTCCAGTTACAAGTGCAACACTAAGTAGAAAAAAAAGTACCAAAATTTGGTACTCTCAGGTAAAAATGACTACTTTTGTGTTGCCATATGAAAAAATACAATCACCTTACCAGAGAGCAAAGATACACAATTTCTGTGTGTCTAAAGGGAAAGATGCCGTTTTGATGTTTTAAGAAAAACATTGGATTAATTTTAAACAGTTTCTTATATTTTGGATACAACTTAAATATCATTACAATATGAAACCGATGAAATTGATGCTTGCCCTGACGGTGGTGGCGATGACAGCTGCCTCGTGCGGGACGAAGAATGAGGCACCGAAGGTGCTGGTGCTCTATTATTCCCAGACGTCGAACACGAAGACCGTGGCACAGGAGATTGCCACCCGGCTGGGGGCCGACATCGAGGAGATAGTCGCAGTGAACCCCTATGACGGCGACTTCCAGGCCACGATTGAACGTTGTATGCAGGAACGCGAGCAGGGCGTAACCACGGCGATTGAACCGCTTGTTGCCGATATCGCCCAGTATGATGTCATTTTTATCGGCTATCCTGTATGGTTCGGCACTTATGCGCCCCCTGTCGCCACACTCCTCGACCAGGTGGATTTGAGCGGCAAGAAGGTGGTCCCGTTCTGCACCTTTGGCAGCGGCGGACTCGACTCCAGCGTGAAAGACCTGGCCCAGAAACAGCCGAATGCGGAGATCCTTCCCGGCTACGGTGTCCGTGCGGCACGCTTGGAGGCCATGCCCAAGGAGGTGGACCAGTTCTTGAAGGCTGGCGGCTTCATCGAGGGTGAATATACCCAGCTGGCGGCTTTCCCCGACCCGCATCTGGTGAGCGACGAGGAGGCGGCCATCTTTGATGCTGCCGTCGACGGCTATCCGATGATTCACGCCAAGGCTACCGCGGTGGCGTCGCGGACCATCCCGGAGGGGGTGGAGTATCTCTTCACCGCGGAGGACCTTCCTCGCGAGGAGAATCCGAACATGCCTCCCGCGGGCGAGATGCAGGTCTATGTGACGGTCGCGGAGGGGGCAGCCCCCGTGTTCACACAGGTGATAAGATAAGGCTCGGAGGCGCCGCTCGGTACGTTTTTTCCGATAGAGTGGAAAAAAACTTTATCGGAATGAAAAAAAAATGTTACCTTTGCATGTCCGAAAGTATGCCCCGCCAACGGGTGCAGGCGTGTTTTCGTGATGTTGTTATTAATTGTATAACTGATATTTATAAATAGCAGAAACGAATTATGCAGGAAAGTAAAGTCGGTTTGGATTTTGAAAAAGTGGCCCATGCACGTGGAGTGGCAAGGAAAATTGCCGACCAAGTGCAAGATTTTGTGGGCGGATACACCACGGTGGCGGTAGAGCGTACGATATGCCGTCTGCTGGGTATCGACGGCATTGACAGTAACGAGGTTCCCCTGCCCAATGTGGTGGTCGAGGACCTCAGAGGCAAAGGTGTCCTGGGTCAGGGCGTGTGTTACTTTATGGGCAATGCCGTGCTGGCCACGGGCAAGACTCCCCAGGAAATTGCCGAGGCCATCAGCGCCGGCAGCCTCGACATCACCCGTCTCCCTGCCCATTCGGCGGAAGAGGTGAAGAAGGCTCTGCAGCCGTATATCGATGCCACGATTTCGCGCATCCGTGCCCGCCGCCAGCGCCGTGAGAAATATATCGAGACCATTGGCGAGGGCAGCAAGCCCTATCTCTACATCATCGTGGCCACGGGCAACATCTATGAGGATGTGGTGCAGGCCCAGGCCGGCGCCCGTCAGGGTGCGGACATCATCGCCGTGATTCGTACCACGGGCCAGAGCCTGCTGGACTATGTGCCCTACGGTGCCACCACCGAGGGTTTCGGCGGCACCTTTGCCACCCAGGAGAATTTCCGCATCATGCGCAAGGCCCTCGACGAGGTAGGCGAGGAGGTGGGCCGTTACATCCGCCTCTGCAACTACTGCTCGGGTCTCTGTATGCCCGAAATCGCCGCCATGGGTGCGTTGGAAGGTCTCGACGTGATGCTCAACGATGCCCTGTACGGCATCCTGTTCCGCGACATCAACATGCAGCGCACGCTGATTGACCAGTATTTCAGCCGTATCATCAACGGCTTTGCCGGCGTGATTATCAATACGGGCGAAGACAACTACCTGACCACCGCCGACGCCTATGAGGAGGCGCATACCGTGCTGGCGTCTGACTTCATCAACGAGCAGCTGGCCCTGCTGGCCGGTCTGCCGGAAGAGCAGATGGGCCTCGGCCATGCCTTCGAGATGGATCCCATGCTGGAGAACGGTTTCCTGTATGAACTGGCGCAGGCCCAGATGCTGCGTGAGATATTCCCCAAGGCTCCACTGAAATATATGCCCCCGACCAAGTTCATGACGGGCAATATCTTCCGTGGCCATATCCAGGACGCCCTCTTCAACATCATCGGCCAGTGGACCCATCAGGGTCTGCAGCTGCTCGGAATGCCCACCGAGGCCATCCACACCCCCTTCATGAGCGACCGCTACCTCTCCATTGAGAACGCCAAGTACATCTTCAACAACATGAAGGACATCGGCGAGGAAGTGGAGTTCAAGGAAGGCGGTATCGTGCGTCAGCGTGCACAGAAGGTGCTCGACGACGCCACCCATCTGCTGGAGACCATGGAGAGCGAAGGTCTCTTCTCGGCATTGGAGAAGGGCATTTTCGCCAACGTGAAGCGTCCGAAGAACGGCGGCAAGGGCCTGGACGGCGTCACCCTCAAGGGCGAGCAGTACTTCAATCCGTTTGTGGAACTAATGAAAGGAAAGAAATAAACTCAGTTTAAGTTTTGAGTTTAAGTATTAAGTTGCCGCGAACGTCGGCGGCAGAACTTAAACAGAGAACCGAGAAATAAAACTAAAACAAAAGAAAGATGAGCGAAGGATTGTATTCAATGGAGGCAAAGGATTACGACAAAACCCTTGACCTCACCAAGATAAAGCCTTACGGCGACACCATGAACGACGGTAAGGTGCAGCTGAGTTTCACTTTGCCGGTGCCTGCGGGTGCGGAGGCCGAGGAGGCCGCCAAGCAGCTGCTGAAGAAGATGGGCTTCGAGAATCCGCTGGTGGTCTATCAGAAAGAGCTTACCGAAGGTTTCTGCTTCATGAACTGCTATGGCTCGCTGACCCACACGGTGGACTACACCAATATCCATGTGCCCAAGGTGGAGTCGACCACCATGGACATGCACGAGTGCGACGAATATATCCGTGAGCATATCGGCCGCAAGATTGTCATCGTGGGTGCCAGCACTGGCACCGACGCACATACGGTGGGTATCGATGCCATCATGAACATGAAAGGCTATGCGGGACATTACGGTCTGGAGCGTTATGACATGATTGAAGCCTACAATCTGGGCAGCCAGGTGCCCAACGAGGAGTTTATTGCCAAGGGCATAGAACTCCACGCCGACGCGCTGATTGTGTCGCAGACCGTGACGCAGAAGGATGTGCATATCAAGAACCTCACCGAGCTGGTGGAGATGCTGGAGGCGGAAGGCCTGCGCGACAAGGTGATCCTTATCTGCGGCGGTCCGCGTATCAGCCATGAGCTGGCCAAGGAGTTGGGCTACGATGCAGGCTTCGGCCCCAATACCTTCGCCGACGACGAGGCGTCGTATATCGCTCAGGAGATGGTGGCCCGCGGATGGAAATAAGCGTCCTGCGGTCAAAAAATGATAATGAAATAACGTATAAAAAATAATAACAATGGAAAAAGAACAGATTAAACCCTTTATCGCCCGTCGCGCTGCACAGGAACTGCATGACGGCGATGTCGTCAACCTTGGTATCGGACTTCCCACGATGATTCCCAACTTCCTGCCCGAAGGTGTGCATGTCATCCTCCAGTCCGAGAATGGTATGATTGGTATGGGCCCCACCCCCGAGGAGGGGAAGGAAGACCCCTGGCTGATTAACGCAGGTGGTGGATTCATCACGGCCACCGAGGATGCCAGCACGTTCGACAGCGCCACTTCGTTCGGCATTATCCGCGGCGGCCATGTGAATGTCTCTGTGCTCGGTGCCATGCAGGTGGATGAACACGGCGACCTGGCCAACTGGATGATTCCCGGCAAGAAGACCCCCGGTATGGGTGGCGCCATGGATTTGCTGGTGGGTGCCAAGAAGGTGATTCTCGCCATGGAGCATACCGCCAAGGGCAATCCGAAGATTTTGAAGAAATGCACCCTTCCGCTTACCGCCAAGGGGCAGGTGAACATGATTATCACCGAGATGGGTGTGATGGAGATTACCCCCAAGGGCATCGTGCTGACGGAAATCAATCCCGAGTTCACCGTCGAGCAGGTGCAGGCCGCCACGGAGGCCACGCTCATCATCTCGCCCGACCTCAAAGAAATGAAATAAATACATGAGTCAGTGATTGCGGCAAGTGTGTGCCGCAGTGGTCAGCCGCCTGTTCACCCTTCGACGGGCAACGGGCTGCTGACCACGGATCACCGCTCGGAAAAACCTTAATCACATGAAAAAAATCGTATTGTTGTTGGCGGCAGTGGCCGCCGTCGGTGTTGCCCAGGCCCAGCATATCGAGTTCAAATGGCACGGTTTCTATGCCGTGGCAGGTTACGACTATGCCTTCAACTTCAATAAGACCGAATTCGAGGACAAGGCCACCTTCAACGGCATCACCGCCGTGGCCGGCTACCAAATCCGGAAAGAGTCGGGATTGGGCATGGGCTTCTCGTTCATGCACGATGCCACGGGCGCTTTCTCGCAGCTGCCTATCTTCATCGAGTTGCGCAGCCATTATATGCGCAGCCGCCTTACGCCCTACACCTCCCTGTATGTGGGTTATTCTATCCCGCTGGGCTCTTCCAGTGCGGGTAAGGATGCCGTGCAGATTACCGCCGGCGGCGTGACCAGCGGAGCCAATATCGGTGTGCGCTATGCCTTCTCGCGCAAGTTCGGCATGAGCGCCTATGTAGGCTATCAGGAACTGTACATGACCAAGGTGCAGCGGAAAATCAGCGGCAAGATTGCCGAGACGCAGCCCATCCTGTTCCATAACATCAAGGTTGGCGTAGGCTTCAACTTCTAGACATGAAGCGTGTTCTGCCTCTTTTACCGTGGCTGATTTGCCTGTGCGGCATGTTGCAGGCCCAGCACCCGGAAGGGGTGGAAGGTATCCGTATGGCACCGCGGGCCAATGTGGTGACCTACGAGAACGAGAACGCCATCGAGAAACTTCGTTACGAAGACTCCCCTTATTATCTTTCCCTCAATGCCGACTGGCATCGCGAAGAGATTGACGGACATGTGTCGCTCTCCCAAGACTATGAGTTTCCGAAGGAATGGAGCGAGTATTGTCTGTTTGTCCGTTTCCAGGCCCCTTCGGGTTATGGCCTGTGGATTGGCGACAAGCTTATCGGCGTGAGCCATGACAGCAAGGCCTATGCGGAGTTCGACATCTCCGCGCAGGTGCGTTATGGGAAGACGGCACGCCTGTCGCTGCGCTATGCCGGCGATGATGACGGCGCACTGCTGGAAGGTGCAGCCATCTGCACCCCGCGGTTCGATGCGGCGCTGCTGCTGAAACCGAAACTGAATATCCAGGACTACACCCTCACCACCCGGTATATCGCCGCTTCGGAGTCGGGCGTCTATACGTTGGATGCCGACCTCTTCAACTTTCGCAAGAAGGGGAAATGCTATCTGGAAGTGGAGGTCTGGGACCCCCAAGGCCATCAGGTCGACAAGATAGGGAAGTGGGTCTTCTTCGGGAAGCGGAGCGAGGTGTCGCAGCCCCTCTCTTCCACCATTGCCAAGGCACAGCCTTGGTCGGCGGAGATGCCCAAGCTCTACACCGCAGTGATCCGCCTGTACGATGAAGGCATGACGCTGGAGGATGTCGTGGGCACCCGTTTCGGCTTCCGTACCGTTACTTCGGACGACGGGCTCGCCGTCAACGGGAGCCTGGTGACATTGAAAGGGGTTGTCGTTCCCCCGCCACCCTCGCTGCATACGGCAGAGGCGGTAAAACATCTGCGCGCCCAGCTGATGCAAATGAAGCAGATGAACATCAACGCCATCCGCACCCTCTATCCTTACGAGGAGCGTTTCTATGAACTGTGCGATGAGCTGGGCTTCTATGTGGTGTGCGACGCCAATCTCTTCCCCACCTCGTCGATGGGGCAGGCGGTGGCGACGGACAATGAATACAGCGACCTTTTCTCCGACAGGATGCGAAGCCTGTACGGACAGTACAAGAACCATGCTTCGATTGTGGCGTGGTCGTTGGGCGACAGCCCCGACAATGGCGTGTGCATGTCTGCCGCCTACCACACCATGAAATCTCTCGACAGCCATCGTCCGGTGCTGTACACCGGGGCGCAATATGCCGACAACACAGACCTTATCGTCCCGCAGGCCTGCGGGATTGATGTGCTCAGCCAGTACCTGGCCAAGAACCAGTCGCGCTCGCTCCTGCTGCTTTCCTACGGCAGTGCCGAGGGCAACAACTTCGGCGGCATGGCGCCGCTGTGGCGCAAGGTTGTCGACCATGGCCGCCTGCAAGGCGGTTTCTACGCCGCTGGCGACTGGGCGACATTTGTCGCGTTACCTTATGCGGTTGAACTCAAGCACCTCTACCGTCCCATCGATGTAACCCTTACGTCGACCAGCATAGACGCGGCGGAGTTCACCGTCACCAACCGCTGTGACTTCCGTTCGTTGGCGGACTACAAACTGGAGTATGTCATCTGCACCAACCTCAAACCCCATATCGTGGAGGGCGACGTGGCCCTCTCGCTCAAACCCGGCGAAAGCAAGCCGTTGAAACTGAAGATACCCAAGCTGATGCTGTATGCCGGTGAGGAGCTCTTCATACAGTTTACGCTGAAGCAGCGGGTGGGCACCGCCGCGGTGCCGAAGAACACGCTGTTGGCAACCTTCCAGTATGCCCTGCCGGCGGACAATATGCCGCGGCAAGCGTTGGCGGAGTACCGGCAGGAGCCGCTGCAGATTGAATACGACAGCCTTCAGCAGGTGCACATCTCCAACGAGAGCATTGCGTTGATATTCGATGAAAAGACAGGAAGCATCTCTTCCTATAAATATAAAGGCCATGAGTTGTTGCGCGAGCCGTTGCGTCTCGACTTCATCCGCCGCCCCACGCCCAATGACAGGACCGACCCGAACGGCACCAAACAATGGCAGCGGTACGGCATGGGGCAGATGCAGTGTGAGGTGGTGGCCACCAGTTGCCGCAGGATAGACCCCGGCACGGTAGGTGTGGATGTCATGCTCCGCTATCGCACCGAGGCTCAGGGGGACCTGTTTGAGGTTCGGCAGACTTGTCTCATCCTCCAGTCGGGCGACGTGCTGGTCAACAACGATATCACAGTCTCGGAACAGTTGAAGAGCATCGCCAAAGTGGGAATGCGTGTAGGGTTGGATACCCTGTTTCACGAGGTGGAGTGGTTCGGATGCGACATTGAGAGCTATCCCGACCGCCATGCCGCGGCCCGCATCAGGCAGCAGACCTGCCCGGCCGGCGAATTTGCCTATCGCTATGCCGACCCCCAGGAGTCGGGCAACCGGACACAGACCCGCTGGCTGGCCCTGAAGAACGCCTCCATGGGAGTCTATCTCGACCTGATAGACACCCTGTGCAATTTCTCTGTGATTCCCCGGGAGAAGGCATCTGAGGGGTTTGATGTGAGCGTGGACTACCGCACCACGGGTATTGGCGGTGCCTATGGGGGAATGACCCTCGACGAGGCGATGCTGGTGAAGAACCACCGCTACCGCTTTACTTTCCACATGCGTCCCTATGACTGCATGGAAAACGACGCGCAGGATTTCCGCCGCATTATCTACCCCGAAGTAAAGTCAAGCATTCTGGAGATGCCCGTCATCGGTAAGAACCGTGAGCGGTTCGACGGCCCCATGACCATCACCATCACCTCCAAGGAGCCGAAATCGGAAATCCGCTACACCCTCGACGGCAGCACCCCGACAGAGAAATCGCTGCTGTACACCAAGCCGTTCGTTATACAGAACAGCACAGTGGTGCGGGCCCGGGTGTTTAAGAAAGGCGAGTCGCCGTCGTTTGTGGCCACCCGTCAGTTCGTTTTCGATTATATCGTGGGCTGTACCTTCGCCCACAAGCCCAATACACCCTACAACAAGAACTACACCCGGGCGCTGTACGACGGCGAGACGGGCGATGTCAACGACCTCTCCCACGGTTGGCTGGGATTCTCGGGCCATGAGATGCAGGCCGACCTGGAACTGGGCAAGAGTATCACCCTCGATGGCGTGGTGCTGCGGTTTGCCCATGTGCCCGATGCATGGGTGTTTGCCCCTGCGGAGGTGCTGGTCAGCGTCTCGTCCGACGGACAGAACTACAGCCGTCCCCAATCGGCGGTGATACTCTATAATGCCGCTTCGGAGGAGATGAACACCACTCAACTGCAGGTAATCCACGTGCCGCTGCACCAGCGTGACGTGCGCTTTGTGCGGGTGGTGGCAAAGTCCATCCCCCATATTCCCGCATGGCACAGAGCCAAAGGTCTCAACCCGTGGATAATGCTCGACGAAATACAGATTGATGAGGAGTTGACTCAATGATGTCTGAATTCTATTCCCGCACCCACTTGCTTCTGCAGGACGATGGCCTTGCCCGTCTCCGGGAGGCTCATGTGTTGGTGGTAGGTCTCGGCGGGGTGGGTGGCTATGCCGCCGAGCAGTTGTGCCGCGCGGGGGTGGGCCGCCTTACGCTGGTGGACGGCGATTGTGTCAGCCTGAGCAACCTCAACCGGCAACTCATCGCTTTGCGCTCTACCGTGGGAAAATCCAAGGCGGAGCTCTTCGGTTCCCGTTTCGCCGACATCAACCCCGACTGCGAAGTGACGGTGCTGAATGAATACCTGCGGGATGACCGCATGGTGGAACTGCTGGAGGCCGAACCTTATGATTGTGTGGTCGACTGCATAGACACCTTGTCCCCCAAGGTGTTCCTGTTGTATCACAGCCGCCGGCTGGGACTGCCGGTGGTCAGTAGCATGGGCAGTGGAGGCAAGATGGACCCTTCGCAGGTGCATTCTTCCGATATTTCCCGGAGCCATACCTGCCCGTTGGCGGCCATGGTGCGGAAACGTCTGCGCCGGATGGGGGTGATCGACGGCATCCGTGTGGTATTCTCCACTGAGCCCGTCCCGGAATATGCCATGCAGGAAGACATCTCCACCAATCACCGTACCACTTTGGGCACCATATCATACATGCCGCCCCTTTTCGGTTGCCATATCGCCTCCGAAGTCATCAAGATACTTCTTCAGAACGAAATAAAGAAATGAATATGAAATTGCGTCGTCTATCTTTGGGATTTTACCTTTGCGTTTTTAGTTTACTCGTCGTTGCCTGCCATGTGGAATTCAGCCCCAACGCCCAGTGGCGCGACATTCCGTCGGTTTACTGTGTTCTCGACCCCGAGGAGGATACTGTATGGGTGCGTGTGCAACGGTGTTATCTGGGCGACGACACGCTGTATAACTACTCCACCATCGCCGATTCGACCAATTATCCCGAGGGTAGCATCCGTGTGAAGCTGCTGGCTTGGGAAGGACAGCGAGGCACGCACAACAGCCTTACCGCCACCAATAGGCTTGTCGACTCGTGGGATCTCGTCTATATGGAACTTCCAGGCAAACCCGATGGCGATTTTGCCTCGGGCAGCCAGCCGATATACTATTGTGTCCCAGGTCACAGACTGCTGGAGGATACAGCCTGTGTATTTGAACTGTTGGTGATAAACCAACGTAACGACACGCTTGCGCGTGCCACCACTTCGCTAGTGGGATTCCAGACCCTGACCCGGGTGGGAGGCGATACGGTGGAGTCTGTTCTGGTGGAGCCCAACACAGCCCGTGGCCATGCGTTTGGCTACAGGGTGCCGAACAAGGGGGAAATCAAGTGGAATACCCTCCCGCGGGGGCGCCGCTACCAGCCGACTCTCATCTTCCATTACGCCAAGCATGGCGATACGATGAGTATCCCGGTGAAAGGTTCCTATCTTGTCAATACAAACAACGACCTTACGCTCTCTTCCAAATCCATCACGCAGGAACGCCTGCTCTCTTATGTCAAAGAATCGTTGAAAGACAATCGGGACACTATCTATATTGTCAACACGGTTGGCATCGTCATTGATGCCTGCAACGAAGACCTCCATGCCTACCTGAATTCTCAGAACAGCGCCAGTGGTGCTTCGCAGGATTACCAGATATACAGCAATATTGAAGGAGGGGTAGGAATCTTCGGCTCCCGCCGGACGCATATTCTGGCCAATGTCCCGTGTGACTCGTCGGGCAAAGAGGGGTATCTTGCCTCCGAACTGAAGAAACTCCACGTGGGTTTTTCCGGCGACTGGGGGAAATAGGAGGTGATGCCGTAGTGCCAAAGTTCTCACAGTGCTCTTCTTAGGTGGATTTGGTATTCCTTTTACCCCTCGGCACTTCCCCCAATCTACGTTAGGGAAGGTTGCATAAAGACTACACTGAAAGCATGCTCTTGTTGGGGGTAGGCAGTTGGTCAAACCACGCCCGTGTAGCGCCTGTGGCGGGCGGGGAGAGGATATGTAAAAAAAATATTTTGAAAATAGTGCGTATGTCGAAAATTATGTGTAATTTTGCATTTTGCTATAAAAGTATAAGAGAACTATAAATCAACAAATTGAACTGAAAAAATGAATATTTCAAGAGAAAATTCAGGGGAATTGGACCTTTGCATCAAGATAACCGTGGCACAATCCGATTATGCCGAGAAGGTGGTGAAGCAGTTGAAGGATTACCAGCACAAGGCTACCGTCCCCGGTTTCCGCAAGGGTATGGCGCCCATGGGGTTGATACAGCGCATGTACAAATCGGCCGTGACTGCCGACGTGGTGCAGAATCTGTTGGGCGAATCTCTCTACAAATATATTGATGATGAGAAACTTGACATCATCGGTAGCCCTCTCTCCAATGAGGAGAAGACTGGCACGGTCGATTTTGCGAAGGACGGGGAGTATACGTTCTATTTCGATGCGGCCCTGATGCCCGCCGTCAATATCGAGTGGGAGAAGATCGATACCAAACTCTGTTCCATCAAGGTGACCGCCAAAGAAATTGACAGCCAGATTGAAGATATCACCAATCGTTTTGGTCTGTTTGAGACTCCGGAGACGGTCGGCGAGAATGACCATGTGTATGGCAAGGCTGTCGAGTTGGCCAAGGACGGTTCGGAGAAAGATGGTGGAATGAGCACGTTCTGCTCCTTCAGCCTGGCAGATATGAAAGACCCCGAAGTGGTTGCTTTGTTCAAGGACAAGAAGGTGGACGACAAGATTACTTTCTCCCCCGCCAAGGCATTCACAGCCGCCCAGATAGAGAAGAGTTTCCACATGGATGCCGCTGCCGCCAAGAAGTTCAAGTCGGAGGTCAGTTTCACGCTGAGCGGATGCTCCCGCATCACTCCCGCCGAGTTGAACGAAGACCTGTTCGAGAAGGTGTTTCCGGGCGAGGGCATCAAGAGCGCCGACAAATTCCGCAAAGCCATCTCCAAGCAGATTGAAAAGGCGAACGATGAGCAGTGCCAGATTCTTTTCTGCAACCAGGTGCGCAAGCAGTTGTTGGATAATTTCACGGCATCCATCCCCGAGGCCTTCCTCAAGCGTTGGATCGTCAGCCGTGGCGAAAAGGATGTGACGGCCGAGAAGGTTGAGAGCGAATGGGCCGACAAGTACCTCCCGGCACTCAAGTGGGAAATCCTCGATGGAGCCCTCAACAAGATTCAGAGCATCGAGCCCACGCAGAACGAGATTGTGGATTACATCAAGGATATCCTCAGAAGGAACGACATCCGCAAAGAGGGTGAGGACGACAGTCAGGTGGAAACCCGTCTGGAACAGGCGGCCCGCAGCATCGCAAAAGACCGCAACAATATCCAGCAGGTAATCGACAAATTGACTATCGACAAGACTTTCGTGCTGTTCAAGGAGAAAATCAACCCCGAGGTGGAGAAGGTCACCGCCAAGGAGTTTGGTGAAAGATGCAAATAATAGAAACAACTCATTTTTTGAGCGATGAAAAAAATTATATTGTTAGTTCTGTTGTCGGTTTCGACCTTGGCGGTGAGCGCCCAGGGTTTCGACCCCCGCTTTTTCAACAACCAGTTCTCAACGTTTGGCGGTGGGTTGACGATGTACAATAACGATCGTGCATTGAACACGGGATATAACGGAGAGTTCTCCATCGGCAACTGGATTCTTAGCGATATGGCCTTGCGCTTTACCTTTGGAGTGATGAGCGCTGAGAATGCGATACAAACTACATCGACATTCATTAACGGCCACTGCGATTTTATGTGGGATGTCATGACAACCATCACGAGAGTCTATGATGCAGACAGGATGTTTTCTGTATACCCGATGGTAGGTTTTGGTTTCATATATAGACCGAATATCTCGGATGGGGACACGTCATACCGTTTCGATGCAGACTTTATGGCCATGTTGGGCGCCAACTTTGAATTTCGTCCGCATTTCATGAAGCAGTGGCCCCTGTTCTTTGAGGTCAAATACTTCATCCTTCCGCAGGATTACGATTTCAATCACAAGAATGCTTCGTTGATAGACCTTACACTGGGTATCAAGCATGAAATTAACTATGACCCTGTCCATAAGCGTTTGCCGGGTGAGTCCCGCAGTTGGAACTGCGACTGGTTCCTTGGCGTGGCGGCTGGTCCTAACTTCTCAATTATGAATATTGAGAGTCCGGAGGTGGCTACATTGGAGCGTTTTGGTTGGAATGCTGATATCACTTTTGGACGAAATTTCAGCAGCCTCTGGTCGGTTCGACTGGGTTTGGCTACGATGTCGGGCACTACGGAGAGAGTGGAGAAAGAAGGATTTGATGCCAAACCGTATGATTACACGTTCTTCAACCTGCGTGCAGACCTTATGTTCAATATCAGCAATATCAATGGTTTCCGCAGGGGCCGTCGTTTCAACGTGCTACCCTATGCCGGTGCTGGTCTCATCGAGCGTTTTGATGCGAATTTGTTGGTGATGGGCGCCGATGCAGGTTTGGTTGCACGGTTGTATCTTACCAGCAGTTTTGATATATATGCCGATGCACGGTATGTTATGGTGCCTCCCCGTTTCAATTGGGGTAAGGACATGATGGACAACGGCTACACGCTGGTCAATTTCGGATTTATCTACAATTTCGAGCCCAGCACCTGCCGTTACGCCAAAGCTGCTTTCCGTCTGAAGAACTAACTGACTTTGCTTTTTTGGCAAACAGAAATACAAGAATCCGCCCGCCAGATAGTTCGGGCGGATTCCTGTTTTTATGGATGTCTGTATTGGGTGACAAAATGTCAGTGTACTTGATTTGGTATGCTTGTTGTTCGCTGTGGGTTCGGAAACACAATGAATAATAACATAAAAACCAAATAGTATGAACTTGAACAATTTTACAATCAAAGCACAGGAATCGGTGCAGAAGGCTCAAGAGATTGCCATGTCCAGACAGCACCAGTCCATCGAGACGGCGCACCTGCTTAGAGGCATTCTGGCCGCGGATGAGAGTGTGACGCCATTCTTGCTGAAAAAATTGGAGGTGAACATCCCCCGTCTTACTCAACAGGTGGACGGGATGCTCGACAGAATGCCCAAAGTCAGTGGTGGTGACCAGTATCTGAGTCGCACGGCCAGCCAGGTGTTGGTCAAGGCATCGCAGTTGGCTACGGAGATGAACGATGAGTTTGTGTCGGTAGAGCATCTGCTGATGGCGTTCCTGTCGGAACGTGACCAAGTGGCACAGTTGATGAAGGATGCGGGGATAAGCGACAAAGGACTCAGGGCAGCCATTGCGGACTTGCGCAAGGGCTCGAAGGTGGGCAGCCAGAGTGCGGAGGATTCGTACAACGCCTTGGGAAAATATGCCAAGAATCTCAACCAGCTGGCCTTGGCGGGTAAACTGGACCCGGTTATTGGTCGTGACGATGAAATCCGTCGAGTGTTGCAGATACTTTGCCGCAGGACGAAAAACAACCCTATCCTGATAGGGGAACCGGGTGTGGGTAAGACGGCCATTGCCGAAGGCTTGGCTCACCGAATCGTAAGTGGCGATGTGCCGGAGAACTTGAAGAGCAAGACTATATATAGTCTGGATATGGGCGCGCTGATTGCGGGTGCCAAGTACAAGGGTGAGTTTGAGGAGCGTCTGAAGAGCGTTATCCGAGAAATCAATGAGGCCGACGGTGAGATTATCCTCTTTATCGATGAAATCCACACGCTAGTGGGTGCTGGTGGCGGTGAGGGAGCCATGGACGCGGCGAACATCCTGAAGCCTGCCTTGGCGCGGGGTGAGCTGCGGGCTATCGGTGCCACCACACTGGCGGAGTATCAGAAATATTTTGAGAAAGACAAGGCGTTGGAACGTCGATTCCAGAGCGTGCTTATAGACGAGCCGGATGTGAACGATACCATCAGCATCCTGCGTGGACTGAAAGAGCGTTACGAGGTGCATCACAAGGTGCGTATCAAGGATGAGGCCATCATTGCCGCTGCGGAGTTGTCTAACCGATATATCACCGACAGGTTCCTGCCGGACAAGGCTATCGACCTTATTGATGAGTCTGCCGCCAAACTGCGTATGGAGATAGATTCCGTCCCCGAAGAGTTGGATGAGATTGAACGCCGAATTCGTCAGTTGGAAATCGAACGCGAGGCCATCAAGCGGGAGAATGACAAAGACAAGCTGGCACAGTTGGCAAAGGAATTGGGCGAGTTGGGCGAGCAGCGGAATCAGATGAAGGCCCGTTGGCAGAACGAGAAGAGTTTGGTGGAGGGCATACAGACTGAGGTCAAGAATATTGAGAGTTATAAGTTTGAGGCGGAACAGGCCGAGCGTTCGGGTGACTATGGCAAGGTGGCCGAGTTGCGATATGGACGTATCAAGGAGGCCGAGAAGCATGTGGCCGATTTGAAGGAGCAGCTAAAACAGATGCAGGCCGATAACGCCATGATTAACGAAGAGGTGGACTCGGAGCAGATTGCCGAAGTGGTCAGCAAGTGGACTGGTATCCCAGTCACGCGTATGATGCAGAGTGAGCGGGAGCGGCTGCTGCACCTCGAAGAGGAACTCCACAAGCGTGTGGTGGGACAAGATGAGGCCATCAGCACCATCGCCAATGCTATACGCCGAAGCCGTACGGGTTTAAGCGATGGTCGTCGGCCTATCGGAAGTTTCCTGTTTCTCGGTACCACTGGTGTGGGTAAGACAGAGCTTGCCCGTGCATTGGCCGAGGTGATGTTTGACGACGAGGATATGATGGTGCGTATCGATATGAGTGAGTATCAGGAACGGCACAGTGTGTCGCGTCTTATCGGTGCGCCTCCGGGATATGTGGGGTACGATGAGAGTGGCCAACTGACCGAGGCAGTGCGCCGCAAACCCTATAGCATCGTCCTCTTCGATGAGATTGAGAAGGCGCACCCCGATGTGTTCAACACCCTCCTGCAGGTGCTGGAGGATGGTCGCCTCACCGACAACAAAGGGCGTGTGGCCGATTTCAAGAATACCATCATCATTATGACCTCCAACATGGGGAGCGACATAATCCGTGAGCGTTTGGAGGGGCTTCAGTCCGTTACCGAATATGAACTTGACGAGACGAAAAACGCCGTTATGGAGCTGCTTAAGCAAACCATCCGACCGGAGTTCCTTAACCGTATCGACGAGATTATCATGTTCCGTCCGCTTACCAAGAGCCAGATACGTGCTGTTGTGAAGATACAGCTCGGAGTGGTGTCGAAGATGTTGGAGAAGAATGAGATTCTCATCAGTGCCACCGACGAGGCGATAGATCATTTGGCTGAGATAGGCTATGATCCCGCCATGGGTGCCCGACCGGTCAAACGGGTCATCCAGCGTGAGATTCTCAATGAACTCTCGCGGCAGATACTGGAGGAGAAAATCCATACTAGCGACAATATCATCATCGATGTGATTGACGGTCAGTTTGTCTTTTACAATCCGAAATAAGCGGTTTCGACCATTTTCAACAAGGGCGGCCCCCTGCAAAGCAGGAAGCCGCCCTTGTTATGTTGTATGTTTTGTTATTCCTGCCAACTGGCAAGCGTGATGACACCGTTTTGATAGACGGCATAGTCGCGGTTGGCAAGCCAGTCACCCGCGTTGACGTATGTGGCAGTGCGCCCCTTGGGCGAAGTGATGGTGCGGACGATGGCGGTGTGTCGGTGACCGAAGACGCAGTAGTCGAATGCCTCTTGGTCGAGCTGTTGGCGGCAATGGATGACAATGCCTTCTTTTTCGTCGCCTTGGTATTCAAAGATAGTGGGGTCTTTCTTGATATGGCTCTTCCTGCTGCGGCCGCTCCAATGGTAGGCGATGCCGAAGGTCATCCACTCGGGCAGGATGGCGAACATCTGTTGGTTCAATCTGCAGCGGAATATCTTGCGGATAAGGTTGTATTGGCGGTCTTGGTTGCCGAGCCCGTCACCGTGGCCGATAAGGAATTTCTTTCCATCAAACTGGAGTATCGTGGGGTCGTCGTGCATGGAGATGTCCATCTGCTCCTCAAAATAGCGGAACACCCACATGTCATGGTTGCCGATAAAGTAATGCAGCTGGATACCTGCATCGGCCAGTTCTGCCATCTTGCCAATCAGCCGCACATGTCCTTTCGGAACGACATATCGGTAGGTGAACCAGAAGTCGAACATATCACCCAGGAAGATGACAGCAGTGGCGTCTTTTCGGGCTTTGTCCAATAGCGCGCACAATTGCCGCTCCCGTAACTGGGAGTCGTCGCCGGCACCGAGGTGGGCATCGGCAATGAAGTATATCTTACTGTCGGGCATACTGGTAGCGTAGATGCTCTACGGTATTCTTGAAATTGAGTGTATGGGGGTTGTCGGGCAATTCCGCTTCCAATCCGTTAAGGACTGTCTCGTAATAGATAAAATTATCTTCTGGCTCAATCAAGGGTTTGTTGACATTGAATGGCTTGTAGAGAGCGATGACGGTGGCGAGTGAACCGGCGTTTTCCTCGATGAAGTTGCAGGCATACTGCTGTTGGTCGAAGTAGGTGGCCAAGTAGATGGAGTCTGTGACGGTATGGGCCTCGTCGTACTGTTGCTGTGTCATTGTTCCATCGGCAAGCGCTTGTCGGTTCTTCCGGTCGGTGTCACCGATTTCCTGCAGCGTTGCGATACCGTCGTTGGTATA
This sequence comes from uncultured Bacteroidales bacterium, assembly GCA_905234695.1. GTDB lineage: Bacteria > Bacteroidota > Bacteroidia > Bacteroidales > P3 > Colimorpha. The sequence goes on along the minus strand of CAJOHZ010000001.1, from coordinate 133,911 downwards.
TTTCTGCAGTTGCCACAGCAGTTGCGAGTCGTGGCTTCCGTTGACGGTATAGGTGTCCATGAGGTTGTCGTAATTGCCGGTAATTTCCTCATCTTTTCCATAGTCGGGGAGCAGCACGATGTAGTCTGTCTCGTTGATATGGAGATTGTAGAAGGTCTTGTAGGACATTTCACAAGAGAAACGGAACCGCCCTTGCTTGTCCAGCGTGATAGAGTCGAGGAATATGCGTGCCTCAGGGGTCATCTCTTCGATGTATATTACTTTTCCTGCACCGTTCTCCAAGGTGCCTTCGATGGCAATTTTGTGTTTTCCGCCACAGGCGGCGGTGAGGAGAACAAGTGCTCCGAGGATGTTTCTCAGGAAAGTCTTACGGCAAAAGTTCATAATCTTATCTGTTTTTCTTCCAAAGGTATATCAAGTCAATGAGGGTAATGGCAGTCATGGCTTCGACGATGACGGAGAGCCGTGGAGAATGGTCAATGTCATGGCGCCCGTTGGTGGCAATGTTGTGTATGTTGCCTTCGTTGTCGCGGCAGCACATCCCGTCCGGGTGGGTCACCGGTGGGTGGAAACCCACATGGAACACTACGGGCATACCGTTGCTGATTCCACCCTGGACGCCTCCGCAATGGTTTGTCTTTGTCAGGTGGTTTTTCTCACCGTGGAGTACCCACTCGTCAGGAAATTCTTCACGTGACAGGCGCCAGTCGTCGGGTGTTTCTCCCATAGTGAACGACATGGCGGAAGGAATGGATAACATGGCATAGGCCAGTCGGGCGTTCATCCGGTTAAAGACAGGCTCTCCTACACCTGCGGGGAGTCCTTCCACAATGCAGCGAGTGTATCGGTTGTGCGTAGACGCTGTCACGGTGATACCTTGCGCTTCCAGCAGTTGCTTGGCGAGGGCGCCTGCTACCACACGTGCCACGGTCTCACGTCCTGAAGAGCGACCGCCGCCGCGAGGGTCGCGGTGGCGGTATTTCTCTTGGTAGGTGTAGTCGGCATGCCCGGGGCGGCACTTGTCGCGCAGTGCCTCATAGTCTTCGGGTCGGCAGTCTTTGTTGTATGTCAGGAAGGCGATGGGTGTCCCTAATGTCTTGCCTTCATAGATGCCGCTGAGCCATTCCACATGGTCGGGCTCGCGGCGTTCTGTCACCCCGTCGGAGGAATTTCCGTCGCCGCAACGTCTCCGTTGCAGTTCGCGCTCCACTCGCGATATATCGATTTCGATTCCGGCAGGATATCCGTCGATAATACCGCCTATCGCCGGTCCATGGGATTCGCCGAAGGTGGTGAGCCGGAATATGTCGCCAATGGAGTTCACGGTGCCGCCGAGAGAGGAATTAGAGTACCTTTAAAAGTTCGACTTCGAAGATGAGTGTGCTTCCCGGAGGGATGGATCCCATGGGCTGCTCGCCATAGCCGAGGTTGTGGGGAATGTACAGGATGTACGACGATCCCTCGTTCATGAGTTGCAAGCCTTCAGTCCAACCGGGGATTACTTGGTTGAGGGGGAATTCGATAGGCTCTCCGCGTTCGACACTGCTGTCGAAGACGGTTCCGTCGAGAAGTTTTCCAGTGTAATGTACGCGTACTTTGTCGGAGGCTTTGGGCTTCTTGCCAGTGCCTTTTTTGACGATTTTGTACTGCAGGCCGCTTTTGGTGGTGTATACGGATTTGTTAAGAGCGTTGTCGGCAAGGAATTTCTTTCCGGCGGCAATGTTGTCATCCAGACCGGCCATCATTTTTTCTTGCTCGGCACGTTGGCGAGCTTCGAAATCCTGCTGGAAACGGGTAAGTAACGGACGGGCCATGGCATCGGTCCATTTGTTTTGCCCCTTGTAGCAATCTATCATGGATTGTCCGGCGGCGTTGCCGTTGATGCCGAGTTTCTGCTGAAGCCAGCTTTGGTAGATGTCGCGTCCGATGGCATACGAGGCCGAGTCGATGAAGTCGTTGAGCTCCACGGGACGGTACATGTCGTTCATGGATTGCTGTTTTTGATAGGCTTCAAGAGTCTCGTTCAGAGCCTTTTTTGTTGATTCGTAAGCGTCGGCTTTCTGTTTGAGCATGTTGTAGTCGGCTTCGCTCATGGTGACTTTGCCTTTCTTGATGACTACTTCTTGTGCCGAGACGGCCATGCCGAGGGTGAGGACTGTGATGATGAGAATGATTTTCTTCATGGTATTGGAGGTTTTTTCCGTAGGGTTTGGTTGTGTTTTTAACTCGCACACAACCGCCGCAGGTATCCCGCGACGGTTGTGTGTGTTGGTGTAATGCTAATATTATTATTTGTATTCTTTCGGAGCGACACCGTCAAGGATTTCCTTTCCGCAGATGGCCAGGGCAAGCATTTCGTTCTCGCCTTTGTACACCTTCACGGGGGCAATCCAGCCCACGCGGTCGGTAATCATTTGCATCCAGGGTTTGCTGTATGCGATGCCGCCGGTGAGAAGGATGGCATCGACCTTGCCGTTCACTACAGCGGCGAGACGGCTGATTTCCAACGATACTTGATAGGTGAAGGCATCCACAAGCAGTTCACTCTTTTTGTCGCCGGCGAGGGCTTTCTTTTCCACTTCGTAGGCGTCGTTGGTGCCGAGGTAGGCCACAAATCCGCCTTCGGCGGTGACCATCTTCTTGAGCTGGGCTTCAGTGTATTTTCCGCTGCATGCCACTTCAATCAGTTTGCTGGCATTGATGCTGCCGCAACGGGTGGGAGAGAAGGCTCCCAATCCGCACAGGGCGCGGTTCACTTCCACGCAACGGCCGTGCTGGTGGACACCGACGCTGACGCCGCCGCCCATGTGGGCGATGATGAGGTTGAGGTCTTCATAGTGTTTGCCGAGCTCGCGGGCGTAGAGTTTGGCGGTCATCTTTTGGTTCAGGCAGTGCCAGATGACACCTTCGTGGCTGGCGTCGAGGTCGAAGATGGGATGGCCCGAAATCTTTGCGTATTCGGGACGCTCGTCCACAATGCCGGGGTCGGCGATGTAGGCGCACTCCAGCCCGATTTCGCTTGCGATGGAGTCGCTGATCAAGGCACCGAGATTACAGGCATGTTTGCCCTGAATACCATCGTGGCATTCCTTTTTCATCAGGTCGTTGACACGGTAGGCGCCGCTTTCGCACGGACGGGTCAAGCCGCCGCGTCCCATGACGATGGCAATCTCGTCAGTGCCGATATTGTGGCGTTTCAGCATGTCGAGGATGGCTCCTTTGCGATAGTCGAACTGGTCGGCAACTTCTTTGAATTTCTGGATTTCTTCGATGGGGTGGGAGAGGTTTTCGGTGAAAACTTCAGTCTCGCCTTCATAGATGGCAGACTTCGTAGAGGTGGCCCCCGGGTTGATGACTAAGGTGTACTTCTTTGTGCTCATTGTGTATTGTGTGTTTGTTTTTCTTTCTTTTGGAAACTGGATGCAAAGATAGGAAAAATATTTGAATTATTGCATGTTTCGCCTGTTTTTTATGAAAATAAAGTGTCTGCGAGAGTCTTATGTGTTCATTTACTTTGTGTTCTGTGATGTATTGTCAATGGTGGCGACTCCGCTTCAACAGATATGGCAGGATGACTTGTTCAAAGCCTTGTCCTACATCCACGGGTTGGTAGTCGATTCGGTATTGGATGGCGTGTTGTTTGATATCGGCGGTTTGCCGGTTCATCATTTCCCTATAGGTATCGGCCACTTCCGAGGGTTGTACTTTGAGATGGCGACCGCTTTCCAAATCAATGAATTCTGTGGGTCTGTTGGGGTAGTCAAACGCCACTTCCTGGCTGTGGTGCAGAGTGTGGAACAGCAACACTTCGTGTTTGCAGTGGCGTAGGTGGCGCAGCGCATCCATCAATGGGTCTTGGTCGGAGGGTTTGACAATGGCGTCGGTGAAGAGGACCACCAGGGACCGCTTGTGTAACTGCTCGGCGGTCAGGTGCAATGCTTCGGTGATGTTTGTCGTCAGCATCGGTGCATCGTTCCGCCGTCCCGACGGGGATTCTTTGCGGAGTTCCTGCTCCAGAAGTTGCAGAATGTATTGCTGGTGGGTGCGGCTGCTCCGGCATTCTGTCTGCAGGTCAATCCCGTCGCTCAGCAGCGAGAGCCCAAAGGCATCCCGTTGTCGTACCAGCAATTCACTGATGACGGCAGCGGCATAACAGGCAAAGGTGATCTTGTTGGGATTTTTAGGGTCGCCCTGCCCCTCGGGGGGCAGCATCATCGAACTGCTGTGGTCGATGATTAGTTGGCAACGTAGATTTGTTTCTTCCTCGAATCGTTTGACAAATAGTTTGTTGGTACGTCCATAGAGTTTCCAGTCGATATTCCGGGTGGACTCGCCGATGCTGTATTGTCGGTGCTCGGCAAATTCTACCGAAAAACCATGGAAAGGACTTCTATGCAGGCCAGTGAGGAAACCCTCGACAATTTGGCGCGCATAGAAGTCAAGCGACTTGTATTTTTCTAAATCCTCAAACAAGATGAGAAAGGCGTTTGTGTGGAAATAATGCATTTGCCCTGCATGAGGGCAAGGCGGGCCGCCTCTCTGCAGTGCGGTGCGTTACAGCAAAGCGTCGAGTTTCTCGGTCAGGGTGCTCTTTTGGACAGCGCCCACGCTCTTGTCTTTCAACTCGCCGTTTTTGAAGAAGAGTACGGTGGGGACGTTGCGGATGCGGAAACGGGCGGCGATGTCGGACACTTCTTCGACGTCGGCTTTGCAGACGGCGGCGCGGCCTTCGTAGTCATTGGCAATTTCCTCCACGACGGGGGCGAGGGCTTTGCAGGGACCACACCAAGTGGCACCAAAATCGACCATGACGACAGAATTGTTTTTCAAAATCTCGTCAAAATTTTGTTCAGTGATAGTGATTTCCATGTTTATGTGTGATTGTTAGTTCGACTGCAAAGATACGTAAAAAAAATGGAAGTGTAGGGAGGGGCGGGGAAAATGGATTAAGGATATTCTTTTTCGGGTTGTTAATTGGCTGCGTTGCAGTGGTGTATGAAGGGATAAATTTTGTAGGTGATGAAACTTTTTCGGTGGATATGAATATTTTTTTATTAATAAGGATTTTTTTTGTAACTTTGCATCTTAGTAATATACCCATAGTATGAGGAAATTTTATGCCATCCTATTGATATCAGTTCTTTCTGTATCAGCGGTTTTTGGACAAAAACCGCACATGTCGGTTTATGAGGGGCGTTCGTCGATGAATCCCTCAAAACTATCGAAATTCCTCAAAGGGTTGGATTATTCAGCGGAATTGTCGGCGGGACCCTCGCTGGATGACCGCTCCAAATTCAGCCTTGGAGTCTGCTTTTTTGCAGCGCACCGTTTTAATGACACTCTATCGCTTGGGTTGGGAGCGGGATTCCGAGGTTCGCAAGGGAAGCAAATCGAGATTTTCAACCCTGTATATGCAGTGGCTTCTTCGAAGTATGATTTTGAGGTGTTGTTGCCTGTTTTCGCCCGGTTGAGGGCTACGCCATACCGTTTTGGTCGGTGGACTCCGGGAGTGATGCTAGATCTTGGGGCGGCCATAAGGTTGATGGAGAGCCGGATGGGCGGTTTGTTTTTCGAACCGGCCTTGGGAGTGGATTATAAGCTCAACAGTCGGTTGAAGTTGAATCTGGCCTTGGGGGTGAACTGGATGCAGACGGCATACGATTACGAGAATTATTGGTATAGCCAGACGGAGCGTATAGGCTCGTCGACGACTACGCTGATGTGTCACGTGGGTTTGGATTTTTGATAAGGAATGTGATTGACTGCTAACAGACGCATGCTTATGACACGCCATGGTTTTGGGATATTTCTGCTACTGACTGCGCTCGGACTCGGAGCGGCAGCACAGCAGGTGCATCATACTTCGCCAGCGGCTTTGGCGGACACGGTTACTACCCTTCGTGTCACGTTGACGGAGGATACTTCTGTCGATAAGCTAATCGTGCTTCCGATGTTGGAAATTGTGGCGCCGGCCAAGGAGGTTGCGGCAGTCTCCGCGCAAGTGGGGGACACTCTCGTCACGACGGATACCTTGGAGGTGCAGCACAACGTGTTACCAGTGATTGAGATTGTACCCCATACCGACACGTTCCATCTGGAGGTGGGCGAGCCGGTACGCGATACGATTGCCGAACCGGTGGAGCTGACGGTCGTTGTGCCGGCAGTGGAGCCTACCCAGACAGAGGAAGAGCCTGCTCCCGCCGAAGAGGTGCCTGTGGAGACGCTTGCGGAGGAACCGACCTTGACAGAGGAGGCACCTGCCCCCGCCGAAGATACACCTGTGGAAACGCCTGTGGAGGAACCGACCTTGACAGAGGAGGAACCTGCTCCCGCCGAAGAGACACCTGTGGAAACGCCTAAGGAGGAACCGACCCCGACAGAGGAGGATCCAGCTCCCGCCGAAGAGACACCTGTGGAAACGCCTAAGGAGGAACCGACCCTGACAGAGGAGGAACCTGCTCCCACCGAAGAGGCGCCTGTGGAAACGCTTGTGGAGGAACCGACCTTGACAGAGGAGGAGCCAGCTCCCGCCGAAGAGACACCTGTGGAAACGCCTGCGGAGGAACCGACCTTGACAGAGGAGGAGCCTGCTCCCACCGAAGAGGCGCCTGTGGAAACGCCTGCGGCGGAACTGACCCCTGCCCAGGTGGTGTCTGTGGAAACGTCAGTGACGGCTTCAGACCCAGCGGAGAAACCGGCTGCACAGCCGTCGGAGAAATTCCGCTATTCGCCTCATGCATCGTTGATGGAGAATGTGGATTCGGTGCCGTATTATACTATCGAGCGACAGCAGTTGAACGAGGCCGACACGCACATGAGGCGGCTCACAATCCGACCCAACCCGACAGCGGACAATCTGATTGTCCAGATTGCGCCGAGGCCCAAGGGCTTTCGCTATGATTTGATGCGGATTGAGACAGGACGTATTGTGACTTCGGGGACATGGCTGGGTATGACGGCGCGTGTTCCGCTGGAGGAATGCACAAAAGGTGAATACTTGCTTAACATTATTGATATCGCCACAGGAAAGGAATGTATGTATAAGATTACAAAGGGTTACCGTGCGGTGGAGAAACGAAAATAAACTTACAGACTGCGTATGAGATATTTTTGCACGATATTTTTGTTTTTAGCCATGCTGATGCCGTGGCATTCGGTACGGGCCCAGGAAGAGGGTGACAAGGGGGTGATGGAGGGGCTTTCGAATCAGTTTGTTTCGAATTACGATAGCTTGCTGAACAGTTATGTGATGCGCAAGTACGCCACCACGTCGCAGCGTCGCAACGCCGGCAGCGTACAATCGTTTGACCAAGTGAGTGACTCTGTGCTGGCGCGCCGTCTGCGCTCCTTGCACACGGTTATTCCGATGACGTACAACGATGTGGTGCGGTCGTATATCCGCATGTATCTCAGTCGTATGAGTACGCGCATGGATGTGATGCTGACGCTGTCGGAGTATTATCACCCGATGTTTGAGGAATCGTTGGCGCGATATGATGTACCGGAGGAGATAAAGTATCTTTCGATTGTAGAGTCGGCGATGAACCCTCGTGCGGTGTCGGGCCGCGGGGCGGTGGGTCTGTGGCAGTTTATCTATACCACAGGAAAGAACTACGGATTGGAGGTGAACTCGGTGGTGGATGAGCGCCGTGACGCATACAAGTCGTCGGATGCAGCCGCGCATTATCTCCACGACTTACATAAAGTGTTTGATGACTGGACGCTTGCCATTGCGGCCTACAATTGTGGTCCCGGCAACATCAACAAGGCTATTGCCCGTTCGGGGGGTAAGCGCGATTTCTGGGAGATATATCCTTATCTGCCTCGCGAGACGCGTGGCTATATACCTGCATTTATAGCAGTGACGTATGTGATGAATTTCTACCCCGAACATGGGTTGCATCCCTCGCGAGCCACACTTCCTTTGCGTACCGACACAATCATGGTGGAACGGAATATGCTTTTCTGTCACATCAGTCGTTACACGGGCATCGATATAGAGGAACTTCGGACGCTTAATCCGCAATACCGCATCGACCTGATTCCCGGCGAGGAGGGGTCGTACCCGCTGTGCCTGCCCACGGGCAAGATGAACGACCTCATCCAGTGGGCCGACACGATTTTCCGTGCCACGGAGGACTCGCTGTCGCGAACTCCGGTGACAGCGGCGGTTGTTCGCAAGGCGGCTAGCGGTGCCCCGTCGAACAGCGTGTATCACAAGGTACGTCGAGGCGAGACACTCTCGATGATTGCCCGGAAATACGGCACCACTATTAAAAAAATCAAAAAACAAAACAACCTCCACACCGACAAGATCCGCGAGGGACAGCGTCTGCGCGTGAGGTGATATCTATAAGTAAGCACAATGAAAAAGACTTTTTGGCTCAAGATATGGCGGGTGTTAAAGAACCCATACATCGCTGCTACCATTGTCTTTCTATTATTCTATTTTTTCCTCGGCGAGAATAACTTCATGGTTCGTCGCAATCTCAGCAATGAGGTGTCATCGCTTCAGAAGGAGGCTGGGCTTCTTGAAGAAGGTATCCGTCAGGATAGTATTGAGGCCGCCTCGCTTTACAACAACCCCGAAGCCCTTGAAGCATACGGGCGCGAACATTATTATATGAAGCGCCAAGACGAGGATATTTTCATTATAAAGAAGAAATAACGACTCCCCATGCGCAAGTTTTGCAGTCTTTTATTTCCGCTTTTGGCGACGTTGGCGTTGATGCAGTCGTGCGAGTCAGTCAAAGCGTTTCTGGCAAAAGACCTCGAAGAGGAGGATTTCACCATGGGTGAGTTGTATGTCGATGAATATGTGAAAGAGGTCCCCTTCGTCCCTGTGGTTTCCGAGGAGGCTCGCCGTTCGGGCAATGTCAATGCCTTGGGGTTGGAACGTCGAGAGGGCGACAACGAGCAACTCTATAGTGCAATTCAGGAATGGATGGGCACCCCCTACAAATATGGAGGAACCACTAAGTCAGGGGTGGACTGCTCGGCATTTGTGGGCAATATCGTCCGTCAGGTATACAAAATCAACCTCCATCGGGTGGCCAACGATATGCTGCAGGATGTCACGGTTGTTTCGAAAAACGAACTTCGTGAGGGCGACCTTGTATTCTTTACCAACAGCAAAGGACGTGTGTCGCATGTCGGTATCTACCTCCGCGACGGCATGTTCGCCCATTCATCCACTTCGCGAGGCGTCATTATCAGTCGCCTCACGGATACTTACTGGAGCAAACACTTCCATCAAGCTGGACGTATACGCCTCTGATTTTCGGGTGAAATGATTATCGACGGACGTTGCCTGAGACTTTATATCCGGCGGCGGTAAGGATAGCGGCCGCGCGTTCGCGGAAATCGCCTTGGAGGATAATTAGTCCCTCTTTTGCACTCCCACCCACACCACATTTTGTTTTGAGCATCTTGCATAGGTCGGCGAGGTCGTCGGCAGTGCCGACGAAGTTCTCGACGACGGTGACGGTTTTGCCGCCGCGTCCGCTGCGTTCGATCCTGAGGTGCAGTTTCTGCTGTGCAGGCGGTAGTGTGACGGGCTCTTCGGGTTCGTCGTCGAAATGGAAGTCGGGGTTGGTGGAGTAAACGATGTCCATGGAATTATTTTTGGCGCAGTTGTAGGTCGCGTTGGAGAATATAGGTGCCTTGGTTCCAGTGTCCGTCGGCGCCGACAGGTTGGATGCCGTTGAAGGAGAGGGGGATGATGGTGTCGCAGTAGGCGTTTTCCCGCAGTGTGTCGGTATCGGTGAATTCAAGGGAGTCGGGTGCCTCGGTGGCCATCACGACGTCGAACTGTAATTGGTATTTGCCGTCGGAGTCTGTGGTGTCGTTGTTCCATCCCCGATGGACAGCGATGCCTTGGATGGGGTTGTGGCGTTGGTCGGTGACAGTGCCGTGGACTTTGAAGGTGGTTTGGGGACAGCCATATTCTTCAGTTACATCGCTTTCGCAGGCCGAGACACCGAGGATGCTGAGGATAGCGAGAAGAATTTTGCTTTTGAAAGATAGGATGTTTTTCATGGGAGGTTATGGGTGAATCTTTTTCTGGAAGTTGGTAAGGGCGACGGTGGCTTCTTTGGAGAGGAGGGGGTGCTTGAGGTCGCGTTTCATGATTTTGAGCGACTGCTGGTGGTTGACGAAATGGAGTTCGTTGCCGACGTTCTCGCCTTCGCCGTCGATATTGACCCATTTGTCGACATTGCCGGCAACCCATACTTCGTGAGCTTTGAGCATTTCGACATGCTGGCTGAGTTCGAAGTGGTTGGCATAGACGAGAGGTGTGGTGATGGCGGCATGCTCGATGGGAATCTTGTCGACAATGCTGATGTCGATGAGGCCGTCGTCGAGTTTTGCTTTGGGGGCAACAGCGGCGTTGTAGCCGAATTGGTTGCTGTTGGCGAAGGTGATGAACCAGGCTTTACGGTCGTATTCGCGCCCGTCGACGACAAGATGGTAGTCTTTGGACTCGTAGGAGGGGTATTCGCGGAGGATGAGGTTGAGGTAGGCGGAGAATCCGCGCACTTTGGCGGATTTCATGAGTCGAGCGATGAATGCGTCGAATCCCACGCCAGCGATGCTGGCAACGAAGAATTTGTCGTTGAGGGTGATGGTGTCGATAGTGCCGGGGTTGTCTTGGTTGAGGACACGGATGGCGAGGGCAGGGGTGAGGGGGATGCGCATGCAGCGGGCGAGGCCGTTGCCGCTACCGCAGGGGATGATGCCGAGGGTGGCGTCGCTGCCATGGATGCCGGCGATGACGTCGTTGACGCTGCCATCGCCGCCGACAGCAGTGATGATGTCAAATCCCTGCATGGCTCCTTCGCGGGCCAGTGTGGTGCCGTGGTGGATGTATTCGGTATAGCGTATCTGGTAGTCGAAAAGGTCCCGGTCGAGGTTGTTTTCGAGTAATTGCTCTATCTTTTTCTGGCGTCCCACGCCGGAAATGGGGTTGATTATGACGAGCATTCTTTTTTTCATAAGCGGTGTGTTTTGGTTTTGAGGAGAGTGTTTGGAGTTGGAGTGAGTTTACCGCAGTTGGTTGTGGATGAAGCGGTGGTTGTATTGTTGCACGATGGCTTTCAGCATTTCGATATGGCCGTCGCCTTCTTCGTGTTTTTTGCACAGGACTGCAATTTCGCCGTCTTGGGTCACCAACTGGTGGTATCCGTTGCCGTAGGAAATCTGCCATCCGTTGTTGGGGTTGCGGAAAACGCTGGAGCCGAAACAGACAGTATGCGTCTCAATGCCCAGGTAGTCCAGCAAGGTGGGCATAATGTCGGTTTGCTGCATCAGACGGGGTGAGACAAAGTGGGTGCTGTAGAAGTCGGCATTGTCGATGGTGGGGGTGGACTCTTCGTAACGGGGGAGGTAGAACATCATGGGGATGCGGTACCAGCCGTCGTAGTCGTTGTATTCGCGGTGCAGGCCTTGTCCGCTGTGGTCGGCGGTGATGATGAAGAGGGTATGGTCGTACCAATCGGTTTTCCGGGCTGCGTCGAAAAATTTGCGTAGGGCGTTGTCGCTATAGGTGACCACGCGGCACAAGGGGTGCGGCCCTTCGGCAAAGTCGTTGACGTGGTCGGGCGCCATCTTGTAGGGGTGGTGGGACGAAATGGTGAACTCGCCCACAAAGAAGGGCTCTTTGAAGGTGCTTATCTTGCGCACTACATACTGCAGATAGGGCTCGTCGAAGATGCCCCAGCAGCCATCGTAGTCCGACTCTTTTGCCTCGGGCTCCGCCATGTATTCGTTTTTACCGTAGTATTCATCGAAACCGATGTGGGCACAGAGTTTGTCGAACGACAACACTCCGTTGTAACTGCCGTGGAAGAAGGCGGTGTGGAATCCGTTGTCGTGCAGAATGGCGGGCAGGGCATAGAGGTCGTTGCCGGTGTAGTCGCTCATGGGCAGGGGGAAGGACATCAAGGTGGGCATGGAACTGAAAATGGCGGGGATTCCTTCAATGGACTTCTTGCCGTTGGCACGGCCGTTGTAGAGGATGCTGTGCTGAGCCAGCGAGTCGAGGAAGGGTGTGTAGGACGGCATGATGCCGTTGTTGTAGCAACCCATATATTCCTGCGAGAAACTCTCCAACACGATGACCACTACATTGTTGTAGGTGTATGCGGTGTCGGTATGTGTACCCAGACTGTCGGTGGTCTGCCGGAAATAGTGCCCTGCATAGGGTGCCCATCCTTCCGAATGGTCTCCCGCATGGTCGCGCAGCACGCTGTTGGGGCGGAACTCAGGGTCGAACAGGGCTCTTGCATTGCTCTTGCTCATAAAAGGGGCTTCGTGCAGGGTGCCTCCGTTGAAGGTGTTCACAAGGTTGTATCCGCTGTTGGTCACCATGGCGCTGTTCTTCGCTTGGCAGTATTGTGCAGGTTCGCGCGAAATGAATTGTTCTCCCAGTCCGATGCGCAGCAGCAAGACGGCGAACATGCCTCCCACAAGGAATCCCACCAAGTCGTTAAGGATATGCTTGCGGTAGCGGTTGCGGGGCTGCAGGGTGATTCGGCGGCTGACAATGATCAGTATCATTACCGACACGATGACCCCTATTGTGGCATACCAGTAATCCACGATGAAGTGGGGCACGAGGCTGCCCATCTGGCCACCGATGCTAAGGTAGCGGAAAATCTCTCCCGTGATGCGGCGGTAGGTGAATTGGTAATAGGCGGTATCGATGCAATTGGCAATCAGCAGATAGGATACGGGTAGGATGTATAGCAGGAGTTCTGTCATCCGACGGAATGTCTTGTTCCACCGGAAGTTGAAAGGGAGCAGATTGGCGGCAAGGTAGGGCAGCAGCAATGCACCCAATGTGGCAGTGCCGTACACCAGGTTGCCCCATACAATGCCCATCCATTCCTTGAATCCGTCAACATGGAATATGCGGGTGTTGGCGACATAGAACACTACCTGAGTGAGTAACAACATGGCAAATGCCAGCAGTAGTTTGCACAGCAGGAAAAGGTAGATATTGGTGGTGTTCAGCCAGCCTTGTTTTTTGTGGTTGTTCATTTCGGTCTGTAGTTGGATGCGCTCAGTATTTTCTGTGCATCGGGTTCGTTGAATAGTTCTTGTAGTGTGGCTCCAGTGGCTTTCACATACCGTTGCACAATCCGCCAGCCGATATAGTCGGTGGTGCGGGGACACGATTCACGGAAGGCGTTGGTTTTCGGAGCGTCGTCAATGAAGTTGTGGAAACGCATGTAGTCAGTCTCGTAGAGCAGCTTGTTTTGCAGGAAGTAGGCCCAGACTTTCTCCTCGTTTCGCTGCATCCACTCGGTCTGTTCGGCGGTATAGCGCAACAGGATGCTGTCGGGGGTTCCGGGAAGGGTTTGCTGGGCGAAATAAATGGCTTTTCCTTCGGCTACCATATAGTCCAGCAGCGTAAGGTCTCGTTCGGGTAAGACAATCTGCTGCCGTGCAATGGCGGTCATGCAGTCGGCCACCATGTATTCCCGGCGGCTTTGCTGCACGAGATAGAGTGGGGAGTTGAAGTAGCTGAATTTCTCGGTGTAGGGGAGGATGTACTGGTCGAGGCTAATGATGAGCTCGTGGCTGTTGCAGCCTACGCGCATGTTGTAGTCAAATAGGCCGGAGACGTATGTGTACACCTTGTCGTACCGCACCTGTGGACACAACTCATGGGCTCGCGCAAAGGCGGCTCCCAATTGTTGCGACTCGCTTTCCATGGAGCCGAAGGTGCTGTCCACCAGTCGATATACTTCTCGCATGGTGGGGTCGGTCACGAATCCCTTCACCATTTCCATATACTGCGGGTTGTCAGGATGCACGTTCAGCAGGTCGCTGCTGAATTCGCCTTGGGCGGATGCCAGCCGACCCTGCAGTTGCGAGGCCGGGGTTTCGAAGAGCACCTTCTCGAAACGGTGCAGTTGAACCGCCTCCGAGGGTTTTCGTTCGCATCCCGACATTGCAGCCATCAAGACTGCGACAAGCAGTATAGAGAGGCGTCTATTCATTCGGGGTCTCTTTTTTCTCGACTTTCTCTGCTTTTTCAGCTTCTTCGATGATGCGCCGTTTCGCCTCAAGAAGCGCTATCTGCTGGCGGGCGTTCTGCATCTTCTTCTCGAATTCTTCTTTCAGCAGGTCGGCCTGCTTGCTGTTGGCCAGGAACCCGAGGTTATTTTCCCAGAGTTTCAGGTCGGAGCGCAACTGGCTGATTTTTTCCGTGAGTTCTTGATGCTCGCTGCCTTTGGAGCGTCCGCTCATGTCTTGGACACGGGCGCGGTAGGCGGCCTCGTCGGCTTCGCGGGCGGAAATCTTGAGTTTCTCGAAGATGCCGTCAATCAGCGAGCGGTACTCTTTCTGCAGGCGTTCTTTGTCTTTCATCGGCACGTGACCGGCTTCTGCCCAACGGCGCTGGAAATCTTTGATGGCGGTCAGGTTGGCCTCTTTGTCGTCGCCGAAGGTGTAGGCTTTCAGTTCTTCGATGATGGCTTTCTTGGTGGCCAGGTTCTCGCTCTCGTTCTTGCGGATGTCTTTGTAGAATTCGCCTTTCTTGGCAAAGAATTCGTCGCAGGCACTGCGGAAGCGGTGCCAGACTTTTTCGCTGACTTTACGGCTGGTGGCACCCACAGACTTCCATTCTTCCTGCAGTTGCAGCAGTTCTTCGGTGGCCTTCTTCCAGTCTTCGCGTTTGGCGATGGCTTCGGCCCGCAGGCAGAGGTCTATCTTCTTGTTGTAGTTTTCGCTCTGCTCTTCGCGGATCTGGCCGAAATGGAGTTTTTTGTCGGCGTAGTGTTTGTCGATGATGCTCTTGAATTTGCCCCAGATTTCTTCGTTCTGGTCGTGCGGAACGGGGCCGATGCTCTTCCATAGTTTCAGCAGTCCGTCAAGGGCTTCGGTGGTGTCGTTCCACGCTTTGGTCGACTGGGGCTGCTCGGCGGTGAGTTCGGCGGCTTTTTCAATCAACGCCTGCTTGGCCAGCAGATTCTGGTCCAGCTCTTCTTTGCGCTGGTCGTAGTATTCGCGGCGGCGCTCGTCAATCTGGTTGGCGGCATTGTTAAAGCGCTGCCAGGTTTCTTCGTTCTGCTCGGAGGGCACGGGACCTATCTCGCGCCACTGGCGGCGCAGTTCCTGCAGGGTCTTGAAGGCTTTCACCACCGAGGTCTCCACAATCAGTTCTTCGGCTTTCTCGCACAGCTGTATTTTTTGTTCCAGATTGCGCTTGAGGTCGAGCATGCGGAGCTCTTTGTTGATTTTTACCTTGTTGAAGAATTGTTCGATAAGGAAGTGGTAGTTCTGCCACAGGTCGTTCATGTGCTCTCTGGGCACATCGCCGACCGCTTTCCATTTATCTTGTATGACGTTGAAACTGTCGTAGGTCTGTTTCAGGTTTTCGTCGCTGTTGTCGATGAGCACCCGCAGTTCTTCGAGTATCTGCTGCTTGGCTTCATAGTTGCGCTGACGCTGAGCCTCTTGCTCATCAAGCATCTTCTGGCGGCGGGCACGGTAGTTGTCGTAGGCTTTATAGAATGTTTCGGCCAGGGGGTCGTTGGTGGGCTGGTATTCGTCTTTGTTTCCGCCATCGGCGAGGAACGCTTCAAAGGCCGCTTTCTCCACCTCTTTGTTGAGGAGGTTGAATTGGTTGCGGATGGCGCTGGCACGGTTGCGGATTTTGGCAATGTCTTCGTTCATCAGTTCATTGAAGGCGGCCAGCAGTTCTTCGCGGCTCATAGCGCTGTAGTCGGCTTCTGGTTCGCTTTCTTCTGTTTCGGTCTCAGCTTCCGCTTCGACAGGAGCTTCCATCTCGGGGGTGGGTTCGGGCATCGGTTCCTCGACCACGGGGGTGGGTTCTTCGGCAACGGGCTCTTCCTTCGGTTCCTCGGGAGTGGGCTCCTCGGCGGGTGCGGCTGCCTCTGGGGTCGGCACTTCAGGTGTCTCCACCTCGGCAGGGGTGGGGTTGGGGGTCATTGTGTCAGTGTCGTTGGCGGCCACGGTCTGGCCGGCATCGGTGTGCAGAGCCTCGTTCGGGAGGGTTTCCTGCATTTCGTTGAGATCTTCCATCATTGGGGTTGTTGGTTAGAATTAGTTCTACATCAATAGGATATAGACGTTTAATTGGATTGGGTCTGCCAAAGAGGCAGAATGCAAAGATACGCAAAATAATTGAATTCTGATTAATTATTTTATTATTTAAGGTATATGAGGTGTCGGTGGGAGGTGGGGCTTGTGGTGCAGCGCAGGTGGCTTTGGTTGGCTGCGGTGGGGCGGGGAATATTTTCTAAAAATTCAATAATTTTTTGTATATTTGCCTTTTGCGGTCTTTTGTAAAAAGTTTCGCAAAAGATTGTGAGTTAATTAATAAGTGAATGTAGAATGGATTACAATTTCACCGAAATCGAGAAGAGATGGCAGCAGTATTGGCGCGAACATCATACGTACCGCTGCGAGAATAGTTCCGAAAAACCTCATTTTTATGTGCTCGATATGTTTCCCTATCCTTCGGGAGCGGGGCTGCATGTGGGGCATCCGCTAGGTTATATTGCGAGCGACATTTATGCGCGATACAAGCGTCTGCAGGGGTTCAATGTGCTGCATCCGATGGGGTACGATGCCTACGGCCTGCCGGCGGAGCAGTATGCAATCCAGACAGGTCAGCATCCGGCCATTACGACAGAGCAGAATATCAAGCGTTATCGCGAGCAGTTGGACAAGATTGGGTTCAGTTTTGACTGGGAGCGCGAGGTAAGGACTTGCGACCCGGAGTATTATAAATGGACGCAGTGGACGTTTATCCAGCTGTTCCATCATTATTATGACAAGGAGCTGGACAAGGCGCGCCCGATTAGTGAGTTGGTAAGTAAGTTGGAAAGCGGCGAGGTTGAGGCCGAGGGGGAGAAGTCGTGGGCTGAGATGTGTGAGGGCGAGCGGCAGGATTATTTGATGAATTACAGACTGGCGTATCTGGCGGATATTCCGGTGAACTGGTGCGCGGAGCTGGGGACTGTGCTGGCGAACGATGAGGTGGTGAACGGCGTGAGTGTGCGCGGGGGGTACCCTGTGGAGCGCAAGTTGATGCGGCAGTGGAGCCTGCGTATTTCGGCATACGCACAGCGGCTTGTGGATGGATTGGATGAGGTGGATTGGACGGAGAGTCTGAAGGAGATTCAGCGCAACTGGATAGGCCGCAGCGAAGGCGCGGCGGTGTGGTTTCCGCTGGATGTGCCGGGGAACGCGAATGTGTTGCCCGGGGCGCAGGCGTATATGCCACAGGTGGACCCGCAGCCGGTGCCGAGTTTTGAGATTTTTACGACACGTCCGGATACGATTTTCGGTGTGTCGTTCATGGTGCTGTGTCCCGAGCATGAGCTTATCGACAGTATCACGACGCCTGAGCAGCGGGCCGAGGTGGAGGCTTACGTGACGTGGGCCAAGAACCGCTCGGAGCGCGAGCGTCAGGCAGAGGTGAAGAAGGTGAGCGGTGTGTTTACAGGGGCCTATGCAATCAACCCGCTGACGGAGGAAAGGATTCCCATCTGGGTAAGCGACTATGTGCTGGCGGGCTACGGCACGGGAGCCATCATGGCGGTACCGGCGCACGACAGCCGCGACTTTGCCTTTGCCCGTCATTTCGGGTTGCCGATTCGCCAGGTGGTGTCGGCCGAGAAGGATGTGACGAGCGACCCGGCGACGTGGACGGAGAGCATGGATAGCAAGACAGGCTATTCTGTGAACAGCGGTTTTGTGACGGGCATGAAGGTGAAGGAGGCGATGGCGGCTGTGATTGACAGGATTGAGGAGATGGGCATCGGTCACCGCACGGTGAACTACCGTCTGCGGGACGCGATTTTCAGCCGTCAGCGTTATTGGGGCGAGCCGTTCCCGGTGTATTACAAGGAAGGCCGCCCGTGCACGATACCCGAGGAGTGCCTGCCGCTGTGCTTGCCAGAGGTGAAGGAGTTCAAGCCCACGGCGACGGGCGAGCCCCCGCTGGGACACGCAGAGGTGTGGGCATGGGACGAGGCGAACCGTAAGGTGGTTGAGACTTCGCGAGTCGACAACAAGACAGTGTTTCCGTTGGAGCTGAGCACGATGCCGGGGTTTGCCGGCAGCAGCGGATATTATCTGCGCTATATGGATCCCCGCAACAACGAGGCGTATTTCAGCCACGAGGCGGTGAGCTACTGGCGTCAGGTGGATCTGTATGTCGGTGGCGCGGAACACGGTACGGGCCATTTGATTTACGCCCGTTTCTGGAACAAGTTCTTATACGATATTGGCTTGAGTGTTTGCCAGGAGCCTTTCCGCAAACTGGTCAACCAGGGCATGATACAGGGCCGTTCGAATTTTGTGTATCGCAGCAAGACGGACAACAATCTCTTTATCTCGAAGAATGTCCCCGGCCGTGCCGAGAATACGGTTCCCATCCATGTGGATATCAACATTGTGAACAACGATGTATTGGATATCGAGAAGTTCCGTGCCTGGCGGCCGGAGTTCAAGGATGCGCGGTTCGAGTTGGAAGACCAGACTGTGTCTGGAGATAATAAGGCTGGCGCAGGCCGGTATGTCTGCGGGTGGGAGATTGAGAAGATGTCGAAGTCGATGTACAACGTGCAGAACCCCGACGACCTTGTGAGCCGCTACGGGGCCGACACGCTGCGCCTCTACGAGATGTTCCTCGGCCCGGTGGAGCAGGCGAAGCCATGGGACACCAACGGTATCGAGGGTGTTTTCCGCTTCCTCAAGAAGTTCTGGAAGATTTACGACAGCAACCTGGGCAACACGGCTTCCGCTCCCGCGGATTCTTCTCACCCCGCCTTCAAAATCCTCCATCAGACCATCAAGAAAATTACCGACGATATTGAGCGATTCTCGTTCAACACTTCTGTCAGCACGTTCATGATTTGCACCAACGAACTCTCGTCGCTCCCGCAGGTGCCCCGCGAGGTGTTGGAGCCTCTCGCCGTGCTGATTTCGCCTTTTGCCCCCCATATTGCCGAAGAGCTTTATCATATGCTCGGACACGAGGGGAGTGTGTGTGCCGCCCAGTGGCCGACGTACGATCCCGCCTATCTCGTTGAGGACAGCTTCACCTATCCGGTGAGCTTCAACGGCAAGATGCGTTTCACCCTGACGCTCCCGGCCGATGCCACCCAGCAGGATGCGCTGGCGGCGGTGAAGGCCGATGGGCTGGGGCAGAAGTGGCTCGACGGGAAAGAACCCAAGAAGGTTATCTTTGTCCCCAAGAAAATCATCAACATTGTTGTCTGACCTGTACCAATAATTTCTTCCTATGCTAAGCCGTCACTTTCTCAGAGCCAAAGTACTGCAGGCTGTGTATGCCGCCCAAGCCGACCCGGTCGACCTTGCTGTGGCGGAAAACAACTTCAAGCACAATATCCTTCGCCTCAACGATCTGGGCATCACCCAGATTTCCTCGATGGTGCATCTGGTCGAGGTGGCTTCCGTTGTGATGGAGGAGGGCGAACATAAGTTCATGCCCACCGACGAGGAACGCAACCCCAACCGTCGCCTTCTTTCCAACCGCTTCATCCAGCGGCTGGCCGACAACTACGACTATCGCCGCCAGTGCGACAACGCCAACGTCAATTGGGGCGGTGTGGAATACGACGAGGTGTTTCGTCAGGCGTTCCGCCAACTTTCCACCACCCCGCAGTACAAGGAGTACCTCGCCTCCGACGATACGTTTGAGGCCGACAAGCAGTATGCCATCATGCTCTTCAAGTTCATGATGTGTTTCGAGCCGCTTTCCGACCTCGTCTACCGCGGAAGCCTCCTCTGGGAAGACGACTACGAGCAGATTGCTCAGTATAACTACATGATGCTGAAGACTCTCGATGAGTCGTTCGATGAGGCGACAGTCCTCCCGCCGGTACACGATATGCGCACCGACCTCGGCACCGAGACTTTCGACTTCGCCCGCCAGCTGCTCCTTGCCACCTTGCGTCACACCCAGGAAACCGGCGAACTCATCCGCAAGTACCTCAAAGGGTGGGAACTGGAACGTGTGGCCGGCATGGATATCCTGCTGCTGAACATGGCGGTGGCTGAACTCACCGAGTTCCCCTCCATCCCCGAACGGGTGACGGTGGACGAATACATCGAACTCTCCAAGGAGTTCAGCACCGAGCGCAGCAAGCTCTTCATCAACGGCATCCTCGACAAACTCATTGCCGAGTTGCGCCGTGCCGGACGTATCAACAAGAGCGGACGCGGCCTCGCAGACCCCTCCCTGATGGATGAATAAACCCAATAACCGAATATCCTATGCGCCTTAGATTGTTTTTGCCTCTCCTCGTTCTCTTTCCTCTCGCGGTAGCCTGCCACGGCAGCTCCGGCGACGATGCCATCGGGGTCGACCTTATCCGCAACCCCAATAGCGCGTCTGGCTACGATGCTTCCACCGCTATGCCGGTGCTGACATTCGACGGCAATATGCACGACTTCGGCCGCCTCACATCGGGCGAGGTGATTTCCTACAGCTTTCACTTCCGCAATACAGGCAACGCCGACCTCGTCATCAGCAGTTGCAGTGCCTCCTGCGGATGTACGGTGGCCGACTTCCCCCGCAACCGCATCGCCCCGGGCGACGACGGCTACATTGTCGTCACATTCAACTCCAAGGGCAAGAGCGGCCAGCAATATCAGGAGGTCAACGTATTCTCCAATGCCCAGCCGTCCCGCACGCAGCTTAAAATCACTGCACAGGTCAATGGCTGACATCAACAAATCAACAGTTAAACAATTCAACATAGTAGTTACTTATGAAATTCCTTTTTACTTTACTTGACGCAGCTGCCCAGACCGGCGCAGCCGCCGCCCCACAATCAAACCCAATGTCTTTGTGGCTTCCCCTTATCCTCATCTTCGTTGTCATGTGGCTGCTCATGATTCGTCCTCAGCAGAAACAGGCCAAGAAGGAGCGCCAGTTCCGCGAAGGTCTCAAGAAAGGCGACCGCGTCAGTTTCGGCGGTGGCATCTATGGCAAAGTCCATGAGGTGGCCGAACACACCATCGACATCGAAATCAGCAACGGCGTGGTGGTTACCGTGGAGAAATCTGTCGTCCAGCCTGTTCCCGAGGAGAACACCAAGAAGTAACATTCTCTCTCGCCAATGTTTCGTCACCGTTCGTTCTGGGTCATCTTGCTCATCACGGCAATCGTGTGGGTCAGCACCCGTATGTCTGAACATGACGACTATCCTCTTCAGGTGCGCCTTTCATGGCAAGGGTACGATACCGCCCGCTATGCGGTTGTCCAAGCCGATACCACAATTTCCCTGACGGTTAACTCCAACTGCTTTTTGGCCATCTCGCGCCATTTCAAGGTCAAGCGGGACTCTTTTGCCATCCATACCCAGGGCGATACGGTCCTTCAAGTGAATAACCGCCTTTTCGACGAAATTGCATCGCAATTCGGCTTCGTCGGTATCCACGGCGTTTCCAGCCCGGCCGAGAAACTCACTTTCCGCATCTCCGAGCGGCGTAGCCGCGCCTACAAACCTCAGCTTCGTGGTGTGGAGTTCCGCTTCGCCGACCAATACGGCCTTTCGGGTACTCCCCGTATCGAGCCCGACACCGTGTGGCTCTATGGCGATACGGCCACGCTTGCCAAAGTTGATGAACTCTTTACCGCCTCGGCGGTAATCGACGGCGTGGGCGACAGCGGCAGATACCAGCTGGCCCTCGACCCTGTGTGGCGGCAATATCCCGCTCTCCGTGCCTCAACCGATAGCGTGAGCATCTACCTCCCCGTTGAACGGTTCGTCGAGAAAACCATCTCGGTCCCGGTCACGTTCTTGTGCAACGACAACCAGCTCCGAGTCCGACTCTACCCCGAGCGGGTCGATGTCACCCTGTGGGTCTCGGCACAACGCTACAACGACCTCCTCTCCGATATGGTGGCGGCAGAGGTGGAATACACCCCCTCGTCGGGCGAGGCCCTTGTGGTTCGCGTTTCTCGTTTCCCCTCGTTCGCAAGGGTCAAAGGGGTTTCACCTTCGACACTGAAATATGTCGTAATCAAGTAAACCAAACCTCTCTTATATGCGGTTGGTGGCTCTTACAGGCGGTATCGGATGTGGCAAGACCACGGTCTTAAACGAGTTTCGTCACCTCGGCATCCCTTGCTTTGTGGCCGACGAGGTGGCGGGGAATTATTATAAGGAATCCGACTTCCGCGCCTCCGTTCGCGAGCTGTTGGGCGATGCGGTGATGCTGCCCGACGGCGCTGTCGACAAGCGGGCGGTGGCGGCACGGGTTTTCTCCGACCCCGCCGCATTGCAGGCGCTCAACGCTTTGGTGCATCCCCGTGTATGGAACGACTTCCTGCAGTTTGTCTCCCGTCAGCAGGCTCCCTATGTCATCTTCGAGAGCGCCATTGTCTATGAACATGGCTTCGACCGCATGGTCGATAAGGTAGTGTGTGTCTATCTCGAACAGGAGGAACGGCTGCGTCGCTTAGCCCTTCGCGACCACGCCACACGCGAACAACTACTGGCACGTATGCGCAACCAACTCTCCGCCGAGGAGAAGATGATGCGTGCCGATTACGTGATTCTCAACTACGAAGGCAACCCCCGCGCACGTCAGGTACGCCACATTCATTCCCTCCTACAAAAAGAAAGATAAAGGATCGTTCTCTATCTTATCTATCGCCACAATCCCTTCTATCCTATCTATACAGCTTCACTTCCGTCCGTCTGTTCTCCGGTCGGCTCTTGTCGTTTTTGCTTCGGGGGGCGGGAACGCTGCTGCCATAGCCCACGGCTTTGATTTTCTCTCCCTTGCATCCCAGCTCCACCAGCCGCTGCCGTACGGTGGCGGCTCTCCGTTCTGTAAGGGCCACGGTGGAGGAATCCGTCGGCGAACCGTCCACATGGCATCCCACCTCGACGCTCAGGTCATACTTCTTGATGATTGTCGCCAGACGTGCCAGTTCAGGCTCCGCCTCGGAGGTCAGTTCCCATCCCGACATGCCGAAGACAATATCGGGAGTCACCGTTGTCGCCTCACTGCTCAGCAACAGGAGGCTTGCGGGCTGCAGGTTCTGCACGGTCTCGCTCGGGCAGCGGTCGCCTTCCAAATTCACGCTGAAGGCGATAGGGTAGAAGGTACTGTCGTGAACATAGCAGCGGTAACGCTTCCCTTGCGGAAGCACCATGAAATAACGGCCGTTGGAGGGGTCTGTCTTGCAGCGGCCTAACAGGCGGCCCGTCGAGGGTTCTTCCCAATAGATTTCGGTTGCCAGACCTTTCTCGTTTACCCCCCGCACAGTCCCGGTCACGACACTTACCGCGTTGGGACGTACCCGTTTGGGTAGCGGAGTCCAGAAGATGTCCTGCGAGCCGTTGTTGCTCGAAAAATAGGCTTTGCTTCCGTCGGTGGAAATCTTATACCAGCAGTCGTTCTGCGTGGTGTTGATTTCCTTTCCGAGGTTCACAGGCTCCGACCATTCGGTCCAACTGTCTTCCTTCAGTCGGGTGCTCATATAGACATCCATCTGACCCATGGCACCGTGACCTTCCGAGCAGAAATACAAAGTCTTCATGTCGGCATGAAGCACCGGCGAGCGGTCGTCGAAGGGGGTGTTGATGGCCGGTCCAATCTCGAAGGGGGTGCCCCAGTTTCCTTGCTCGTCCCGCAGCGACACGAAGATGTTGATCGAGCTGTCCGCGTCGCGCTCAGTACGGCTGTAGGCCGCAAAGAGCATCGCCTGCCCGTTGGAGGCTAGTGAGGCGTCGGCTTGCCACGAGCTGTTGTTGATGCTGCCCGGAAGCCGCTGGGGAGTGTACCATCCTTCAGCCGACTTCTCAGCCTGGTACAGCACGCCTCCCTGGAACAGCAGCAGCGTTGTGCCGTCGGCCGAGACCGATACGGGGGCCTCGTTGCCGTAGGTGTGGCTCAGCTCCATCATCATCGTTGCCTTGCCCCACACATTGTTGCCGGCCTTCTGGGCAATGTAGATATCTTCTCCGCCCAGGTTGTCGGGGCGTTTCTTTCCGGTGAAATACAATGTCTTGTCATCGGCACTGATAACTGGCGAGTACTCGTCGCCTTTGGGAGTGTTGATTGTCTTCCCGATGGGTACGGTCTTCAGGTTGGGCTCTGCCTCGGCCTGCAGGGTCCTCAGCAGGCTGCGGTAGTCGGCATCTTCACCAAAGACATCGGCATAGCGCAACACGATGTCGCGTGCCGCCTCCCACCGCTGGTGGTCGATATCGTCCTTCAGCAGCTGCAGCATCATGCTGTAGGCGTCGTGGTAAGGGGCAATGCCGCGGATACAGCTGTCGATGATATGGTAGTGGTAGTTCTCGTTCAGCGCGTAGGCCAGCGAGTCATGCCGCCGCTGCTCGGCACTCATCAGGGTCGGAAACTCCGCATAAAACCGCGGGAAGTTCTTCACCGTGGTGTGCATATAGGCGCGGTGAAGCATCGGGGCCAGCCGTCCGCGGCCAGGGTCGTTGGCAGCCATCCGCTTCACCGTCTGCCCAGCGGCCTCCAGATGATTGTACCGCATTGCATACTCCGTCAGGTGTGCCGTTGCACGGCGGCTCCAGTCCCCCCGGTCGGGGTGCTCGTCCAAGTAGGCGATGAAACTGTGCCAGTCGCTCTCCACCGTACTCCGATAGTATTCTATGCTGTCGGCCCAATAGACGGCTTTGACGGCAAACGGGCTTTCTGGGTACCGCTCGGCATGGGCGCGGTAGTACTGCTCCTGGTCCTGTCGGCGGGCGTCGCGGAAGTCCAGGGTATAGATGCTGTCCGTCGCACGGGCGAAGAGGTGCGACTCAGGATAGGTCTTTCTAAACTCCTCGTAGGCTGCGATGGCGTGTCTCCGGTCGGCATCGACGAAGGCTATGCTGTCGCGCATCCGTATGGCATCGCCCCGCACCATGCTCTTCGGCCTGCGGTCGATAAAGTCCTGCAGCATCGCCACCGTCCCCGCCTCGCGGGCGTTGCGGTACTCCAGCGAGTCGCGGCTGTTCACTATGCTGTCCCGTAGGTCGGTCGGGGCTTCGGTAAAGTAGTTCAGATAGTGTTGGTAGCCATCCACGGTGCGGAGATGGTGCGCCTCGCTGATACCTTGGAGGCATACCTGGCGCAGGCCCGTGTCGAACAGGGCGCCGCTGTAGCTGTCGCGTGCCAGCCGCTCCAGCACTTTGGGCTCTGCGTGGATATAGAGACGGTGGGCCCGGACGAGGTAATAATAGGCGCGCTCCACATCTTTTCCCTTGAACTCGCTGTGGCTGTATAATCGGTAGGCGGCATAGTAGCTCTCGATGTCCGATGAATCCTTGCTCAATTTCTTCAGGATGCGGGTTTCGACTTTGTCGAAATTGCCCTTCTCCATATCACGTTTATAGGGGTATTCCGCCTCGGCGGGCTCTTGCGAATATGCCGCTGCGCCAGTCAGCATAAGCAATGCCATTATAAGTAGTCTTCTGTAACAAAAAACCTTACGTCTCATATCGTGTGTGTTCTATCCGGTCAATATCGTTGCAAAGATACAAATAAAAAACGAAACAAACAACACCAAGAAAAGCCCGGCGACAGCCTTTCGGCTGCCGCCGGGCAACTGCTTAATCTTCCGAGCAGCTCACGGTGAGGGTGGTGTCCTCGGTGAGCGTCACCTCGCGCTCCGCCTCGCGCACGTTGTCGCTCCAGCGGTCGAAAGTGTAGCCCGCGGCGGGTTCAAACCGCAGGGTCACCGTCTTGCCACTCTCCACCTCGACGGGTTCGGTGTACTCCTCGTCGTTCACGTGCAATGTGCCGCAGTTTGCGGGCGAGCAGGTCACCGTCAGCGTCACCGTGGTGGGTTCCGGGTCCGGATCGGGATCGGGGTCAGGGCTGGGCTCCGGCGGTACGGGTGTCACTCCCTCGGGAAGCGAGTGGCCGTTGCCGTAGCCAGGCATCAGGAAGGCGTTTGTGGCCAAGTCGTTGAAGGTCCCCAGGGCCTCCGTCAGCGCATCGGCGCCGCTGTAGGTATCCACGTAGGGGTTGTCGACCACGATGCACTGTGTCGAGACATACGACTTCCTGCTGGTGTTCTTGCGGCTGTGTACCCACACGATGCCGCCCGTCACGGCCTCGCTGGCCGCCAGCTTTCCGTCCGACACGCTGAACCCTTTCTCGTTCACGATTTCACGCAGCCGTACGCCGTTCTCCGTGCCGTCCAGCAGCAACTCGTAGCACTCCACGGTGACATACGGGCAGCCTCCGGAGTACTGCTGCTGACGGATGATGTAGCAGGACAGCTGGTCGCCGTAGAGGAACTCGGTGTTGTTCTTCACCACCGCGTCGCTGAACGCCTTCACCGTTGTGGAGTTGTTGATGACAAAGCCGTCTCCCAGCACGATGTTGGTCACCTTGGCGGCCCCGGCGGCCCCGGTTACCTTGATTTCTTGCAGAGACCCCTTGGTCACCATGTAGTCGTTCACCACGCAACCGCCCTGGTCGATGTAGTCCTTGGGCAGATAGATGGCATTCTTCTTCACGTTGTAGTGCATGAACGTGTTGAAGTCCGAGTTGAGGCACTCCTTCTGTTCGAACGAGAGGCGCAGATGCCCGCGGAACACGTAGAACAGTCTTGCCAGGTTGGCCCAGCGCAGTCGCTGTGGCAGGTTGTCCGTCGTGCGCAAGGGGTGCTTCTTCTTTTCGACTTTCTGCGACACGATAATGGTGCCATCGGTCTTCTTGAATGTCCAGTCACCCACAGAACCATGCATGCGGGTGTTGATACCAGTTAAAATAGCCATAATGTACTTCTTCCGGGACTCTCCCGGTCCTTACCCGGGGGTGTTGGTGAGTCCCGCGGTCCGGGGAGGTTCTCTCAGCGTTCGCTAACCCTGCGCGCCGGGGTCTGCGTCGGCATCCGTTGCCTCCCTTTTTCCGTTTGCAAAAGTACACTCCCCGCTGCCGCCTTTCCCCGCTATCCCGTCTCAACGGGTCTCAACTCGTCCCAACCAGCACTTTTTCGCACTAAAAAGTGTGAGTACAACAGCCCGCGAGGTAAAATTTCGATTTTATCATACGCTTGCCATCCATGTAGACCTTTGGGTTGTATGGTGCAGAAGAGAAACTATAGGTCGGTTACATTTCTGTTACAAGACACAATCGTCAATGTGATAAGCATGGCAATGAAAGTGAAGAAAAATAGCTGGTATAATAAAAAGCCGACAGTTATGAGTGTTTTTCTGTCGGCTTATTGTTTCTAACGTGAAAAAAAAATGTTTAGTTGCCAATAGGACGTTGTATACTCTTGTGTCTATTTGGTGTAGAGTGATGGATGGGTTCAGGGACATTAATATACACATACCAATATCTATTATTATACCAGAAGCGCATATTGTATCCTTCCTTTTTTGAGGTTTGCGTTAAGTCATATTTGGTTGAACTACTCCCTCTAGAAAATGAAAAAGCAATTTGATATGTATCTGTGTTAATCCAAACATATCCAGTGCCAGAGCATACATCTTTTTCTCCATCGCAATAGGCAACATTTTCCCGGAATAATTTCCAATTGTTGTTATCATTCATTCCTGTATTTATACATGCAAGTTGAGTGTCATGATTTGGTTTGGTAAATGCGCTAAATACCAATGCTCCAAAAACCATCACAACAATCATCGTTGTTGTATATAGTATTTGTTTGATTTTCATATGATGTGATGTCGGTTATATCCCATCGACACATCGGTTGTTATTTAATATCTTCTGTAAGTAGAAGGCCGACACACGCGATAGTTCATCTGTCGGCCTTTCTGTTTTACCTATTTTGGGCTTTTAAATATATTGATATTACTCGCACGGCACGGGGTCGTTGTCAACCACAATGCTTGCAATCTTGAACGATCCATTACTGTCTTTTACTAAATTAATACGTTTATTAGTACGGTCACAATATTTTCCGTATGAAGTTCTCTGTGTGTAGGGAATGCTGACCGTCCAAGGCTCCACAGTAATATCAGGGAGCGTAGGGGTCCCGATTTGATCCATCGCCACATCCACTCCTTTTAATCTATTCACATATTTAGAACAATCTTTTGTTTCCCTTTTTACTCCTTTTTTTGTGAGATATGCTATTTCAACCATGGCATTTTCCGCAAACATCGACTTGAATCGTTTTGTGTTTTCAGCATTTGGATTCTTTGTGAAGTCTTCAATTATTGAGAAAATCTCATTTTTGGCCTGATTACTTTTATTCACGGCCTCTCGCATGTTCCTTTCCTGACTACTCAAAGTTTGCGGACCGGTTAAAGTCCCCTTTTCAAATTCCACAGACAATTCACCTTGTTTGTAATCATCAGGAAAATTAATCGTAAAGGATTTGGGGGTAAAAGTGTAAAATGCTGTTGGATTATCTACATACATGGAATCTGTACTCATGTGTTTTTTGGGGTCAACGTTTAACCGTACAGTTGGTAGATTACTGGTAACAGTTACTGTTTTCTGAATCTTATCGATTTTATAGCCACTGGGTTGAGACGGAGATAGCTGACTGTTAATAATCACATCCCCTTGCACCTTGTCCGTAAAATATGCAGGAATATTGTTGTCATACCATTCTTTTATCAGTCGATTTACCTCTTTGTTGATGGAGGCCAGTATTTCTTTGTCTCTATTAGGCGTGGCTTTTATAGATTCCAATGTAATTGCATCAATTTTACTTTCTTGCTTCTTGTTGATTTTCACAATCCATGTCATCGTCAAATTGTAGCAAGCCTCATAGTTGGTAGCAATCTCCTTGCCGGCTTCATCTTTATATGAATTGGAGAGTTTTGTCTGACATTTATGGATGTTATACACAATTACAAATGTATGTTCGTCGACTTTGCCATTTTTGTCCGTTTTGGCTTCCGCCTTAGATATTGTAGGATCATTGTAGGTGAAATCCTTAACATCAAATCCATTCTTCTTTGTAATGGTTTTCCGGTATTTATTAAATTTGTCGGATGCACTTATTATTTTGCTTTTCTTTGTACCGTATTGTATGGTTTTTCCTTGCTCAATCCAAAATTGATTGATTTCTTTTGCACCCCTTAACTCTTTCTGTTGAATTCCATCTATGGACTTTAAATTTGTCAATAATTCTTTTTGTTTTGCTTCGACAGCTTTAATTGCATTGTCTTTGGAACCTTGTGCGAAAGAAATTGCACCCATACCAAGTACAACAACAAATAATAAAAGTTTCTTTTTCATAGTATTTACTTTTTTTGATTAGTATTATTGTTTCATTATTAAACGGAATCCTATATAACTTTGAGGTGCATCGTCGGCTTCGCGATGAAACACATTAACCTTTGTCGGTGTATTGTCCTTGAAACTTCCCCCTCTTACTACCACAAGATTCGCTTCTTCCCTATTCACTGGATTTACCGTACTATAGGCGTTAGTGTAGAAATCCTCATCATAATAGTCTTGGCACCATTCTGCTACATTGCCACTCATGTGGTATATGCCTAATTCATTGGATACTGTTTCTGCATTTGTTCGTATAGGGAAGTCTTTATCAAACCATATTTCTTTTGGAATCATTTCTCCATTTGCGTATTTCCCTCCTTTGCTTTTATTACCACCTCTTGCGGCATATTCCCATTGGGCTTCCGATGGCAATGAGAATGTCTTGCCAGTCATAGCGTTAAGTTTTGAGATAAAATACTTGACTTCATCATATCCAATATTTTCAACAGGTAGTAGGTCGCGTTCCTCTAGAGTAACGACTTTTCCATTTTGTCGTTGAGTAGGTTGATATTCCGAAGGATTGTTTCCCATTATTTTTTTCCAAAAACCTTGAGAAACTTCAAACTGGCCAATCCAAAAACCATCCAACGTGACTTGATGCTCTGGGCAGTCTTCATCTTCATTATTGATTTCATTGTTCCCCATGGTAAAAGTGCCTCCTTCTACCCAAATCATCGGATAAATATTCATCCCGGTGAAATCCTCGGTCTTTGCAACAACAACCCCTTCTTTTACTTCTGGTCGAAGGGCTAGCCAAATGCCCAATACAATTATTGCCACTGCTGCGGCACCTATAGCCCACCACATCCATTTCTTGGTCTTTTCAACCACGATTGTTTTTCCACCGATAGACTCGTCAACCAATTCCGATGGTTTGATATTACGCAGGTCATCCATGAATTCGCTAATACTCTGGTGGCGGTTCTCTGCCCTCAGTTGCATGGCTTTCATGATGGTTCTGTTAATCTCTTCCGGAATATCGGGATTTAATTCTTTGGGCTCAGGCATTTGTTCTGTCATTCGGGCAGCAGCCTCCAGAGGGACTTGGCCAGTTAGCACAAAATACAATGTGGCTCCTATGGCGTATATATCCGTATATGATCCCTTTCTGCTGTTTCTGGTGTATTGTTCCGTAGGAGCGTAGCCATGGGTAAGCATCGAAGTCTGTGCCTGAGTCTTGTCCTCTTCAAATTCGCGTGCCGATCCAAAGTCAATCAGTATAGCCTTGTAGTCAGCCGTTACCATGATGTTGTCCGGCTTTATATCTCGGTGTAGGATATGACGTTCGTGTATATATCCGACGGCATTTGTGATTTGTGCGATATAGTTCACCGCCTCTTGACTGGACAGTGGTCCGTTCTTCTCCACGATACTTTGCAAACTGCGGCCTTCAAGGAATGGCATAACCATATACGATGTGCCGTTTTCGTCAAACACATCAATCACCTCTACGATATTGGGATGTCGCAGGGTTGCCAACGTTTTCGCCTCACGCACGAATGCTTGGCGATACTTTTCAAATACAGCCTCATTGATACCCTGCAATTGTACAGTCCGTGCATAGGTGTTTCGAACACATCGCCCTGCAAGGAAATACTCCTTGATACATACGGCGCGGTTCAACCCTTTCTGAACCGCTCTGTAGGTGATACCGAACCCGCCTTCACCTATCTTCTTTTCGATAATATATTTATCGCCACAAAGTCCTGTTCCAGGTTGTAACTCTTTATAAATTTCAGTGTTCTCTTCCATGATTAACTGGCATAGATTGCAATAACAAGAAGAATTGAGATAATGGTCCAAATAATACCCAATACAAGACCTGCGATACCGAGGCCCTTATTCTTTTCTTTACGGCTAAGTGCCACAATGCTGAAAATAATGGCAAGTAAATTGACTCCTAAAATACCGCAAATGAGGGAAGCAACGCCAAATCCACATCCTTTTTTCTCTTCCTCAGGAGGGGCGGGTGTTGGAGGCACGCATTGAGGTTTGGAATCCATGAGGGAGGTTTTGTTATTATTCTCTGCCTCCCCGGGACGTCCGTTAAAATAGTATTGCCACGGTAGCATGCTGTTCCCGATACGAACAGTGTCGCTGGGTTGAAGTAGCGTTTCTCCGCTACGCCGCACGCCATTGACGAAGGTACCATTAGTTGAATTAAGATCAATCACGTGATAGTTGCCATTGTCATCCAAGATAAAATGACAATGTGTTCTGCTTACATGATCGTCGTTTTGAATTACAATATCGTTGCCGCTATCGCGACCCACTTTAATGGTTTTCATATTGTTATTTATATATCCTATTTTTTTTCATTTTATCACCTTAAAATATTCCCATCTATAGAATAGCCATATGACGGAATCTCTTTATTAGACATATCGCGCGCCACAACCGTAAGGACATTTCCCTTCCGCTTCCAATTTCTTCCAGTGCAAGTCCAGATTAAACTCTTTTCCACATTTCGGACATCTATATAATTTCTGGTACTTGAGTTGGAGATCCAACACATCTTCAGCCATTTTCTCTTTATTGGAGGAACTTTTACCCATTGTTAATACACCGATTAAACCACTAAGGACAGAACCTGCCGACATGGCGACAATCCTCATGGTCATGTCAGTTGATATAATCATAATGACCACACCTAGTGCGGCGGGAATCAGCGATAACAATACCCTGGGCAGTTGCATCCGTGTATTTGCCTTTTTTGATAATTTCGACATTCCCGCATGATAGTCTATGTAGGCCTGTTTGACACTGGCAAACTCTCTGGTGTAGTCGGTGCGCTGAGTGTTGTTTCTTATTTCTTGAACAGGGGTGATGTTCTGAGCAGGATTGATGTTCTGAACTGGATTGACTTTCAGAGTAGGGGCGGTATTGGGAAATGATGCGAATATTCTTCTTAAATCGAGTTGGTAACAATATTCGTCAATTCCGGTGCCGCCAAGCCACACTGTATCGTATTCCGTGAGGTTGGCTCTAGTAATGCGCTGGCCATTGACAAATGTTCCGTTTGACGAACCATTGTCTTCAATGGTGGCGACGCCGTCATGCCAATGAATAGAAGCGTGGTTGCGGCTTACTCGTTTGAATGTGGCCGGCACCAATATTGTGTTCGAACCTTCAACGCTTCTGCCAATTTTTATTTCTCTATCCATGATTGTGACAATTTACATCCGTACACTTGAATCAGATACATTCTATTCTTGTACAAATTCATCAATAATATCCAAAGCATCAAAACCTGTAATTTCCATTACTGTGTCTTTGGAGGAATCATGCAGGTAAACATAGGGAAACCCCGTTTCGCTATCTTTGGGAAATTTGAATTTATACACATCAAATCCTTTATATTCCCCCATGTATTCAAGGTTGTTCCCATAAATATTTATGAGCCCTTTTGCTTCTTCTATTACTGATTCTGGTATAGTTTTATTCATATTGGTTAAATTTCAAATAGTCTTGCATAATCCACATTAAACAATTTATCGTCCACCCTCATTACGCCTTTAGTGGAAGGTTGTCTTTGTGCCATTCTATTGACAAGATCGTCTATACTTCTTCTTCCGTCATTGGATTTGTATGCGTCGAATTTCTGAGGTTCAATGTAATATAACTTCCCGTCAGTGTCTCTTTGCAGTATGGTCGCATGTCCACCTTCGCTTTTCCATGCCACAGTGACAATGTACACCCCTTGGTCTTTGCATTTTTCCTCAAAAAAGTTTTTATAATCATTTGGAGACATCGTGACAAGATTATTGTCCTTCATCCAATCCACATAATGCGAAGGGCTAGCTTTTGTTCCATCGGGATTGTTCCAAATGTCAAACGAGTGGCTTTTCGAAAGCCATGTGTTCAGATTGCCATCTCTTTCTGGGTTACCTTTGGCTTTCACGTCAAAGCCACGTAACCGCAATGCATAGGCTGCGGCGCATGTAGCGCAATTAACGGTGTATTGTTCATCTCTTCCAGCTACCCAATCTGGGTTCTTGCGAAAACGATTACCATGTGCGTCTACAAAGTCTCCCTCTGGGTCGGCAATGTACTTGAATGGATAATTAGGATTGGCATTCTGCTTATCTGCCTCTTCGATACTCATTTTTGGACCTTGCTCTATACCCAAAGCCTTTCCCAAATCCTTGTTGTTTTTTTCAAACGCTTGTTGAATCAACTTGCTTTCGTCCTCAACAACATCACTGTTTACTGTTTCTGTGGGTGTGGTGGGCGTCACTATGCGATTGTTGTAAGGAGATGTTGGGGTAGGAGATGGGAAAGAGGTGACTCTTCCTTTGGCATATGGTATTGACGGATTTCGGTATATTCCACTAGAGTGTTCTTCTTTAGATAATTCAGGGGCTTCTGTGGAATTGGATTGAAGATGAGGGGATGCTGTTTTTGTAGACCCCATATTGAAGACTCTTTTCCCCACGGAAGCAGCTGTAACTGCGGCTACGGTACCAACCCCAACACCGGCCATCATGCCAACGGCTTTGACGTCCTTTACGGGACTGCTTACACCACCAACATCGGTTCTTTCAACAGCTATGACATTGTCAATCGTTGGGTCAAGTACCTTCTTGCACCATTCGTTATAGCGATCGGCGATATCTTCGCATTTCTGTATCTGGGGGGCGTAGTTGTCAACAAACTCCTGATATTTGTTGTCCTGCCACGCTTCACCGACTTGCGACATATCTGTATTCATCAGTTCAGATATTTCATGCAAAGTCGCTGACAGATTTGTCAAATCCGTTTTGAGTTCAGCCAATGCCGCGGAACTTGTTATGGCATTGCTTGAGGCCATTGCTATTATTTGTAAATTGTATTGAGTGTATATTTTTTAGCGTTATTAATCATTAACCAACATATTAACAGCGTTTTTGTATTAATTATTGTCTCCGTACTCAGGGAGATTTTTCAGATCCACGCATATTTGTTCGGTAGAAACTGAATTTGAGTCGGAACTTGAATTGTTTCGGGTTGAACTACCAGAATTGTATGTACGGTTTATGTTGGATGATGCAGAAGTGTTGGTCCCAACGGAAACCACATTACCAACAGTCTCGGAAGTGGAACCAGAATTGATAGAAGTCCCCTTTGTGTTGGAAAAAGTTTCTGTTACAATCCTTTTTGTGGTTCGAAGCCTGCCCTCTTTTTGTTCGCTTGTATAGCAGAAGTTATTTTTTTTGTCCTCGATTTTTGCATTCTCGCGTAGGTCTTTTATTTTATCAGTAAGACTTTTTGATCTCGGATCAGGTGAGGGTTTTAATTTTTCATTCATCCATGATTCGAGTTGTGGGGAGTGATTCAACGATGCATTTGAGGTGGATGTTTTCGCTCCACCCATATTAAATCCTCCTGCCTTTCCACTAGAAGTACTCACAGCAGCAGATCCGCTGCTGACAGCCCCTGCGGCGCCAACGCCACCAATAGAGCCGCTACCGCTGCCCACGTCGGTACGCTCAACAGCAATGACATTATCGATTGTAGGATCAAGCACTCTTTTACACCATTCACTATAGCGTACGGAAATATCTTCACATTTTTGTATCTGTGGTCTGTATCCATCTACAAACTCTTGGTATTTCCCATCCTGCCATGCATCTCCGACTTTGGACATGTCTGCGTTCATCAAGTCGAAAACTTCATGTAGGGTAGTGGATAATTGTGTTAAATCTGATTTTAATTCCGTCAACGCGACAGAACCTGTTATTGCATTACTCATAGTTGTGTATGTTTTTATTCTTTATTCTTTGATTTTAGCTAACAAGAGTGTTCATCTCTTGTATATGTTTCTCCATCTGCTGTAACAACTGCTCAAGACCATAACCGCTGATACCTTCACCGGTGATGTATTGCGGAAAGTTTCGCATGTAGGGTTCCATAACTCTTTCATTGAAGTCTTCTGCGACACTGTCTTGCCAGCCTTCTTGGACGGAATTCCATTCGGTTTTTAGCTCTCGTTCAACTT
This sequence comes from uncultured Bacteroidales bacterium, assembly GCA_905234695.1. GTDB lineage: Bacteria > Bacteroidota > Bacteroidia > Bacteroidales > P3 > Colimorpha. The sequence continues at coordinate 98,678 of CAJOHZ010000001.1, read as the reverse complement.
CCTGAACCTGAGATACGAAATTAGGGATAGCACTCATCGTGTTCTTTTGTTAGGGAAAACTGCAACTATAATTTGAACCGTTTTTTTAAGGCATTATTACGATTTCCTTCGGAAGGAGAACGTAGAGGCTCTTTGGACATATCGCTGGAGCCATTCATAGGACTTGCTACAACTTCAGAATTCAAAATATCTTGCAGTTGCCCTTTCCGTTCCATGAGAGTTTGTGAGGCCAGCGGGGTCTGCTGTTCACACATCGTACGGATAAGCACATGCCCTCCGGCATTATATCCTGCAATTTCCTGTTGACATTCCCCCATAATCCGTTGACCTTGCTCGTATCGCATACTCCATTTCGCCACCTCTGCCCGAGCGGCATCGACGGCACATTCTTCTAGTACACAACTCGGAGCGGGTAGTCCCACTACTGCGGCGGCAGCTTGTGATGACCTGCAAATACTCAATGCATTTTCAGCACTGCTTAGGCTTGATTTTGCCTCTCCGAGTTTCATTTGGATATAGTCCAATTGACTTCTCAAGGTATCTCTAACGCCATTGATGTAGTTGCCGACATTCATATCTATGGTCGACATGGCTTCTCCGGAACGCTCAATTTGGTTATTGAGTTCATCCAGTAAATGTACATCGCGTATATATACACCGGGCCTTGCCATAACTTATCTATGATTTTTTACAAATGCGTAGGACCGCCTGTGTATGTCCTCAGTTTTTGTTCCAATTGGTACAGGAGATTGCTCTCATAATTGGACAATACCTCACACAAGGGTTTGATTTGTTCCTTGTCCACTTCGAAATTGGCTCGGAACTGCTGGAAGTTATTGTCTTTCCAACTCTCGCTGACAGTTTCAACTGCTCTTTCTGTTTTCTGAAGCAGACCTTTTAATTGTTCAATTTTATCTGCAATCTGTTGCCGATAAGCATGAATGGAATCAGGATCATTAATAACTGTTGATGCCATAATTGTGTATTGTTTGGTTGTTTATTGTTTCTCTTGTTTGTTCTATTTGCAACTGTAGGGTTTGAATTTAGTCATTGAATTGTTGACGTTATTGTAATACAGTGCACGATAGTTTGTCGCCGGACGGTTGAGCACCAGCAACTTGTTGGCTGCCGAGTTGCCGACAATCTTGTCGGAATCCTGTTCCGACATCTGCAACGCAATACGGTGGCAAAACATATTCTGAACGCCGTAGCCTATCCTGTTGAGGTTTGTCAGATTATCAACCTGCAACACAGTGAACACCCCCACCATCGGTCCATTCTTCATAATGTATTCCAACAATCGGGCACACTCGGATTGCATGTCGCCGCGGTTTCCCGTCCCATCGAACATGCGTCCGCGCTGGAATTCAAAAATGTTAAGGAAGAAGTGTGTCAATGGCATGGACGGATCGCTTTTTCGCGCATCTATCACTTCGTCTTTCACGAATTGCAGATAGTCCTTTACCTCTTCCGCTCCGTGGGCTTCCTGTATATTGGCGTACTCTGAGACGGCGGAAAACATGTCGCTCTGGAACATGCCTTGTATTGGGTCATCGTCCATCATAAAGTTCATCAATATGACATTACACGATTTTTCAGTGTGTACAGCCACTTCCGACAATAAGGTGTGATAGGCGATTCCCTTGGCAACATTCGGAACGCCTCCGATGATAAGAATATTGTTGTTGCTGTCCTTGGTAATCGGGACGTACACGTGGCAGGGGGCGATGGCAATGCTTTCTCCCATATAGACACCCACCTCGCGTGGGGCATCCTGCGGTTCATGATGCCGTTCGGAAACGATACGCTCGGTGAACTTCGGCAACTCATCGCTACGGAAGGTGCGTAACACATGGTCATCCGTCATCTCGGGATGCGTGTTCGCAAATTCAAGCACTTCGTCCAACAGCGTCTCCAACTCCTTGGAGGCATTGATGAAGTACGAGCGGGTAAGGCAGTTGGCAACCTCTGCTCCCGATTCGTTGTTATACACACAGGTTCCCGTCAGTAGGCGTGGTTGTGGATCGGAATGTGGCCATTTGATTAAGTTGCTGAAGTCATTTGGATCACTCTTAAACACCACGCGGTTGGCAATCAAATCGTAGGGTACGATGCTCTTGGCAGGCAACTTTTGTGTGGCAAGAATCAGATTGATGCCGAATTTGCGGTACTCCTGGATAATAGCATGTATCTTGGCATTGGCATCCTTGCTGATATTGTCGTTCTCTATCTCAAATATTTTCTGGAACTCATCAATGATTACCAGCAAACGGGGCACCACAATCTCTGGATTGTTCCGTTTTAATTCCACTATGTTAGTGACGCCGTTCTCCCGACAAAGGGCCATACGGCGGTTGCCCTCTTCAAACACCTCACGAAGAATACTCAAGCCGAATTCGCGTTCCGCTTCCGGAGCAATGACGCGGGCATGAGGCAACTTGTGTTTGGCGTATACATTGAACTCCACGCCAGAGAAGTCAAGCAGATAGAGTTGCAGTTCGGCAGGTGAATAATGGGTGATGGCACTTGCGATGATGGTATGCAGGAAAACACTCTTTCCCGAACCGGGAATACCGATTACTACTGCCGAGTTCTGTCCGCTCTCCTGGGTGATTTGCAGCGATGTGGTCTTCATCTCCTTCGTCAATCCGAAAGGCAGGTCGATGCGATTGGCGCTCTGCCCCGACCACCAATCGTTTTCCGAAAGCATGTATTCGCTGAATCTTAGGATGGCTTCTGACTTTACCTCTAGACCCTGATTCACTCTTCTGACAATCGATGAAATGATGTTGTCAGAAAGTGTTTCGTAATGGGTGATTGGTGCTTTCGCCGGTTCTTGTTCTGTGGAGGCGGTGAAATCGTAAGTTTCGCATGGCGCGGAACTGAATACACTCCGTATTTGGTTGAAAATCTTCAAGGATTCTTCCGAACGGTTTGCCTCTTCTTCATCCACCAGTGCCAACACCGAAACACCCGCTCGCGGACCACTGCGAACAATCTTGGCCAGTCTTGCCCCGATGTCGTTCCCATACCCGAGGGGAATATCTTTTAATACAAAGATGGTGTAAGCCACCTTTTCGGTCTTGTTTTGGTTATATTCGGCGATATTGTTTATATCTCCCTGAAGCAGATTCTGGATGATGCTTTCCGTGCGCGAGGCCTCGGCGTTGAGTGTATTGGTGAATTCATCGTAACGAGATACAACTCTGAATACACCTTTGTTCAGCCCCTTGAAGATGCTGCCAGTGCCTTCCATCTCATTGAAATCCACCATAACCACATGCATGTTTCCGTTCGGGGCTGCTGCCAACATTCTGCTGAGGAGCGTATTGACAGTATCGAAACAGAGTTGTCTCTGTTTCTTGGAGTATTTGAAGAAAAGGTTTCCGCCATACAGGCTTTGTATGTATACCCGTTTTTTTAGTTCCACAGGGTCTTGCAGGATGCTATAGCATGTTACTGTTTCACCCATGTAGAATGTCTTCTGTATTTCATCATTCTGGCGGGGCATGGTTCTCCAGACCGCCGAATCTATTGGCGCCAGTTCCAACCGTTGTGTGAACAATGGAGGGTTTTTTGCGTAATACTCTCCAATAATGGAGTTTATCATTGGAAGTATCGTCTTGCGCATCTCCTCGTAAAGACGCTTCATCTCGCTTTTTCGGGCTTCCACTTCATTTAAGCCGGCAACCAGACTGGCTTCTCCATTGCTGGTACTTAAGCGATATTGATAGGTAATGTCCAACTTTTTCAAGTCAGCGTCATACTCCGTCTGAAAGGTTGTGCATTCTTTTTCCAGTTTTTTCAGTAGTGCCGAAAGTTGGGTGCCCACAAAGTCGTAACGCTCAATCAGCAGGTCAAGTACATCTTCTGAGAAATGTCGAATGGTGGAATGCCGGTAGGGGGGGAGTTGGGTGGTTTTGAAGTCGACGATGATTTGTTTCAGCTGTTCAATCCGTCCGGCGAACAGACTTTCCACATTCTTGCTGAAGTCGTATAGCACAGACGTGGGAATGGTAGGATTCGCTGTAACGTATTCTGGTTGGGGTTCAACGGAAGGTGCAGGGGCATCGTCAGGCAGTTGGTTGAAGAGCTCCATCCAATTGGTGGTCAAGGGAATTGTGGCAATCACAATCCGATCGCCCGGTCTAATGGGCATAGACCCCCGTACTTTACGGCCATTAACGTATGTGCCGTTGGTACTCTGCAAGTCCACGATTTCAAAATTGCCGCCTTTGTCCAAAACAATCTTGGCGTGGTGTCGGCTGACATTTGCTTTGTCAATGACAATGTGATTGTCCGGTAGTTTTCCGATAGTAAGCTCTTTCATGGTTATTTTCTTTCTCGCATGTATGTTTTGATACAATTGGCAAAATCCTCACACGATTGGTATCGGTCTGCGGGGTTTTTCGCCAACGCCCGCTCCACAATATATTGTAGGTTTTCTGATAATGGAGGATAGAATTGCTTCATCAAAGGTGTTGGCTCATATTGTATTTTGTTCCTGATTTCTGTACGGTATTCACGCGGATTGGACTTGTCCGAGGTAAACGGCAAACGTCCTGTCAGCATTTCGAAGAGCATAACGCCTAATGCAAAAATGTCCGTGTACTTGCCAAGTCTGCCTCCACTCGACTGTTCCGGGGGCATATAGGAGGGGGTTCCAAACCCCGTACTGGTGTCGGCACCCATTCGCGATGCGATACCCAAATCGATTAGTTTGATTCTTCCATCAGGCGTCATCATTACATTGTTCGACTTGATGTCGAGATGCAGCACTCCATCCGTAATACCCATGTGCCGGATTCTTAACCGGTGCAGGAATCCCACGGTGTCGAGTATCTCCAGAAATATCGGCAGCGCCTTCTGCTCAGGAATCAACCCTATTTCACGGTAAATATAATGTTCCAAACTCCGTCCTTGGATAAACTCCATCACCAGATACATCTGGTTTTGGCTCTTCAGGTCCAGGAAGTCCACCAACTTGGGGATGTTCGGATGTTGGGCATAAAGCATCAACTGGGTTTCCATGTTGCGGAATTTGTCGCGGATGGAGGCGTTGGACATGTGGCGCAACTTCAACTCCTTGATGGCGACAGGAAATCCGCTGCGCAAATCAATGCCCCAGTATACTTTTGCCGTACCGCCCTCTGCTATCAGATGGTCAACGTGGTAGTTATCCAGATGTGGTAAATCGTTCATGGAATAATATCATCTGTTCTGTTGGGAGTGTTTATATGGCTTTCTTCACCTTTTTTATAATGTCATCCCTCGTCGCGTTGTCTTTGGCCTTGTAGAATTCTTTTTCGATTCTTTCATATTGAGCTTCCTCGTTTCCTCTTTCTGAGATATCTAAAGCTTTGCAGACCGCAGCGAGCTTGTTCTTTCTGTTGGCCTTGTTGAGTTGCTCATAGAAATCCTTTGTCAAATCCAGAGCTTTTTCAGCATCTTTTTTGGCTTGCTCAGCAGCTTTAGCCTTTGCTTCTGCATCTTTTTTAGCTTGCTCAGCAGCTTTTGCCTTAGTTTCAGCTGCTTTTTGGGCTTTTTCGGCTGCATCAGCTTTTGCTTCGGCATTCTTTTTGGCATTTTCTAATGTCTTGGCCTTTGCTTCAGCATCTTTTCTGGCCTGTTCTGCTGCAGTGGCTTTTTTTTCAGCTTCCTTTTTTGCATCCGCTGCAGCCTTTTTTACTGCAGCATCTTTACTGTTTTCAGCCGCTTTTGCCTTCTCTTCTGCATCTTTTTTGGCCTGTTCTGCCTCTTTTTTAGCTTGCTCTGCTTTGGCTACTGCCGCGTTTTTCTCTTGTTCCGCTGTGGCTTTGGCTGCTTTCGCTGCTACGCTTTCTTGCTCTGCTTTGGCTTGGGCTGCTTTCGCCGCTACACTTTCTTGCTCTGCTTTGGCTTGGGCTGCTTTCGCCGCTACTCTATCTTGCTCTGCTTTGGCTGTGGCTGCTTTCGCTGCTACGCTTTCTTGCTCTGCTTTGGCTTGGGCAGCCTCTGCCGCGTTTTTCTCTTGTTCAGCCTGTTCTTTTTTCTTATTCAAATTAGTATAGTCTTCTGTCTTGGCTTTAATTATTTCCTCATTCTGCTTTTCTTTTTCGATTCGTTCTTGTTCTTCTTTCTTTTTATTGTCCAAATTGTTGTTTACAGATAACAGCACACCTCCGGCGATTAGCAATACCAAAAGGGCTCCACCGACAATAAACACCCACTTCAGGTTGCGATTGGGTTTCGGTGTTGGGGACGGCGTAATCGGATCAACCGGTATTGAGGCCTGTTGGGGAGGGAAATAGCCCTGCCAAGGTAGAATGGTATTGCCGATACGGACTTCATCACTGGCTTTTAAATGCGTTTCTCCTGTGATACGGATGCCATTCACATAGGTTCCATTGGTGGAGCCCAAATCTATTATGGATACGTTGCCATTGTCGTCCTGCACCATTTGCAAGTGCGTACGGCTCACTTTTCCATCATTGATAACGATATTGTTTTCTTGGCTTCGGCCAACAGTCTTGACTATCATGGTTATAATTATTTGTTTTTTGTATTTGTTTTTACACTACCTTGGCAAAATTTTTCTTTCTTTTTAAGGGCAGTATCCTTCTTCGTTTTGCGATCCTGCCAAAAGCTTTTTCGTTCGCGTATCTCTTCTTCCCCCATACCTTTATCTTTCGCATCTTGTAGTTCTTTATATGCAGTAGCTTCTGCACTTTCCCACTTTTCGTATTCTTTTGTAGCCGTCTCACAGGTATCATGTTCTTTTGTAAACCACCAGAAAGCCGCGCCGAAAGCAAGTAGCACTACCACTGCAGAAACCGCTATCCTGACCGACTTCTTCCCAGAAGGAGGATCCTTTCGTATTTCTTGCTTTTGGGGCGGGGCTTCCACACTTACCTTTTGTACAGTATTTTCTGGTTGTACAATATTTTTAGGGCTATAACTCTTGAACTCGCTGGTTTTCCAATTGCTGTTGTCAACCTCTATCAGTTCGAGCGTGCAGTTATCCTGCCCTCCGGGTACCACCGTCTCACCCACCATAGCCAGTTCAATGAGTTTGTCGCCTTTCTCCTGTAGCGTCATCTTCTCTCCCATCACGCGTGCGATGGTCCTGTCGGATATCATACCACTAAGACCGTCACTGCAGATAAGGAATACATCACCGTTTTTGGGATGAATGGGCTTGTTTTCATAATTGAAGGTGGGCTGCATCTCGGGCTTGATGCCAAGTGCCTTCATGATGCGGTTCTTGTTGGGGTGATGCTCGGCTTCCTCATCGGTAATCTCACCTGCATCCACAAGCGTTTGCACATACGAATGGTCCTTGGTGATACGGTGCAACTGATTCTCCTTTTCCAAATACAAATAAATGCGGCTGTCGCCCACATGGGCAATCCACACGTCGTCGCCCTGTATCAGCACAATGCAGGCGGTCGTACCCATACCTTTGTATTCCGGGTGGCTGGCCGCATATCCCAAAATCTGCATGTTGGCGAACTGCAACGCACCATCGAGGGCTTCTATCGGTGTGGGGTACTTGTCAGCATCCATGTAACTGACAATGCTGTCTACCGCAATTTTCGATGCCATGGCTCCGCCTACGTGGCCGCCCATTCCATCGCATACTACAAAGAGGTCGCCATTGGGCGTGGCTAATTTGAAACCATGGCTGTCCTCCTGGGCTTTACGCACATTACCGATAACGCCTTTGGCGAATATTTTGCTTTCGTTTCCTGATATTAGACTCATAATTAAAATTTTTACGTATAACCACTATTGGGATTATATCTTGTGATACGTGAAACACTGTGAGCGACTGAATACGGCAAGGCCGTCTCTGCATAGATTCATTTCGGTTCCTCCGACAAACGCCCCACACAGATTTTCATCATCAATATTATCACCACTTTTTATGGCAACCATATTGTCAATGTAAACATACGCATGGGGATCCCCATCTATAAGGGCTTCGTGATCTGACACAAAACGGATTGTGTTTCTTTCATTGTCTTCACAGACACGTTCGTATGACACTTCTTTTCCAGGATATTCTTCCGAATACACAGTCCATTCCGTGCCAATCAAATCGTCTCTTAAAAACCTGTCTTTCTCTTTGTTCAACGGGCATTCTTCCCCGTTGTTATACAAATAACTCAACACGCCAACCCCTTCAGGTTCCTTCAGCCTCAACAACTCTTTTTTAGGATTGAATTGGAAAATAATCCGGCCATTCTGGGAATATAATGATATATTCCTATGAATGTCGTCGTATTCGGAGAAGATGATTTCCCCATCGGATGGATAATATTTCCCGAATCCTACAGGAAACATGTTGTTGGAGGGTGTGCCCATTAACCATGCAACATCGGTTGGCGAAGTGAATACAAAATAGGACGTGATGCCTCCATTTACATCGTTGTTTTGGATAATTTGCGTATAGGAATAGGTTGTCCCTGCACTCACCTCTTTGTTGGAAAAGGTAAACAAAGCAATCACACCTACAGTAATAATTGTTGCAACTATACTCAGCAACCATGGCAAAAATTTCCTTTTGCGTGGCGATGGCTGTTCATTTTCCTGTTCATTGGATGCACGGTCTGCAAGGATATCCTGAGGGACAGATTCTTGCACATTATTTCCAGCCAGCATTATGGGTTCGTCCGGCGGCTCATGTACCTCTGGAGGATTTGGCTCATCTGGCTCGAAATAACTCATCCACGGAATGGTAGTCTTGCCGATTCTTACAATGTCAGTGGGATTTAGCACAATCTCGCCACTGATTTTTTGACCATTCACGTAGGTACCGTTGGTGCTTCCAAAATCAGACAACCGGAAACTTCCGTCATCCAAGGAAATGATTTGCAAGTGATGGCGCGAAGCATGGGAGTCATTAATAACCACATCGTTCTCACTACTTCTGCCAATGGTTATCACTTTCATAGTATTGTCAGTTTCAGATTATACATAAAATGTTATCAGAGCCTCACCGAGGCCTATCATGTCGCTGCTACGCAGAGTGTGTCGCTGGGCTAGTTGGCCGTTGACCACGATACCTTGTGTGTAAGTATGACTGACGTTGACGATTTCGAAATCGGTACCATTGAATGTAATCTCTGCATGGTGACCAGAGACGGTCATATTGTTGAAACGGTCGTTCTTCGTGGTGAAGGCTACATCGTTGTCAGCATTGCGTCCTATAGTGACATACGGTTTATCAATGGTATAGGTAAAACCTTCGTTGCCCATCTTACATTGTAAGCGAGGAAACAGGTTCTTGGTCTGCATAAGTCTAAGCAGACGGTTTTCTTCTTCAATCCGGGCCTGCTCTTCGCGTTCGCGCCGTTCTGCTTCTTCCTTGGCCTGCTGCTCGCGCCGCATACCTTCGACAACTTCACGGTTGCGGCGTTCGCTTTCTTCATGTTCTTGGCGCATCTGTTCTTGCATGGCACGGTTCTCCTGCTCGCGCTTTTTGTTTCGTGCTCTCGTGAAAACCACCGCTAATACAATGCCTCCGACAATCAATATGGCCACTATCAGGACAAGCCACCAGTGACTCACCATCCATTGCCCCAAGGTCACTTTGGGGGCGGTGTAGGGCGGCAACGGCTGGCGCACCTTGTCGACTGTTAGCCGCATAGGGTGGGAATTCCCGTCACGCTCCGCAAGGGCGGTGAATGCGAAACGGTAGTCACGGCCACGAAGCCGATTGTCCATTCCGAGGTACTGCTGTTGCAGATTAACCAATGCCGAGGACACGTCTATCGTTGACGACGAAAGACCATACGTGCTTTCCGCCAACAGATTCACCTCTGGGGTGTTTCCTGCCAGTGGGTATTTGACCACATAAATCGGTATCCCTGCATCAAGTGCATTCTTACGTACTGTTTCCATCTCAGTACTGGCCCCCGATGCCTTCACATTGAGACCTGCAGTTACCACAATGATGACACCCGTGCGGTCTGCAGGTTCCTTTCTAAGCAAGGCAATTCCCTCATTGATGGCAAGATAGAGGTCGCTCTGTTGAGAGAATGTAGCGTATTTCCTGTCGCTTTTCCTGTACGAGTAAACCGCTTCTGCCAGACGATTGCAATCCGCTGTGAATTGACCAATCAAGGGTTTAAGCAGCCCTTTCTCGGTGTCTTTCTTCCGGTCGAACACAGCCACCTCGAAATTATCGGTGGTGGCGATGGCGGTTTCTTGAAAGAATCGGGTCAGCAATTCCCGTGTGAAGTCACTTTGACGGCTGTGGCTGGCCATGTCTTCCCACAGCACAAGAACACTCTTATTGATTGACTGCTTGTTGTCCACGGCAACTTCTTGAACGGAAAACGTCAACGGTTTACCATCTTCCGTCAAGACAAAACTGCTGGATTCAATCGGATCAGGGTTGGGCGTGTTCCATATAAACGAGACCTCTGGGAAACCATTTACATCATAGCCTCCCTTGATGCCTCGCTGGGGCTGTGCTTGTATTGCAAAGCACAACAATATCAACACACCCGAAAGGAGTGTTTTTTTCATAACGCTGAACGGAATTTGAAGATGGTCTGTCCAACTTGAATCATGTCGCCGTCGCTGAGGTAGCATGGCTCTAACTCAATGTCTCGGTCGTTGACAAACGTGCCGTGTGACGATTGACTGTCGGTGAGGGAATATTTGCCTGCACGAAACAGCAATACTGCATGTTTGGAAGAAACCCTATTGTCAGCCACGGTGATGTTGCAGTCTTGGTCGCGGCCTATAATATTGCGACCTTCATAGAGCTTGAAGTCAACGCCCAGTGGGTCGAGAGTGTAGCTAACCAACCATCCGACCAGTTTTCTTGTCTCACGGGAGGCACGCTGAATTCTTTCACCTGTCGGGGTCGAAACTGTTTCCATCTCATCCTCGTCGCCGAAGCATGTACGTCCAGACATCGGTGCGCTGTTGACCTTTTGTGTGTGGGCATTTGAGGGACAGTTGACTGCGCCACCATTAAAAACCTGGGTTTTCTCGACGTTACCGCCGAAAGGCATGGTAGGTTCTTGAGTACCGCTATAAGTTTCGTTAGTATCATCAGTCTGACCTCCGAAGATTTCGGTTTTCATCGACGATGAAGAGGCGGCAGTGTGGCCGATACCAGATTTGCAGTAGGGGCAAGAATCGCCTTGATAGTAGTGACCGTTTGGACATTGTTTGTACTCGTTTGCCATAGTGTTTTGTTTTATTTTTTATTAATAATTTTTATACATCGTCCAGTAATAACTCTTACCGGAAAAACGGATGCAAATATACATTTTTTTTCAATACTGATGCACTTTTGTCGTTATTTTTTTGTAAACATATAGGAAATCAGCGCAATGGCAAGCATCCATCCATTCCCGTTCATAGATAAACTCCGTTCCCCGTCATACTGGTTCACACACTTTTAACCCAATATTAATCATCATGGAACAACTCTGAGAATGTGTAGATGCCATATTTGCAGGTTCTGTATGGTATCGGATTCCTTACGTCGCTTATAAACATACTATAATTTGCATAAAACCCGAATTGCCTCATGTCTCAATAACGGACGGCACTACCACCCTCCGTCCCTTGCAGGTTGCTGCCAAAGACGAAAGCCTGATTCGGGGCAAGCCGGGTAATATGGCTGGTTTTCGACAATGGCACTAAGCCAATTGTCGCCAACAACTAATCCCATTCTTCCGTATTTGCATAATGGCCCAAAGAGCGACCGGTCCCGAGACAGTGCCAAACATGGATGAACCCACAGGTATTGTAAAGCCACCAATGATTGCAAAGGAAACCATGATTGTAAAACAAGCAGCAGCACTGCCAACAAATAACCAGTAACCCAACTTCTTCCATTTTAGAAGAAAATGGCTCCGGCAACATTAACAAGCGATAGTATCGCTATGAAATATGCTGCGCCGATATAATAGTATATTATGGCAGGTTGCCCATAGAAGAACTGCGTTGCTTTTTCGCTCGTTGCGTATTGCCAAGTGGCATAATTTGCAGATATCAATTGCATGATAACGCTTCCAGCATTTGCCACAATCATTAACCACAGCCAAAATGTGACGAAGCCATTTCGTCGTTTCTCAACAGGTGTTACCTGAGTGTTAGATAGATTTTCCTCATTTGGCTCAGGGGCGACATTCGGGGTATCATCCGTGGTATCTTGTGTGAAGTACTCCATCCATGGAATTGTTGTTTTGCCAATTCTTATGATATCCGTGGGGGCCAATACAATCTCACCGCTGATTTTTTGCCCATTGACATACGTACCATTGGCACTACCAAAGTCAGATATGGTATATCTCCCATCATCGTGTTGGATAATTTGCATGTGGTGACGTGATGCATGTGGATCGTTAACGATTACATCGTTTTCATTACTTCTTCCAATTGTTATTACTCTCATTATGATTTTTTTTATTGGTTATTTATATCGGGTTATTCTTCATTATTCTGAGCTGGATTTCATATAGTTTCTCCATAACGCATTACTCACATTGATTTACGGGTGCAAATAAACACATTTTTTCAATACTGATGTATTTTTTGGATAAAGTTCTTGGTAAATGTAATGAAAATCAAATGACTGGTGAATAAATATTATCATATTCTTTACCATGTACACCCCACGAAACACCTTCTGCAATGCGTTTTGTAGCGTTTTGTGCAGGTGCTCCGATTTGCGCGGGGGGAGGGGCAGAGGCGATAGGCCAACTTAATCTCGTTTGCCGGGCATTTGGTCAAGGAATGTAGTCTTGACAGTCTCGTATGCTGTCTTTGGGTCGAAACGGGGTGCTCCTTCGCGAATAAGAATGTTCATGTCGTTCAAGAAGTCTGTGTCCTGCAGCTTCTGCTCCATATTCAGTATATACTGCTTGTAGGTAGGGACGTCCTCGACGACGAACTCCATATATCGTTGATAGCATTCTAGCACACGAGATACATCGAGTTTACCGCTCCCAATGGCCAGCTGCAGGTCGAACAAATCGCGCCCTTTCTTACGCTGATAGAGTGCCCGCAGTTTGGTTCCCACCAATTCGTCAAGAGTATATGTGGTTATTTCGCATCTGCCGCTGAACCAACTGTTTTCTACCACGAAAGGGACCTTTTGCAGTCCTAATACATTGAAGTGCTCATAGCAGTTGATCTCCACCTTCAGGCGCAAGGGCACTACGGGTGGAACTTCCGACTCCAGACGGAACAACAGAGTATTGTTGTAGCGCTTCTGCTTGGTCACCCTGTCCGGTAGCCATGCGAGCACCTCACCGAGACGATACATGATGGGCTTGATGGGGCCGGGGTTGATTTGCACAAGGTCGATATCTTCGCTGTAGCGTGATTGTGGCTGCAGGTATAATTTGTGCAATGCCGTACCACCACGGAAAGCCAACTGTGATGCCAAGAACTCGTCGCCGAAGATACACACCAGCGCACGGCAGATAATCAGGTCTTGCTCGACCATGTAAGGGTATACCCAAGGGGCACTCTCGTTCCACCTGAGAAGAGAAGCTCGGTCTATCATAATTCGTCTATTTCAATATCAATGTTTCGGTTCACGTGCCAGCGATTGCTGGAACCATCGGTATTCTTCGCATTCGCATTACTCATGAGTATTGACTTCCATTTCGTCGTGGAGTCCTTAAGTAATGTGAATAGTTCATTAGCCTTTTGCTGTTCATCTAATACGAATTCCAGAAGAACTCCCAAACGTTGGATGGTTGCGATCGTGGTATAGGATAGAAGTGTCATCATCTTGGAAATGTCAAGACTCTCGACCATTTCGGCGAGAACGGTGGCTGCACGTCCAAACCCACCCACATGGGAGGCGAACTGCACAAGGTCGACAGCCGTCAGTTCGGCATTAGAGTAGAGCATAATGCCCATCTCAGTATTCTTCTTCAACAACATTTCTTGCGGAATACTCTGTCGATAGTTCCAATCCAACAAGGCATTCTTTTTTGAAGGTTTCAGTCGGGGCGCAACGGTCATTACTTGAGTCTGCATGGCTCTCTGATGACCGGCTCCATGCATTTCTGCTGCCGACAAAAGGCAAATGTAGTATGGTTTCCCCACGGCATTCATCAACTCGTTAATGTAGTAGGTGGGAGGTATTATTCCCTTTAATGCATACTGAGGGGGAATGATGACATAAAAACCACGATAAGGGATGATGATTCTGCCGCGTGAGACTTGTCGTTGTAATTCGGTGACCAACGATTTCTCGGATAGATTTAGCGACTTCCGCAGGTCGTTAATCGTGAATGTCACCATTCCGCGAATCTCACGTTCTCTTATATATTCAGCAACTGTCATAATATTGCTTTTTTATTGTGATAGATAGCAAAAAATGTATGTTTTTGCTACTTTTCGGGTGCAAATATACACATTTTTTCAATACTGATGTATTTTTGGGATAAAGTTCTTTAAAGAGTATTGAAATATAAATAATTATACGTATACTTTCTGGCACAGGGCACGAGTCGTTTTGAATGATAAATCATGGCCGCTTGTCAGATTAATAGGGGCTCTAACAATAAAGGCGTTGCAGGGTGACTGCAACGCCTTTGTTGTGTAAGTGGTTGTCGTAACGACCGTGGCGCTATTCTTCCTTGCCGCATTTGCACTTGCAGCAGCAGCCGGCCACGCATTTGTAGAACAGGCCGGCGACGGCGGCACCCAGCAGCGGGGCCACGATGAAGAGCCACAGCTGGCTGCAGGCACTCCAGGTGGAGCAGTCGCTGAAGATGGCCTGGCTGATGGAGCGGGCGGGGTTGACGCTCGTGTTGGTCAGCGGGATGCTCACCAGGTGGATGAGTGTCAGCGTGAGGCCGATGGCGAGGCCAGCGGCCTTGGTGTTGCTGCGCTCGTCGGTGGCGCCCAGGATAACCATCAGGAACACGAATGTCAGCACGGCCTCGATGGCGAAGGCACCCCACATGGAGACGTTCAGGTAGCCGCTCTCCGCACCGCCACAGGCGGCTTGGAAGTCGGCCCCGTAGCCGTTGGCGGCGAAGACGCCCGTGGCACCCATGCCGGCCGCCTTGTAGATGCCGAACAGCACGGCACCGGCGGCGATGGCGCCGATAATCTGGCTCACCCAGTAGAGCAGCATCTCTTTGAAACTCATGCGTCCGTTGACCCACACGCCGAAGCTTACGGCGGGGTTGAGGTGGGCACCGCTCACATGGCCGATGCCGTAGGCCATGGCGATGACCGTGAGACCGAAGGCGATAGCCACGCCGAGGAAACCTACATGACCGAACAGCGCGGTTCCGCAGCCGCCCAGCACAAGGACGAACGTGCCGAAGCATTCGGCAAGCATTTTGTTGGTAATCTTCATAGTTCTTTTAGTTTTATTGGTTAACATCTGCCTTTTTAACGCAATTTAGCAAAAATTATTGCCCTCGATTAAAATAAATTTCACGACAGACGTGAACGGTGACGGAATCACAAAGTTTTCAGCCAACCTTATCGACTTGTGCAATGGAAACGTGTATATGGACAGCGCAGGAGTCTGGCATTATCGGACGGAGTCGGCCTGCGATTGTATTGAATCGATACAGAACTAACCTTTGTTCCGTTCCTCCGCAACGGGCAACTGGAAAATTGGCGGCCGTCAGAAACGAATCCTGCAGCCGAGGGTGAATGTGATTCGTAGTTGAATCTATAGTCCCGGTTTTATTACCCCCAATACAATAAAATCCCTTCCGCATCGTTAATAACACAACAGACAGATGAAACAAACAGTCAGATTAGTCATGGTGGCCGTGCTGGCCACGGCAATGGCGGCCTTTGTGGGTTGCGAAGAGGACGCAGGCAACAATGGTAACGGATCAACCAACAACGGCGGCGGCACTGCGTCAGTCGGCTGGGTGGACCTCGGCCTGCCCAGCGGATTGCTGTGGGCTTCGTGCAACGTGGGTGCCAGTGCGCCGGAGCAGTACGGCTACTACTTTGCGTGGGCCGAGACGCAGCCCAAGCGCGTGTACGACTGGAGCACCTATGCCTACGGCAGCGATTACAACCAGCTGACAAAGTACTGTGGCAAATCGGTGTTAGGCCTCAACGGTTTCACCGACAACTTGACAACCCTGCAGCCCGGCGACGATGCCGCCACAGCCGGCCTGGGCAGCGTCGCACGCACCCCGACCTATGATGAGTGGTGCGAACTCATGGCCAACACCACTGCGGAGTGGATGACTCTCAACGGCGTGAACGGAAGGAAGTTCACCGCCGCCAACGGCAATAGTATCTTCCTGCCCGACGCCGGCTACCGCTACGGTGCGGAGCTCTACGACGCAGGCAGCTACGGCTACTACTGGTCCGCCTCGCTCTACTCAATCACACCGGCCGGCGCGTGGGAGTTCGGCTTCGGTTCGGACGTGTTGAACGACCAGCGCATGGGCAGCAACGACCGCTGCAATGGTATGTCTGTGCGCGCTGTGCGTTCCATTCAGAACTAACCTTTGTCCCGTTCCTACGCAACGGGCAACTGGAAAATTGGCGGCCGTCAGAAACGAATCCTGCAGCCGAGGGTGAGCGTGGAAGGTTGGAAATGGAGGCCGTCTACCTCGGTCTCAAGGCCGGTGACAAAAGTTTTGCCCAACGGGCCGGCATTGAGTAGATATTGCAGGTATATGCCGTATTCCGTACCGTTTTTGCCAGCCATGAAATTGAGCGTCAGCGGAACGACGTAATTTCTCGCAGAGAACGCGTTCACGTAGTCGGCGCCGCCACGCGAGGTAGAAAAGAGGATGTCGCTGGTGCTGAAGCCGAAGCCCGCTGTGGGATGCAAGGCAAAGCCCTTGCCGAGGTCGAAGCGATAGCCAAAGTCGATATGCGACAGTACGTCATCCTTCTTGACGTACTGGTTTTTTATCGCGGTCGAGCCGCCCTGTCCGTCGGCATACAACCCGAAAGTGAACCGGCGGTACTCCATGCCGACACCGATTCCAAATACCCCTGAAAAGATGTATGAACTTTGGTAGTCGAGAACCGGGTACTGGGCCTTCATGTAGTCGGCGAAGCCCTTGCTTCCATCCAGGAGGTTTACGCCGTAGTTGACCTCAATCCAAGTATTCCAGTTCTTTTTCTTTGCCTCGTTTTCCTGGGCCGAGACCGTCCCCATGAGCAACACCAGTGCTGCTGCGATAACTGCTTTTTTCATTTTTGTATGAGTTTTGTTAATATTCATTCTGGACCGCCCCGCAAACGGGGCACCCCAAAACAGGATTCACTCATACTAATTTTGCATCGGCAGCCGTATTGGTTACTATCTGAGGGTCTTTTGGAAACTGTTTAATTAACGCTCCCTCTCGCCATTTATTGCCCTTGTCGAAAGAAAATTTTCATACAAGAGCCTGGCAACACCATATCTTATCCAATTCACCGCACCGCACGCACAGACTGCCCGTAATAGCGGTAATAGTAGCTCATGCTCTGACGGTCTGGGACAAAGCGGAACCCCCAGGCGTCGTACGGGTCGCCCATGCCGAGCGACGACGACCAGTAGTTACCAAAACTGCCTGCCATGCAGACCTTGTCGCCGTCCATATAGCCTGCAGCGGGCAGGAAGATGCTGCTGTCTGTACCGTTACGGGCGGTGCATTTGAGACCTTTGACCCCTTTCACCGTGGTCCATTGGACATCGGTGTTGTTGAAAAGCTCTTTCCAGTCATCCGCAGTAGGGATATGGGGAATACTAACATGGGGGAGTATGGGGCCGGTATAAAGGTTAGCGGTGGCTGCATCATCTTCGTGCAGCAGGCATATCAGTGTGTCTGTAAAGCCGTTAAGACCGTACTCGGGGAGGCAGCAGTACTTGGTGAGCTTGTTGTATGCCTCGCCATAGGCGTAGTTTTTCCAAGTGTATTTCTTCTTGCCCACCGTCTCGCCCCAGGCGAAGTAGGTGCCGTATTCCTCGGCGTTTTCGGCTCCCAGGTTGCACTTGGCCCATTCCAATCCGCTTGGCAAACCCAGGTCCACATATTGCATCTTCACCTCAGCCCCCATCCCGGCATTGATTGCCGCCAGGATGTCGTCATCCTTGACACAACCCGTGAGAGCGGTAGCCGTCACGGCTGCCACGAAGAACATAAGCGTTGCTTTTTTGATTTGTTTGTACATGATGTGAATGTTTTATATGTCAATAAAATGCAGATTAATCAATACAAAGATAATCCCTGCCGAAGTACGGCAGAGAAGAAATAACACAATAAAAAACAAAAGGAGAGTGCCCCCGGAGATTATAACTTACATCCGAAGTAGGGGGGGGGTGATTTTCAATATGTTACAAGCGGTATGCACTCCTGTCATAATTTGCAAAAATACAAAAAAGTTTCGATATGACAACAAAAAGGCGAGAAATCACCCGTCGGCCGCCACACTATTTAACTTTTTCGGTCTGTCCTTCCGGTTCCCGCCGGCAATCCCAGAAAGCGGCGATGTAGATGATGTCGTCCTCGACGAAATAGACCATCTTGCTCAGGCCGCCCACAATGATGCTGCGATAGGTCTTGGGGCGGTCGGCGAAAAGTGGGTCGATTGCTCCGATGTCGGGATGGCTCTTCATAAGCCGTTCCGACTCCTTGACTTTCTGCATGAAATCTTGCCTTGCTTTGCAGCCAAACCGCTCATTGATATAATGGGCTATTTCTCGGTATGCGTCCTTTGCCCTGACCTGCCAAACAATTCTCATACTGTTACCAGTTCTGGCTCTTTGACATAAGAACGAGTGGCTGCATGGCGGGCATCTTCTTGGGCAAACTCTTCTTCCAGCTCACGCCACACCTCTTCATCGGGGACGCCCTGTCCGGCGGCGAAGTCGGCCTCTGCCACTTCGAGCATGGCATTGACTTCATCCATGGTATAGGGCTTCCGTTCGGAATCTTCCTCTTGGCGAATACGCTCAATCAGGTGGTCGGCCACCCAGCGCATGTCATTCCGCGACAGTGTCCCGTAGAGGTATTCTAGCAAGTTGTTCAATGTTGCTGTGCTCATATCGTGCCCTTTCTGTGCTTGATTTCAATTTGCAAAAATACAAAAAAGTTTCGACATGACAACAACTAAAGAAAATATTGATGGTAAAGTTGATAGTTGAAGTCCATGGCGTTGATTTTATTAATGATAAAAAAACAAGTTGTTACCTTTCCAATCTGGCGTGTGCCTCGAATCGCCAAAGGATTTCTGGCTGGTTCGTCTTCTCACTTTTTTAATTGACAAATTACGTGCTTATTACACACATGTCAATTATTATTTCCTTGATGCAAATATACAATTATTTTCTAAAACATAGGCAAGAAAACGCAAAAATCTTTCTAAAACATAGGCAAGAAAGCATGAAAATCTTTCCAAAACATAGGCAAGCATCCACAAAACGTTTCTAAAAAACCACCCATCGGCCGCCTCACTCATTATGGTGGGCCGATGGCGTCGAAGATGGCCCTTACCTGGGCGCGGGTGAATTGGCGCGCACGGCATTTTTCTGCATATTCCCTCATAAAAGTGTATATTTGCAATTAGAAACAAATGTTATTAAGATATAGAGCAGATTGTATATCAGGTAGATGGTAAACCTTTTTTCACATGGAACAGAACAAAGAGACCAAGGAATACTACGCTTTTATCAGCTATAAGCGCGAGGATGAACGATGGGCTCGGTGGTTGCAGCACCGCCTGGAACACTACCGCCTGCCCGCCAACCTCAACGGCCGCACCGACCTCCCGAAGGAGATACGCCCCATTTTCCGCGACACCTCCGAGCTCCTCCCGGGCAACCTGCCCCAGCAAATCAACGACGCCCTCGCCGCCTCCCACCACCTCATCGTCATCTGCTCCCCCCACTCGGCTCAGTCCGTCTGGGTCAACAAGGAAATCGAGACATTCATTGCCATGGGCAAGCAGGCCAACATCATTCCCTTCATCGTCGACGGCCATCCTTTCGCCCAGAACCCCGACGAGGAGTGTTTCCCCGTCGCCATCCGCAACCTCCCCACAGAGCAGGAACTCCTCGGGGCCAACGTGGCTGAGATGGGGCGCGAAGCCGCCGCCGTCAAGACCGTGGCGCGGATGTTCGGCATCCGCTTCGACGCCCTCTGGGGCCGCTACCAGCGAGAGCAGAAACGCCGCCGCAACTGGATCATCGCCGCCGTGGCCGTGTTTGTCCTTGCCATCCTCGGCGTGGCCGCCTATATTTGGCGACAGAACAACAGCCTCAAAGAGTCTGTCTCGCGTTCCGCCGCTCGTTCAGCGGAACTGCTGATAGAAGAGGGAGACTCCTACCGAGCCCGTCAGGTCGCCTTAGAAGCCTTGGAAATGGCCTATACCCCCGAAGCAGAGGCGGCACTCCGCCATGCCTGGATGCAGAACAGTGCAGTGCTGAGAGGACATACCGGTTATGTCAACCAAGTTTCTTACAGCCCAGATGGAAAACTCATCGTCTCGGTTTCACAAGACAAAACTGCTCGCATTTGGGATGTCGAGACAGGTTCCTGCCTACATGTTTTGTATGGAGACACGTGTTTCAAAGGCCGTATGCATGGAGACACAATCGTCTTTGGTGATTTGGGTGTATCAGCCGCATTCAGTCCTGACAGCAAATTGATTGTGACGACGGTTTCTGATACATCAATTCCTATATGGGATGTTGCTACAGGGAAATGCTTGCGAAGGCTTGTTGGCCATAAAGATATCGTCCATTCTGTTGCGTTCTCTCCTGATGGGAAGTATATTGCTTCAGCTTCTTATGATACTACACTCCGACTATGGAATGTCCAAACAGGGCAATGTATGAGAAGCCAGAATATTGATGTAGGATTCGTGGAATTCAGTCCCGATGGGAAACATTTGCTCACAGATTATGAAGACAATACTCTACGTATATGGGATGTATTGACGGGCGAATGCATAAAGAAGCTGAGCGGGCATTCTGATTTTGTATTTTCAGCGGTCTATAGTCCCAATGGGGAAAAAATAGTTTCTCTATCATGGGACGACGGCACACGTGTATGGGATGCCCAGACAGGGAAATGCCTATGGAGAATTGAGGATGGAATTTCGGCATCTTTTAGCCCAGACGGCAATTCGATAGTCATTTCATCCTCGGAGAATTTTGGCATAGCCATATTGGATGCAAAAACAGGGAAACGTATTCGTACAATGAATGATCCTGTATATAAAGTCGCTTATGCAGAATTCAGCCCTGACGGGAAACAGATTGTTACTTCACCGTTATTGGAGTGTAATGGTCTTATTCGCATATGGAATATTGATACGGTTCTTTGTACCCATCGTTTATGTGGTAAGCATGACGAATACTATACTTCTTTGGCATTCAATCCTTCTGGCAAGTACATACTTGCCTCAACGGGTGAAAAAAAAGCTGTAATATGGGATGTGAAAACGAGCCATTCTCCACGTGTGATAGACATTGATGCTTACAGATTTCTTTTTAGCCCAGACTGCCAGCTCATCGTTTCATGTTCAGACGATCATCCACATTCTGTCAATATTTGGGATGTCGAAACTGGAAAGTGCATTCGGACGTTGAAAGAGCGAGTTTATAGGATGGATCTGAGCCCCGATGGCAAGCGCATAGTTACATTATCATTTGACACTACTGGCATCGCTCGTATTTGGGATGTGGAGACCGGAAAATGTCTGCATGAGTATGAGATTTCTTGGAAACCAGAAATGGTGAAATATGGCCCGGATAATAGGCTGATTTACTCAAAATCAAAAGACACACTCTTTGTCTTTGATTCCGAGAACGGAATGTGTGTAAAGAAGGTTATCATTCCTTCGGACGGAGGGATATGGGAATTCGCTTCAGATTGCAAGTTAATCGCCCTTATTGAGTTAGACATGTTAAATACTCTTTCCATTGTAGATGCCGTCTCAGGGAAGCGTCTCTCATATTTGCATTTTCCAAATGCTGATTGCTTGGATCTCAACTTCAGTCCCGATGGCAATTTTGCCGTCACGACTGCGTATGACAACACCGCCAGAGTTTGGAATGTCCACACAGGAGAATGCGTATGGACAATCAAAAAAGAAGGCGGATTTGGTGCGGCAACCTTCACTCCCGATGGGAAACAAATAGCAATCAGTCTTAATGACAAAGGTGTCATCGAAATCTACGACTTCCCTCCGTTGGAAGAACTCATCCAGAAGACCCGCGAACGCTTCAAGGACAACCCGCTGACCCCGGAGGAGCGCCGGCAGTACTACCTGGAGTAGTCCCTGCTTTGCCAGGGAAAAGAAAATTCCGTACAGGAAAACGATTTTTTGTCGTTTTTCTGTACGGAATTTGTATATTTGCAGATTGGAAAGCAATCATCCGATATGAAGAAAGACTCTATAAACCAAATGGGTAACACCCCTTTCCCTCTTTCTGTGCTGGCGACATTGTACCCTGAAACCAGGCAAATCAATGACAAAGCACGGCGTTTGGAACAGGAAGGACGTATCGTCCGGTTGAAACGAGGACTATATGTGCGGAGTGCAGAGGACGGTGCCTCGCCGATACCGTCGCTTATCGCCAATCACATCTACGGTCCCTCGTATGTCAGCATGCTCACTGCCCTGCGGCACTACGGTCTTATACCCGAAAGGGTCTACGAAACACAGTCGATGACCATCAAGCACAGCCGTGGTTTCGATACACCGCTCGGCAGGTTCTCCTACTTGTCGTGTGGCATCGACTATTTCCCCATCGGCATCCGGCAAGAGCAGGAAAACTCTGACACCTACCTGATTGCTACCCCCGAGAAGGCGTTGTGCGACCTTGTGTTGAAAACCTCAGGTGTGAATACCACAAGCGTCAAAAGCATTAGGACCTATCTGGAGTCGGATTTGCGCTTCGAAATGGAGGCCTTGAGGGAGTTCGACATTGAAATTCTGGAGCAATGCCGGCAACATGCGAAAATGAAAAACGAGACGTTCACCCATTTGATAAACCTGATATCCGATGAAAGACATTTTTGAACAGATGCTGTCACGTTACCCGATGGACAGTGCCGACACGCGCCGCAATGCCGTCTGCGAGGTATTACAGCAGGTGGTGTTGAGTGGACTTTATAGAGGTGGATTTTTCAATGAGGCGGCTTTCTATGGCGGCACCTGTCTGCGCATATTCCATGGGCTGGAACGCTATTCGGAAGATATGGACTTCACGCTGTTGCGCAAGGACGAGTCTTTCTCTTTGGAGAAATACTTCCCGTCCATCATCGACGAATGCCGACTGCTGGGGCGCGAAGTGGAGATTACCAAGAAGGACAAGCGGAATTTCGGCAAGGTGGAGTCGGCTTTCCTTAAGGACAACACCGATGTGTACAATCTGTCATTTTCCACCGAGAGAATCCTGAAGATAAAGATAGAAGTGGACACCATGCCTCCTCTTCAATTCGACACTGAGGAGCGTCTGTTGTTGCAGCCATTCTCGTTTATGACACGGTGTGTGACGCTGTCCAGCCTCTTTGCCGGCAAAATGCATGCGCTGGTGTTCCGTCAGTGGAAGAATCGTGTCAAAGGGCGCGATTGGTATGATTTTGAGTGGTATGTGCGAAACGAGGTGCCGTTGCATTTCAGCCATTTACAAGCAAGGATTAAGGAGTTCAATGGATTGGAGGTAGACAAGGCACAGTTTGCCAATCTACTGAAGGAGCGTCTCTCGACGGCGGACATCAACCAAGTGAAAGCCGACGTGCTTCCATTTGCCAAGAATCCACGAGAGTTGGATATCTGGAGCAACGACTATTTCCTCCAACTTGCCGGAATGATACAATATGAGTAGTCCTAATTATCATAGTTATTATGGAACAGAAAGAGACCAAGGAATTCTACGCTTTTATCAGCTATAAGCGCGAGGATGAGCGCTGGGCACGGTGGCTGCAGTGCAAGCACAAATGCTCACGCAGACCGTCACCCTGCCAGATTGGTTAACTCAGCCAAAAATCTGGCGGAATAATAAATATTAGTACGTACACTAATACCAATATGGGAATAATGGCAACCAACAGATTGGCCACAAACGTAAACCTGTAGCCCCTTTTCCATTTCGCCATAGCCTCGTTAAAGACTGCTTGGTTGTTTGTCTTTATGCTCTTTTCCACAGCCTTGGCATTTCGATTTGTGTAATACCACATCCAACCAAGGACACCCGAAACCGCCAACAATAACAGCCCTACCAGAAATCCATTCATTAACACACCTGCGACAGCTCCAATCGAAAGCGCTACGGATGCCACTAGGTAAAGCCATGCCGTCCGCCGTTTCATCTTCATCGTACTGATGAGTGAATAGCGCACTCGGTAATCCACTTTCAATGTACTGTCTACATCCCGTTTATTCATATTAGCATAATCAAAAGACCCCAGTCGATTGATTACAATCAGTAATAGGCCGATAGTTATAGGCCATAAGAAGAACCCAATGGGAACTCCTTGCCAATGGACACATAGCGCAATAATTGGATAAGCCACCAACAACGCCAACATAACTACGCACACCCATAAAAAAGAACGTCTTGTTTTCATTGCCATACGTTTTGAATCATCATAATAATTGCAAACACACCCCAAACAATAGTAACGCCACAACAAGGATATATCCCCCGAATGTTACCAGACTTCGTTTGCTCCACTTTGACATCGCCTCGTCGAATGCCGACTGGTTGTTCATCTTCAAGGCCTTTTCCATCGCAATGGTGCTACTCAATGTGACAATGGACACTAACAAGAACACTGCCGTTGCCGGCAATGACAAATACATTACAGTGCCACCCGGCCATCGCTTAAGCAAAAACACAATAGCCCAAATCACAAGCGCTAACGATACAAAGAATAATATCCACGCAATAACGCGCTTCATTCTCATCATCTTGACAATGGTCTCACGGACATCATTGTCCACCTTTAATCCATGTATAGATTCTTTCATTTCCTATATCACTTGTTTATATTATTACTCATACTCTTCTGGCTCGACTGGCCTTATTTCACCAAACCCATTTGCATTATAATGCCCTATTTCTCCAATGCAAATTTTATATTTAAGGACCTCCTCTTTTGTCCAATATTGCCCCGAATAATAATAACCTGCCACAGCAACCAAATACAGAAGATTGGGCACAGATACCTCAATAACGTCTCCTTTGGCATCCTTTAAGAAAAGGCTATCCACATAAGCATCTCCTTCATTACAGCAATATTGTACAGGGGTAAATCCTTTCAAATCGTAGGAAGTCCCTAATACATATCCATCCAATAAGGAATCTCCCACTTCAAATACATCCCACCACTTAATCCGAACCATCGAGTCCAACTCTATACTCATAAAAGGAATATCCCTATTAAGGTGACTGGAAAACATGATTTTTGTGAGCAAAACAGAATCTCGTATATCCTCAAACTGCCCCACGTCGCATGTTATCGTGTCCATATTGACCTCTTTAACTGCAAACAGATAAGCAAACGACGGGTGGCGTTGCATTGCATTCCAAAGCGCAGCCCCTGATTCCGCAACATACGAATATAGACTCCAATGGTTTATGTCCTCATCATATCTTGAGAGGGGGATTGATTCCAAAGCCAACCTCACCGCTATATCATAATCTCCTTCATTTAGGGCTTGTGCCGAATGTGCAGCTTGCAAACGATTATAATTTGTCTGTTTCACATCACTGGCACACCTTAATTCATCCATTGGCGAATAGAGCAATGCCACCAGTCCACACAGGAGCAGGAACATTCCCGCCATCCACCAGATGACCTTCTGTCCACCGCGACGCTCTTTGATTTCCACCAGTGGCTGACAAAAGGAGTCATGGATAAGTTCAATACGGTAGTCCTGTCCGCCACCGCCCACCGAGGTACGCTGGAGAATCTTGTTGTTCCCCTCCAGCAGCCGGTCGGCATTGCGCACATGCATCCGGAAGTCCAGCTCGCTGATGGAGTTGCGTCGCCCGGCATTGTCCACCATGTTGTCCTCGATATAGTTCCGCTCGCTCGTGTGGAACCCCGCCGTGGCCTCGTTATAGAACTGGATAAAGGGATTCTCTTCCATGAACGACCCCACCATCTCAAGGGTGATATACTCGGCGTTCTTGCGTTCTTTCTCGGCATAGAGGCGGCTGCAGAGCAGCGAGAGGAGGTTGGTGCTGATGGTGTCGTCCTGCTCGTTGCGCGACATGTCGATGACCATCTCGGCAATCTCCGACGCCTCCTTCGGGTCGAAAAGTCCCTTGCCCGGCTTGAGCACCACGCTGAGGGCATTCTCATAACCGAGTGCCCGCAGACGATAGCGGCATTTCTTCATCTCGTCGAGGTAGCACCGGTCGAGGCTGTCTTCGAGCAAGTAGAGGTCATCCTCGCGGATGGCGGCGAGGAAGCGGAAGTTGTAGTCGTAGTCATCGCCCAGCGCGTGCGAGGGGTCCATCATGAAATGAATTTGTCGCAGCAAGGCCTCGGCTTCGACACGGCGGCTGCGGAAGACCTCCTCGAACTGGTCGAACACCAGCACGGGGAAGCGCGTCTTGCCCTCGGCATCCACGAAACGTGTGCGGGCAAACCAGGCCCACAGCCATTGCTCGTCTTGGTCATCATCAGGCAGCGGCACCACTTCGGTGGTTTCCAATGTCGCCACCTGTGCCAGGCGGCCCACGATGCACTGTTGGAATGTTGTCCCCAGGGCTTCCATGCCCAAGCGGACGCTCAGCGGCAGGTAGCCCATCTCGCGCAGGCGGGGGAAGACACCGGCATTCAACAGCGAGGTCTTGCCCGTGCCGCTTTTGCCGTAAAGGGTGCAGAAGATATTGTCGTCAACCAACGCGGCGAGGTCGTAGCTTTCGTTGTCGCGTCCGCAGAAAAGCAGGGCGCTGCCGCCTGCGGGGTCTTGGTAGGAGGCCAGTCCGGCCCATGGATTGTGGCTCATCGCTCAATGAGGTTTATGCGTTGAAGATATCTGTGAGGCTCTTGACAAGGCGGTTGAAGCCATCCGGAGTCATCAAGTCCACTCCCGAGAGGGGCTGTCCTGTAATCTGCTCAAAAGTGGTGGTATGATAGGGCGCCGTCAAGCTGTACCCGTTGGTGGCTACCGGGATGAGGTGCTTGTCACCCAGCTGCGTGGCCATGCGCCATTCG
Source organism: uncultured Bacteroidales bacterium (assembly GCA_905234695.1). Classification (GTDB taxonomy): domain Bacteria; phylum Bacteroidota; class Bacteroidia; order Bacteroidales; family P3; genus Colimorpha. The sequence continues at coordinate 71,544 of CAJOHZ010000001.1, read as the reverse complement.
CGGTTGTAGTAGTTGTCAATACGGCCTGCCGACAGGTCCTCCGCTATATGGGGTGTCAGCAACGGCAAGAAGACACGACAGCGGCCGATGGCATCCTGTATCATGGTGTTGTAGTTGTCGCCCCCTTGCAGGTTCGAGTTGTCGAACCACACATCAAAGCCTGCCGCCCGTAGACGGAAGAACAGCTGGCTGGCCATCACACGGTCGTGGCTGCAATAAGACAGGAACACCCCGCCCGCACGGCGGATTTTGGCAATCTGCTCGCTGAACGGGTTGGACGGGTCGGTAGAGGTCAACGACTCGGTGATGCTATGCATAAAAGCCGTCGCATCGCCATGCGAGTAGATGCGATTGCGCTCCAGGAAACTGTTCAGCCTGCGGTCTGCATCGCTCTCCTTGTCCAGCGTGAACGCCACCTGTCCCTCGCGGAACCGCGAGAAGTCGTGTTTCAGGATATACCAGAAGAAACGGAAATACCAGTCCTCGAACTTGCATCCCAATGCCAGTGCCTTCTTCGAGCGGATGAACTTCATGAGGCTGTCGTTGCCAAAGAGCAGCCACTTCTCGATAATCTGTATGGCGTCGTTGTCGGTGCGCACGTAGTGCCGTGCCTCGTCCTTTTCGGCCTTGCCGAAGATGTAGATGAGCGTCGGCTCATTGTAACGTACCCCGTCACGACAGGTGGCAAGGGCGTTGCGCATGTCGTCCAGCGACCGTTTGTCGTCGATATTCACCACCCGTAGGCGGTCGCCCCACACGGAGCGCATCAGCGTCTCGAGGTAGCCGTCGAAGGTGGTGGTCAGGACTATCGGGAAGAGGCGTGTGGACATCATGTCGCGAAGTTCCGGACTCATGTCGGCCAAGTCGTAGCTGAAATCGTCTGTCGAGTTGAGGAGGTTACGCACCGGGTCGATGCCGCTTCCCGAGTCATGCGCCAGCTCATCCAAGTCTTTGTAGCTCTTATTCAAGCTGCTGTTCAGGGCCTTGAGGAGGTATTGTTTCACGTCACCCGAAGGTTCCTCCTCTCGGTTCATGATCACCTCGCTGCCCACTACAAGCAGATAGTCCCCATTCATCACGTCGGTGACGAACTGTTCGCGGTCGAAGACCGCCTCCTGTTGCTGCGACAATCTCGCCGCTGTGTCGTCTTTTGGTTTAAATCCCATGGCTTATTATTGTTTTGTTCTTATTTTCTTTATTACCACAATCTCCCTCATCATTATCCTCACATATCATCTTGGCCATACCGTTCAGCGCCAAACACTCGCTGCGGGTGATGGACTGCGTCGTGGAACGGTCTTCCCAAGGGGCAAGAATCAGCAGTTCACCGCGGGAACAGGCCTCAATCATCGTCCCACCCGGCTTGGTGAAGGGGGTAAAACTATTGGCCGATAAAAAGATAAGAGGCTTATGGGCATCCATTGCAGCCCGCATTACAGTTTTCTCCCCTTTGCTTAACGCAGGAGACACCAAGACGGCCCCCTTGTCAGCCTCTGCCAAGAAGAAGCGGACCCGCTCGGCAATTTCTCCATCCGTGAGACTCCGGGAACACTGCACCTGGAGTTTATAGGGTCGCTGAAGGAGAAAGCGGTTGCCGATGGCTGCGAAAGACTCCGTCCCTACCTGTAGGTTGAAATGCACCTGGAAGAGGTCGGGGTGTTCTTGTTTGGCAAGGAGGCGGCGAGGGTTGTCTGCCAAGTAAGCAATCCAGCGTTGTAGCTGTCCTTCACGCAAGAGAAGCTTATCGTTGTAGCTTCTCTCGAACAGAAAACCCTTCTCGTGGCCTGTGTGGCGTTGGGGTGCTACATACTGCTGTACTACAGCAGTATACCCCCTGTAGGCCTTGTTGCATCCCTGTTTGAATCCTAAGATTACCTTGCCGAGGCCTACATCGATGTGCCGTGATACGAAGAGGATGCCGTGCAGGTGGTCGGGCATCATCTGCATGGCCACAGTCTTCACCTCGGGATGGATCTGTGGGATGGATGCCCAGCAATCAGCCACGGCCTTGCCAAGTTCCGAGAGCACCATACGGGGAGTGTCCGGAGCGCCGAGGGGAGCGTCACTGCGGCCTTCGACATGTCCGAGGAGTTTCCGACGTCCCTCCACCACCAGCGTCACCATATACATACAGCGATCTGTATAGTCATGGTCTATGCAGCGCCTTTTCATCGAAGGTACCTTCTCGCCCGCAAAGGCTTTCCGTTTCTCGAATGTGGCCCGGTCCATATTTGCCTATTGCTTTATCTTTCCCTTGTCTACGGCAGTATCACAGCAGTCACCTATTCCATCAGTAGTTTTTTCTCCTCCTCCGTCAGTCTGCGACCTTTTGTATTCTGTCGAGCATATTCGATTACTTCTTGTTGAGACAAAACCCGTACACTGCCATGTAGGATTCTCCCGTCCAAATTAATAATATCAGGAACAACAATGTAAGACTTTCCATCTTTTGGAAAGAGTATATGCACACCAGAATAAGAATAAACAGGATTGGTATGGGAACTCATGTAGTTCAGCGGGTGTAGTTTCCATAAATCCATTTGTTCTGAATTGTCTGGATATATAACAGCATATTGCCCATCAGCACTTATGGCTTTAATCTGGGAAGCTCTGCTTAGATGGCTATCAACTACAGTGAAGTCAGTGGCTTTTCGTAGTCGGATATATCCATCCGACTCGCTTGTCAGAATGTATTTCCCGTCGGGAGTTATTTTTACATCATAGAAATATGTCTTGGTTTTATAGAGTTTGCCTTTCTTTGTGTCTAGAATAATATATCGAATAGAATCAACAGAAGCATTCTTGATGGGGAAACCATGGAATCTTCTGTCTGGAGTAGAAATCCCATCTTCGAATCTGCAATATATTGAGGGTAATCTCATGCAGAATACCGCTGAGTCGTGCTCTATGTTGTACTTGAACAACGAATCATACTCTATGTATGCTGTTGCCGGATCATATGTTTTATTGTATTTGCAATAGATTTCGTCATTATAAGCAAAAAACAAAGGTCGGAACTTATTGGGTATAGTCTTTATTGTCTTATTTTGTGTATTGAATACTGACATCTTATTTTCCCCGAAAAACAAACAATATTCCCCAGTTGAACTTGTTGATAGAAACTGTCCATTAATTAACATTGTTGAATCATTTTCGATATTGGAAATATAGTAGTCCAAATGGCTGCTGTTTCCAATGATAATATTGTCGAGTAAGTATACATCACCGTGTGACGGAGACAAATACCAACCGTTATTAATGCTAGCCATTGAATAATTTGTGTCACGCATGACTAATATTCCGTCTTTGTCATATATGTCATCCAATATTTGCCACGAGATAGGGAACTTATAATTGCCGGATAGCTTTGGAAACAGTTCGTTTTTCTTATAATGAGGATTGTGGCTCAACCTATATATGACACCTTTCGACTGATTGGCAACAAGAAGGTCGTTGTCTTGGTCGGAAAGGTATATTTCAAGATGTTTATTTCGGTCAAGTATATAATATGAATTCAGGTGGTAATCTTTGATATTATATAAGAAAACTGTGTCGCCATTGGACACCATGAATCTATCTTTGGAAACCTGTGGACGTTTGATTGTTTCCATATCAAAACCTCTGTCTATTACCCGGATTGTTTTCTTTTGGGAGGTGTTGAGTATCGACAATGAATTCTGCTTTACCAATAGAATTTCATTTTCAGTTAGGCTCTTCCATGATAGCACATTCTTATCCAACTGGATTTTGCTTATCAGTTTTCCGGACATGATATCGTGTATCAGTATTTCATTTTCATCATTGCTAGATATGAGATGGGAGCCATTACAATCCAACCCAAAGAGGGATGCACTGTTTTCAAATTCAATAAAGTCCGTCTCTCCGTTACAAGTCTGTATATTACATGCCTTGATGCAGTCAACAATTGTGTCTGATAAAAGCTCTCCATATTCATCATAAACAGGATCTGATAATGATAATTGGATGATGGCATTAGAACCGGATAAGCCGAAAGATTCAACATCTACAGATAATGCAACGGAGTCCATATCCAATTTCTTTAGTACTTTGCCGGTCTCAATACTGAATAGTATTAAGTCATTTGTGTGATGTTTCAGCCAAAGTAAAGAGCTTCCGTCTTCTGATAAGGCAAATGTTCGTTCATCGTCTGAAGATTCAAAGTGGTCTCCAGTGACTATCTTCCTAATAAAAAATCCATTGTTGTAGTCATATATGTTGATATCATCGAATGCCGTGGCCAATAGGTATTTCCCGTCAGGGGTTACCTGAGGAGCATTGTAAAATAGGCCTGCTGTGCGATAGACACACTTCACCTGCCATTCGGCTTCGTCGTGCATCTGGATAGCGCGGCGCATTTGGCGTTCGGCTTCGGGTTGAAGGGGAATTTTTGCAAAGGGGCCGTCGGGGTCGGTCAGTTCGTTGAGGAGGAGGAAGGCGGTGTAGGTGTCGCCTTCGTCAAGGAGTTGCGAGGCCTGCTTGGCATAGAACTTCTCTTGCTGGATGAGGATTTCCCTCGTCTGGCGAGCGTTGCGGATGGACGCCACGACGATATAAGCCGCTATGGCGACAACCACCAAGGCCACGGCCGACAAGGCGGCAATGACACGGCGGCGACGGCGGGCGGCACGTTTCAGTTTCTGGTCGGCCAGCGGCGCACAGAACGAATCATGTATCAACTCGATACGGTAGCTGCGCCCTTCTGTGCCAGAGGCCACGCGCTGCAGAATGCGTCCCGTACCTTCCAGCAGATGGGCCCCGTTGGGGATGTTCTTCTCGAAGTCCGGCTCAGACACAGAGCCACGACGGCCGGCGGCATCCACCAAGCGGTCCTCGATGAACTGCTTCTCGCGCTCAGAGAGGTCGGCAGTGACCTCGTTATAGAATTGCTCAAAGGGGTTGCTGCTAACAAAACGACGAACCAAATCGAGGCTGATATTGCTGTCGCCGCTGCGCTTATAGTGGTCATATATGCGACTGCACACCAGCGACAGAATATTTGTGTTGATGCTCCCATCGGCACTGCGGGCAATGCCGATAACGGTGTCGACAATGGCATCCTGTTCCCCTGTAGAGAAGAGTCCTTCGCCAGGTTTCAGTATCACCTCGCGTGCCCCCTCGTCAGTGAGGGAGTTGAGGCGGTAACGACACTGCTTCATGTCGCCCATAAAGTGGCGGTCGAGGCTGTCCTCCAAAAGGTAGAGGTCATCCTCGCGGATGGAGGCAAGGAAACGGAAGTTGTAGTCGTAGTCATCCCCCAGCGAATGTGAGGGGTCCATCATGAAATGAATCTGACGGAGAAGTGTCTCGGCCTCGGCGCGACGGCTGCGGAAGACCTCTTCGAACTGGTCGAACACCAGCACGGGGAAGCGCGTCTTGCCCTCGGCATCTACGAAACGCGTGCGGGCAAACCATGCCCACAGCCATTGCTCATCCTGGTCATCCACAGGCAAAGGCACTGTGTCGACGGTCTCCAATACGGCCACCTTGCCCAGCCGTGTGGCGACGCACTGTTGGAACGTCGTCCCCATGGCTTCCATACCCAAGCGAATGCTCAGCGGCAGGTATCCCATAGCCCGCAACCGCGGAAACATCCCGGCATTGAGCAGCGAGGTCTTGCCCGTGCCGCTCTTGCCATAAAGGGTGCAGAAGATATTGTCGTCAGCCAGCGCGGCGAGGTCGTAGCTTTCGTTGTCGCGTCCGCAGAACAGCAGCGTACTGCCCGCGGCAGGGTCTTGATAGGAGGCCAGTCCGGCCCATGGGTTCATTTCGGTCTTCATTTACTTTCGGATTTCAGCATCATAAAAACGGTCTCGAGGGCCAAGAAATCATAGGTCTGTTTCTCGTAGGTGAGATTGTCCCAGTCGGTGAGACAGGGATGCGTGCGACGCAGGTGGTCTTTCTTCTCGCCGAAGGAGTAGCCTTGCAGCTGCATGGCGGCGTTCCAACGCAGGTGCTCACAGACGGCGATGTTGCGGATCACCTCGGCCATGGGGTCGTCCGACGGTTGGGTGGGGTATGTCCCGTTGTGGGTTTCCGCGTAGTTCAGCACACTGTCGCATAACGCGACAATGTGCTCTTGGTTGCTGTCCAGGGCTTTGCCCTCCCGATGGAGATGCAGTGCCTCACGCACCGACGACTCGTCGAGTCCCAGCAGCTGCAGCTTGGTGAGGCCGTGCAGGTAGTTACTCAGGTTCTGGCGGGCGGCCGAACGGCGGGCATAGAGGTCGTCGAGGGAGGGGAGGTGTTGCGGTGCCGGTGGCAGTCCTCCGCCCTCCATCCGGGTGTAAAGCCGGTTGTAGGCATCGTTGAACATCAGGCCGCCCTGCAGGGCGCGATCGATGATGATGTTCTCATAGGAAAAGAGGCGGGCGTTCTCGCCGAAGGGATGTAGCATACTGCCGCAGTCGCCAAACCCTTCGGCGATGGAGGCCAGTTTGGCCGCCGCCTGTGGGGCGCGCAGACGCACATAGATACCCGGGTGCTTCTGTCGGCTGTGGGCCGTCTGCTTGAGGTAGAGGAGCATCACTGACACGGCGATGTGGATGTTCTCCTCGTCGTTTCCGGTGGACACCACGATATAGTTGAGGTTCGCGACAATCGCGGCGATGCGGTCCCAGTAGCCTTCGCGCCGGTCGTTCAACGGCTCGAAGAGGATGTCCCCGTTGAGGGGGACAGGACAGCGCCGCCGCCAGTCCTCGCCGCGGGATTGGATGTCGCGGTCGACGATATGGCAGATGAAGGGGGTCTTGTGGAGTTCCCTGTCATGAAATGAGGAGGTTTCGTAGAGGAAGGCGAGGGCCTCGCGGCCTGTCTGGCCGAAGCCGATGATGAGGGATTCGAAGGGTCGGCTGACCACCCCTGTGCGTGTCTCCTCCTCGCCGCGTTCGAGATAGTGTATCGGCTGGGCATCGGGGTCGGTGCGCAGCATGCGGATGGCCAGCACGGCGGGGTCGAGAATCCGCCAGCCGCTGCGGTCGGCGAGTACCATATTCTCCTCGGTCTCCTCGGCACGCAGGTAGACCTCGATGGAGCGTCCGGCAAAGACCCTGTCGGCCGTTACCTGGGCGGCGCTCCTGAAATTGCCGTCGCCGTCTTCGTTGAGGAAGAAGAGGCGCACTTTCTCATGGCGGCGTATGATGGAACGCAACCGCCTGAGGTCCATTTTGTCGAAAATTTCCTCGTCGGGCAATTCCGAGATGGTGGCGGGATGTTCTGCGGCATTCAGCAGCACATATTCAATCCCTTGGAGTTGTTTGACGTACTCCATCTCGTAGGGGAAGATGCCGAAAAGTGATTCGAGGCTCACGGAGAAGTTCTCGGAGTCATCCACCGTCGGCAGGTCCACAATGATGATACGTTCGCCGGAGACTCCGCTCTCCGAGAAACTCTTTGCCAGGTCCAGCGTGGAGGGGTTGAAGTCGAAGAAGACATTCAGTGTCGCCTTCCGTGAGGAGAAGGAGTAGCGGATGGCGCGCAGGGAGGAGGCAAAGCGCTTGGTGAGGAGCCGCACCACGAAGACGGCGGTGACGAGGAGGGCCAAGATGTGCAGTACTGCCAACAGGAACATGGCATACCGGCTGTCGGACAGCCAGCCCATGTCGCCAGTGGAGTACCCCCCGAAGAACATGCCGACGCTCTCCATCAGCGACCGGATGAGCACCGAAAAGAGCGACTTGTCGCTGCCGTCGATGCTGTAGCCGGCGAAATAGAACGCCCATCCGGCGAAGAGGATGGCCACTGCTGCCGACGGGAGCAGCTGGTAGTGGTATCGCGGGGATTTCCTCAATCGCAACAGCAGTCGCAACGCCCATGTCGCGGCAGCGAAAAACGACACTGCACCAATCACAGCCACGACAATATGGTTGATGGTCAAAGAATTAAAATTCATATAGATGGTATTCGGGTAAATATGTATTCCTTTTGCAAAAATACACATTATTTTTGGAATAAATGAAAAAACGAGACTTTATTATGTTTGTTCGGATTCTGTTTGTCCGGGCTTATGGTGGGCCGATGGCGTCGAAGATGGCCCTTACCTGGGCGCGGGTGAATTGGCGCGCACGGGGCGTGTAGCCCAGCTGGCGCAGGGTGTCCATCAGTCCGGGATAGCTCGTCAGCTCGCGCTGCAGCCATGCCGCCCCCGCGCGGGGCGACAGGTACCCGTCGGTATAGGCCGCCACCAGCTCTTTGCGGCTATAGGGGCGCAGTCGGCCTTGGTAGTTGTCGTCGGTGTGGTTCATAGGTTCTGTCGTATCAGGGTTACACATTCGTTCACGGTGCGCGCCGACAGCGAGGCCGGCACGGCATGCATGGGCAGCAGCGGGGCCAACACGCCGCACAGCCACTGCCGCAGCGTTTCGTCATTCGCCCCGCGGGGCGGTTCGGGGCACCGCCCCGCGAGCAGCAGCGTCAGCAGGCGCCCTTCGTCGAGATAGAACGGATAGCGCAGCGCCACCCGCCGCACGTCGCATACCTCGCATCCGCCTGCGCCGTACTGTGGCAGCAACGCCACCGCCCGCTCGGCAGGCATGTCGGAGAACAGCAGGCAACGGTAGCATCCCCTGGCATCACGCAGGGTGATGGAAAGTCGATAGATTTCAATCTGTATGTTCATTGGTTTTGGTTGTTGAATTGTTTAATCGTTGAGTGTTTAATTGTTGAATTGAAGATGTGGTGAATGGATTCTGAAAACTTGAACTAAAAACTTAAACTCCTTCCCCTCACCACTTTCGGCAGTAGGTGCGCAAGTCCTGGTCCGGCATCAGGAAGGGCTGTTCCAGCTTTACGCGGAAGCTCTTCCACACCGCCATCGCCTGCTCGAATGTCGAGTAGCGTTCTATCAGCGGGTTGCGGCACAGCAGCCGCTGGGGCGACCGCAGGCATTCCTTCTCGCTCTTCCGCAGGTGCACCCACGCCACTCCGCCGTCCGCCACCGCGGTGTGTGCCAGCCGTCCCTCCACGCTCTCGAACCCTTTGGCCCACCTCGCCACCTCCTCCAGCGGGCGGTCGTCGGCGAGGCTCAGCGTCAGCCCCGCCGCCAGCACCTGTGCGTAGGGGTAGGACCAGGACGGATTGTCCGAACTGAAATGCTGCAATACATGGTAGAAGAGCAGCGTGTCGCCCTCTTCCCAGCCGCCGTTGCGGCTCAACAGGGCCTCCGTGAGACCGCGTACAGTGAGTCCCTCGGCCGACCCCGCCGGGCCTATCGAGAGATCCGTCACCACGCAGTCCGTCTCCCACCATGCCGTTATCGGCGGCAGCACGCCGTCCGACACCGCCACGGGCACCACCACAGCCGCGAATAATTCCACCTCTTCCCTTACAAGGTATATCGGCGGCGTGTGGCGCGCAAAGGAGAGGTAGCGGTTGTAGTTGTTCTGCCCCGGCAGCAGGAATTGAAATTCTGGCTTCCACTCTTCGGGGAACATTCTGTAGAGATGAGACGAATTGGCCATGTTTGAGGCTGAAAGGCATTGTGCCGGCTGCCACTTGTGTCTTGGGAAATTCTTGTGTACCCGTCCAATATAAATGCCATGCTTGTTGTATACCGTCAAATCGCCGATTGTGCCAGTTTTTACTACGAAAGGTTGTGCTAATTTTTTCATAACTTTTTATTTTTAAGGTTTATAAATTGATTTTTTGTTGTCCGATGCAATTCCATGCAGTCCTATGCTAGTCTCGGTGATGTCCCAATGTTCCTTCGGTGTTCTTTCGGTATTTCTCCAACTGTTTCCCAACTGTTCTCCAACTGTTCTCCAACGTAGGATAGGAAAACAGTGGGTGAACAGTTGAATATCAGCAGGGTAAGTGCCGAAGGAAGGGCGAAGGACCATAAAAGGAACACCGAGAGATCATTGTGACCAGGCTGCGCGGTGGGGGAGGGGGTCTTGGCAAAAATCTCCGGGGTGAACACGGAATCGGTTTTCTTGTAATCTTTCATGTGCTGTTTTTCTTGGTTTCCAGTTGCAATATTACACCCATTTTTTCGCCTCGGAGACTGGAAAAAATCATATCTGCAACCGTTGTGCAACATGCTGTATCACAATCGGTACGAATTCTGTATAGAAAAATGTATTACCGTTGTATGATTTTTCTTGGTTAAATGAAAAATAATGCGTATTTTTGCAGCGCATGGTAAACCACAACATGACGGAAAATATATTGAATCCCAATGTTCTACGAAGAACATAGCAATCCCCCGCCGGGCCTGTCGCCCGTGCCGCCGTCGCACCCGCCCAGCGACGACGAGGCATTGCTTGTCTTCACTACCTACACCTCTCTAGACCAATTCACCAGATATTTCCATGAGAAACAAATCCCGTTGCAGCGGCAACGGGAACTCCTTCTGAGACACCTCCCCCGGATGTGGGACCTCAGACTCGCAAAGACGCTGCTGGAGCACGCCAAGAAACTCTCCACCATGCTGGATGAGTGTGCCGCCCTCGCCGCTCCGCCGCCGCCACCTCAACCCGACAGCGGTCATACATCCACCCCCGCACCCTCGCAAAACGCCTTGCCTGCACCGCCCATCCGCACTTTTTGCCTCACTCCACAGGGGCGCAAAGTGAGTGCCAAGTCGTGGGGATTATTCCTCGACGGCCTCTGTGACGACAATCGTATCGCTCCTTCCGAGGTGGCGGGCTACCGCATCCTCCTTGGCCTCAAGGGAGGCGGGCTGGAGTCGCCGCTCCACTTCAACGGCACACAACAGATGCTTATGGTCCTCTTTGCCGGCCTCTGCGGCACGCTTCGGTACGATATGCCTGCCGGCCACGACTTCGCCGCCGGGCGCTACGTCTCCGTCCCCCTCATCGCCTGTACCCCCGAGGCCGAGCCCGACGACCGTCTCCACAACCCCTATTGCAAACACCTCGCCGCCGCCCTCCTGGACCGCAGCAACAGTCCCCTCACGGCCCGTAAGCTCATCTCGGCCCACCACATGATAGGCCATCCCGAGAAGGGCATCAAGCCCGCCCTCATCGTTCCCACCCTCTGCCGCCTCCAGACCCTCGGCGCCCTCAGGCGCGCCTGACAGGGTTTGTGAGAAATGAAAATATATTTCGCCAATCAAAAAATAGTTTGTATCTTTGCAAATCGAAATAAACAGAAAAAACAGGCTTATGAGCACGCAAGCGATGATACAGATTATAGCCGACTACTTCAAGACGCAGCCCGTCCTGAAAGCGTGGCTCTTCGGCTCTTTCGCCCGCGGTGAGGAGACCCCGAAAAGCGATGTGGACATCCTCTTTGTCCCCGATCGCTCCGGCAAACCTTTCACTTTGTTCACCCACGGTGGCATGCTGATGGACCTGCAGGAACTGCTTGGTCGTGACGTTGATTTAGTGGAAGAGGGCTCGCTACGCCCATATGCCGCTGAAACTGCCAACCGTGATAAAAAGCTGATTTATGAGAGAGAGGGCTAGAGATAAAGGACGGCTTGAGGACATCATCGAGTATTCCGACAATGTGACCATGCTTATCAAGGGTCACACATTTGCGACCTTTGTGTCCAACAAAGGCACTTACTATTCCGTGATGAAGAACGTGGAGATTGTGGGTGAGGCCGCCTATATGCTGAGCAAAGCCTTCAAAAAGTCGCACCCGGCAACGCCGTGGAAGACAGTACAAGGTATGCGTCATGTTCTGGTACACGACTATGCCAATATTGTTTCCGAAACGCTATTTGATACCGCCGTCAACGGCATCCCCGAGTTGCGTAAACAAGTAGAGACCTATCTCGCCGACATCGATTGGGAGGTTTGGGAAACCTTGCCTGACGATATCGAGGACACCGTCGATGAAGCAATGCTCAAACTCGCCCGCAAAATGAAAGCCAAAGGCTATGCCGTTGTCGACATCGCTGAGATTACCAGCCTTTCGGAGGAGGATATAGAGAAACTGTAATGCGATATTATATTGTCGTGTGTGGCGGTGAGTAGATGGAAATACGACAGCGCGACAAGAGGAATACCCTGTCTTCCGATAAAAAAGATGAACAGCTTTGCCGCCTCCAGGCCCTCGGCGCCCTCAGGCGCACCTGACAGGGAAATAGCCTTATTTGTGAGAAATGAAAATATATTTCGCCAATCAAAAAATAGTTTGTATCTTTGCACCCGTAAACCAATTGTTAAACAACGGTTGTCTGGCAGATTAATGGGTTCTGTCTGTTTGGATGACCAAAAAGCGAATAAATAGAACCCACCAAAAACAATATGAAGAAATCATTTGTCATCTTGAGAGCAATCACCGCCTGCCTTGCCGGCGTGGCGTTCACGTTCAAATCGTGCCACTGGCCGGGAGGAACGGTCATGATGTTTTGCGCAGCGGTTCTTATCGCCGTCGTCGCCATCATGGGGGCTATTGAATATCCCAAAATCAGACGGATTGGCAAAGGAGTTAGTATTTTTTCTGCCCTTACGGTCATCGTCTGCACGTTTGGCTTTGTGTTCTGGATGATGTACTGGCCGGGCGGGGCTATCTTACGGATATTAGGCTTCGGCATAATGTTGCCCATCAGTGCCATCTGGAGCGCACTCAGCCACACCAAGCATAACAAATAGGCACCCTCGTCCGGCATGATGCTTATTATTCTGGCGAGAAAGGGCATTTCTTGCCGATGCACTGGTTGTTGATGCGGCTGCGTGAGCAGCGCACTTCGGGCTTCTCCATCTCCACGCCGAGGTGTTCCTTCACGAAGTCCACCGCCGTGAGTACCGAGAGTCAGCAGGGCGGCACCCACCAGCACATGATGCTCTGGGCCGTGCATGTGGCAGAACGGCTGCGACATCATCTTCTCCAAAAATCACGGAAACTGGGGAACAGCGTCCCTTGGGCAACGATGGCGGCTGATCCTCCGACATATACCGTTCCTTCAGCATCGATTTTTGTGGCGACCACCGACGGGCGCCCCATGGCCTCGCCTTGTATGAAGGCACATTCCGCTTGGCTGCCAAGGCATCCGCATTGCTGGAGATAGTATGTCAACGAGGCATTGGCTGTGCCTGTCGCCGACTCTTCGGGAATATCGTAGAGAGGCGCGAAGTCGCGCACGTGTGCTGTGTAGCCGTCGTTTCCGAAAGCGAACACATGGAAGCTGACAGCCTCGTGCCGTTTGGTGAGGGCTGTGATGGCCTCCATATCGGGCGTGAGGCTGTGGAGCGTCTCCACGTCCGGAAGCGGAATCATCACATCTGGGAGGCCTGCATAAACCACTTGCACGGGCATGGATGGAAGATGATTAACGCACAAAGCCTGATAGATGGATTTTGTGTCGTCGATAGTCTCCACCAGGCGTGGCTTCGCCATCTGCATCATCACCTGCTTGCCCACCTCGACGGTCAGGTCGCCAGCGAGGGTGTGACATGTCGGGCAGCCTGAAGCCAACCCCATCTGGTGCAACAGGAAAAAGGAGGCGATGGTGGCATGGCCGCACAACTCCACTTCCGCTTTCGGGGTGAAGTAGCGGAGGGTGAACTCCTGCGCGGAATGGCGGCGGATGAAAGCCGTCTCCGAATAGCGCAGTTCGGCGGCGATGTGCAGCATCAGTTCTTCCGGAGGAAACGTGTCGCCATCAAGCAGCACCACCCCCGCAGGGTTGCCCCCGAAAGGCTTGTCCGTAAAGGCGTCGACGATAAAATATTCCAATGCTTGTTGGCCCATCCCGTAGGGGTTCTTCAAAGGATATTTGTTAATTATGTAGGGTTAGTTGGAGGCGCGTATGAGGTTCAGCATGCGTTGGGACCAGGCTTCATCGCGGGAGATTTGGTAGCGGACATAAAAGCGAATAATGCGAATTTCTTCATGATATGTCCTATGTCCGGGAGAGGGTTCGTCTCCCCGTTCCGCTACGAAGGGAATGTTTCCTCTATCAGGGCGAGGAATTCCCGGTAGGGAGCGGTGTCGGAGAGGGCGGAGAGGGAATCGGCAAGGCTGCGGTAGTACCATTCGATATCCTTCTTGCCTTCGGGGGCGTGGAAGCGGCTCCAGAGTTCGTCGCCCAGCGTGCGGTAGTCGAGGGCGATGGCCCGGAGGTTGGAGAGTTTGTCGCCGAGGGCCACAATCTGGCTGTCGCGGTCGGCCTGCCGAAACCTTGCAATCTGGGCTTCACGGCGGGTGCGCCAAGTGGATCCTTTCTGTGCGGTCTCGACATGTACAAGACGTGCCACCCGAGGCCCGAAGAGCTCTTCAATCTGTTCGATGGTGACGTCGGTGTCTTCCACGGTGTCGTGGAGGATGGCGGCGGCAAGCATCTCCGGGTCGTTGGTGATGGAGGCTACGATGGTGGCGGCCTCCATAGGATGGATGATATAGGGGAATCCTTTGCCACGTCGTTCGGCGCCCTGGTGGGCCTCGATGGCAAACTGTGCCGCCTTGTCGAATAGGGAAGTGTCCATGTTGTGTTATATCAAGTGGGTTCGAGTAGCCTGTTGGTAGATGCGGTCGGCGCGCTGGACATTGTATGCGCTCTCGCCATAGATGGAATTGAACATTCGGGTGAGTCCGGCCACGCCGAAGCCCAGTTTGAGGATTTTGACGATGCAGAGGTTTTGCAGCGCCACTGAATAGGCCACGATGTCGAGTCCAGTCCCGGCCAGCTGTATCAGCGCCAGCTGGTAGGCGCCGTCGCTGCATTCCAGACGGAAGTGTTCCACGTCGCCGATGGTCTTCATGTTCAGGTGGAGCAGCACCTTGTAGTAGGGCATGGGGCTGTCGTCGTAGAGTTCGGCCTGATTGATGGTGGCAATCTTCTCTGCCAGACGCTGGAACGGGCGCAGCTCGCAGTAACTGCGGAAGGTGTCGCCGTTGAGGGGGACCTCGTTGAAATTGCCGCTGGCCACGAGCGACTGCACGTTGCGGCGGTAGTCGTTAATCTCCTTACGGATGCGGCTGAACTGCTCGTCGGCGAGTTCCAGTATGCCTGCCAGTCGGTTGAGGCTGCGTTGGTATTCCATGGGTATCTCCACCTCGGTTTTGTAGCCGGTGTCGTGCTGCATGTTGGCCCACACATGCTGCAGTGCGGTGCGCATCTGGAGTTCGAACCGTATCTCGTTGAGCAGGGGCATCTGGGGGTCTTCGTATAATGTTTTGGGGATGCGGCAGATGTAGTGGAGCGACATGTATCCGAAACGGTCAATCTCCAGCATCTTGCGCTTGTCGACCGAGTTGTCCCAGTCTATCTCGAACATGCGCTCCACGAGGGCGGCAATCTTGTCGACCTCGTCGCTGAAGTAGGTGATGATGCGGGTGCCTAAGATATCGGTAATGTCGTCGAGCGTGTGGTACTTGTTGCCCTTCAACTCCAGTTTTCCGGTCAGGCTCTTCTCGGTCTTCACGCGGCCTTCGATGGCGGTGACGACCATGTTGTTCTCCTTCAGCATCCGCTTCAGCAAGTCGAGCACCACATCCTTCATCTTGTTTATGACGGGAAGCCGGTCGCGGTACTCGTCGAGAATCATCTCGCAGTGCATGTCGAGCTTCATGGCAGCGGGGGCTATCGGATGGCTATGATGTTGGAGAATCCGGTGATGTCGAAGACTTCCTTCACCTGTGGGTTCATGTTGAGCATCACCATCTTGCCGCCACGGGCGAGGACGCTCTTCTGGAGCGAAAGAAAGATGCGGAGGCCTTGTGAGGAGGTGTAGGTCATGCCCGTGCAGTCGATGTCGATGTCGGGCTTAGTCGAGGTCATCAGGGGCTGAATATCGGCCTGGAATTGGTCGGCATTGGTGGTGTCGAGGCGGCCGTTAAGGGTTACAAACGTTTTCTCTCCTTCGTTTTTTATCGTAATATCCATTTTTCTTCTTCGGTTATTGTGTATCGGTTACCGGGTCTCACTCCGCGTAACCGATAATTCATAAACATTATCAACTGATTTTCTTAGTCATGGTGAGGATGTTGTTGCCGTCTTCGTAGCGGTAGTCGAGGCTGTCCATCATCTGCTTGCAGAGGAAGATGCCCAGCCCGCCCATCTCGCGCTCTTCGGCCGAGAGGGTGATGTCGGGGTCTTCGCGCTCCAGCGGGTTGAAGGGGACGCCGGCGTCGCGCAGCTCGACGGTGAGCACCAGCCTGTCCTTGTCGAGCGAGGTGCCTGCTTCGAGCCACCCGATGCCGCCCTCATAGGCGTAGCGTACCACGTTTTCGACAGCCTCCTCGATGGAGAGGTGAATCTTGAAGCGGATGGCTTCGTCGGTCGGCATGTCGGGCGAAGCCATAAGAAACTCTATGATTTCGCTGCTTTTATCCTTTATGGGGTTGAATCTTTTTTTCATCTATTTTAATTGAATGTTTGTATATTCAGGCAATAGAAATACTCATGATGGTGATGTCGTCGTTTTGCGGGTTCCCTTCGGTGAACTGCTGCACGGTATTGTACAGGTTGTCGACCACCTCCTTGTCGGTGGTGGCGGTATTGCGCACCAGGTCGCTCTTTGCCCACGCCAGCAGACGGTCGTTGCCGAAGAGGCTATTGTCGGCTCGTTCGGCCTCGTTGACGCCGTCGGTGTAGAGCACGAGGCGTGTGCCGGCGGTCAAGTCGAGACTTTCGGCCTCATAGACAAAGTCCTCGAAGAGTCCAATGGCCATGTTGGGCTTGGCCTTCAGGAAATAGGGCTCGCCGTCGGGTGGCACCACAATGATGGGGTTGTGCCCGGCATTGCAGTACTCCATGTGGCGCGTTTCAAGGTTGACGCGTGCCATGAAGAGGGTGACGAACATATTGTCGGAGTTGATGTCGGTGACGCTGACGTTGACGCGTTCCAACAACTTGTCCATCGTTTGGCCCATGCCGGCCACAAAACGCAGTCCGGCGCGGGTGATGGCCATCATCAGCGAGGCGGGAACGCCCTTGCCCGAGACGTCACCGATGGTGAAGTAGAGGTGGTTGCCCTTCTGGACGAAGTCGTAAAGGTCACCGCCCACCTCCTTGGCCGGAACCAGCATGGCCGCCACGTTGCCGGGGAAGTCGGTGCGGAGCATGCCCATCTGTATGTTGCGGGCCACGCAGAGTTCCGACTCCATGCGCTCGTTGGCAGCCGTGGTGGTCTTCAACTCGTCGATATACTCGGTGATGGAGTTCTGCATGTAAACGAACGAGTCGTGCAGGTGCATCATCTCGTCGCCGCTTTTGATTTCGGGCAGCTGGGTGTTCAGGTCGCCCTTGGCCATCCGCAACGCTGCATCCGAGAGCTGCGTGATGGGGGTCGTCAAGCGGTGGATGACGAGTCGGCAGATGATGTATAGCAAAGCGATGGCTATCAATCCAATAATAAGCAGATTGGTATGCATCAGCGAAGAGCGTCGGAGCACTTCCTTGTATTGGCAGAAGATGGAGGCCACCCAGCCGTTGTGCAGGGGGCCATACACAATATAGCCCAAAGAGGTGCCGGAGCCAATACGGCGCATACTGTCCACCCCACGTTTCATGTCCTCTTGCAGTTCCTGCAACTCTTTTTTCTCGGCAAAAGCCGTTTGGATCTGTGCAATCTTCACGCTGTCGTGCAGTCCGATGATAGTGTTTCCGCACACGATGGTGGTCATCGAATTGGGGTACGGACGCAGCGACTCGCATTTATGCTCTATCCAGTCGACAGGCAGTTCGGACGTCACAACGGCATAGAGCGTACTGTCACCACTGTCCGTCACATGATAGATGGGATAGCAGTAGGCGGTGACGCGCATGTTGCGATTTCCTTCAGCCAGGTATGGCTCGACCCAAAATGGACCGCGGAATTTGTCGACATAGGCGAGGCAACGGCACACCCAAGAGTCGTCGGCCCAGCCACCCATCAGCGGGTAGCTGTGGACTATACCGTTCGAGTCTTGATAGCTCATAACGGCCTTGGGCCCCTGGGCGGTGGGATAAATCACCGAACCGCCGCAGATGAGCGAGTCGATTTCCACCGTGCGTTTCATGGCCATACTGGCATAGTTGACATCGGGCATCGACGATATTAGGGCCGCAATGGTTCCTGTGGCGATCTCGACCTCGCCCAGCGGGAGCTCAATCTCGCTGATGGTGCCGTGGAGCATGTGGCGCGTGGATACGGCCGCCTCATCGGCTATGATTTTGTTGGATGTCAATCCAACAACAACCAATTGCGCAACAAAAAGTATTGCGATAAATATTGTGACCCGTCGGCTCAGACGACGTGCGAAAGACTTGGTCTTCTTCATTATTTTTTAGCCGGTTTTTTCTTTCTGGCTTTCGCCGTCGAAAGAAATAAAACAAGGAATATTATCAGGTAAACACAAGCGTGTACCACCTCAAGGAAGAGTGTCATCGAAGCGGCGGTACCCAGCAGGAATACCAATCCGATGAGCAGGGCCCACAGGAATTTGCCACAGTAGATGGCGTCGCGCACGATTTTGAAGATGACGAAGGCCACGGTGGCCAGGGCAGTGACGAGCAACGCCCAGCCACTGACGGTTCTGTTGATTTCGAAAGATATTCCAGTCACCGCCATACCGAAAAGGACGATGGCCAGGCCCCATTTCCATTCCTTCCAGCGCTTCTTTTCGAGCGACATGCCGGCATCGACCGAGAGCTGGGCGACAATCTGCATGGTGGCGATGAACAGGCCAAACGACACGAGAGTGGTCAGGATAATGCCCGCAATAGCCCAGACCACGCCGCCTACCAGCGACGAGCGGCAAAACCAGCCGATGCAGGGGGTGTCTTCGATTGTCGGCAGGTCGGCCTGAAACACGTAATAGAACACCGCTACCAGCGACACCCCGAAGAGGGTGTACAACATAGGATAAAAGCGACCACCGTCGCGGTAACGGATTTCGTAGTTGAAGCCAGACATGACGAAAACCACGATGGAAATGATAATCAGCATTGCCAGCGGAGTCAAGCCGAGCGGATTGGCGATGTGGAAGCCCAACAGGTCGGGCAGGTTGGTTAATTTGTCCATATAATTTATTATTGTTTGATTTTTACAGATTGGTGCAACTTGCTGTTATTTAATAAAGTTATTTTTCTTTGTAAAGAAGTATTAATTTACAAAAATACTAAATTTTTCTTATTCAGTCACATTATTTATTATTCTCCAGTTTGAATTATGGCAGAAAATACCAATCGGAGGCGGCCCAATAAACCGTCGGGGACAAAAAAGGACCCCAGATAACTCATGGGGTCCCCTTTTCATAATGCCGTATTTGGCGTTGTTATTTTGCTTTTTGGAAATCCGGATTGTGGCCGGGAAGGGGGTCAGTCGCGGCGACCGGTACCGTCGGTGTAGGTATAGTAGCGTTGCGTATGATCGTCATTGGAGATTTCCGATACAAGACGACCATTTTCGTAGTTCATGGTTCTATAAGCGCTCTTTACGTTGTGTTTCGAGGTTCGGGTCATATATTCGAGTGATTCGATGTTTAAGGGCATGGGGTAGCCTGTGTATACCGACGGGTAATTGTCGTAGACGTAAGTCACGGTGTCGCGGGAAACTTCGGGTTCAACATATTCGAATATAACCTGAGTCATGTCGTCGTTCCTCCAAGTATAATAGGCATATCTGAGAAGGTTGTAGCCTTGATACTTGGCCTTGGTGATATGTCCGTCGGCATCCCATTCAAGCACCTCGGTGACATATGTTGTGTCGCCGTTTTCGACAGACAGTACCTTTTTCAACTTGTTGTTCTCGTAGGTGAAATAGTGATGGAAAAAACCGTCGGTGGAGTACATCTCCGTACAGTTGCCATTCTCATAGACCAACCTCTCTTCCAGAGAAACCGCAGGAATACCATTCATGGTTATGGTGTTGACTGTCCTCATGAGCAGGCCATTCTCCCATGTCATCTGACTGTTTGTCTCCAGAGCAATGGTGTCATAGTCGGCATTCACTTGAATGTATGCCACACGGACAGTGTCTCCTTCGGCTTCGGGTGTTTCTGGGGTGTTGGTGATGGGCTGGACGTTTTCTTTCTCGGTGCAACCCACAGCCATGAATGTGGCGGCGGCCAGCAGCAAAGCTGCAATTACGTTACGTTTCATAAATGATGATTTGTAATGATTTATTAATGGTTTCGGATCGCAAAAGTACAAAGAAAATTTGAAATGGTGAAAATATTTTTTACCAGAGCAAGAAATATGGACTCTTATCTACTGAGCTGGCGCGCAAGGGAGTCCCACCAGCGGGTGGGCATAATAGCGTGGAGGGCGATGACTGAGCAGGCTCCGAATCCTGCACGGTAGCGGGTCCTTGGCCGCCACGCATTGACAGCCCTGACGATGGCTTTGGCGATGCTGCTTGGGGGTGAGAGCAGTTTGGAGGTGTATACTTTCCGGAGCATGGTCGCCATCTTCAGGCCGGAGGGTTCGTAGGCGGCCCCTGTGATTAAAATGATTTTTTGTTTCATTTGTGAGAAACAGTTTTTTTACGGTTGACAGAAATCGCTATCCCAGCAGCACGTCCATGGCCATCATCAGCACGAAACCGAGGGCAAAGCCGATGGTGGAGAGGTTGGTGTGGCGGCCTTGGGCGGTTTCGGGGATGAGCTCTTCGACCACGACGTACATCATGGCGCCGGCGGCGAATGCCAGCAGGTAGGGGAGGGCGACACCCAATGTGGAGGCCAGCAGCAGGATGGCGATGGAGCCGAGGGGCTCCACCACGCCGCTCAGCGAGCCGATGAGGAAGGACTTCCAGCGGGAGTTTCCCTCGGCGTGCATGGGCATGGAGATGATGGCCCCTTCGGGGATGTTCTGGATGGCGATGCCGATGCTCACCGCGAGGGCTGCGCTGAGTGTCAGCCCCTGCGACTCGCCGGCGAAGACCACGCCCACGGCCATGCCTTCGGGCAGGTTGTGGATGGTGACGGCGAGGGCCAGCATGGCGGTACGCGACAGACGCGAGCGTGGCCCTTCGGCCTTCTCCGCTCCGTGGTGCAGGTGTGGCGTCAGCTCGTCAATCAGCAATAGGAATACAATGCCGGCCAGAAAGCCTACAACGGCAGGGATGACACTTTCGTGCGCCATCCTGATGCTGGGTATCAGCAGCGACCAGACGCTGGCGGCCACCATCACGCCGCTGGCGAAGCCCAACAGGGTCTTCTGCAGCCAGTCGGGAATCTCCTTCTTCATGAAAAAGACACACGCAGACCCCAGCACGGTGCCCGCCAAAGGCAGTAATATTCCGATGATTACAGCAGACATGGCTCAATGTGTTTATGTTGCAAAAATACGTCTTTTTCTTGACACAGGGAATCACTATTATTGGCTATTGTAGGGAGGCACACAATAAAAGCGTTCCAAAGACGTTATATTGGCGTATTTGTTTGACAAATGAAATTTCCTGTTTATAATGGACCGGACGGTATCGGCTTAGCCGGCAAACCAGCCTCAGTTGTCTGGATGGACGACGGCGATGCCCCTGCCATGCATAACGAAGCGGTGACGTTTCATGAGGCATTGAGGGCACCGTGAAGAATGCGTTATCTCGTTAATGTGTCAATTCGTTAATCGCAGGCGCAGCTTGACTCACGCATTCGCACATTCACGCAATCCCAATTCTCATCAGGTTTCATTATAAATCAACATCAGACATGCTGAAAAGATTCATCATGGCGGTGCTCGTAACGGGCATGGCCGGTGCCGTGATGGCACAAACATCATATTCGCTTACAGGCAGTGTGGCCGACACGAAAGGCGAAGTGCTGGCGTTCACCAACTGTGTGCTTCTGCACGAGGCGGACAGTTCCTTTGCCTACGGCACCACGGGCGACATGGAAGGACAATTCGCCATCAGCCACATCAGCAGTGGCAGCTATCTTTTGCGTATAACTTTCATAGGCTATAAGGCCCACTGGCGGCTGCATCCGAACAGCATAAAAGCAGCCAGCAAAAATAGGATGTTCCTTTTCATGTTAGAATTCTGGGGTTTATTCATGGTAATCGCTCTCGGCCCATTCAAATTTCACTGTCTCGGGCACTAGGTACTTGCCAATCTTGTAGTCGATATTGGCCTTGTGAGCCTGACTGAGCTGGTGGCATCGTTTCACGCGGTACAGCCTTCCGTCTTTGATGAAATGGGCGCCCGTCTGGTGGAAGCGGAACGGGATGTCGCGCTCGATACATTGTTTGCGGAGGGAGAGCACCCAGTCGTAGTTGCAAGGACGCGCCTCCACGCCCGACTCGCCACCCACCGACACCTCTTCTATCGTCTTGTCGAGATAGGGCGAGAGGTCAATGGCGGAAATCAGCGGCGAGGCGATGATGCTTTTGTGCTTGATGGGGAGTGAACGGAAGATAGGTAGGCGGTAATCCGCCATCTCCTGGTTCTCCACGGTGCAGCCCACAAGGACATTCTCGTAGCCGTCGCCCCAATCGTCCGGCACACACTCCATGAAACGGTCGATGCGTTTGGTGAAGAAGTAGAACCAGAGGTCGCTCCGCTGCCGCATCATCTGCCAGCATTCCGGTCGCCACTCGTCCGCATCTTTCAACAAAAAGTCGGAGGTGAAGCAGGTGAAGACCAGTTTGCCGCTCGCTATTTTCCACGACTTGTCGCGCTTGCGCTTCACCGGCAGGTTGAAGTTGGCCGTCTTGCGGCATTCGCTGCTAGATATTTGACTTCGTCCTCGACCTTCGCGACTCGGCCATTCAAGCGAGCTTGATGGCTCTCGCTGCTGTGGGAGTCCGCTACCATACATTTCGTCCTGTCGGTAGACATAGCAGTACTTGCACCCGGGACTTATCTTGGTGCATCCGTGCCACGGATTCCAATCGGCGTAAATCTCCCAATGCTCAGCCATGATGGGGTTACGTCAATTCCTCACTCAAATTTAATCAGCGGTGTTCGGTTAGTTCATCAACCGACTTTCGCCCCAGGTGTATTGCGGATAGGCTTTCTTGAGGTCGTTGTATGAATCTTTCACGTCGCTGCCGCCGCTGGTGGCGAAGACGTTGAGCACCTTGCCGCTGAGGTCGTGGCCTTCGATGAAGGTGTTGACGATGGTGGGGGCGGTGTACCACCACACGGGGAAGCCAATCCATACGGTGTCGTAGTCGGCAATATTGTCGCAATGTCCGTTGATGGCGGGACGCGAAGTTTTGTCTTTCATCTCGAGGGTTGAGCGCGAGGTCTTGTCGCGCCAGTCGAGGTCGGCAGCGGTGTAAGGCACCTCGGGGGTGATTTCGTAGAGGTCAGCGTTATGCTCTTTGGCGAGCCTCTGTGCAGCGGCTTTGGTGTTGCCGGTGGCCGAGAAGTAAACTACCAGTGTCTTTTTCATATTGTTTCCTTTCTGTTGTTTGTTTGTGTTCTGTGCGCAAGCCGTCAACAGTATGGTGGCTGCAAATGCGAATAATGCTAATTTCTTCATGGTGACATTCATTTCTTATAATAACGCAAAAAGGCGAAAATATTGTGCTACAAAAAGGGAGCTCGACGAGACGGTTGAGCACCTCTTCGGCCTCGTTCCTGCTGCGCACCTCGGAGTTGAGCATCACCCAGATAGCCGACCGTCTCCACTTCGCCGACACCCCCTCCTTCAGCAAGTTCTTCTCTCGCCTGAAAGGACAGTCGCCGAGGGCATTCCGGGAACAGTGATGCGCCAATTATGCTGGCGGTGAAATCACTACTATTGGCTAAAATCACCATTAATGGGTATCGTCGGATAGCAGCAGTTGTAGTATTTTTGCAACTGGAATCAAAAGAATGATAGTTTGGATAAAATACTGATTATTTGATATGAATTTTTCTGGAATCATCATCGGGGCCGCCACATTTCTCTGCATCGGGATGTTTCACCCCATCGTCATCAAGGCGGAATATCATTTCGGTGTGGGTTGTTGGTGGGCGTTCCTGCTAGCAGGATTAATCTGCACCTCAGCGTCGTTGTTTATTGAAAACATGGTGCTATCGACACTCCTTGGCGTGGTAGCCTTCTCCTGTTTCTGGTCGATATTGGAACTTTTCAATCAACGGAAGCGTGTCAAGAAGGGATGGTTTCCTAAGAACCCTAAACGGAACAAGTAAAAACAAACTGACAGTTATCTATGAATACGCATGATTTTTTCCTATCGCTGTTGACGGTGGTGAACTCCATGAGTCCTTACCTGCTGTTGGGCTTCCTCATCGCGGGGGTGTTGCATGTGTTTGTGCCGAAGAAATTCTATTCCCGCTACCTGTCGCGCGAAAACAAGCTTTCTGTGCTGTGGGCCGCCCTGCTGGGCATCCCGCTGCCGCTCTGCTCCTGCGGAGTCATCCCCACCGCTGTGGGACTGAAGAATGAGGGTGCGTCGAAGGGAGCCGTTGCGTCGTTCCTCATCGCCACGCCGCAGACGGGTATCGACTCCATCCTCGCCACCTTCTCGTTGATGGGATTGGGCTTTGCCGTGGTGCGCCCTGTGGCGGCACTGGTCACAGGCCTCTGTGGTGGCCTGCTGGTCAACCGCCTTGTAAAAGACGATACCGTTCAAACGACGGCTGGCTGCTGTGCGGCGACGGTCGAGTCGGGCAACCGGCTGTGGCGAGTGTTGCGGTATGCCTATTTTGAGATGATGCAGGACATCGGTCTGCGTCTTGCCGTCGGCCTGCTGATCGCGGCACTTATCGGTGTCGCGGTGCCCGACGAGTTCTTTCTCTCGTTCGGCAAGCAGCCTCTGTTGCAGATGTTGGTCATCCTTGTGGTGGCGGTGCCGATGTACCTATGTTCCACGGGAAGTATCCCCGTGGCGGCGGCACTGATGATGAAAGGGCTCTCGCCCGGAGCCGCGCTGGTGATGCTCATGGCCGGCCCTGCAGTCAATATCGCCTCTATCCTCGTGGTGAAGAAGTCGCTGGGCAGCCGCTTCACTTGGATTTACCTGCTCACCATCGTGGGATTCTCCGTCCTCTTCGGCCTGCTGGTCAACGCCATTGGAATCGGAGCCGACATCATGCCTTCCTGCGGCATACACGATGCCTGTTGTCATTCCGAAACTGTCGCGCCAAGCGTGTTCCAGATTATTTGTTCGACACTATTGACACTGTTCATCATTATTGCATTGACTATGAAATTCCTCAGCAAATTCAAGAGACAGAAGGTCTCCTCTGCCGACATGAAGGTCTATACCGTCGAGGGGATGCACTGTGGCCATTGCAAGGCTGCCGTCGAGCAGGCTGTCGGTAAGCTGCCGGGCGTCACGTCCGCCAAGGCTACCCCTGCCGCCAACATGTTGGTGGTCACTGGCACCGCCGACGAGAGCGCCATCCGCAAGGCTGTGGAGCAGACGGGATTCCATTTCAAAGGCCGCAAAGAATAATCACCACCCCTAGTCAGCGTTGCCGCCTGCCGCACGGAGAGCACCAGCACTGTGGATACGGACAATCGGGTTTGTGTCGTTTGGGGATAACCGCTGCAATTGGTTCAAATAAGGGAAAAATTTGCAATAACAAAGATAAAATACTGATTAATATGGGTTTAGTTTCAAAATTCTTTAGCAACACACGTAAGCCAGAGGGATTCTTTGGGCGTATGATGGTGAACGGAATGAATGGCGGCGGCCACGCCAAACTGGCCGAATGGGGATTGAGCGAAGTCTCCATCGCAGAAAACGCGGATATCCTCGACGTGGGTTGCGGCGGCGGAGCCAATATCGCACGGCTGCTGCGTCGTGCCCCCAAAGGCAAGGTAACGGGCATAGACTACTCGCCCGTCTCTGTCAAGAAATCCCGTGAAGTGAATACCGCAGCCATTGCCGAGGGACGCTGCAAGGTGCTGGAAGGGAGTGCCGCTGCGCTACCGTTTGAGGAGGGATGTTTCGACATCGTCACCGCCTTCGAGACGGTCTATTTCTGGCCGGAGATAGAAGAGTGCTTTGCCGGTGTGCGCCGTACGCTGAAGGAGGGTGGCCGCTTTGTTGTTGTCAATGAGGACGACGGCCTTTCGGGCAACAACGAGAAATGGGAGAAGATGATTGAGGGTATGCACACCTACACCCCCGACGAACTCCGCACCCACCTCACCGCCGCAGGATTCAAAGACATCACCGTCCGCCGCGAGGGATCGCGCCACTGGCTGTGCGTGACGGCGGAGAAATAAGCGACAAAAATAAGAAACTTTGCAAATTGAAAACCATGTCAGACAAATGGCCACAGTCGGCTGTTGCCGTCTCGGTACAAGAGGCTTTTGTGGGAGTGGGCAATAAACATGTCTTTTGTGCGTTATGGAGGCATGAACATCGAACTTGCGGGACATTACGGCTACCGCCGCATTGTACGCTCGGTGCTGCCGAGCATCGGGATGGTTCTGATTACCTCTATCTACAGCATTGTCGACGGGTTCTTTGTCTCCAACTTCGCGGGCAAGACGGGCTTCGCCGCCATCAACCTCACCTTCCCCGTCATCATGATGATTGGGTCGCTGGGGCTTATGATTGGCAGCGGCGGCGCGGCGCTGGTGGCGAAGATAAAGGGTGAGGGCTATACGCAGAAGGCCAACAGGGTATTCACCATGCTGGTGCAGTTCGGACTGGCCGTGGGTGTGGTACTGGGCATCGCATTGGCCGTGGCGGCCCCCACGGTGTCGCGATGGCTGGGCGCCGACGAGCCGATGATGGAGGAGTGCGTGTTGTATATCCGCCTCAATATGATTGGTATGCCGGGGTTTGTTCTGCAGTGTGCCTTCCAGTCGTTCTACATGGCTGCGGAACGGCCGCAGCTGGGCACGTTGATGTCGGTGGTGGCGGGGGTGACGAATATCGTGCTCGACGCCATCTTGGTGTGGGGGCTGGGCATGGGCGTGTCGGGTGCCGCCATCGCCACCGCTGCCGGATGCCTTGTGGGCGGGTTGTTCCCCGTGTTCTATTTCTCCTCGCGTCGCAATAAAGGCACACTTCGCATCCTGTCGACCCGCATCCTCTGGTCTTATGTCGGCAAGGCCTGCACCAACGGACTGTCGGAGTATGTAGGCAATATCGCCATGAATATCGTCACCATCTGCTACAACCTGCAGCTGATGCGCTACATCGGTGAGGACGGTGTGTCGGCCTACGGAATCCTGATGTATATCGCCTTCATTTTCGCCGCCGTGTTTATCGGATATAATATCGGCATCACCCCCATCATCGGCTACCATTACGGCGCACGCGACCTCGGCGAGCAGCGGTCTCTGTTGCGCAAATCGTTGGTCCTCATCGGTGGGGCAGGGGTGCTGATGACGCTTTCGGCAGAACTCTTCGCCGACCCGCTGGCGCGTCTGTTTGTGGGATATGACGAAGCCCTGACGGCATTAACCGTCAACGCCATGCGATACTATATGCTCGCGTTCCTCATCTGTGGATGGAATATGTTTGTGTCGGCCTTGTTCACCGGGCTGAACAACGGTATTGTGTCGGCGGTGGCGGCCTTTGCCCGCACGCTGGTCTTCGAGCTGGCCTGCGTATGGCTGCTGCCTGTCCTCTTTGGCATTGACGGCATCTGGGTGGCGTGGCCTATCGCCGAGGCGTTGGCCCTGCTGCTCTGCGCGTTCCTCGTGGTCCGCTACGCCCCGCAGTTGGTGCGCCGGTGAGGAGTTTTCACGAGACGGCTTTGAGGCCGATGATGGAGACGATCAGCGAGAAGATAAAGAACAGGCGCCAGAAGGTTGTGGGTTCATGGAAGACGAAGATGCCCAATAGGACGGTGCCGACAGCACCGATACCTGTCCAGACGGGATAGGCGGTGCCGATGGGGATGGTCTGCGTGGCTTTTGCCAAAAGGCTCATACTCAGGATGGTGAAAAGCAGGAAACCGCCCATCCACAGCCACCATCCTGTGCCGACGGCGTCTTTGGCCTTGCCCAGACAGAAGGTGAAACCTGTTTCGCAGCACCCTGCGATGATGAGGATAATCCAGTTCATATCTCGTAAGTGGGGGTCCAGGTCTGGTTGGGGGTGATTTGGATGAGGTTCTTCTCGCCGAGGGTGAGTTGGTAGATGGTGTCGAGGGTGTAGTTGCCCCCACCACAGGGGCGGTAGCCGCTGGTGAATATCTGCAGGGCCACACAATTCTCACGAGCCACATCGGTGATGGTTCCCGAGACCCACTCCACGGTGTCGCCGTCGGTGATGACGGTGTCGAGATGATGGTTGGTGCTGCGCCACTTGCCGTTGGACATGCCCTCGGCAGTCAGTTCGTAAGCTTCCACGAAATCGGACTGCATGGTGGTGTTGTTGAATCGGTAGGTGATTTCGTAGCTGGTCTTGTCCTTGTTGCAGCTGGCGGACAGCAGAAGGGCGAGTGCCGCAATGGGCAATAGTATGTTAATGTGTTTCATTAGTGTTTTTTGCTTCACGTTCAAAAAATGTGACGTGCACAGTATCGCCGAAGGTCTTGCCAATTTGTTTGCGGATGTTCTTGCGTATTCCGATGATGTAGCACGGCGTTCCCATCTTCACAATCTGGCCGTCGTATGGCACACCGTCGAAAGTGGCGTGGACCAACAGGCGACCTTTTCCGAATGACGCCTTGATGTCGAACGGAACCTCCACGTAGGCGGCATCCATCTCCTCGTTTTGCAGGATGACAGCATCGAATTCCAATATGCGGGACTCTTCGGTGTTCATCGCAAGGTATTGACGATTGGTTCCAAAGAATTGAAATCGACAAAGTCCACTTGTCGGTTGTACGTCTCGAGCATTGCCTTGGCATCGGCTTTCCGCTCCGATTCCGGCATCTTTGATGCCATCGAATGAAACATGGACAACATGAGTCGGTGTTTCATGTTCAATTGGGTGTAATCGATGGCTCCGCGAAGATGGAATATCTTTTCTTCGTTGTAAAGGTCCACTGGGATTTGTGCCTTCAGCGACTTTTTGATTTCGCTGAAGTATTCTGTGTCGTTCGGGTCGGCCAGGCCTACGGTGACGACAAAGAGTTCTTTGCAGGAAGCCATCTTGCCGAGCGTTTTCTTCAGACCCATCACCCCTCCGGCACAAAGGGCGCCCAGATAGACGATGCGGTCGTACCCACCGAGGTTTTTCGCCTCCTTGTAATCCACGGCCTCCGTTCCCGTCAGTTCTGCCAGCCGTTCGGCATAGCGTTTTGTCGAGCCGTACTGGCTGCCATATATGATTAACGTGTTCATTGTTTGCTTTTTCTCAATCAGTGTTGTGGGATTGTTTGAGGCTGCAAAGATACGACTTTTTTGCAAAGTAATCGACCTGTTCAATTGCATCTTTCTTGTCTATGAGTTGAAACCTCTGGTGTTGACAGAGGTGGGAGGCAATAAAACGGGATTCGTGACGTTAAGAAACTGTATAAAATTAATCACGACATGGATACGTATCGTTTCAGGAAACAAATACATCGGCTGCCGGGGAAGGTGATTCACACCATCCCGCTTCCGGAGCCGGAGGTGACGGAAGGTCATGGGGCGCGCCGCAAAGTGGGTGAAATCTGCCGCGAGTGCGGTTATCGGCATGTTCTGTTGGTTACCGACAGGACATTGTGCCGGCTCGGCTATGAGAAGGCCGTCGCGGAATCGTTGGAATCGGCCGGCATAGGCTGCACATTGTTCTGCGACATTGATTCGGAACCTACAGTTGCCATTATCGAAGCGGGGCGGCAGCGTGCGTTGGAATGCGGGGCAGAAGGTATTGTCGCGTTGGGAGGCGGCTCGGTGCTCGATACCTGTAAGATGGTGGCGGCCAGCGTGAGGATGCCCCATCTTCCTGTGAAGGCGTTGCTGCTGAAGTTCCTGCCTGTGCGTGGCGGGACCCTCCCCATCATTGCCGTGCCGTCCACGGCCGGCACCGGTGCAGAGATCACGGTGGGGGCCGTGGTGACAGGCGGGCATGGGGTGAAAAGTTCCACCGTGCTGATTGGCCTCAACGTAACCCATGTGATACTCGATAGCGAACTCACCATACATGCGCCACGGCAGGTGACAGCAGCCTGTGGCATCGATGCCCTCAGCCACTGCATTGAAGGGGCGGTGAGCGATGTGGATGTGGATGTGGATGAAGAAGATATGAATCTTTCGATGGAGGGTGTGCGGCTGATACTGAAGTACCTCCCCATTGTGGCTGGAGAGCCGTCGGTGGACGATGCAGGCGCTGCAGTCAGCCCGGAAATGATTGAAGCACGGCTGGGAATGTGCCGTGCGGCCATGTATGGAGGTAACGCCATCAACACCCAGCTGGCGGGATACGTGCATGCCTTTGCCCATAGTATCGGGGCTAAATACCACCTGCCTCATGGGCAGGCTATCTCGCTGATGCTGATGCCTGTGTTGGAGTTTCAGAAAGAGGTCTGCCGCGAGAAATATGCCCTGCTGGCAAGGTATTGCGGGATTGCAGGGAAGGCAGGTAATCAGACAGGCGATAATAATGATAACCTCTCAGAGGCGTTCCTTGAGGCCGTCAGAGCGTTGATGGCGCAATGTGGTATGGACAGGATTGTGTCGCCAGTGAGACGGTGCGATTATGAGGAACTCATCCCGATGATTGCCGCCGACTCCATCAATTATTCCTCGCCAGTCACGTTGAGCAACGATGAGATAAGGCAGGTACTCGACACCGTCAGCAGTCAATCGTCGGCGGACAGCGGACGGCAGGGCTATACCGAGGAGGATATCAAGGAGATTGTGGCAACACAACGGAGGTTCTTCCGCACAGGTGCGACACTCCCCGTGAGGTGGAGAATCAAGCAACTTAAGAAACTGAAGGCCGCCGTTATTGCGCATGAGGCGGAGTTGGAGGAGGCTTTGGCCGAGGACTTGGGCCGGAGCAGGGTGGAGGCTTACCTCTGTGACATTGGTCCCATTATCACGGAGGTCAACGAGATGCTCTGCGGGCTGCGCCGATGGGCGCGGCCGGAGTGCCATTTCAGCGGTTTTATGTGTTTTCCCAGCATGGTCACCAAGGTATACAAGATGCCCTATGGCGTGTCGCTGGTCATCAGTCCATTCAATTTTCCCATCCTGCTGACCATCGGTGTGGTGGCGGCGGCCATGGCGGGTGGCAATACGGTGGTCATCAAGTCCAGCAGCAAATCGGCCGCCAGCACGGCGGTCTTGAAGAAGTTCTTTGCCGAGGTGTTCCCGCCGGAATATGTCACCTTGATTGATGGCGGGCATGATGTGGCCGACATGTGTCTGGCGCAGCGGTTCGACAAGATATTCTATACGGGCTCGCCCGCCGTGGGCAAGCATGTGTTGGCCGAGGCTGCCAAGAATCTCACCCCCGTGGCTCTGGAACTTGGCGGCGAGACGGGCAACTGGTGTGTGGTGCGCAAGGATGCCGATTTGAAGGATGCCGCCCGCAAGATTGCTTTCTTCAAGCTGTGTAATGCCGGCCAAATATGCATCAACATCAACCAGATTGCCGTAGCCGAAGAGGTGGCGGAGTCTTTCCTGGAGGAACTGAAGAGGGCCTTTGTGGCGCAAATCGGTGAACATGCCGAGCGCAATCCCGAATATCCCAAGCTTATCACTGAAGCCGCTTACGACAAGTGTGCCGCCTTGGCCGACGAGTATCGTGGCCGCATTGTTTTCGGCGGTGTCGGCGACAGGGACGCGCGTCGCTATTCCCCGACGATTGTCTATCCCGTCGGTATTGATGAGCATATTGTGCAGCATGAGCTTTTCTGTCCCTTGCTGCCTGTTGTGCCTTTCAAGGATGCGGAGGTTGACACGTTGATGGAGACTATCGCCGACCGTGAGCACCCCTTGGCCATGTACCTTTTTACCAAGAGCATGCGATGGGCCAACCGTGTGATGCGTACCCAACAATATGGCGGGGGATGCATCAACGAGGTGTGCATCCACATGATGGTGAAAGGGGTTCCCTTCAATGGCACAGGCCATTCAGGAATGGGCGCCTACCACGGCGAGTGGGGGTTCCGTGAGTTCACCCATCCGCAGACGGTGCTCAAAGGCAAGACCCATTTCAATCTGCCGCTCAGGGAACATCCCTACCGGGCTGTGTCGGGGGATGGTAATGCTTCCGACAAGATAGAGAAGACCAAGCTGGCCATCTTGCGGGTCTTTGAGCGATAGGCTACTTTTAGAAACTGTTTAAAATTAATCCAATGTTTTTCTTAAGACATCAAAACGGCATCTTTCCCTCCTTTTCTCGGTCACAATGGACTCCCATTGCTCCCTCAAAAAGAAGAAAAATCTGCTCGCTTTGCTGTATAACAAAATCCATCAATTAAATTTAAACAGTTTCTTAGAATTCCTTTATCTCGAGGAGACGGGTGACATCGGTGAAGAATGCCGTGGCGGTGAGTTGGCAGTAGTTGAGTAGCGACACGAGGGTGTTGGGGTTGGCTTTCTGGATGTCGCGAATCATGTCGTCGATTTTCTGTGCCACGGGCAGTTGCTCTTCGCGGCGCAGTTTCTGCACCTGCTGGACGGCGGTGCGCTGCAGTTCCACGGTCTCGTTGTAGTATTGCAGCAACAGGTCGTTGCGCTCTTTGCCAGCGGCGTTGGCAAGACGGTCGGCATATTTGGCGTAGGTGCTGCGGCATGCGGTTTCGAGTTGGCCGTAGATATCATCGGCTTTCTTGCCTATCGCATCCCATTGATTTACGAGGGGCTCTGTGGGCTTGAGCAGTTCGGCAGCCTGGGCGGCGTTGCGCAGCAAGTTGGCCTCGGCGGTGCCTTGGGTGTAGTGGGCGGCGAGGTAGGCTTCCTGCTCTTCTTCCGACATGGTGGCCAGTTTGTCTATCTCTTGGCGGGAGAGTCCAGTGGTGGTTTCGGCCAGTTTATAAGCCCCTTCGGTGACAGTGGCGGAGTCGACACCGGCGTAGGCCAGCGAGAAGGCCTGCATGGAGAGGCTAAGCACTTTGGCATTGAAGGTGGTGACGGGGTTGGTGAGCAGACGTAGGGTGGCCTCGTTGAGCTCGGCATCTTTGTAACTGGCGAGTTGGCGGGCGGTCGGCAGGGCAGGCATCTGGGCCAGAAGGGCGTCGTAGGTGAGCGGTGCGGCGGGATCGGCGGCAGGGGCGCTGGTCTGCTGGTTGGTCTGTTGGTCGGTCTGCGGCTCTTGCTGCTGGTCGAGGCCGAGCTGTTGCTCCACTGCATGGGTGGCGGTCTCGGCGGCTTTGTCGACAGCCTTGTCAACGACTTTCTGGGCAGCCTTCTTGGCAGCGGCCTTCATGAGGTTGCCCAACTGTGCCTGGGCGGGGGCAGCCAAAAGGAGGCTGCAGGCGACGAGGAGGATAATCTTTTTCATTTGTTTTAGGTTTTTAGGGTTTATAAGGTTTGGATTAACGTCCTTTGAGGTCGTTGAGGATGGCACGGGCGGCTTTGCGGCCGGCACCCATGGCGAGGATAACGGTGGCTGCGCCGCTGACGGCGTCGCCTCCGGCATAGACATGCGGTCGGCTGGTGAGACCGTCGTCGTTGACCTTGAGGCCGCCCCAACTCTCGCTGTCGAGACCGGGGGTGGTGCTCTTGATGAGCGGGTTGGGGTTGGTGCCGAGAGCGATGACCACGGTGTCGGTCTCCAGTTCGAATTCACTGCCTTCGACGGTGCTGAAACGGCGACGGCCGGTCTCGTCAGGCTCGCCCATAGCCATACGGACGCACTGCATGGCACGCACGTTGCCGTTGCCGTCGTCGAGGAAACTGGTAGGGTTGGTGAGGAATTCGAAACGGATGCCCTCCTCCTTGGCGTGATGGACCTCCTCGCGGCGGGCAGGCATGTCGGGTTCTTCGCGGCGGTATATGACGGTCACCTCACTGCCGAGGCGTTTGGCGGTGCGGGCGGCATCCATGGCCACGTTGCCGCCGCCGATGACGGCCACGCGGTGGCCGAGGTGGATGGGGGTGTCGTATTCTTTGGAGTAGCCGTGCATGAGGTTCGTGCGGGTGAGGAGTTCGTTGGCCGAGACCACACCTACCAGGGTTTCGCCTGGGATGCCCATGAACTTGGGCAGTCCGGCGCCGCTGGCGATATAGACGGCTTGATAGCCGTATTGGTCGAAGAGTTGGTCGATGGTGACGCTCTTTCCCACGATGACATTGGTGCGGATTTCCACGCCCAGGCGCCGCAGATTCTCGATTTCGGGTTCCACCACCTTGTGCTTGGGCAGGCGGAATTCGGGGATGCCGTATACCAACACGCCGCCGGCGTGGTGCAGGGCTTCGAAGATGGTGACGCGGACGCCTGCCTTGGCAAGGTCGCCGGCGCAGGTGAGCCCCGAGGGACCGCTGCCGATAACAGCCACCTTTGGGGCGTCGGAGGCGAGGCTTGTGGCGGGTGTCGGGGCGGTGGCATGGGTGCGGGCGTAGTCGGCCACGAAGCGTTCCAAAGCACCGATGGCGATGGGTTCACCCTTGCGGCCAAGGATGCAACTGCCCTCGCACTGAGTCTCCTGCGGGCAGACACGTCCGCAGACGGCGGGCAGAGCGGAGTCCTCGGCGATGACGGCGGCGGCTCGCTGGAAGTCGCCTTCCGCCACGGCGGCGATGAAATCGGGTATCTTGATGCTCACGGGACACTGGGTGACACACATGGGTTTCTTGCACCGCAGGCATCTGCGGGCCTCGGCGACGGCCTGCTCTTCGGTAAAGCCGAAAGAGACCTCATCGAAGTTGGCGGCGCGCACCGCGGGGTCCTGCTCGCGGGGTTTCTGCCGTCCGGGTGCGGCCTTTAGGGCGGCCTCGACGGCCGGGGCCAGATTGCAAGTGTGGCCGCTTTCAGCGGTGGCGATCCGGTACTTGTGCTCGGCGGGTTTGGCCAGACGGCGGGCTGCTTCGTCAAAGTCGACAAGGTGGCCGTCAAATTCGGGGCCGTCGACGCAGGTGAACATCACCTTTCCGCCCACGGTGACGCGGCAGGCCCCGCACATACCGGTACCGTCGACCATCATGCAGTTCATGCTCACAATGGTGGGCAGCTGTAAGTCTCGGGTGAGGAGCGAGACGAATTTCATCATCGGAAGGGGGCCGATGGCGATGCAGTGGCTATAACGGCCTGGGTGACCTTCGCAGAGCTGCTTGATTTTGGCTGTGACAAGGCCCTTCTCGCCGTAGGAGCCATCGTCGGTCATGATATAGAGATTGTCACACACCGCCCGCATCTCATCTTCGAAGAAGAGAAGGTCGCGGCTGCGGGCTCCGATGATGACATCGGTGGCGATACCGTGGCTGTGCGCCCATTTCACCTGGGGGTAGACGGGCGCGGTACCCACACCGCCGGCGACAAAGAGGAGTCGCGACTGCTTGAGTTCTGCCTCGGCTTCCAGAAGTTCGCTGGGCCGTCCCAAGGGACCCACGATGGTGAAGAGGCTGTCGCCCTCGGCGAGGGCGCTGAGTATGCGGGTGCTATCGCCCACCACTTGGTATACCAGAGTCACGCTCTCCCTGTCGGGATGAAGGTCGCAGATGGTGAGCGGGATGCGCTCTCCGTTTGCGCGGGGGATGACGATGACGAACTGTCCGGGTTTGCCAGCCTGGGCAATCCAGGGGGCGTGAACCTCCATGAGGTGGATGTGGTTGCTGTTGAGCAGCTGTGTGTTAAGTATGGTATACATGGGTGGGCTTGGGGGTGTTGAGGATGTTGGCGAGAGAAGGGTGGGGGAGGATTAGATGCTTTTGAGAGTGGCTTGAAGGGTCTCGATGATGCTGCGCGACGAGTAGGTGGCGCCGCTGACGGTGTCGACCTTCTTCTTGGCGGCCTTGGCGGGTTTCATGCCGTCCCAGCTTTTCAGCAGGCCGGCCTCCATGATGCGGGCCAGGAATCCGGGGCTTTCTTGGTTGTCGAGCATCGTGACGCACAGAATCTCCTGTTTGGGAGATAGGGCAACCATCAGGGGAGTCTCGCCGGCGTAGCCCTTGATGCCGTCGCTGGCGGGCTTGGAGTAGACTGCGTATCCCAGCAGCACCTGCTTGGCGTCGTATACCTCGGTCCATTTGGCGGCCTTCTTGATGCTCTTGGCCGTGGGGAAGGCGAGGGTGATTTCTGAGGGCAGGGCATTCTTGTCGTGCTGACAACAGGATGCCTGCTGCCTGCCGTTGGTGGCTTGCTTATGGTGGGGGCAGTTGCCGCAGTTGTGGCCGCCGTGGTGCTGGGCCACGCCGAAGGCGGGGAAAAAGAGTAGGTAAAAACTGAAAACTAAAACAGGGATGTTCTTTTTCATGGTTTTGCTAGATTGGCTAGATTTTCTAGATAGCCTAGATGAGCTAAAGGGTTATTAGATATGGGTTAGTTCTGGGCGAAATACTCATAGAAATAAGGCAGGGTCTCGATGCCTTTGAAGAACTGCTGGAGGGGGTAGTTCTCGTTGGGAGCGTGGATGTCGTCGCTGCCGAGGCCGAAGCCCATGAGGATGCTCTTGGTGCCCAGGATGCGCTCGAAACCGGCCACGATGGGGATGCTTCCGCCGCTGCGGGTGGGGATGGGGCGTTTTCCGTAGGTGGTCTCCATAGCCTTCTCGGCAGCCTTATAGGCTTTCATCTCCAGCGGGCTGACGTATGCGGCGCCGCCGTGGCAGGGGGTGACCTTCACGCGGACGCATTTGGGCGCCACACGCTCAAAGTAGCGCTGGAAGAGTTTGCTGATTTTGTTGTAGTCTTGGTTGGCCACGAGGCGGGTGCTGATCTTGGCGTAAGCCTTGCTGGGCAGCACGGTCTTGGAACCTTCGCCGGTGTAGCCGCCCCAGATGCCACAGACATCCAGGCAGGGACGGATGCCGGTGCGCTCTTTTGTGGTGTAGCCCCGCTCGCCATGTACGGCGCGGATGTCGAGGTCTTTCTTGTAGGCTTCCTCGTCGAAGGGGGCCTGGGCCATGAGGGCGCGCTCGGCACGGCTGATGACCAGCACGTCATCGTAGAAACCGGGGATGGTGATGTGCCCGCGCTCGTCGTGCAGGCCAGCAATCATCTTGCAGAGGATATTGATGGGGTTGGCCACGGCGCCGCCGTAGATGCCGCTGTGCAGGTCATGGTTGGCACCGGTGACCTCCACCTCCCAGTAGCAGAGGCCGCGGAGGCCGCTGGTGATGCTGGGTACATCGGGGGCAATCATTGATGTGTCGCACACCAGGATGACGTCCGACTTGAGCATCTTCTTGTGTTTCTCGCAGAAACCATAGAGGCTGGGTGAGCCAATCTCCTCTTCTCCTTCGAGCATGAATTTCACGTTGCAGGGTAGCTGGTTGGTCTTGACCATGAACTCGAACGCCTTGGCCTGCATGAAACTCTGGCCTTTGTCGTCGTCGGCACCGCGGGCCCAGATGCGGCCGTCTTTGATGACGGGCTCAAAGGGCTGGGTGCGCCACAGCTCCAGCGGAGCCACGGGCATCACATCGTAGTGTCCGTACACCAGCACGGTGGGCTTGGCGGGGTTGATGATTTTCTCGCCGTAGACAACGGGGTTGCCGTCGGAGGGCATCACGTCGGCCTTGTCGCAGCCGGCAGCCAGGAGAAATTCCTTCCATTTCTCAGCACAGCGCACCATGTCGGGTTTGTGCTCCGATTCGGCACTGATAGAGGGGATGCGGATAAGTTCGAACAGTTCGTTCAGAAAACGGTCCTTATTGGCTTCAATGTAAGCTTTTACGTCTTTCATAGGTGGAATATTATCTTTAAGGTTTGAGACTGCAAAGGTACGAAAAATATTCCGTATATAAATAGATAGAATTGAAAAATCGCTAGAAATAGGTATATCGCGGGTGGGGGAAAAGATGTATCTTTGCAATCGATGAATGATAGAGAAAGTATCCATATTGATGTTGTAGGGTCCTCTGGCAGTGGGAAATCCACGTTCTGCAAACGAATGGAGGAATGGACTAAAACACATCTGGAGGGCTACCGATTCGAGTATTGCGAGCTTGCCGATCCCGAACAGCTGGTGCAGCGGCGGCCCGACGTGGTAGTGCAGATTGTCGACAGCACCGACTTGGACGAGTCGCTGGTGATGACCCCGCAGATTATCGACATGCACCTGAAACTGGTGCTCGTGCTCAACAAATACCAGCAACTGCTGGAGACTTCCCACTCGGTGGATTGCGAGAAATTCGGCGACTTGATGGGCGTGCAGGCTTCGTCCGCCAATTTGGAGGCGGGCGAGGGACTGGACGAGGCGGTGGCGCATATCGTGACCGCCTACGAAGGGCATGCCCGTTCGGGACGGCACCTGCATGTAGAATATGGCACCGACATCGAGGCAGCGATTGACGATCTGGTGGACGAGGTGGCCAAGATACCCAATGTGACGGACAACTACTCCAAGCGATACCTGGCCATCCGCCTATTGGAACGGCCGGAGTCGACGCTGGCGTTGCTGCACGACGTGCCCAACTTCATGGCCCTGGCCTATGCGGCCGAGAAAAACCGCCGCCAGCTGGAGAAAGAACTGAAACGGCCGACGGACGAATTGATACACGAGGCGCGCCACGGCTTTGTCAACGGCGCCCTCAAAGCCACCCTCCACCACGGCGGCGACAGCAGCGACCACACCCTCTTGCAGCGTGTGGATGCGGTCTTGACACACAAGTGGTTGGGATTGCCCATCCTGGTGGCGGTGTTGTACTTGGTGTTCCAGTGCACCTTCACGCTGGGAGCCTATCCGCAAGACTGGATACAGGCGGGGGTGGACTGGCTGACGCATCTGTTGCACGACATCATGCCAGAGACTTGGTACACATCGTTGCTGGCCGACGGAGTAGTGCAAGGCGTAGGAGCGGTGCTGTCGTTCCTGCCCAATATCATCATCCTCTTCTTCTTCATCTCGCTGATGGAAGACACAGGCTACATGGCCCGCGTGGCCTTCTTGATGGACAGGCTGATGCACCGCGTGGGACTGCACGGGAAATCGTTCGTGCCCATGCTGGTGGGCTTTGGCTGCAACGTGCCGGCCATCATGGCGGCCCGCAACATCGACAACAAGAAAGATCGCACGTTGACGATGCTGATGATTCCCTTCATGAGCTGCGGAGCGCGCCTACCGGTCTACCTGCTGTTTGTGGGGGCTTTCTTCCCGAAGCACAAGGCACTGGTAATGATGTCGCTCTATTTGGTGGGTGTGCTGCTGTCTATAGTCTTTGCCCTCATCATGAAGCGCACCAAATACTTCCGTCAGGACGATGAAGACTATGTCAGCGAACTGCCGGCATTCCACAGTCCAGTGTGGCGCAACACCTGGAAGCATATCTGGGAGCGGTGCGAAGACTATCTGAAGAAAATCTCCACGGTGATTCTGTGGGCCTCCATCGCCATCTGGGCCCTCTATTACTTCCCCCGCAACGAAGAGCTTACACGGCCCTATCAGGCCCAGATTGACCAGCTGCACCAAGTAGAGGCGGCCGGTGTTGCCACCGCCGACGATGTGCTGCAGGCAGGACGTATGATTGATTCGCTAACCTTCGAGATGGATGCGGTGCAGAAAGAGCATTCGGCGTTGGCGGCGGTGGGCCATTGGCTTGAACCTGTGATGCGTCCGCTGGGCTTCGACTGGCGCATGAATGTCTGCATCCTCACCGGTCTGCCGGCCAAAGAGGCTATCGTCAGCACGATGGGCATCCTCTACCACCAAGACAGCGACGAGAAGTTGGAGGAATCGCTGCGCGACAACCCCTTCTTCACGCCTGTCAAAGCCTATGCCTTCCTAATGTTCGTGCTGCTCTATTTCCCCTGCATCGCCACCGTGGCCACGCTGCGGCGCGAGATAGGACGCGGGTGGGCCGCTTTCACGGTGGTCAATTCTCTTGTGTTGGCATGGCTGATGGCCTTCGCCGTCTTCCAACTGGGGACGATGCTCTTTTGACGCCTGCCGACAGGTTGTGGATGAGCGATTTGCGCGCTATTTTCGTGTGGAAATGCGATATTCCCGATTTTTTGTGTAACTTTGCAGCGCATAACGTAGCGTCAACAGACCATGGAAAACTACATCGTATCAGCACGCAAATACCGTCCGGCGACCTTCGCCAGCGTGGTAGGACAGCAGCATATCACCACCACACTGCAAAACGCCATCCGCACGAACCAACTGGCCCAGGCCTTCCTCTTCTGCGGCCCGCGCGGCGTTGGCAAGACCACCTGTGCCCGCATTCTGGCCAAAACCATCAACTGTACCGCGCTGACCCCCGAAACCGAGGCGTGCAACCAATGCGAGAGCTGCCGAGGCTTTATTGAGGGCGGTTCGATGAACATCTTCGAGCTGGATGCGGCCTCGAACAACAGCGTCGACGACATCCGCGAGCTCGTACGCCAGGTGAGCATCCCGCCCCAGACCGGCCGCTACAAAGTCTACATCATCGACGAGGTACACATGCTGTCGCAGGCCGCCTTCAACGCCTTCCTCAAGACCCTCGAAGAGCCGCCGGCCTACGCCAAATTCATCCTCGCCACCACCGAGAAACACAAAATCATCCCCACCATCCTGTCGCGCTGCCAGGTGTTCGATTTCAAGCGCATCCAGAGCGAGGACATCGTGCAGCACCTGCGGGGCATCGCCGAAAAAGAAGGTATACGCTACGAAGACGAAGCCCTGCACATTATCGCCCGCAAAGCCGAAGGAGGTCTGCGCGACGCCCTCTCGACATTCGACCAGCTGGTCAGTTTTACGCAAGGCAACCTCACGCGGCAGCTTTGCAACGAAAACCTCAACCTGCTGGACTATGAGTATTACTTCCGTCTGGTGGATGACTTCCGGGCGGGCTCCATCTCCAATGCCCTGCTGCTCTACCAAGAGATTATCGACAAAGGCTTCGACGGACAGCATTTCCTGACGGGCCTCAGCGAGCACCTGCGCAACCTCATGGTCTCGATCGACCCCGCCACACACCGATTGATGGAAGTCAGCGACGCAGTGCGGGGACGTTACGGCGAGCAAGCCGTGAGTTGCGGACTGGCACTGCTGCTGCGCTGGCTGGACATCGCGAGCGATTACGAATACCGCTACAAAGAAGCCGGCAACAAGCGGCTTTTTGTGGAAGTCTGCTTGATGAAACTGGCCTCGCTGGCCACACAACCATAGATTGCAAGAACGCCTCAGGCGGAGCACGGCACTGACAAACCGACGGCACAGCCCCCTGCGCCGACGGTGGCCGCGGCTGCCCCTGCAGAGCGTACCGCTTCAACAGCACCTATCGAACCCCGTCTGGCCACACCAACCCCGGCCTCCCCCGAAATGCCGCCTGCCGAGTCCACGGAGTCTCCCAAAGCAGAAAGCGCAGCGGGGACGATACACCGTGTGGGGCTGACGTCGCTCAAGTCGACTCGCCCGGCACCCACTGCCGAAGTGCTGAAACGTTTCCATACAAAAGGCAGCCCGCTGGACCAGGAGGGGCTGGAGCGTGCCTGGACCGAGATGCTTCCGAAATTGCCTGAAGAGCTGGCCAAGGTGCGGGAAAAACTGAGTGACCTCAAGCCCGAGTTAAAAGACTCTGACAACTTCACCCTCACGGTGGGCAACAACTTCGTCGAAGCGGAGATTCGTCCCGCCCTGTTGCCGATGCTGGAGCAGTTGCGCAACCTCACGGAGCGGCCGCTGCTGAACTGTCATATCGAAGTGGTATACGAAGAAAAATCCGCGCTGGTCTATGCCCCGAGAGACAAATATGACGTGATGCTGCGCGAGAACCCGACACTCGACACCTTCAAGGTGCTCTTTCCCGATGTAGATATTTGATTCCTGTCATAATCCCCTCAACACCCATATCCGATGACATACATCTTCCTAGGTTTGCTGATATTCTGTGCGCATCTTTTCAATGCGTGGTTCAGCCGCCGCAGGATTCCCGATGTGCTTCTGCTCATGGTGATAGGTATCGTTGTGGGGCCCGTGCTGGGGTGGATAACCCCCGACAAACTGGCTGGTACAGGTCCTGTGCTGGCCTCGCTGACGGTGCTCTTCATCCTGTTCGACAGCGGCATCGATATGCGGCTGGACACAGTGCGCCGTTATTGGTCGGGCGTGGTGCAGGTGACGCTCTATTCGTTTCTGGCATCGATGACAACGGTGACGCTGCTGGGCTACTATGTAGTGCATCTGGAACTACAGCCCTCGTTGATGATGGGCGCGATGGTGGCAGGCACTGCTGCCGCCATCGTCATCCCGCTGGCGCGTCAGATGCGTGTGAGCGACAAAACACGGGTGGTGCTGACGCTCGAATCGGCCATCTCGGGCGTGCTGTGTATCGTGGTGACGCTGGCCTTCACCGAGGGTTTCAAGATGGGCGATATCAGCGTGGGCTCGATGCTGGGACGCGTGCTGGCGTCGATACTGCTGGCCCTGCTGCTGGGCACTGTGGGCGGCATCGTCTGGTCCTCGATGATGGACAGGGTCCGCAAGTTGCAGAACTCGATGTTCCTGACCCCGGCATTCGTGTTCGTGATTTACGGCGTGACGGAGGTGATGGGCTACAGCGGAGCCATCGCGGCACTGGCATTCGGACTGGTGTTGGGCAATCCTGACTATTTCGAGATGTCGTTCCTGCGCCGCCTCAAGATGCACCGCATGACGCGGCTCGAGGCTCGCGAGAAGAGCTTCTTCAAGGAGTTCGTATTTATCCTGAAAACCTATTTCTTTGTCTATCTGGGCATCTGCATCCCGTTCAACAACATCACTGCCTTGACCTTCGGCGCGTTGATTGCCGCCAGCCTCTTCGTGGTGCGTTTCCTGTTGATTGCATTGGTAGGCCGACGCA
Organism: uncultured Bacteroidales bacterium; assembly: GCA_905234695.1. Taxonomy (GTDB): domain Bacteria; phylum Bacteroidota; class Bacteroidia; order Bacteroidales; family P3; genus Colimorpha. The sequence goes on along the minus strand of CAJOHZ010000001.1, from coordinate 28,963 downwards.
ACAGCAAGGAAGACCGTCTGACGGTGTCGATGATGATTCCCAAAGGATTGGTGTCGGCGGTGTTGGCCTCCATTCCCGAGCAGGTGAACGTGACGGCGGGCGAGATACTGATTCCCGGCGCCACAATGATCAAGTATATCACATATTCCGTCGTCTTCTTCTCCATCATAATCTGCTCACTGCTTGTGCTGTGTACCAGCCGCTATCTGGTGAAGGCACAGGAAGAGGTGACGTGGGGCGAGGAGGAGTGCTACGAGGGATGAATGCATAGCAATATGACCTATTACAAATTCGACGGAGCAGGCAACGATTTCATCCTGCTGGATATACGGCGGGAGTCGGTACCGCTGGACCCCGAGCGGGTGGCTCGCCTGTGCCACCGTCGTTTCGGCATCGGTGCCGACGGACTGATGACTCTCGGGGCAGGCTCGGAGGACTTTGACTTCGAGATGCGCTACTACAACTCCGACGGACACGAAGCCACGATGTGTGGCAACGGTGGCCGCTGCATCACGGCCTTTGCCTACCTGCTGGGCATTGAAGGCCGGGCGGGTGCGGAAGGGCTGCGGAGCTATCGCTTCGTGGGCCCCGACGGACCGCACGATGCCACAGTGCTGCTGTGGGACGCAGAGGCACGTGTGGGACTGGTGCGGCTGGGAATGCGCGACGTGACCTGCGAGGGTGTGCATCGTGTGCTGGACGGCTGGTTGCTCGACACCGGCTCGCCGCATTATGTGCAGCGGGTCGAAGGACTGGACGGCTATGATGTAGTCGGCGAGGGGCGGCGGCTGCGCCACCGCACCGACCTCTGGCCTGCAGGGGTAAACGTCAACTTCATCGAAGATCTGCCCGACGGTCGATTGGCGGTGCGGACCTATGAACGTGGTGTGGAGGACGAGACCTGGGCCTGCGGCACGGGTGTGACGGCCTGCGCCATCGTCACCGGCAACAATCGCCTCCATACCCGTGGAGGTGATTTCAAAGTAACCTTCACCCCGACAGGGGAACGCTATACCGACGTGCAGCTGACGGGCCCCGTGGCCTACAACTTCCAGGCCTGCATGGAACTGCCATTGTGACACTTTATAACAACAAGAAACGCTGTGGATCTATTCTGTAGTATCGATACTCCCGACTCCGCCCGTGAGCGTGTGGCGGAACTGACCCGATTGATTGACAAATACAACCACGCCTACTATATGGAGGACACCTCCTTGGTGAGCGACTTCGAGTTCGACGCCCTGTTGCGCGAGCTGATGGAGATGGAATCGAAGTACCCCGACCTGGCATTGCCCACGTCGCCGACCCGCCGTGTGGGGGGCGAGGTCAACAAGACATTCCGCCAGGTGACACACCGCTTCCCCATGCTCTCGTTGGGCAACACCTATAGCATCGAGGAACTGGAAGAGTTCGAGGCCCGCACCCGCAAACTGCTGGACGGCGTGCCGTTCACCTACAGCTGCGAACTGAAATACGATGGCGTGGCGGTGGGACTGACCTACCGTCACGGCGAACTGGTGCAGGCCGTCACCCGCGGCAACGGCACCGTGGGCGACGACATCACCTCCAACGCCCGCACCATCCCTACTATCCCCCTGCGCCTGCGGGGCAACTCCCCCGATGATTTCGAGGTGCGCGGCGAGGTGGTCTATCCCTTCGAGGCCTTTGAGGCCATGAACCGCCAGCGCGAGGCCGACGGCGACGAGCCTTTCGCCAACCCCCGCAATGCCGCCAGCGGTTCGCTCAAACTGCAGAACTCCGCCGAATGCGCCAAGCGCAAACTCCAGTTCTGCCCCTATTTCGTCATGCTGCCCGACGGCGCGGAGCGTATCGGCGGGCTGGACACACAGGTCTCCATGCTCGGCTCGCTGGCCGACATGGGTTTCAAAGTGCTGCCCTATACCAAGGAATGCCGTGCTATCGACGACATCCGTTTCTATATCGACTTCTGGGACAAGGAACGCTGGAACCTTCCCTTCGGCATCGACGGCGTGGTGGTCAAGGTCAACCAGACCACCCTCTGGGACCGTCTGGGTATGACCGCCAAATCCCCCCGCTGGGCCATCGCCTACAAATTTAAGGCCGAGCAGGTATCCACACCGCTGGAGGAGGTGACCTATCAGGTGGGCCGCACCGGGGTCGTCACCCCCGTGGCCAATATGCGGCCTGTGTGGCTGGGCGGCACCACCGTGCGTCGCGCCACCCTCAACAATGCCGACTTCATGGAGAAACTTGACCTGCGGGTCGGTGACTGGCTGCAGGTCGAGAAAGGGGGCGAGATTATCCCCAAGATTGTGGGGGTGGACCTCTCGCAACGCCAACCCGACGCCCGTCCCATCGCGTTCACGCAGCTGTGTCCCGTCTGCGGCACGTCGCTGGTGCGCGCCGAAGGCGAGGCAGGATACTACTGTCCCAACCAGGACGGCTGCCAGCCGCAGATACTGGGACGGCTGGAGCATTTCGTGGGGCGCAAGGCGATGGATATCGAGACGCTGGGCAGCGAGCGGATACGGATGCTGTACGAAGCCGGACTGGTACGCACGGTGGCCGATTTCTACACGCTGCGTCGGGAACAGCTGGTGGGGCTGGGCGCCCAGCCGCAGGGCGAGGGCGAGGGTGGGCAGGCAACCATCCAGGACAAAGGGGCGGAGAACATACTGGCCGCCGTCGAAGCCTCGAAGGCTGTCCCCTTCGAGCGGGTCCTCTATGCCCTCGGCATCCGCTATGTCGGCGAGGTAGGCGCCAAGAAACTCGCCCGTCATTTCAAGAATATCGATGCCCTGATGGCGGCGGATATTGAAACGTTGGCAATGGTGGAGGATGTGGGAGATGTCACCGCGCGGACGGTGTACGACTACTTCCAGACCCCTGTCCACCGCGATACCGTGGAGCGACTGCGCGCTGCAGGCCTCCGCATGGAGGTGGAGGAACACCGCACCGGAAGCCAGTTGGAAGGCCTCACCATCGTGGTCAGTGGCGTTTTCCAGAATTTCTCGCGCGATGCCCTCAAGCAGTCCATCGAGCAGCACGGCGGCAAAGTGGGAAGTTCCGTCAGCGGAAAGACCGACTACCTGCTGGCGGGCGACAACATGGGGCCCGAGAAACGCCGCAAAGCCGAGAAACTGGGCGTCAAACTCCTCACCGAGGAGGACTACATAAAGATGATAAGCTGATTCTATTCTGCAAGAAGAACCTGCGCACTGTCAAACATTTTTTTGAAAAATAATGAGGAGTCTTCGCACAATAGTGCTTGAGATTCTCTCCTTCGGTCGTCCTTCGGTGCAGTTCCAGTGTGGCACCTCAAAAGTTGCAATTTTTTTCCGATATTCTTCCCAAATTCTTCCCATCACCGATGGGAAGATCATGGGAAGATCATGGGAAGAACATGGGAAGATCACACAATTCACACTGGAGTTGTAGTGGGACTACACCGACATCATGCCGAAGGAACATTGAGGGCACTCAGTGGAGTTCTCTCTCGGGATAATCCGGCAGATTAGATTGCCAATTTTTTTTAGAAACTGTTTAAATTTAATTGATGGAATTTGTTATACAGCAAAGCGAGCAGATTTGTCTTCTTTTTGAGGGAGCAATGGGGGTCCATTGTGACCGAGAAAAGGAGGGAAAGATGCCGTTTTGATGCTTTAAGAAAAACATTGGATTAATTTTAAACAGTTTCTTAGTGACCTCTGGCAGCCCTCTGCCATTTATTAGCATAAAAATTCTCGTATGTCACGATATGGCGTACCTGTTTTGTATCTTTGCAGCGGAAAAAAAACATACATCGGTTTCAAAAAATGTTTGTATCTTTGCAGTCGGATTATGTTGAAGTATATCGCCGATAAAGACCATTACACCGAGGTGCTTTCTCGTTGTTCGCAAGTGAAGCACGACCTCTGGATTGGCACGGCTGACTTAAAGGACCTATATGTCGGAAAGTCTGGCGGTAAGGTGGAACCTTTTCTAGCTGTCCTTGACCGCCTGCTGAAGCAGGGAGTCGAGGTACGCCTGTTGCACGCCAAGGAGCCGGGAGAGAACTTCCGCGAAGACTTCGACAAGTATCCAGGGCTATGGACCCGCATGGAGCGGCGGCTCTGTCCGCGGGTGCATTTCAAGATTATGATTTTCGATTGCTCGGTGGCGTATATCGGTTCGGCAAACCTCACGGGTGCCGGCATTGGCATGAAAGGGGAGGGCAACCGTAATTTCGAGGCTGGCATCCTCACCGATGACCCGCAGTTGGTCGATGTTGCCGCCGATCACCTCGACTCCGTCTGGCAAGGCTTTCGCTGCAAGAACTGCAAGCGCAAAGGCTTCTGCGGGGATAGAATTGGGTGATTATTTCAATATTCCTCAATATGTGTCATGATATGGCACTCTTGAATTGTATCTTTGCAGCCGAAAACAAAAATAGATGAAATGAAAGAATACTACTTACCGTTTGATTGTGATATAGAAACGTATGAGAAGCGTTTGTCAGGGCGTGATTTTTGGGATGATGTCGGTCATGAATGGTCGCGAAGGAAAATAGAAGAGAAATTGGTGATTCTCGGTGGTTTTGTGAAAAAAAGGGGTGACTTGAAGCGTGTAATCGAAAGGTATGTGGAGAACCGCGATGAGATATATCGTAGTCGGATTCATTGGGTCATATTTGAGTACATTTGGCGATTGGTGATGATTGACGAACCAATATCCATGAATCGTACATTAGCAGACAGAATCAAATGTCTTGATAATGATGAGTTGCTTCGTCTGCTGTCAGAGGAGTTGGAGAAACAGGTTATATCCACTTGTACAGTAAAACATAATCCTATTAAACCATCTGTGGTAGAGGTTGTCAGTTGTTGGATAGTCTCTAAAGAGAATAAGTTTGATGATACAATACTTGACAAAATTGAGCGAGAGCATTGGCGAGCCAATCCTGACGAGTCTATTACCCATTATTGGAATAAAGCTAAACGTTGGGAACACAAATATTGTTTTTTCTAATCAAGAAAAGGAAGTCAAAACGTAATATGATATGGACACATTGGACATTTTCAATCGCATTAAAGGAGATAAGGCAAGAGTATGTAAACTCGGTGAAACAGCCGTAATCCAAAAACTGACAGAACTAGGTTGGGATGCTTTTAATGCCAACTCAACCAATCCAAACTACAAAGGAGTAGATATCATTTGTGTCAATCCAAAAAATCTTAACACTTTGTTTATCCAAGTGAAATCCAGTGCTGAGAGCGAGCCAAATTTTCCAACAGGCTTGGTGTCTGACACGAAAGGTTTCATCGGTGATCAATGGGAAAAACAGATAGTGGGACCATGGATATTTGTTCATATAAAGATGGATGACGGCAGGATAGTGTATAAATACTACATATTGACAAAGAAGGAAGTGGTTCAACTCATTGGCGATAGTAACAGTTGGTATTGGTCCCAGCCAAAGAGGAATGCAAAAAATCCAAAGCAACCAATAGGATTGCCTATAAGTTGGATTACAGGAGAAGGCTTGATCCCCAATTCTAGAAGTTTTAGAGGCTATCCAAGGAATATTGAAATAGAGCCGTGTGAGGATGGGTGGGATAAAATAGGAATGCCTGAGTGATGGGGACTATGTATAAAATAGAATGTCCTCATTGCCACAAAGGGTTTGACTGGAATGAGGGCTCTGGTGGATTCTTTGATGTGTTGCATTGCGATAAGTGTGGTAGAGAGTTGTGGACAACAGAATGGTTATTGGAGTATGAGAATATCAAATGTCCGTGTGGTGGCTACTATGACAAAGATGTCCCAATCATTTGTCCGCATTGTGGCAAGGAGGTTGATAAACCGAGGGAGTGCATCGCGGATGCAGTGATGTGGGACTGATTGTTTTTTTGAATGTAAGGACCATTGCTGTGCAATAAAATGGCATAAGTGGCGTTGTTGGTAATATGGAAAACATTAATGACAAGATTGTAATATACCAAACCGAGGATGGCAACACCCAAATTGATGTGCGTTTGGAGCATGAAACCGTATGGCTGACACAGGCCCAAATGGCAGAATTATTTATGACCGACAGAACTTCTATTGTCCGCCATATAAACAACATATACAAGTCAGAAGAATTAGAACGAGAGTCAACCTGTGCAAAAATTGCACAAGTTCAAACCGAAGGTAAAAGACGGGTTACCCGAAACCTTCCATATTTCAACTTGGATATGATTATTTCTGTTGGTTATCGAGTCAACTCAAAACGAGGTGTAAAGTTTCGTCAATGGGCTAACCGTGTGTTGAAAGAGTATCTTGTCAAAGGGTATGCCGTCAACGAACGTATCCACAAGAAACAGATTGGAGAGTTGCGGCAGTTGGTGGGGATGCTAGGGCGTACTATACAAAGGAGAAGGGCGTAATGGTGAAAGTGGTAGTAAACTTAGAAACTGTTTAAATTTAATTGATGGAATTTGTTATACAGCAAAGCTTGAGGGAGCAATGGGGTTCCATTGTGACCGAAAAAAGGAGGGAAAGATGCCGTTTTGATGCTTTAAGAAAAACATTGGATTAATTTTAAACAGTTTCTTAATCAACAAAAACAATTTATGACACCTTTGAAGAAATATATTTGGTTGGTGGATACGCTGATGCGGAGCCGCGACAGGGGCCTGACAATGGAGCAGTTGGAGGAACGCTGGAACTGTGATGACGAAATGCGGGATCAGGGGCCTTTCGCCAAACGTACTTTCCACCGGCACAGGCACGAGATTCGCGACCTGTTTGGTATCGATATAGAACAATTCTGCAGCGGCCGGGATTACCGTTACCGCATCGGCGAGACTTCCGATGGAGAGAGTTTCCAGCGATGGCTGCTGGATTCTGTCGCGGTAAACCGCATCGTGGCCGACAGCAAGGAAGCGGCGCAGTATATCGCAATAGAGAAGACCCATTCGGAGAATCTCCCTGCTTTGCTGGAGGCTCTCAAAGAACAGCGTATGGTGTGTTTCGACTACACCCCTTATTGGGCTGACCACACAACGCACTATTACGATTTCCGCTCATACGCCCTCAAGATGTTCGAGCGGCGGTGGTACCTCATCGGCTGTTACGGCACAGAACATCCTCCCCGCATCTTCGCCCTCGACCGCATGAGCAACGTGGAGTTGCAGGAGGAGTCGTACACCCGTGACCCGGCGTTCAGTCTGGAGAAGATGTTTCATGATGCTTACGGTATCATTGTGGAGGACGACCCCACGCCCACGGAGAGCGTGTGGCTGAAGGTAGACGCGTATCAGGCGAACTTTCTGCGGGCATTGCCGCTGCACAGCTCGCAGATAGAACTGAAGAGGACGGAGACCTATTCGAAGTTCTCCGTCCGCGTGAAACCGACTTACGATTTCAAACAGAAGTTGCTGTCGTTGGGCAGCACGGTGGAGGTGCTCAAGCCTGCCGGGCTTCGGGCCGATATGCGAGGGGAAATACAGGAGATGCTTAACAAATACCAAGAGGATGATGAATGACTTTGCGGCGATAGACTTTGAGACGGCCAACGGGTGCCGTTCCAGCGTGTGCAGTGTCGGCGTAGTGGTGGTACGCGGGGGTGAAATCAAAGATACGTTCTACAGCTTGATACAGCCGGAGCCCAACTACTACAGCTGGTTCTGCCAGCAGGTGCATGGGTTGGGCCATGCGGATACCGATGATGCCGAGGTGTTCCCCCGCGTGTGGGAGCGCATTGAGCCGTTGATTGAGGGGCTTCCGTTGGTGGCGCACAACGCGCCTTTCGACGAGGGGTGCCTGCGGGCGGTGATGCAGGTCTATCAGATGGACTGGCCCGACTACCGTTTCTATTGCACCTGCCGTGCCTCGCGTCGCCATTTTGGCAGCCGGCTGCCAAACCACCAGCTGCATACCGTCAGCGCGGCATGTGGCTACTGCCTTGAGAATCATCACCACGCCCTGGCCGATGCCGAAGCGTGTGCGGCCATTGCACTGAAGATTCTTTAGCCGATATAATAAAAACTCTTTTAATGCGTTATTATAATACGTATTAATACCCCAAAACACAATTGCCATGAAACGATTAGTCCCTTTTCTTTTGGTCGTCACCCTCTCCTTGGGTCAGCAAGTGTCAGGCAGAGACTTCAGCTACATGTACCAAGGGCAGACGCTCTATTTCAACTATGTGAACGGTAGTGCACAAGTAACTTCCGAGATACTCCAGAATCCGTATTACTACCATTACCCCACAGGTGCGGTGGTGATTCCCGATTCGGTGCCGTACTCCGGTACGATGATTCCTGTGACCTCCATTGGCGCCCATGCGTTCGCTGGGTGTAGCGGTGTGACTTCCCTGTTTGTGCCGCCGACGGTCACCTCTATCGACAGAGTGGCCTTTTCTGGCTGTCGGGGGCTGACTTCGATAGCTGTGGCCAACGGAAACCCCGTATACGACTCCCGCAATGGATGCAATGCGATTATTGAGACGGCTTCAGGTACACTTGTCAAAGGAAGCCGAACGACCATCATCCCCAATGATGTCAAAGCCATTGGCCCAATCGCCTTTAGTGGACTTTACGGGCTCACCTCCATTGTGATTCCCGATTCGGTTGCCACCATTGGCGGTTCTGCCTTTAGCCAGTGTGAGGAGTTGGATTCCGTTGTGATGGGGAGAGACGTTAAACGTATTGAAGAGGGTGTGTTTGCCGGTTGTAGCAGCCTCACCTCAATTGTGATTCCCGACTCTGTCGTTTATCTTGGCCGTTACGTCTTTGCAGAATGTCCCTCACTCACCGCCATTACCCTGGGTGCCTCGGTCGACACAATAGAAAGTGGAGCCTTCTACAACTGTGTCGGGTTGAGACAGGTTGTCCTTCCCGCATCGGTCACCTACATCGGTCAACGTGCTTTCTACGAGTGTCGTTTCCTGTCAACCCTCACCTCGCTGTCAACGATACCTCCGGCGGTGGGTAGCGATGCGTTTTTTGGCGTTTCTAGCCTCATCCCGCTGTATGTCCCGGTAGGTTACGTGGATGTGTACCGAGTAGCGGAGGGATGGGATTATTTTTCAAATATTCATGAGCTTCCCGAAGTCGGCATCCGCCCGTCCGAGGCGGAAGGGGATACCCGTGTGTATGTCCGCGATGGCCGGATTTTGTTCGAGTGTCCTCACGACGCGGCGCAGCCGCCAATCCACATCTACGATGCCGCCGGGCGCCTCATGGACGTCAGACGGCAAGGCGACGACACCCCCTTCGTGGCTCCAGTGCCGGGTGTCTATATCGTCAAGGTCGGCAACGCCCCCGCCCGCAAGGTGGTTGTGACGCGGTAGTCCCTGGCGAAACTTTTTGTCGGTATGTGAGAAATTATTTGTATCTTTGCAAAATATTATTGTTTTGATATAAACACTACAGTTATGCGCAAAGTACTGATTCTTTTCCTTATGGCTCTCCCTCTGCTGGCGGGTGCCCAGACAACGGCCCTGATGGGCATCGATGTGTCGAAATATCAAGGGACGGTGGATTGGCCCAAGGTGGCGAATGACAACCGTCTCGCGTTTGTTTATGTGAAGGCGACGGAAGGAGCCACCCTGACGGACGAGCGTTTTGCCACCAATGTGGCCGAGGCGCAGAAGGCCGGCCTGGCGGTGGGCTGCTACCATGTCTACAGCCGCCATACCAACGCCCAGGGGCAGTTTGAGAACTTCAAGGCGACGGTGAAAGGCTGTGGCATGACGTTGATTCCTGTGGTGGACATCGAGCCGGAGCCCGGATTCGACCTCAATATCAAGCGGGTGGACATGCTGCTCCAGCTGCTGGAGCAGGAGTATGGCGTAAAGCCCATGATATACACCACCATGGAGGCCTACAAGAAATATTTCAATCTGGAGCGCTATGCCTCCTATCATGTCTATATCGCTTGCTACGACCTCAAATTCCCCGATACCCGCTACACCCTCTGGCAGTACACTCCCAAGGAGAAAGTGGCCGGTATTATGGGCTATGTGGACGGTGTGAAGCTGCACCCCACCTACACCCTCGAGGACATCAAACTGAAATAAGTCACCTAAGTTAAAACAGAGAGCCGCAGATGCGTTCACATCTGCGGCTCTCTCTCTTTTTCGTTAGGGAAGGTCAGTAGCGGAACATCTGGCCGTATTTTACCTTGGTGACCTTGGTGTTGGGGCCGAGGGCGGAGCGGAGTGCCTTGACATCGAATTTCTTTGCGTTGCCCGAAATGGAGATGACCAAGGGGCGGCCTTTGATGTATTTGTCGTGGAAGGCCTGCATGTCTTCCATGGTGAAGGTGCCGATTTTCTCGGTGATTTCGTTGCGGCGGTCGGCGTTCCAATGCAAGTCCTCTGTCCAGTATTGTACAGTGCTGGGCAGGCTGCGGAAGTTGATGTAGTTGCTGTTGCGGGTGGCGACGCAGTGCTCGATGGCGGGTTGCAGCTTTTCGGGACGGTTGGGGAAGGTGACGATGAGTTCGCGCATGGCCTCGATGCCGTCGATGGTCTTGTCGCACTGGGTGCCGAGGAAACAGTAGAGGCGTGCGGGGTTACGGCGGTAGCGGTCCCATGAGAAGTTACCGTAGGTACTGTAGCCGAGCGAGCGGAACTCGCGTATCTCTTGGAAGACGATACTGCTCATGCCGCCCCCGAAGTACTCGTTGAAGAGGATACAGGCAGCCTCATCGGTGGTGTCGAAATCGATGCTGGGTGCAACGAAGTCGATATCGGACTGTAGGTACTTGCGGTTGGAGGCATAGAAAATCTGGGGGCTGTCGTAGGTGATGCGTTTCTTGGCGCGGCGGGGCATGTCGGTGACGTTGTCGCCCACCAGCCCATACGCTTGCAGTAATTCGGCGATGTGGTTGACGGAGCCGTTGCCGGTATAGGTGACATAGCCGTTGCGGGTGAAAATCTGCATCACCTCCTGGTGCAGTTGCTCGCCGGTGCGTTTCTTCCATTGTTTGTAGGGGGTCTTCTCCCTGAAGTCGGAGCGGTCGCCAAAGAAGACATAATCGTATATGGCGGAGGTCCACATGTCCGAGTTGTCTTTGGAGGCCTTCTCGGAGGTTTTGATGCCGTCGACGATAATGTCAATCTGCTTCGCATCGTGGCGGGGCTCCACAAGCCAGCGGTGGACGAGGGCGAGGATGGAATCCAAGTTCTCCTCCAGTCCGCTGATTCTGAGGGTTGACTGGTCGTTTCCGGAGGAGATGTAGACGGAGCCTCCCAGTTTATCGAGGGCGAGGTTGAAATCCTGCAGGTCGAGGTTGCCGGTGCCGAGGTTACTTAGGTACTGGGTGGCGCGGTCCAGGTCGGCGTTGTCGAGGGTGCCGTAGTTGTAGGTGATATTAAGGTTGAAGACATCGTTGCGGGGGTTGGGGGCGCTGTAGAACTTGAAGTGGTCGCCCAGCGGCATGACGGCCACCTCGCTGTTGATGTCGATGACCTGTGGACGGATGGGGTCGGGCAGGTTGGCGGCAATCATCATCGCGAAGTCCGAGTGGGCTTCTTTGTTCTGAGCCTCCAGATGCTCCCAGTCGGGCTTGACGGCGGCATCGTGCGAGGGGAATCCCATCTTGGAGCGGACAAGGGTGCAGTGGTTTCGGTCGAAGTATTTCTTGGCCACGCGGATGATGTCCTCGCGGGTGAGGTTCTGCCACCGTTCGCCGTCGCGGAGCCATTCGTCGTAGCTGGAGCGTTCCAGTTCGAGGGAGAGCAGGAGCGATGAGATGCGGCTGTAGTTCTCCACCTGCTGCTGGCGGCTGACGAGGGTGCGGTATTTGATGGCCTCGATGAGTTCGTCGGAGAAGTTACCCTGTTGGATGGAGTCGATGCAGGTCCAGACAATCTCTTCGGCCTCTTCGTGGCTCTGTCCGATGAGTTTGGGAATGTAGAGGACGGCGGTGCTGCCGGCATCCTCGAGCGAGAGTGGGATGAGTTGTGCTGCCATGAGGTCGCCATTGGTGGAGGCGCGGTCCAGCAGGCCGCTTCCGCCGCCGAGGATGGAGCTGAGCATCTCAAGGGGCAGATAATCGGGGTCGCTCTGTTTGACTCCGGGGAAAATCATGATGCCCACCTTGATGGGGGTCTGCCGGACATCCTTGATTTTGCGGGTGGCGAAGTCGGGCAACTGGTAGGTGGGCTTTGGGGGTAGCTGGCCGCTCTGCCAGGCGGTAAACTTCTGTTTGACGAGGCGTTTGGCCTCGGCGCTCTTGAAGTCGCCCACCAGGATGAGGGTCATGTTGTTGGCAACATAGTAGGTGCGGAAGAACTCCATCATCTCCGAGGGCTGCGGGTTCTTGAGGTGTTCGCCCAATCCGATAATATCGCGGCTGTAGGGGTGCTCGCCGAAGGACTCGGCGAGGATGTTCTGGCGGAAGTCGTACAGTTGGTCGTTCTCGTACATGTTCTTCTCCTCGTAGACGGCTTCGAGCTCGCTCTGGAAGAGGCGGAAGACAGGGTTGCGGAAACGCTCTACATACACATCCATCCAGTTGGCGAGTTGGTTGGAGGGCAGGGTGTTGTAGTATACGGTGTAGTCGTAGTTGGTGCCGGCGTTGAGCCCGGTGCAGCCCATCTTCTGCAGGATGACATCCACCTCGTTGGGGATGGCATACTGCGAGGCGGCGATGTTCAGCCGGTTAATTTCCAGCTGGATGTCGTGCCGTTGGGCGGCATCCTGTGTGGCGTGCAGGCGGTCGTAGGCCTGGCTGATGCTGTCGAGGTAGAGACTCTCTTTCTTCCAGTTGGTGGTGCCGATGCGGTCGGTGCCCTTGAACATCATGTGTTCGAAATAGTGCGCCACGCCGGTGGCGGTGGGTTTCTCGTCCTTGGAGCCTGCGTGGACAACCACGGCTCCGTAGACTTTGGGTTGTTCATGGTCTTCGCAGAGGATGACCTTGAGTCCGTTGTCGAGGGTGAACGTCTCGACGGGGAGTTTCTGCTGTGCCGAGGCCGGGGTGGCGAGGGCCACAAAGAACGATAGACCAAGAACTAGAAGAGAAAGGCGTTTCATAGGCTTAATGGGTTGATTAGGTTGATTGAATGGAATTTTATTGAATGAATTAGAAACTGTTTAAATTTAATTGATGGATTTTGTTATGCAGCAAGGCGAGCAGATTTTTCTTCTTTTTGAGGGAGCAATGGGGGTCCATTGTGACCGAGAAAAGGAGGGAAAGATGCCGTTTTGATGTCTTAAGAAAAACATTGGATTAATTTAAACAGTTTCTTAATTGAGGTTCTCTTGCGGTGCGGTGGGAGGCAGGGCCTCGGCGTTGCGGGTGGGGCAGAAGCGGGCCACCGAGAAGAGCAGATTGGGCGCGAAGAGCCCTCCGACGGCCAGCCAGCCGTATTGGCGTACCGCCCGCACACGGCGGTCGCACAGCATGACGACGAAGAAATACAGGCTCGTGAAGAGGTTCACGACGGCAAGGGTTACGGCGTGAGCTTCGTAGAACGTGTAGTTACCTTCGATATAGGGAGAGACCGCTTTCAAGGCAATGCTGTCGAGCACGAACAGTATCGACAGGACGAGGAGCGGAAGCGTGTAGCACTTCAGGGTGCGGATGTCGACCTCGGGGTCTTCCAGGAGGAATCGCAGCAGGATGCTGCAGGCGGGGAAGTAGAGTCCGATCGGCACCAGCAGCGGTAGCTTCTTGGCCACCGTGGGGGCGTTGCGGATGGTTTCGATTATCATCACTGCCATGATGGCGCTGTTGACCAAAAGCCAGATATATGTGCTGTAGTTCGACAGATACTCCGAAAGGACCGGAGGTAAGGCTCTGTAGGTAATCAAGGCGGTTATGATGGCATTGATACTCAGCAGGCCGCCATAGAGGACGTGCCGCTGGGGCACCAGAATGTAAATTAGTGCCCCGGGGAGTCCGATGAGCAGGGTGACGACAAGCGCAAAGAAGTCGGCGATATCGAAGGTGTGTTGTCGCTTGGCCATATCCGCTATCAGCACGCCGATGAGGGCGATGTCAGGGATGCGACTCATCAGCCGATGGAAGAAGACCCAGGTGTTGATTTGGGTCTCATGTCCAAAGAGAGTCAGGTAGGGGTCGCAGTTTTTCAGTAGGTAGGGAAGGAGTGCCGTGACAATCAGCGTGCAGACATAAAACGCCAACCATACGATAAGGAGGGTGACGATGCGGCGGACAAGGTCTTTATTCATGGTGTGTTATCTCTTGATGACTTGGATGTGCTCATGCAGATAGGCGTGCAGACGGTCGATGGCGACGCGCTCCTGCTGCATCGTGTCGCGGTGGCGCACGGTGACGCTGTTGTCGTTGAGCGTGTCATTGTCGACGGTGATGCAGAAGGGGGTTCCGATGGCGTCCTGACGGCGGTAGCGGCGACCGATGGCGTCCTTCTCGTCATACTGCAGCATGTAGTCGTACTTGAGGTCGTCCATGATTTCGCGGGCCTTTTCGGGCAGGCCGTCCTTCTTCACCAGCGGCAGGATGGCGGCCTTGTAGGGGGCGAGGCTGGCCGGCAGTCGCAGCACCGTGCGCACCGAGCCGTCCTCCAGCGTCTCGTCGCAGAGGGCGTGGCTGAAGATGGCCAGGAAGGTGCGGTCCACGCCGATGGAGGTCTCGATGACGTAGGGCGTGTAGCTCTCGTTGAGCTCGCTGTCGAAATACTGCAGCTTCTTTCCGCTGAACTCGCTGTGGCGGCTCAGGTCGAAGTCGGTGCGGCTGTGGATGCCTTCCAGCTCCTTGAAGCCGAAGGGGAACTCGAACTCGATGTCGGTGGCGGCGTTGGCGTAGTGCGCCAGCTTCTCGTGGTCGTGGTAACGGTATTTTTCGGCGGGGATACCGAGGGCGAGGTGCCATTTCAGTCGCTCCTCTTTCCAGTATTTGAACCACTCCAGCTCGCTGCCGGGACGGACGAAGAACTGCATCTCCATCTGCTCGAACTCGCGCATGCGGAAGATGAACTGGCGGGCCACAATCTCGTTGCGGAAGGCCTTGCCTATCTGGGCGATGCCGAAGGGAATCTTCATGCGGCCGCTCTTCTGCACGTTGAGGAAGTTCACGAAGATGCCCTGGGCCGTCTCGGGACGGAGGTAGAGCGTGTCGCTGTCGTCAATCACGCTACCCATCTTGGTGGCGAACATGAGGTTGAACTGGCGCACGTCGGTCCAGTTGCGGGTGCCGCTGATAGGGCATACGATGCCGAGGTCGAGGATGAGTTGTTTCAGGCCGGCGAGGTCGTTGGCGTTCATCAGCTCGGCGTATTTGGCGTGGATTTCGTCAATCTGCTTCTGGTGCTCCAGCACGCGGGCGTTCGTCGTGACGAACTGCTGGCGGTCGAAAGCGTCGCCGAAGCGCTTGTGCGCCTTCTCGCACTCCTTGTTGATTTTCTCCTCGATTTTGGCGATATAATCCTCGATGAGGACGTCGGCGCGGTAGCGCTTCTTGCTGTCGCGGTTGTCGATGAGGGGGTCGTTGAAGGCATCCACGTGGCCCGAGGCCTTCCAGATGCGGGGGTGCATGAAAATGGCGGAGTCGATGCCGACGATGTTCTCGTGGTACTGCACCATCGAACGCCACCAGTACTGTTTGATATTATTTTTTAGTTCGGTGCCCAACTGGCCGTAATCGTACACGGCGCCGAGACCGTCGTAAATTTCGCTGGAGGGGAAAATGAAGCCGTACTCCTTGGCATGGGAGACGACCTTCTTGAAGATTTCTTCTTGGTTTGCCATAGTTAATATAATGAATGATTGTTTTACCGACTAAATAAATAGACTGATTATAATCAAGATTTGTCTAAGTATGTATACACCTAATAGTACCAATAAACCGATGGCGAAGTAATACGCCATTTTCCTCATTTTATTAAGGAATTCTTCTTTTTCCATTTTTATGTTGCTATGTATTAGTGATACAAGTGTATTAAATTTTTTTGCAAAGATACAAATTTTTTTTTGATTGGCAAGGGTGGGGTGGAAAATCCGTTGTTTTCAAAAAAATGTCGTATCTTTGCAAACCGAAACAAAGCATATAATCGACATGAAAGTGAAGGTAGGAATTGCCCAGATGGCCTGTACGGCCGACAAGGAACGGAATATCGAACGTTATACCGAACGGGTGCGCGAGCTGGCCGCCGGTGGAGCGCAGATTGTCTGTCTGCAGGAACTTTTCGCGTCGCTGTATTTCTGCGACGAGGAGCGTTATCAAAACTTCCAGTTGGCCGAGGCTATTCCTGAAGGCCCTACCTGTCAACATTTCATGCAGCTGGCCAAGGAGCTGGGCGTGGTGATGGTGTGTTCGCTCTTCGAGAAACGCGCCGAGGGGGTGTACCACAACACGACGGCGGTTATCGATGCCGACGGGTCGTACCTCGGCAAGTACCGCAAGATGCACATTCCGGATGACCCGGGGTATTACGAGAAGTTTTATTTCACCCCTGGTGACTTGGGTTACAAGGTTTTCAAGACACGCTACGCCACGTTGGGCGTGCTGATTTGCTGGGACCAGTGGTATCCCGAGGCTGCCCGCATTACCAGCTTGATGGGGGCGCAGATTCTTTTCTTCCCCACGGCTATCGGCTGGGATGTGCGTCAGGACGAGGCCGACAACCGCGAGCAGTACGAGGCATGGCAGACCATCCAGCGCAGCCATGCGGTGGCTAACGGGGTGCCGGTGGTCAGCGTGAACCGCACGGGCCGCGAGGGCGGGATGCAGTTCTGGGGTGGTAGTTTCATCACCAATGCCTTCGGGCGGGTGCTGTACCAGGCGCCCCATCTGGAGGAGGCGTTGCATATCGAGGAACTTGACTTGGACCAGACAGACCACTACCGCCGCCACTGGCCTTACTACCGCGACCGCCGCATTGACAGTTACGGGCCGATACTGAAAAGGTATATTGATTGAACGGCTGCCGTTTATCTGGGCTGCTGTTGGCTCAGGCAGTGGAAACTGCCGAGGCCCCACACGATGTCGGTGCTGTCGATACCCACCACCTCGCGGTCGGGAAAACAGGCTTCGAGAATATAGGCCGCCTCGTTGTCGGTCAGACAACGGTAGGTGGGGAATATCACTTTCTTGTTGGCAAGATAGAAGTTGGCGTAGCTGGCGGGTAGTCGCTGGTTATCGTAGAAGACCATGTCGGGCATGGGAAGTTCGACGATGGTGGGTTGTTTGCCGTTGGCGAGGCGGCATTTCTTGAGGGTTTTGAGGTTGCGCTGGAGGGCTTCGTAGTTCTCGTCCCAGAGGTCTTCTTCGACGGCGGTGACGATGGTGTCGGGGGAGACGAAACGGCTGAGGTCATCGACATGGCCGTCGGTGTCGTCGCCCATGATGCCGTCGCCAAGCCAGATGATGTTGTCCACCCCGTAGTAGTCGCGCAGGTAGGTCTCGATAGCGTCGCGGTCGAGGTGTGGGTTGCGGTTGGGGTTGAGGAGGCAGGAGGTGGTGGTGAGGAGGTCGCCGGCTCCGTTGACATCGATGCTGCCCCCTTCCATGACGATATTGGGCTCGAAGAGGTCGAGGTTGGCGTAGCGGGGGTTGCCGCTCTCACGCAGGTAGCGGTGGATGTGGAGGGGAATCTGGGTGTCGAGCTCGTAGGGGTATTTTCCGCCCCAGGCGTTGTGGTTCCAGTTGACGATGGCCTGCCGGTTGTCATTCCGATTGAGGAGAAAGGCAGGGCCGTGGTCGCGGCACCAGGCGTCGTTGGTGGGGAAGAGGTGGAGGTGGATGTGCTCCATGCGGGTGCCGATGCGGTCGAGCTCTTCGGCCACATGTTCCTGCATCCGGCGGTCGTTGACGTTGATGTGCACTTCCTCGTCTTCGGCGAGGGTTTTGACGAAGAGGTGGTAGGAGGGGAAGATGGTTTGAATCTTGCCCGGCCAGGAGTCTTCGTTGTGGGGGTAGCTGAGCCAGGTGGCTTGGTGTTCGGCCCATTCGGCGGGCATATAATATCCTAGTTGCTTCGGAGTCATTTGCTTATTTTTTTGCTTTTACGCTGTTGCCAGGAACGATGGTGCGTGTGGTGTTGGAGGGTTTTGACTGCTTGTACTGGGTGAGGTGCAGCTTGATGAAGTAGCGCACTGTCTGGCCCGGCTGCACGTCGCGGTCGGTGTAGCTTTCCTGGTCGGAGGGGAGGGCGGCGATGCCGACGAAGGGACTCCCGTCGATGGAGCGGTAGACGACGGCGTGGAACATGCCTTTGGATTTTTTCTTGTCGCGGCTTTTCTTGTCGCCTGCTTTGCTCTTGTAGTGGTGGTACCAGTTGAGGTGGATGCAGGAGGAGTCCTTGTCGTAGTTGGCGGTCAGGCGCAGGCCCACACCGGGGGTTTCGTACTTGCGGTCGTGTTCCTCGGCTTTCTGGGTACCATAAAGGAACACTTTGCCTACATGGCGCACCACAGAGCCGTCGCGCTCGCCGTGCACCGTCTCGCTCTCGGTGTCGGCCTCGATGCCGTTGACATAGTGTACGACGGCGTAGGTGGTATCCCACAGGTAGTGGTAGGTGATGGCGGTCTCGACATCCAGGTAGTAGTAGTGTCCTTCAATCATCTGGTTTTTCTTCGACACGGGCTGCTGGTTGAGGGTGCATTCGGTCTCTCCCTTGTACTCGTAGATGCGGGCGGTATACTTTACATCGGTGATGTCGGGGCCGGTGACGGGGGTCCACCCCATGCGGCTGAAGGAGATGTCAAAGGTGTCGGGGCTGACGATGTCGGCCGGGCTGAGGATTTGTGGCAATTTGGTTTTGCGCAGCAGCTGCTGGATGTTGTCTTGATAGCGCACTTCGAGGATGGCGGTGTCGAGGGGGGCGCGCAGTTCGTCGTAGGCGATGCTGTATTTGGCCTTACCCCACGAGAAGCTGACCACCTGGCTCTTTCCCTCATTGGAGATTTCGATGTCCTCGAAGGCTCCGGCGATGCCCTCGGTATTTTGTCGGATGTACTGTGCCTGCACCTGCACGGCGTAGCTGGAACCCTGTTCGAACTGGTATTTCATGTCCACCAAGGTGTCGATGATGCAGTAGGTGTTCTTGGTGGTCATGGTGACGACCACGGGGTTGTGTTCGATGGCGTCCTGTGCGTTCTGCTGCGGCATGACGGCCACGATTTTGAGGGTGTATTCGAACTGTGGGTTGCGGGTACTGGTGGTGATGACGGGCGACCAGCGGAAGGTGAGTTTTCGCTGGGGAGTGAGCACGTTGCGGGTGCTGTTGCGCCCCATGCCGGTGAGCAACGAGAAGTCGTCCTCGCGCTTGGTGGTCTTGTGGGTTTTGCGGGTGCGGTCGCGTGAGTCAATGCGCTGGTTGGCGCCCCAGTTCACCTGTTCCGAGAGGGGGGTGATCAGCTCGGGCGGTGTGCCGGAGTAGAGAATTTCGAAGTCCTCGTCCATGCTGCCTTCGGTGTTTGGCGGTGTGTAGGTGGAGGCGTCAATCCAAGGGTGGACAAAGAGCGACAGCTGGTAGTCGCCTTCGGGCAGGCGGGTGGCGGCCGAGAGCTGGGTGTAGAGGTCGGCGTAGTTGGGCAGCGCGGCGGCCATTCCCTCGGCATCGAGATTCATACGGTCGCGGCTGAAATGCGCATCGAGTATCTGGTCGGTCATAACGTTAAGGCCGGGACTGAGGACGATGGGCTGGGGGGTGGGTGTCGTGTCGCTGTAGACAATACGGTGGCCGTTGAATTTCATCGCACAAGAGAGGTATACGTCGGCCGGCATACCGGTATTGTTGGTGATGGTGACGCTGAAATACTTCAGCGGGTTGTCGACATAGGCCATGGGGTATGACGGCAGCTGGGCGGTCTTCTTGGTCACGACGACTTCGAAATCGGCGATTTGGGCGTGCAATAGCGAGCCCAGCAGCAGGAACGGTATGAGGTATATCAGTTTTTTCATTTTCGGTCAGGAATTTGATTAATATAATTTCGGGGTTTTCCGGCGTATCACACGGCGGGCGAACGAATAGGTGTAGTTGATGTTCAGGCGCAGGTCGATATCGGTGGAGATATGTTGGCCGATGATGACGTTGTCGCTGTAGTTGCTCACCGACAGGTAGACGCTCAGGTCGTGCCACTGCTTGTAGGTGAACGTGCCGCCGATGCGGCCGCTGACGCTGAAGACATCGGTGCGGTAGCGGTGGTAGACATCCGTGCGTGTTCTGCCGTTGCGCAGCACCACCTCGTCCAGCACCGAGTCAATCAAGCGGTCGCTTTGGGCGGTGTCGATGGCTATGTTGTAGGAGAGCGTCGCGTTGGCCATGGCGCTGACGGCGATGTCCTTCTTGTTCAGCAGCGAGTAGCGGACACCCAGCGAGAGGCCGTGCGACTTGTACTTGTTGTATTTCGATTCGGAGAGGGAGTAGTCGTAGTTTGCGTTGAAGCGGGTGTATTTCGACCGGAAGTAAATCTCGTAGCCCGCACCGCCGGTGAGGGTGGTGGTGTTGATGACGTTGGAGAGCGACTCGACCATTTTGTCGTTGAGGTTCATGTTCTGCAGGTAGGTGAGGTTGAGCGACACCGTGTGGTCGTTGAAGCCGTAGAATGAGTAGGCAGGGG
Source organism: uncultured Bacteroidales bacterium (assembly GCA_905234695.1). Lineage (GTDB taxonomy): Bacteria > Bacteroidota > Bacteroidia > Bacteroidales > P3 > Colimorpha. The sequence goes on along the minus strand of CAJOHZ010000001.1, from coordinate 8,456 downwards.
TAAGCATTACCGTGTGGGCCAGCTGGTTGATGCGCTTCTCTTCCTTGATTTCTTGGGTGCCGTCCATCTGGTCCTGCTTTACGGCGTTGTAGTTGAGTGTGATGGCGAAGTTGTCGGAGATGTTGTTGCGCCAGTTGAGGCTGTAGCTGCCGACCTGGTTGGTGGATTTTTGTGTTTTGTCGAGGTTGTTGCGCTGGATATATCCCGAAGCGCCCAAAACGGAGCGCCCTTTGAACATGCGGCTGTTGACGTTGGCGCCGATGGCCTGCACGTTCTGGCTGAAGGTGTTGGATCCTAAAGAGGTGTATCCGGCCTGGACGAAGCGGTAGCTGAAGTTGGCCGAGAAGGGTCTGAACTGGAATCCGATGGCGGCGTCGCCGGCAAAGCGGATGGTGGTGTTGAAGCGTGGGGTATACACCTTCAGCAGTTTGTCGTACAACGAACTGTATTTCGCCACGTCGCTCTCGTCGGCCCCCAGACTCGACAGGTTGTCGAGGGTGACCGCCGGGGCGGTTTGGTCAGGGGTGTAGACGCTGGCGCCGCCGTTGGCCGCAAAGCTCAGCCATTTGGCGGGTTTGAAGCGTGCCGTGAGGCCGATGGCGAGGTTCTCGCGGGCCTGCACCAGCGAGTCGCGGTAGAAGCGGTTGGTGTCGTTGTTCCAGGTCCAGGTCTCGGGCAGGCTGTTGAGGTCGTCCTTGGCGCGGAAGAAGGAGAGGTCGACATAGTTCTTGCGCGAGCCGAAGCCGATACGTCCGGCCACAGCGTCGCGGCGGAAGACTGGCATGTAGGAGCGCGAGTAGTTGAGTCCCAGCAGCGAGTCGGCGAGATGCTGGATGGAGTTGCGGTTGTCGAACACGTCGTAGCGGGTGGCGCGTTGCAGGGTTCCGTAGAATCCCGCCACACGGAACCAGCTGTTCTGGTATTCCAAACCGGCACCGCGGAAGGAGAGGTTGGCGAAGGTGTATTTGGACACGTTCATGCTGCTGTGACCGAAGTGCAGTTTCAAGTTCCGCCAAGTGGGCGTCACGCCCACGCGGAAGGTGGGGGAGTTGAAGGAGAACTGCGCGACACTGATGTTGGACATGTTGACATAGACGGGTATCTTCCATTCGTACACGTTGAATGTGAGGTTGGCGTAGGAAATCATGGAGAAGGGGGCCGCCTTGCCGTTGCCGGTGCTGTTCCACGAACTGGTGATGGCGGTACCGAAGGAACCCGAGATGTTGAGGGGTGCTTGGCCGCTCTTGTATTTCGGCTTGTTGTTGGCCACGCTGTCGCGTGCCCGCTCGCCACCCTTGCGCGGGTGGTCGCCACGCTCGGTCCGCGCGGGTTGGTCGGAGCGGTCGGTCCGTTCGGGCCGTTGGGCGGAGAGGGTTCCGCCGAGGGCCAGCAGCAGGGTTGTTAGCAGGATAATCTTTCTCATAGGCAGTGGATGTTTATGGAATGAGATTCTTTAAAAACGTGAGAAGGGATGTTTGCGCCAGTAGAGGATGAGCAGCAGTCCGAAGAGCATCCCGCCGAGGTGGGCGAAATGGGCGATGCCGTCATAGCTGCGGAATACGCCTTCGAATAGCTCGATGGCGGCATAGCCGATGACGAACCACTTGGCCTTGATGGGCATGAGGAAGTAGAGGTATATGCGCTCGTTGGGGAACATCATGCCGAAGGCGAGCAGGATTCCGTAGACGGCACCCGAGGCACCTACGGTGAGACCCCAACCGGGGATGAGCAGGTTGAGGAGTCCTGCCCCGATGCCGCAGACCAGATAGTATATCAAGAACCGCTTCCAGCCCCAGAAGTTTTCCAGCACGTAGCCGAACATCCATAGGGCGAACATGTTGAAGAAGAGGTGGTCGAAGCCGCCATGCATGAACATGTAGGTCACCAGCTGCCACACGCGGAAACGGCCTGTTCCCGGAGCGTTGAGGGCCAGCATGGTGGTGATGTTGGCGTAGCCTCCGCGTTCCAACACCAAGGTGGCAAGGAAGAAGATAAGGTTGATGATGAGGAGGTTCTTCACCACCGTGGGCAGCATTTTGAAACCTTGTGGACTGTATTCGGCCATGTGGGAGTTGGGGATTAGGTTATCTGAATAGTTCGTCGGGATTGAGAATCATCATGGTTTTCTTGCCCGACGGGCTGGTGCCGGGCATGGTGCAGCAGAAGAGGTCGGCCACCAGCTGTTGCATCTCGGCCTGCTGGAGCGGGGTGCCGGCCTTGACGGCTTTCTGGCGCGCCAGCGAACGGCAGAGGCACTGCGTGCGGTCGGCATATTTCTGCAGCATGGCGTTCTTGTATTCGGCCAGCATCTGGTCGAAGAGCGGCTGCAGGTCGGTATCGCCGAGGGCGGGGGGCACGGCCGTGACGACGAACACCTGAGCGCCCAGCGACCCGATTTCGAACCCTTGGCGGTTCAGGTCGGGCAGCAGCTCGGTGAAGATGTCGGCGTCGGCCGGCGAGAACTGGCAGTTGACGGGGAAGAGCAGCTGCTGCGGGGCGGCGGGGTGCTGCTGTTGCTGCAGGAACCGCTCGTAGAGGATGCGCTCGTGCGCCGCCTGCTGGTCGATGAGCAGCAGGCCCGACGGCAGGGTGCTGACGATGTAGCGTCCCTGCAGCTGCAGGCATCCCCCTTCGCCCGTGGTGGGTGGCGCCGGCGGGGTGGAGGGCATCTCCATCTCCAGCGTGGGCGCGGTTTCCTCAGAAGGGGCGGCGGGCTCTTTCGGCAGGTCGAAGAACGAGGTCCAGCGGCTGTCGGCGGCGCGGGGGGCAGTGGTGTTCGATGCCCGGCGGCTGCCGGAGGTGCTGGCAAAGGGGTTGTATCCGGGGTTGTAGTGTACCTGGGGTGCGGGCGGCACATAGCCTTTCGGCGCCGGTGGCACGTTGATCTCCTCGGGGCGGTCAAACTCCATCTCGTTGGCGAGGCCGAACTGGCCCAGCGCCTTTTTGACGGAGGAACGCAGGATGGTGAAGAGGGCCTGCTCGTCGATGAACTTCACCTCCGTCTTGTTGGGGTGGATATTGACGTCGAGGCGGGCGGGGTCGACCTTCAGGTGAAGGAAATATCCCGGGTAGTGTTTGTCGGGGATGAGGTCGGTATAGGCACGCTCCACGGCAGTGCTGAGGCCGGGGTGCTTGAAAAAGCGATGGTTCACGAAGAGGTACTGCTCGCCGCGGCTCTTGCGGGCAAATTCGGGCTTGGCAACATAGCCGTGAATCTCGACAATGTCGCTCTGCTCGTCCACGGGGTAGAGCCGTTCGCGGTAGTGGGGGCCGAAGAGTTGCGAGATGCGCTCGGCGAAATTCCCGGAGTGCAGGTCGTACAGCAGGCGGCCGTTGTGGTAGAAGGCGTATTCCGTGGTGTAGTTGACCAGCGCCACCCGTTTGAACACCTCCTCGATATGGCCCAGCTCAATGCTGTCGCGTTTCAGGAAATTGCGGCGGGCGGGCACGTTGTAGAAGAGGTTCTTGACCGCTATGGACGTCCCTTCGGGGCAGTTGCAAGGAGTCTGGCTGAGGACTTCGGAGCCGTCGATGAGCACCTCGGTGCCCAGTTCGTTGCCCCGCTGGCGGGTGTGCAGCTCCACTTGGGCGATGGCGGCAATCGAGGCCAGCGCCTCGCCGCGGAAGCCCATGGTGCGGATGGCGTACAGGTCGTCGGCCTTGTGTATCTTGGAGGTGGCGTGCCGCTCGAAGCAAAGGCGTGCGTCGCTGTCGCTCATGCCGCAGCCGTTGTCCACCACCTGTATCAGTGTGCGGCCGGCCTCCTTGACGAACAATTGGATGCGGGTGGCTCCGGCATCCAGGGCGTTCTCCAGCAGCTCCTTGACCGCCGATGCGGGACGGTCCACCACCTCGCCTGCGGCGATTTGGTTGGCCACGCTGTCGGGCAGTATGTTGATGATGTCGGACATGGGTGCTGGGGATGGCTGTCGGTGGGTGGGGCTATTCCTGTGCGATAATCGAGTCGTTGGCGTGGGCCAGGATGTCGGCCAGCATCTCCTCCGGGGTCATGCCCAGACGCGGCATCATGAGGCGCACCTGGTCGGAGAAGAGGTGGTTGGGGTAGCGGTCGAGGTATTCCTGATAAGCCTCGCGGGCTTCGTCGTACTGGGCGTTCATCTCGTAGGCGTTGCCTTTCAGGAAGAGGCAGGTGGGCACCTCCTCGAAGTCGGGGTAGTTGGCCGCAATACGGTCGAACAGGGCCACGGCCTCGTCTGTGTGCTGGGTGTTGGACATCACCTCACCGGCTTTGAGCAGGTAGATTGGCGACAGGCTGTCGGAGGGGTATTTGTCGGCGAAGGCCACATACATCTCGGCCAGCTGGTCGGCGGTGGCGGGGTCGGCGACATTGGCGCTCTCGAACACCGAGTCCTCAAAGTCTTCGATTTGGTTGATGCGTTCCTCGCGGTTGGGACCGCAGGCGGCCGTCAGCAGGGCGGCAAGGGCTACGAGAAAGAATCTCTGTTTCATTATGGTGGGGTTAAAAGTTGGTTATCTCCGTTTCATGCGGTACGCCACGCGCACCTTTCCGTTGATGACGTCGTTCAGTTTGCGGCGTATGAGGGTTTTGCGTATCGGGCTCAGCCGGTCGGTGAAGACCTTGCCGTCGAGGTGGTCCACCTCGTGCTGGGCCACGCGGGCGAAGAGGCCGTCGATATCCTCCTCATGCAGCTGCCACTGCTCGTCATACCAGCGCAGGCGGATGGTGGTGGGGCGCAGCACATCCTCGTGGATGTCGGGCACGCTGAGGCAGCCCTCGTTGAAGTAGTCCTTCTTCTCGCCAAAAGCGAGTATCTCGGGGTTGATGAGCGTATGCTCTTCGGTGGGCTCGCCGTAGGTGTCGGTCTTCTCGTCGTAGGGGCGGAATCCGACGACCACCAGCCGTATGGAGAGGTCTATCTGCGGGGCGGCCAGGCCGACGCCGTCAGCGGCGTACATCGTCTCGTACATGTCGGCAATCAGCTGCTGAAGGTCGGGGTAGCTCTTGTCGATGGGTTGCGCGATTTTGCGCAGGGTGGGGTGGCCGTAGCCGATAATGGGGCGAATCATGTTTGCTTTGTGTTGTGTAGTTGTGTGTGGTTATGGGTGCAACTCGCGACTGCGCATGTAGTCCTGCAGGATGAGGGTGGCGCTCACGCGGTCGATGGTGCCCTTGTCCTGCCGCTGGTGTTTCTTCAGTCCGCCGTCGACCATGGCACGGAATGCCAGTTTCGAGGTGAAACGCTCGTCGATGCGGTCAATCTTCTTGTCGGGGAAGATACGGCTCAGCTGCTGGACAAACGGCTCGATGTATTTCATCGACTCCGAGGGGGTGTTGTCCATGTGGCGGGCGTCGCCGACCACGAAGATATCCACGGGCTCTTTGGCGCAGTACTCTTGCAGGAAACGCAGCAGGGTAGGGGTCTCCACCGTGGTCAACGGCGAGGCGATAATGCGCTCCGCGTCCGTCACGGCGATGCCCGTACGTTTTATGCCATAGTCGATTGCGAGTATTCTGCCCATAAATAGGTAGTATAAATTAAAATGCAAAAATACGAAATTTTCCCGACATGCACAAATATTTTGTGTAACCAGCGATTGGTGACCGGCGAACCGCCGGAGGTGATTGGTGATTAGTGACGCGTGATTAGTGACGCGTGATTAGTGATTAGTGATTAGTGATTGGTGATGCGTGAACTTTTTTAGTTTTTACCTTTTAGTTTTTTTCTCCTAGTCGTCTCTCGGTGTTCCTTTTATGATCCTTCTTCCTTCCTTCGGTACTTACCCTGCTGATATTCAACTGTTCGCCCACTGTTTTCCTATCTTACGTTGGAGAACAGTTGGAGAACAGTAGGGAAACAGTTGGAGAAATACCGAAGGAACACCGAAAGAACATAAGCGTCACATAAGGACCACACCGAAGCCGCTCCCTTGTCACCCGGTGGCCAAAATGGGGCAAAATGTTAAAAATTTGCAAGATTGGAAAAATCTTTGTAATTTTGCAAATCGAAAAAATATTCAATTATTAACCCACAAAAAACATTACAATTATGAAAAAGACTATTCTTTCATTGATGCTGATGGTGGCTTTTCTGCCGCCTTTCACGGCTTCCGGCCAGACGTATTATGACTTCGCCCTTGCAGAAATTGCAGGATTATCTAGCAATTCGATTATCCGTGCTGTAAATCAAACAGAAGCTGTGGCTTATTACGAGACCGCCACGGACAACAGATTGGCATTGATTGACCTGAGTCTTAACGTCCGGGAAATTAAACTTCCCCGAAACATATTTGTTCGTGACATACGGGTGTCCGGGACAAATATATATTTCTGTGGATACAAAGTGAATAATCAGCTAATGACTTCCAACGAAGGTATCATTGCACATGTTTCATACAATGACTTCGGAAGCAGCGTTGTTCCATTGACATACGATGTGATTGATTCCAATTACGTATCGGTGTTATACCGACTCGCAGCATATTATGAACCTGCCACCCAGATGGATAAAATTGTGGCAGTAGGTGAACATTTGTATGCCCCACCAGCTACTGGCTGCATTGGTATGAGTACACCTGGACCATATATCTGCGGTCAACGTGCCGTTCTGGAATGCGACTTCGACCCCAATGTTCCTGCTTTCTCCAACCATACTGGCGTTTATACGAATGTGAATGTACCCCATCTTGAGTATGTGGATGAGGTGATTGAGACAGATAATTATATCGCCATCGTTGGTTTCGACAAGGATGAGGATGCTATTTCTATCCATCCTTGTCCCAAAGGTGCCAGTATACTGTCATCGTTCGACACATATTATTATTACCCTGGTACAGAGTATGATGGGTTGTCGTTTTTCCATGGTTGTGTCATGCGAAAAGATACTATTGCCATTGCATCCCTTTCCCTTAACACCCCCACGCCGACGCAACTTTTTGAGACGCGTATCCGTACATTTGACCTCCCCTCTCATAAAATGACCACAAGTCAAGCCGTCTATCTCGGCACCGACAAGACAGAGCCATTGGAATTGGTTTATATGCCGCATTACCAAAAGTTGGTAATGCTTATGTATTTTCAGTTTCCTCCAAATCAGTACAACTACACGTTCCTGCACCTGAAGCCATACTCACCAGTACCATATACTGCCAAAGGATTATACGAATCGGGGTCTAGGCTGCCCTATACTTCTGTGGACAGACTGACCACAACGCATTACATCTCCACAGGAGGAGACTACTGGTTTATGAAGGACGTAACAATAGATGCGGCATCGACCAATTGTTACAAGGTGGATAATGTGGATATTAACAAGGTAGAAATTAGACAATTTGTTAAAAAGACTTTTAATTATACACCAGCTATTCCAGGCATAGACCCTAAGAGCGACAATTTACAGGTAATTGTCAATAATGCATTTATACGTTGCATCAAGCAATAGGGAATTTTGGATACCAAAAACAGATTCTGTTTGAACATAATACCAATCTCACCACATCATGATAACTCCAATGATAAAAAAAACATTTTCGCTAATATTTATAGTGTTTTTTATGGTGGCGTCTTGGGCGCAAGATACAGTGACATATCCCTGCTCCCGATATGTGAATGTGCCGTATGACACAAACGAGGGGCATTATTTATGTGAGCATAGTCACAACGCAATAGGCTGTCGGTGTTTCTCTGGCATGGTGTACCATTCGGATGCCCCTCAGTTAGTCTATGGTGTTGCGGTGGTTGGAGGACGCATTACCCATACGAATGATCCGTTGTCTGTCAGAATAGCTCAAAAATTCGAAGGTGAGGGCTGGAGGTTTCTGGACTCAGCCATGTGGTTAAATTCATTCGCTCGGGTCTAAGATGTGAGAACTATCTTGATTCAGTCTGTCCTGTGTATGAAATATATTTTGACCATGCAATTTATGTAAATGATAGTTTTGCTGTTGGCAGTGGATATTATTACTCCGACAGGAACCTTTACCCCGTTGTTGGAGGAACACCAAGATTTCTTTTGATATATTCGTGTGATTCTAATAATGAATATCATTCCACATATGCTGTTTCACGGGATGGAGTAGTTATATCCGTAGGAAGATATTATGATATACCAAGAAATGATAGCAGATCGAGTTTTTTGGGTATTTTCCCCATCATAGTGCCGCCGGATACGGACAGCTACGTCTGTGCGGGGGTGGACAGCGTGCGGGTGCAGGGGAGCGGCACAGGCTGGGTGAACGTGGCGTGGGCCCCGGGGAGCGACGACCAGGACCTCTTCCAGATAGCCTACGGCGTGCGGGGCGAAGACCCTTCTCAGTATACCAGCGTCACCAACCAGGAGTCGCCAAAGGTCATCTTCGACGACGCCATCGACACGGGGGTCTACTACTCGGCGCGGGTGCGGGGCCGCTGCCACCACCGCTGCGCGGTGCACGACACGCTGATGTGGGGCCCGTGGAGCGACCTGGTGCACTTCTAT